>NZ_JAINDZ010000042.1 GCF_019802345.1 Methylosinus sp. Sm6 | reverse complement strand
CGTGATGCTGTAGGCGTAATGCTCGGCGACGACCTGCAGCACATCGGCGACGGTGACGACGGGATCGCTCATGACGCTGCTCCTCCGTCGTCCTTCAAACTATCGTCCCAATGCATCTGCAGCTCGTCCGCGACATATTTCGTGTCCTGGATGTGCGCCTCCGCCGTCGACACGATCGACTCGTCCACGTCGCCCCAGATCATGGCGATCTCGGCATGGAGGTTCGCGATCTTCTCCAGGCGGTCGAGAGTCGCGCGCCGCGCGCGCGCTGTGGTCCATTTGCGCCAGTTGAGCGGCCTCGCTGTGATGGCGATCTCTCTCATGACGCCGCTCCTCGCATCGCCGTATTGCGGGCGATCTCGCGCTCGAGCACGGCGACGAGATCGATGATGCGCCCCGCGCGCACGCCCTCGCGAATGGCGATGTCTCGCGCGAAGTGATCAGAGAAGCTCTGCGCGCCGAGCCATCGGCGGGCGGCGGCGAGCTGCTGGTGCCGCGCGTCGCACTCCTCGGCGATGCTGTAGAGCTGCTCGGCGACGGCGGCCGCCATCGCCGACGAGAGCCGCATATCGCCGTTCTCGACGCAGCGCATGAGCGTCGCCAGCTCGCGCAGGTCATAGGCGAGGCCGGACGGAGAGGCGTCAGCCATGCGCGCCTCCATTATCTTTGACAACTTCTGTCGACTCTTTGACCTCGGGACTGCCGTCATATTGAAACTCACGCACGGCGCATCTCATGTCAGTGAACTCTTCGATCAGGACGAGCAGCGATCCATGGAAATTCGTAAATAGGGCTCTCAGCAATTTCACTCTTCGGAGAAACAACTCTCGATCGTCTCCCCTGCTGCCTTCGACGACTACTTCCGTATCCAACAGTCCGTGGAAAAGTTCGCGTTGAGCGGAAAGGCAGCTCGACAAAGCCTCATCGAGACGGATTTCTTGAAAGTGATTCATCACCGCATCTCCTCGCCGCCGCGGTTGACCCACGCCTGCCGCAAATCATCGGCAGTGATGTCCCGCCCCGCGCCGGAGGCCATGATCGCAGCCAGCTTCAGCGACTCGGCGATCTGGCCGAGCGCGCCCGGCTTGCGGCCGATCGCCCGCGCCAGCTTGCGCACTTCCGGGTCCTCGATCTTCCAGGCGTCGACATAGGCGTCGATATCGGCCTGCCGCGGCGTCATCCGGCGGATGCGCATGCCGATGCGGCGATGCAGCTGCGCCTGCCCTTCGCGCGGCGTCGTCTGGCCCCAGCGCGTGGACACCTCCTCATTGCCGAGGAGCGCGATGCCGCAGCCATACTCGTCCATGTAGTAGCGCAGCTCGTTGACCGCGGCTTCGGTGAGGTTCTGCGCCTCATCGACCATCACCAGCGTGTTGCGGCCATTGCGCCGAAGCTTCGCGCCGATCGTGTAGGCGAGCTTCTTCGGGTCCCTCTCGACGACGCCGATCTCGGTCGCCAGCACATTGAGCATGCTGTGCACAGAGCCGGTCGAAGGGCGCATGACGACGCGATAGGCGTGCGGCCGCGTCGCGACGACATGGCGGGAGACTGTGGATTTGCCCATGCCCGCGCCCAGCGTGATCAACACGAAGGCCGGCGCCGACTGCGCATAAATGAGGGCGTTGAGCGCTTCGCGCGCGGTCGGCGTCTCGACGAAGGCGGGCTCGGCGAGCGTCGCCATGGAGGCAGCGCGGCGCGTGGCCTCGGCATCGAGCCATTTGCGCACGCGCGCGGTGGTGTTCGGATAATTGCCGTTGTAATTGCCGGCATACCAGGGGCTCAAAGTCCCCTGGGGCACGTCTGCCCGGCGGCAGACTTCCGCCATCGATATTCCGAGCTGCTCGGCGAGCGAGCGCACCTCGCGCGTCGCGCGGCGCCATTCGTTGAGCGGCTTCTCGGCCAGATGCGTCGGCTCTCCGGCGGGATCGCCCCATCCGGTATTGTCCGAATTGCTTGCTTCTGCAGGCTCACTAATCTCTGACATGGGAATCCTCGTTCGACTGCGCTTTTAATTGGCGGCTTGTGCCGCTCTGGCCGTGCCGGCGAGGCGGATCACTCCGCCTCGTCGTCTCTCTTGCGGAAGGGCAGCACCGCGCCCTCTTCCATCAGCGCGACACCGCGCGCGAAATCATCCGAGCCGTCCCAATCGGAGCCGCGCGTGGGGCCGTTGGCGACGAGGCGCGTGACCTTGGCGGGCTCGGGCGGCGTCGCTTCCGGTTGCGGCAGCAGCGCCGCGACCTGATCGATGTCGAGGCGACGATTGGCCTCGAGAAAATCGCGCTGCTTGCGCACATAGTCGTTGCGCACGCGCGCGTGCTCGCGCGCTTTGTCGACGTCGTCGAAACGCACGTCGCCGATCGGCTGCGCCTCGGCGATGAAGCGATTGTCGAGCGTGTAGACGGCGAGCGCGGTGCCGAGGTTCTGCGGGTCGAAGCGCACGATGACCTTCTTGCCGATATGCTCGACCAGCTCCTCGGCCCAGTAGCGCGACTCCATCAGCGCGATCTCGCCCGTGCGCTTGTCGACGTTCACGCCCTCGGCGGCCATCAGCAGCATGCGGCGCTGCTCTTTGGTCGCGCGCCGCACCAGCGCGCCATTGTCGAGCGATTCCTGCAGCGTCTGCTGGAACGAGCGGCCCTTGGCGGTCGCTGTGCGCCGGCCGGGGCGCGTGTTGTGCGCGGCGATCTCGCTCGCCACGATCTCGCGGAACCGCTGCTCCGGCACGGCGGTCTTGCCGTAGTTCTCGGGCTTGGCGTCCGGCTTATTGCCCGTGTAGGCGCCGGCGAAGGCGGGATGCGTGGATATGTTCGCGCACATGTCCTTCCATGCGCGCTCGATCGGCTTCGCCTGCCCGTGATAGGGCGTCGTCCAATGCACGTCGCGGCAGCCGATCGACAGCAGGATGCCTTCCGGGTCCTCGTCTTTGATCTTGAACCGATAGCGGTTGGCGAGGCGGCCCGTGAGCCATTTGGACGCGAAGGCGCGGCCGTTGTCGAGCCAGCACTTTTCGGGGATTCCGAAGCGCTCGACGACATCGGCGAAGGCGAGCCGCACCATCTCCTTGTTCTCGGACTTGTCGATGCGATGCGCGAGCACCATGCCCGAATAGAGGTCTTGAAAGCCGACCATCATCGGCCGCGAGATGGAGCCGTCCGCCCATTTCACGAAGACATCGAACTTGTGGCCGTCCGCGTTGACGGACTGCACCGCGTGGAAATGCGCCTTGGTGCGCCGCTGATGCGGATAGATGCGCTGCGCCGCCTCACGACCCGAGCGGGCCAGAGTGCGCGCGGCGCGCGGAATCTCTTTCTCGATCCGCCTCTGCAGCGTCTTCGACGAGGGGATCGGCGACCAGCTCTCCGCCGCGGCGGCGCGCGTCAAGCGGCGATAGCAGGGCTCGAATGCCGGGCTCTCCGCGCGCAGATAATCGGCGACGAGAAAATCCCAGGCGCGTGGGTCGCATTCCGCCGTGGCGGTGCGGCCGACATGACGCGGCGCGAGATGCGGCAGGCGGTCGCCGCGATCGACGCCCTCGACCAGCGCCAGCCAGCTCCACAAGGTGGAGGCGCAGACATCGAACTCTTTGGCGACCCAGGCGACCGCGACCTCTCGCGTGCAGTCATTGCCCATGGACTGCACCGCCTCGACCGCAACGAGGCGGCGGCGGGCCTTTTCCTTGGTCTTTTCCGGCAGGCGGTCGAAGGCCGCCCAAAGTCCCTGCGAAACGGTGTTCGCTTTCTCAACGGCGGCGGTCGCGCGGGCCGCGAGCGCCTTGGCGCGCGCATCCGGCGGCAGCAGCGAGAGGTGATATTCATAGCCGCCGCCGCGGCCGAAACGCACGCGGGCGAAGCTGGCGTTCTTGCGCCAGCCCTGGCTGGAGATCAGCTCCGCCAGCTTGGACATGTGCGACGGCAGAGACGGCGCTCCCAGCGCCAATATCTCGGTCGTCGTCAGCCAGTCGCCCGCCATGATGTTTCCCTTTACGCCGCTTCTGTTTCTTCGGCCTCGGCCTCGCCGAGGCCGATCGCCTCGAGAAAGGTCTCGCGCGCCCGCGGCGACGATCGGTTCCACAACGCGAGCAGCTTGTTGGCGATCTGCGTATGCGGGTCGTGCTCCGAGGGTTTGGCGAGGCCGAGGATCTGCCGGGCATGGCTGATCGACTTGCCGCCGCCGGCGCAGATCGCCCGCGCGATGAGCAGCTGGTTCTCCGGCGTCTCGCGTCCGAGCTGGCGGAGCTGCGCGGCATTGTCGGCGAGCTTGGTGGGGCGGATCAGCTCCACCACCTCGCGCGGAACCACATTCGCCAGCGCGATCGAGCGGCGAATGGTCCGGTCGGACAGCCCGGTTTTAGCGGCGGCGTCCTTCGAGAAGGTCTCCGGAACAAACGGACATGTTGTCCGTTTGATTTTCTCTTTCGCTTTCTGTGATTTGCGGTCGCCGCCCGCCGTCGTCTCGGGATAGACGCGATCCCAGACGCTCTTGCGTCGCGCCAGGAAGATCGCGCGATCGACGGCCGACAATTCGCGGCGCATCAAATTCTCGTCGATCTCTGACAGCTCTGCCTGATCGTCGCTCTGCTCGACCAGCTTGAAATGGACGCCCTCGATAAGCTCCTCGAGGCCGAGGATCCCGAATGCGTGGAGGCGATGCCCGCCGATCACGAGCTGATATCCGTTGCCTTTGCGCCGGATGGTGATCGGCTGATCGAGGCCCTTGGCGGCGATCGATCCGGCGATGGCCGCCGCCCAGTCTGGATCGACGGGCCGCAGCCGGTTGGAGGATTCGATTTCGAAAAGGGGAATGCGCAGCGGTTCTGCCACGGACGGCGACCTCATAGGGGCACGCGGTTGAAGGGAACGCATGTGAAGTGCGAGGCGCGGCGGCCGGGAGAGCCGGGAGGATGCGGCCGCCGCCGCGCCTCTTTCCTCCGCGCTGGACTGTCGACCTGATCGCGGGAGGAAATGGCGGATGAAGGGGATGGCGCGGGTCATGGTCGCGTCTTTCGCCGCCGAGCGCGGGACGCCTTGGCGGTCGCCTTCAGCGGCAGCAGCTCGTCATTCTGGCCATACCAATCGGGCCACAGCTCGTGGCGCGACACGCCGAGGAATTTGGCGATGACGGCATGGGCGCGCGGATGGCGTTTCGACAGGGCGTTGTGGAGCGTCGTGCGGCCGTAGCCGGCCTCGCGGCCGAGCGCCATGAGCGTCGTCCCGCGCTCGCGCACCGCGAACAATATCCTTTGATGGCTCCAGCCTCTGGCCATGTGGCTCCCGCGCCGTGACACGCCGGAGGCGGCGTGTTAACCGTATTTGCAAATCGAACTTGTCCCCATTTCATCATATAAGGTGAAAAGGTCAAGTCGGATTTGTGGAAGCGTCGCGCTGAAATGGTGAATAATGCCCTTGTGCGGTGAAATCGTCGGCTTATCTGGCGACGTCGACGGCGGATCAGTGGCGCCCGGTTTTGCGGAGCGCCTCGGTCAAGCTATTGACGCAGCTGGTGGAGTTCGGGTCGCGATGAAAGTCACGGGCATTTCGGATTCGCAGCTGCGTCGCTATATCGGCGGGGATTCCGAGCCGTCGATCTCGAAGCTCTGCGCTATTGCGGGCTTCGCCGGAGTGTCGCTCCGATGGCTCGTATATGGCCAAGGTGCAGTCCTATCGGACGATCAGATCAGGGGAAACGTTCTCGCATCAGACGATACGATTCAGGTGCCGATTCTGGATATTCGGGCCGCGGCCGGCGCAGGCTCGATCAATGGCGACGCCGCGGAGCTGGGGCGAGCGCCGTTCTCGCGGGCGTTTTTTCGGCATCACGGAGTATCGCCGGAGGCCGCGCAGCTGATACGATCCTGCGGGGTGAGCATGGTGCCGACCATCGCCGACCGCGCGCTGGTGATGGTCGATCGGCTCGGCCGTGATGTGGTCGACGGTGACATTTATGTCGTGTCGCTCGGCGACGAGGTCCGGATCAAACGCCTCCACAAGTCGATTTCCGGCAAGATCACGCTGAAATCCGACAATGGAGATAAGCGTCTATTTCCCGATGAGGAGTTGAGCGTGGCCGACTCGCGGGATTTGAGAGTGCACGGGCGCGCTTTTTGGACGGAAAGGGCTTTATGATGCGTGTTTACGCTCGGAATGTCGCGGTGGCGATCATTGTAGCGACGCCTTTCGCTTTGAGTTCTCAAGCCAATGCGGAGGTCATTTCTACTATAGAATGGATTTCAGGCCTAACAGACATCGAAAGACAGGCCCGCTACTTTCAACGTTTGTCGACCGATGGCCAGTTCGCGCTCGTTTTACAAGCTAGCAGGCGGATATCTCAGGTAAAATACTGGTCTCCGCAACCGAGGAACGATCATGCGCAGGTCAATTGCGCTATGGCTGCTCAATCTCTCGCGAATTATCTATCAGACTTACAGCATAGGCGCGGCAGTGCGAGCGTCGAACTATCCGACTATATGGATTACAAGTCCAAATGCGTCAAAGCCCTTCGCTGATCGCCATGCAAACATCGCGTAGTGATGCATGAGCGGCTGGGTGTTTTGGAGGGCGTTGTTATGCGTCTCTTGGCGCGCCCAGGAGGCTGAGGCGGCGCACGTGCAGGCGGACGCGGTGCGAAGGGGGCTGGCGGAGATCGCCATCATTGCCCCGGCTAACGCCGCCGAGGCTCGGGCGCTCGGATACCCCTGCCTCTCCGCCTGGGGCGCTATGCTGGCGCGGGTGATTGCCGGAGCGAGCGTGCCAGTCGTGGTCGGCAGCGCGTCGCGGCGCTGTCTGGCGATCCATTGCCCCCCAAAGGGGGAAAGTTAGCCGTCGAAGGCGGTTAGCCTTCTGGCCAGCTATCATCTTGATTTCATCGATATTTGCGCCGCTTCTCCGTGTCTCGGCCAGAACTTTCCCCTTCCGGGAAAGTTCTGGCCAACATAGATGCCTCCCGACCCGCCGCCAAACGGCCGCTCAGTCAGCGGTCGGCCCGGTTTTGCTAGCCTCGAAGCCTTTTCGGGTCGGACTCGAAGCCCTTCCAAAGCCCGCCTCGGTCCTCTAGGATCATGTGTCCGCCGGGACCTCCCTCCGGTTTCATGTGTCCGGAGCGTCCGTCTTGCGCCACCCGCCGGAATTCAACCTAATGCCAGCAATCCCAGGTGATTCCGCGTGGCCTTGTGTAATCCCGCCTACTCCAGTTTCATGTGTCCCCTAACAGTGAGGCGGCGAAGCCGCGCCGCTGCGGCGATCCGGAGATGCGTTGGATGACAAAGAAGCCGAAAATCGCCTATCAGGGAGAGCCCGGCGCCAATTCCGACATCGCCTGCCGCGACGCCTATCCGCAGCTCGAGCCCCTGCCCTGCGCCAGCTTCGAGGACGCCTTCGCCGCCGTCACCGACGGCGTCGCCGCGCTCGGCATGATTCCGATCGAGAACTCGATCGCCGGCCGCGTCGCCGACATCCATCATTTCCTGCCGAATTCGGGCCTGCACATCATCGGCGAATATTTTCTGCCGATCCATTTTCAGCTGATGGCGCCGCGCGGCGCGACGCGCGAGAGCCTGCGCAACGTCTACAGCCATGTGCATGCGCTCGGCCAATGCCGCCGCGCCATTCGCGAGCTCGGCCTCGCCGCCCACACCGCCGGCGACACCGCCGGCGCCGCGCGCGAGGTCGCCGAATGGGGCGATAAAAGCAAGGCGGCGCTGGCGCCGCGGCTCGCCGCCGACATCTACGGCCTCGACATCATCGCCGAGAATGTCGAGGACGCGGCGCACAACACCACGCGCTTCGTCATTCTGTCGAAGACGCCGCAGTGGGCCGCGCCGAACAACGGCCCGACCATGACGAGCTTCGTGTTCCGCGTGCGCAATGTGCCGGCGGCGCTCTACAAGGCGCTGGGCGGCTTCGCCACCAATGGCGTCAACATGACCAAGCTCGAGAGCTATATGGTCGACGGCGAGTTCGCGGCGACGCGCTTCCTCGCCGATGTCGACGGCCATCCCGAGGAGCCGGCGCTCGCCCGCGCCTTCGAGGAGCTGCGCTTCTTCTCCAAGGAGCTCGAGATCATCGGCGTCTATCCGGCGCATCGCTTCCGGCTGGAGCTGAAACGGCCTTTCGAGCTCGGCGGCTGAGCGCTCGGGCGAGCGCGCTCATCGGGATCGAGACCGCGCCGGTCGTCGACGACGCTTGCTGTTCGGCGGCCGCAGGGCGAAGCCTCGGAAGCGTGGACGGCCGCAGCGCAGGCGCGCCCGCGATGCGGCGTCGCAGATAAGCCCGGAAGGGCTCGTCATAAAAGACGAGCACGACGGCGGACAAGCAAAGGCATGCAGACACATAGAGCGTCGCGACGCCGATCCGGCTCGCCATGCCTCCGGTCGCAAATCCGCTCGTTTCGGCAATGACGAGCACAGGATAATGCAACAAGTAGATCGGGTAGGAAATCCGTCCCGACCACTCCCAAAACGCGCCTTCGCCGCGCGAAGAAATAGCGAGTGTAAGAAGAACGGGGAGAATAACGAGCGCTGACAGCGCCTCGACGCCCCCGCTCTGCTCTGGATAGGCGAACAACGCCAGCAGCGCGCAAGCGACAATGGAGACGTGGACCTCGAGCTTCGGAAGCCTGTCCGCGCGATAGGCTCGGAACAGCAAGACTCCGATGGTGAATGCGAACGACACGCGAAATACTCCCGCCCAAAACGTCGCGCGCGTGAAGCCCAATTCGAGGGTCGAGGTTTTCGCCGCGATGGCGCAGAGCGCCAAAGCGCTGATCGAGGCGACGCAAGCCAATGATGTCGTCCTCGCCCGCGCCATCCATAGGGCAAAGGCG
This sequence comes from Methylosinus sp. Sm6, assembly GCF_019802345.1. Taxonomy (GTDB): domain Bacteria; phylum Pseudomonadota; class Alphaproteobacteria; order Rhizobiales; family Beijerinckiaceae; genus Methylosinus. The sequence goes on along the minus strand of NZ_JAINDZ010000042.1, from coordinate 29,357 downwards.
GCGCTCGCGACGAGTTCCCAGAACAGCGACCAAGCCGGAGGATCGAGCGGCCATAGGCCGAAGCCGAGGCCGTTCTCCCACGGCGCCGGCAAGAACAGCGCCTGCGTGAATGTCGCGAGCATCAGACGCCATAGCGGAGGGTCGTAGACGAAGTAAGCCGTCGCCGCCCCGGACAGGCTTCCGACGAGGACCAGCGGGTAGAGCCGAATGATCCGCGCTTTCCAGAAATCTGCGAAGCCGAACCCCGCCGATATTCGGTCCTGATATGCGACGGCGATAACGAACCCACTGAGCAAAAAAAAGAAATCGACCGCAAGATAGCCGTGCCGCAATGGCTGAACGTCCAACAATTTCCAGGCGTGCGTGACGACGACCGCAATCGCCGCGACCCCGCGCAGACCGTCCAGCGCCTTGAAATGGTGATGCATGCGGGGCTCCATCTCCGGGTTCCTCCGGAAAGCTCCGCTCTCTCGGGCAGGGCGAACCCCCTCGCGGCGACGCTAGCGACGAGAGCTTAATCGGAAATTGAAGCGGCGCTGCTCAAGCGCGCGCCACATGCCCCGGCGTCACGCGCAGCAGATCGGCGCGGCCGGCGAGCGAATCGAAGACATGCGGGTCGGCGCCGGTCATCCACACCTGCCCGCCGATTCTTCCCAGCTCGTCGAACAGCGCCTCGCGCCGCAGCGGATCGAAATGGGCGGCGATCTCGTCGAGCAGCAGCAGCGGCGCGACGCCTGTCGTCGCCGCGACGAGGCGCGCATGGGCGAGCACGAGGCCGGTCAGCAGCGCCTTCTGCTCGCCGGTCGAGCAGGCGCGCGCCGCCTCGTCCTTGGGGCCGTGGCGCACGGCGAGGTCGCTCGCCTGCGGCCCGCTGAGCGTGCGGCCGGCGGCGGCGTCGCGGCGACGCATCGCCGCCAGGAGCCCGCGATAATGATCCTCGACGCGCAGCGCCGGCTCCTCGCCGACCATGCGCTCGAGCTCGCCGTCGATGGACACATCGGCGAAGGGGAAGGGCGAGGCGTCGTCGCGCTCGGCCGCGATCAGCGCGCGCAGCCGCTCCACCGTGTCGCGGCGCGCCGCGGCGACGGCGACGGCGAGCGCGGCGATTTCGCGCTCGGCCGCCGTCAGCCAGCGGCTGTCCGCCGACTCCTCGGCGAGCAGGCGATTGCGGTTGCGCAAGGCGCGCTCCAGCCGGGCCGCGCGCGGGCCGTGCTCGGCGTCGACGCTCAGCGTCAGCCGATCGAGAAAGCGCCGCCGATCGCCGGCCGGGCCGGCGAACAGCCCATCCATCGCCGGCGTCAGCCACAAAGGGCGCAGATGATCGGCGAAGGCGCGCGCGGAGGCGACCGGGACGCGATCGATGCGGAAGCGGCGCGCCGCCGCCTCGCCGGGCGCGCCCGCTTCGAGACCATGGCCGAGCTGCGCGACGCGGCCGTCGGAATCGAGATCGATCGAGACGGCGAAGCCGCCCCCGCCTCGGCGCCGCGCGCATTCGGCGATGTCCGCGCCGCGCAGGCCGCGGCCGGGCGAAAAGAGCGACAGCGCTTCGAGAATATTGGTCTTGCCGGCGCCGTTCTCGCCGAAGAGCGCGACGAGCGGCGCCTCGACCGCGACGTCGAGCGCGGGATAGGATCGGAATTCGGAGAGCCGCAGCCGGCGCACGCGAGGGGCGAGGGGCGGATCGGCGCTGGTCATCTCGTCTGCAATATCATATCGGCGATGCGCGCCCGCCGGCCGGCGCAAAAAAAATCCGCCGCCGGACCTTCGCGTCCAGCGGCGGCAATTCGCGTTCCGCTGCGCGGAACAGATCCTTACTGGACCTGCAGGATCTTCTCGCCGTGAGCGACGCAGTCGCACTTCTGGAAGCAGGCGGTGACCTCGGCCTTCAGCTTCGGAAGGTTGGAGTTATAGTGCTGCTTGCCGCCGATCCAGGCGTCTTCGCACTTCTCCGAGCACTTCGCCTGCTTGTCCACATCCACGTCGGCCTTCTTGGGGTCGCACTCCGCGAAAGCGGCGCCGGAAGCCCCGACGAAAAGAGCGGCGGCGGCGATAAGGGCGTAGAACTTCATCTTTGTCTTCCCTCTTCTTCTCTTGACTTTCATTCTTGCTTCTTGGCGCCGGCGTTCCACCCTGTCAGCGTGACCTCGGCGTCATGATCGTCTAGAAATTCTTCGCTTCTGGCAAGCGCGGCGGAGCGGCGCCGACATCGTCGGGCCTTGCCACACGGACGGCTCTATCGTCCTCGCGCGGGACATTGCGGCCGCTCGCTGTCGTCGGGCGCGACGCACGAACGGTCGGAACGCCGCCGAGTGCGAAAGCCGAAGCCGTGTTTCCACGAAGGCCGCGGCCGCCGTCGCCGGGACGCGAATTCTTCCTTCCCTCTTCAGTCCAGGGGTTTCGACCCTTCTTCTTGTTCTCGGGCGGCTCGCCCCGTGGGCAGATAGGCCGTTCTCTACGGAGCTGTCAATAATGGACGACAGTTTCGTGTCGGAACCGGGGCCATCATGGAGTCTCTTTCCCGATGCGCCCGCGGCGCTCGTCACCCCTCGACGTAGATTTTCGCGCCCCTCTCCAGGAATTCAGCGCTCTTTTCGGCAAATCCCCTCTCCTGCTCGGCGATCGCGGCCGCCTCTTCGCGCAGGTCGCGGGTGATCTGCATGGAGCAGAATTTCGGACCGCACATGGAGCAGAAATGCGCCACCTTATGCGCCTCCTTGGGCAGGGTCTCGTCGTGATAGCGCCGCGCCGTGTCGGGATCGAGGCCGATGTCGAACTGATCCTCCCAGCGGAAATCGAAGCGCGCCCGGCTCATGGCGTCGTCGCGCTCCTGCGCGGCGGGATGGCCCTTGGCGAGATCGGCGGCATGGGCGGCGATGCGATAGGTGATGACGCCGGTCTTCACATCGTCGCGATCGGGCAGGCCCAAATGCTCCTTGGGCGTCACATAACAGAGCATGGCGGTGCCGAACCAGCCGATCATCGCCGCGCCTATGCCCGATGTGATGTGGTCATAGCCCGGCGCGATGTCGGTGACGAGCGGGCCGAGCGTGTAGAACGGCGCCTCGCCGCATTCGGCGAGCTGCTTCTCCATATTCACTTTGATCTTGTGCATCGGCACATGGCCGGGGCCTTCGATCATCACCTGGCAGCCCTTGTCCCAGGCGATCTTGGTCAATTCGCCCAGCGTCTCCAGCTCGGCGAATTGCGCGGCGTCATTGGCGTCGGCGATCGAGCCCGGACGCAGGCCGTCGCCGAGCGAGAAGGAGACGTCATAGCGGCGCATGATGTCGCAAATGTCTTCGAAATGCTCATAGAGGAAGCTCTCGCGATGGCGCGAGAGGCACCAGCGCGCCATGATCGAGCCGCCGCGCGAGACGATGCCGGTGACTCTCTTCGCCGTGAGCGGCACATGGGCGAGGCGCACGCCGGCGTGAATGGTGAAATAATCGACGCCCTGCTCCGCCTGCTCGATCAGCGTGTCGGAAAACACCTCCCAATCGAGCTTGGTCGCGTCGCCGCCGACTTTTTCGAGCGCCTGATAGATCGGCACGGTGCCGATCGGCACGGGCGCATTGCGGATGATCCAGTCGCGAATATTGTGGATGTTGCGGCCAGTGGAGAGGTCCATCACCGTGTCGGCGCCCCAGCGGATCGACCACACCATCTTCTCCACCTCCTCGGCGACCGAGGAGGTAATGGCCGAATTGCCGATATTGGCGTTGACCTTCACCAGGAAATTGCGGCCGATGATCATCGGCTCGGCTTCCGGATGATTGATATTGGCGGGAATGATGGCGCGCCCGCGCGCGACCTCCGCGCGCACGAACTCCGGCGTCACATATTCGGGAATCTCGGCGCCGAAGCTCTCCCCTTCCGCGATGCGCCGCGCGGCGTCGGCGACGGCGTGCTCGCGGCAGAGATTCTCGCGATGGGCGACATAGATCATCTCTTCGGTGATGATGCCGGCGCGGGCGAACTCGAGCTGCGTGACGGGCGCCGCGCCGCTGGCGCGGCGAATGGCGCGGGGCGCGGGGCATGGCGGGACCAGCCGGTCCTCGCCGACAAAGCCATTATCCTCCGCCTTCACCGCCCGGCCTTCATAAGTCTCGAGCCCGGCGCGCGTCGCCAGCCAGGGCCGCGCCGCCGGCAGGCCGGCGGCAAGGTCGGGCGAAAACTCGGCGCAGCTGTAGGGACCGGAGGAATCATAGGCGCGCAGCGGCGGCTCGCCCGCGGAGGGATGCAGCGCGATCTCGCGGCCAGGGACCCTGAGGTCGTCGCGGCCCTGCGGCGCGGAATAGATTTTTCGGGAGGCGCCGATAGGGCCGGTCGTGACGCTGTGCGGGATCGTCGGCCGCTTGTCGTGATGAGTCATCGTCGCTCTCCTCGAGACCGCACGTCGAGGAGGACGGACGCCACCCCCGTCGTCGGGGCGACGTCGATCTGGCCTTCCCTCGCGCCGGCATTACCCGGATCAGGTTCGACGGGTGCTTCTCAGCCGCTCGGTCAGAGCGGCGCCCCTCGCCATTGCCCCGATGTTAGCCCTCGTGGCGGAGCGCGGCAAGGGCGGAAGGGGATCGACAGGGCGGAAGGGGATCGCCGGCGGCGCTTCAAAACCGCCGAGCCACAGGCTCCGAACGCGGGTGGGAAAGCGCCTCCGCACGTCTGATGCGCCTTTTTTGCACTTGAAATACCCTGAAAGCACGCTAAACATATCGTCACGCAGAGTCGTCCCGAGGGACGGCGATGCGGAATTTCGAGATGACATCCAATGGAGACCCCCATGCCAACGAACACCCTACGCCGCGAACGGCGCTCACGGAGGAATCGATGTCTTCCCAAAATTCATTGGACGGCTTCGTAAAAGACGAACAGATTGCGCGACCCAGCTTAGACAGTGTTCACGAGTCCGTGCGCTGCGCTCTGCAGCGGCTTCATCGTCTCCTGCCAGCAGAGGGCGACGACGACCCCGGTCCGCCGAAGGGCGGAGGAAGGGCTCTCGCGCCGAGCGGCGACTGTTTAGAGGTCACGCTAGAGGAGCGATAGCCATGGCAAGGTTCAACCTCGTTCTGTCCGATACGCAGAACGCTCTGATAGACGATCTGAAGACGCTCTGCGATCTCCAGACCACCAAGGATGTGATCGAGAATGCGCTGATGCTGCTCGGATGGGCCGCAGCCGAAGCGACCAAGGGGCGCTCGATCGCGTCGGTCGACGAAGAGCGCAAAGTCTATCAGGAAGTTCAAACGCCTGCGCTGTTGGGCGCAAAGCTGAAGACCGAGCTCGCGAAAAAGGCGACGGAAAAGCTCGCGCCCTCGGCCGCGCCAAAGGAGAGCGAAAGCGCCCCTGCGAAATCGAAGACGCGAGCGCTCGCGCGGCAATTGGGCTAAAGTGCTCGCCATTCCTGTTCGAATGGCGAGCTTCAATGTCCGATATTGAAATCGACGCCGAATCGCCGGCGCAAGAGCGGCTGGAGGCCGATCTTCGGCGCATCGTCGAAGAACTGGGAACGCCGCCCCGATTGAGCGTTTCGGGCGAAAGGAGCGTGCTCCTCAGGGAGGCGCCGATCGTCATCAACACTATCGGCGACGTGACGATAACGATAAATAATTTGATCGGAAATGAGAAAGCATCGGTCATGACCACCAGCAGAACGGCGAATGACGTGCTGTTTTTCGTCTCGGCCTTCGTCATGATTTTTGGCGTCGTCGTCGCTTTGAGCGGCCTTGGACTCGTGGCCCTCGGCGGGACGGGCATGACGGAATTCGTTCTCTTTGGAAATAAGTTGAATTCACAGAATGCGGGGGTCGCATGTGTCGTGGCCGGAGTGATCGCCGTCACGACAACTCTGAGGCGCGTGATAAAGGGCGTCGAAAGAACCAACGGCTGACCGCCCGCTCCGCCGGCGTGGCCCGCGAGACGATCGCCGCCGGGCAGAGGCCGCCGGCCGTCATTGCTCTTGCGCCGCGCCTCCTACTCGGCCGGCGAGGGAGGCCGCGCCAGCGTGGGGACAAGTCGACGCTGCTCGACCTTACGCCACAGGCGCCGCCAGCCGATGACGACGCCCGTCGCGCTGAGCGCGAAACCCGCGCCATTGAGCGTGATCATGAAGATGTCCCAGAGCGGGCGCGCCTCCAGAAGCGCCGGAGCGTCCCAGCTGTGAAGGAAGGCGAACAGCCAACGGCTCGCGCGTCGGCCGGAATCGAGCCGGCCGAGCGCCGCTCCCGTATAGGGGTCGATATGCGCCCAGGTCGAAGCGGGGTCGTCGAACTCGAGCCGCAGCACGGGGAGGCGCTTGTCGACATTGCCGTGCATGGTGTGTGGCGCACGCGCAAAATAATAGAAGTCGTAGGACTCCATGATTGTCGCGGCCGTCACTGTCGCGCCGGGCACGAGCCGCGCGCCGAGCCGCTTCAACTCGTCGAAGGGCAGCATCGCCGAAGGCGCGGCGTCTGGAGCGGCGCGCAGGATGCGGGTCGCGCCTCCGGCGCCGAGCGCGATGTAATGTCCCTCGCCGTCGATGACGCGCAGCTCGATCTCACGCGCCGCGAGGCCGTCCGCCGAGAATCGCGCCAGCGCCTGCGCCGGCTCGAGATGAAATCGCTCGGCGGCGAGCGCGCCGCCGTAATAGGGCTTCGGATCGAAGGCCGACCCCGGCAGATCGAATATCTTCCACGGATTCATCGACATGAGGCCGCTGAACACGAAAGTGACCGCCGTCGCGCCGCCCAAGAGCCCGGCAAGGTGATGCCACTTCATCACGCCCTCGCGATAGGGCGTGCGCGCGCCGGTCTTATAGGGCGCGCGAAAGCGCCAGCGCATGACTCCGACGGCGAGGCCGGTGATCGCCAGCGCCGTGCCGACGAGCGAGCTATAGACGACGATGTCGCGCCAATAGGCGTCGAGCCAGCCGCCGCGCAGCGGATAAAGCCAATGGATCCATGCGCCGACCCAGTTCCAGATGCGCTCGACTCGCGTCGCGTCACGCGCGACCTCGCCGGTGACGGCCGAAACATAGAGAAGCGTCGAATCCGGATCGGACATGTAGACGCGATGCAGCGGACGCAAGCCGTCGAGCGCCTTCGAATGCGTCCACTGGTCCTCGTCGACGAGGCCGTCATAGCGGCCCTCGGCGCCGAGGAAAGCGCGCGCCGTCGCCAGCGCCTCCTCGGCCGAGACATGGGTCGCGCGCCGCCCGTCGCGGGCGCGCACGGCGACCGATCTGGCGGGATTTGCGGCGCGCGCGCCCCATCCGAACACAAAGACGGGCTCGTCGCCGATAGTGGTGAGGCGGACCGATTGCGGGCTCTCGCGCTCCCCGGCCGCGGCGAGCGCCGTCGCGAGATCGACGCAGCAGCGCGCCGGGTCGAGCGACGGCAATGCCGACAGGCGCTCCGACGGGGTGAGCTTCGGATAGCCGACATACATCATGACGACGCCCGAGAAGAACCACATCGCCATGAACAGGCACAAGGCGACGCCGAGCCAGCGATGGACGAGATAGAGATATCTCTTCATGTCCGCTTCCCCTCGATCAGAACGTCAGCTTCAAGGACATCTCGAACGTGCGCGGCTGCGCCAATCGCAGCAGCGGCGCCGAGCCGCCCCATTCGGCATAGGTCGCGTCGGTGAAGTTCTTCACCATCGCCATCAGCCGCGCCTGCGGCAGAATCTGCCAGGAGACGCCGGTGTCGAAGGTCGTGTAAGCCGGCATGCGCATCGTGTTGGCGTTGTCGGCGAAGCGGTCGCCGACGAAGCGCGCGGCGAAGGTCCATTGCCAATCGGGCAGGAAGTCCCAATTGATCCAGCCATTGGCGATCCAGCGGGCCATGTTCGTCGGCCGATTGCCCGCGCGCGAGACGCGCGTCGAGACGCCGCCGATCGACACCACCTCGTCGAACCTCTCGAATTGCGGATCGATCCAGGCGGCGTTGGCCTGCAGGCTCAGAGTCTCGAGCGGCTGGACGCCGACATTGACCTCTATGCCGTTCGACGACTGCTTGCCGACATTGATGACGGCGCTGGTATTGGCGGGGTCGGGAGTTGTGATGTTGTTGCGCTCGATGAAATAGCCGGCGATCGTCGCCGAGCCCTTGCCGTCCCAGAAATCCGTCTTCAGGCCCGCCTCGACCTGCCAGCCGGTGGTCAGATCGAAATTGCGCACGCCGCCCGCGTTGTTGGTGAGCAAAATGCCGGATGGCGGATCGGCGGCGGTGCTGTAGGAGACATAGACATTCGTCTCTTTCGTCAGGTCGTACATCAGCGCGGCGCGCCAGGTGAACGGCTCGTAGCCCCGCCCGAAATAGGCCGGATCGCCGAACGGATTGGCGGCGGAGGGGGCCGTGGGCGTGCGGAAGTTGAAGCGCTCCAGGCTGATCTTCTCCCAGCGCAGCCCGGTGACGAGATGGAGCTGCTCCGTGAGCGACAAACGATTCTCGGCAAAGAGCGCCAGCGTGTAGAGCTTGCTGCGCGCGCCGCCGATATAGCCCGTCGCGGCGGGATTGTCCTCGTAACTCTTGATCGGGACATAGCTGTACGGATCGACCGTGTCGACGGTCCCCGATTCGGTGCTCGAATTGCGCGTCTGCTGATTGAGCGAATAGTCGATGCCGACCACCGACTTCGACTCGAGGCCGAACAGCCTCGTCTCGTTCACCGCCTCGAGGCGGTCGCCGACGAGGCTCTGAATATGCCGCGTCGCAAACGAGCCGCTGCGCTCGAGCAGCGTGTTCGTCGCATCATAGCGGTAGGTCTCGACATTCTGATACTGGCGGTCGGCGCGGTAGAGATAGAAGGTGTTCTTGAAGCGCGTCTCGGCGTCGAGCTCGTATTCGGCGATGTCGCGCACCCATAGCACCTGCTGGTCGAACACCGGCGAGCGGGCGTTGTAGTTCTTGTACCTGATCGCCGGATCGGAAATCAGATCGAGCACCGGCAGGCCGTAGGTTCCCCAGGCGACCGTGCCATTCCCAGCCGAGGGGCGAGGAACCGGCGTGCCCCAATAGGAATTGCGCTGCTCGCTCTGAAACTCGACGGCGATGGCGTTGGAGAGGCCCGGCGCGATGTCGGTCAGCCAGGACACGGAGCCGGCGCCGGAATTGTGATGCGAGTTCTCCATATAGCCGTCCGAGCCCTTGTAGCTCACATCGAGCTGCACCCAATTGCTCGGATCGATCTGCTTGTTGATTCCGTAGGACGCGCGGCGGTTGAACCACATGCCGCCCATCAGCATCGCCTCGTTGCGCTCCTGCCCGCGCGTGGCGATCTTGCTGACGTAATTGACCGCGCCGCCGACCGCGCCCTGGCCGTAGAGATAAGAGGAGGCGCCGCCGAGCAGCTCCACGCGGTCGTAGAGCCAGCTGTCGACCGGACGCGCGGCGATGACGTCATATTGGAGCGAGATCCCGTTGAACATCTGAGTGACGGATGTCCCGCTGAAGCCGCGCAGGCTGATCGATCCGGCGGCCCCCGGCGGGTCCGAGGCGATCACGCCCGGCATGCGCTGAAGCGCTTCCTGCGTCGTCTGCGCCCCGCGCGATTCGATCGTGGCGCGATCGACGATGGCGACCGAGGACGGGGTTTGGCGCGCCGTCAGGCCGAGGCGGCTGCCGGCGGTCGACGGAATGTCGAGCTGGAGCTTTCCGTTCGGCGGCTGCAGGCCCGGTTTTCCGGTTCCCTGCGTGGGCCGCCGCTCCTGCGCCGCGACGTCGATCGTGGGCAGCGCTTCCTGCGCCGCCGCCGAGGAAAACACGACGAGAGTGAGCGCGCCGGCGGAGACGCCGCGCGTGAAGGCATACGAGCACATGAGATTTCTCCTGGCGCGACGCTATGCGCGCGCTGGCCGAGTGAAGAACGATGTGACGGCGTGAAGCCGCGGCTCGATCAGGAGAAACAGGGAGGCGAGCGCGAGGACCAGGAACTGGCCCAGCCGATCGGCTGCCGGTCCGGATTTTCCGGTTCCCGGGGACGCGGTTCGGTCGTCGCCGGGTCCCATGACAGCGTGTCCGCATCGAGGATCGTCGACGCGCATTTGCTGTGGAAGGAGCAGAATACGCATTTCTGATGATCGTGCGAGCGAAGCGGCGCAGGCGCGTCGTCTCGCTGCGCCGCGCAGATCCTGCCGATGACGACGTCCCACGTCGAATCGGCGGGCGAGGGCTCGCCGAAGTGGGGACCGATGGAGAGGGCGTGCCCCTGAAACGCCACAAAAAATACGACGAGCGACGCGATAACACGCGAGAAAAGCCGCATTTTTCGTTTGACGCCCCGCATCACAAAACCTGTAGTACGGCGCGACGCCACCGTCAAGGCGGAGCAATGCGATTCGCAGAGCGATCGAGCGAAGGATAAAATCCCGATCCTCGTCCTGAGCAAGGAGCCGCCGGAGGCGGGGTCTCGAAGGACGGCTGTTGGGCGCAATCAAAGGCTTATCCCCATTGCCGTCCTTCGAGACGCCCGCTTCGCGGGTCTCCTCAGGACGAGGGGATGGGGATATAGTCCTCGATCCGATTTCCCCTGGCGCGACTCGGCTTTTCTATTCCGACAGCCGCCATCCTCACCTCCGCCGAGGTCGGACCCGCCTCAGCCGCCGCTTGCAATTTTCCGGCTCCATCGCAATCTCCACTGCGAAAGGAGGCGCGCCATGACCGCAGACGACACCGGGACCGCCCCGCCCTCCCGCATTCCCTGGCCGCCGCTGCTGCTGGTCGGCGCCATCGGCGGCGGCGCGCTCGTCGAATCGCTGTTGCCCGGGCCGGCGTCCTGGCCCGATTGGGCGCGGACGATCGGCGTGCTGCTGATCGTCCTCGCCTTTTCCGTCGACGTCTGGTGCGTGCGGCTGATGTGGGGGCGCGGCACCACTGTGCGGCCGGATCGCGCCGTCTCCAGCCTCGTCACCGACGGCCCGTTCCGCTTCTCGCGCAACCCCATCTATGTCGGCAATGTCGCGCTGGTCGCCGGCCTCGGCCTCGCCTGCGCCGCGCCGACGCTGCTGCTGCTCGCGCCGGTGATGGCGATCGCTCTCGCCAAGCTCGCCATAGAGCCGGAAGAGCGTCATCTCGCGCGCCGCTTCGACCGCGACTATGACGCCTATGTCGCGCGCACGCGCCGTTGGCTATAAAGCGTCATCTCCAGGAGTGAGCCCCATGTCCGATGCGCGCGCCGCTGCCGATGAAGGCGCCGCCTGCCGCCTCTCTTTCGGGGTCGGCGGCATGACCTGCGCCTCCTGCGTCGCCCATGTCGAAAAGGCGCTGCGCGCCGCGCCCGGCGTCGTCGACGCCTCGGTGAACCTCGCGACCGAGCGCGCCGACGTCACGCTCGCGCCCGGCGCCGATCTCGCCGCCCTGGCGACAGCGGTCAGCGACGCCGGCTATGAGCCGGCCGTCGAGACCATCGAGATCGGCGTCGGCGGCATGACCTGCGCCTCCTGCGTCGCCCATGTCGAGAATGCGCTGCGCGCCATGCCCGGCGTTATTTCCGCCGAGGTCAATCTCGCGACCGAGCGCGCCCGCGTGCGCGCGCTCGGCGACATCGCCCCGGCGCTGAAGCGCGCAGTGCTCGACGCCGGCTATGAGCCGCGCGACATCGCCGGCGCCTCGGCCGAGCGGCAGAAAGAGACCCGCGACGCCGAAGCGAGAGAATTGCGTCGGCGCTTGGCTTTCGCCGCCGCTCTGACCGCGCCCGTGCTGATCCTCGAGATGGGCGCGCACATGATCCCGGCGTTTCACGAGTGGATCATGGCCACGCTCGGCCACGAGCCGCCCCGCTACATCGCCTTCCTGCTCACCACTCTGGTGCTGGCGGGGCCCGGCCGGCCTTTCTATGCGAAGGGATTTCCCTCGCTGTGGCGCGGCCGGCCGGACATGAACGCGCTGGTCGCGCTCGGCACATCGGCGGCCTATCTCTATTCGGTCGTCGCCACATTCACGCCGGCGTTGCTGCCGAGCGGCGCCGCCAATGTCTATTATGAATCCGCCTGCGTCATCGTCACGCTGATCCTGTTCGGCCGCACGCTGGAGGCGCGCGCCAAGGGCCGCGCCTCGGAGGCGATCCGCGCGCTCGCCGGGCTGCAGCCCAAGACCGCGCGGGTGAAGCGCGACGGCGCCGAGATCGAGACGCCGATCGAGGCGGTCGTCGTCGGCGACCTCGTCGTCGTCCGCCCGGGCGAGCGCATCGCCGCGGATGGACTCGTCGTCGAAGGCGCGTCGCATGTCGACGAAGCCATGATCAGCGGCGAGCCCCTGCCCGTGGCCAAGCGCGCCGGCGACGAGGTCACCGGCGGCACGGTCAACGCCACCGGCGCCTTCATCTTCCGCGCGACGCGCGTCGGCGCCGACACCGCGCTCGCCGGCATCATCCGCATGGTGGAGCAGGCGCAAGGCGCGAAGCTCCCCATCCAGGCGCTGGCCGATCGCGTCACCGCCGTCTTCGTGCCGGCGGTGCTGGGGATCGCCGCGCTGACCTGCATCGTCTGGCTCGCCTTCGGCCCGCAGCGCGACGTGTCCTATGCGCTCGTCGCCGCGGTGGCGGTGCTGATCATCGCCTGCCCTTGCGCCATGGGCCTCGCGACGCCCGCCGCCATCATGACCGGCACGGGCCGCGCGGCCGAGCTCGGCATTTTGTTCCGCAAGGGCGAGGCGCTGCAGAGCCTGCGCGACGTGACATTGATCGCCTTCGACAAGACCGGCACGCTGACCCGCGGCAAGCCGGCGCTCACCGATCTCGAGGCCGCGCCGGGCGTCGATGCGAGCGAAGCCTTGCGGCTCGCGGCGAGCGTCGAGGCGCTGTCCGAGCATCCGATCGCCGGCGCCGTCATCGCCGCGGCCAAGGCGCGCGGGCTTGCGCTCGGCTCGGCGGAAAACTTTGTCGCGACGCCCGGCATGGGCGTCACGGCGCGCGTCGACGGGCGGCAAATCGCCGTCGGCGCTCTCCGCTTCATGACAGCGCTCGGACATGACGCGCGCCGGTTCGACGCGACGGCGGCGCGGCTCTCGGACGAGGGCAAGACGCCGCTCTATATCTCCATCGACGACCAGCTCGCCGCCATTCTGTCGGTCGCCGATCCGCTGGAGGAGACGAGCATTTCCGCCATCGCCGCTCTGCATGCGCAGGGCGTCGCCACGGCGATGATCACCGGCGACGACGAGCGCACGGCGCACGCAATCGCCCGCAAGCTCGGCATCGACGAGGTGATCGCCGGCGTGATGCCGGCCGGCAAGGTCGAGGCGCTGCAGCGCCTGCGCGGCGCGCGCAAAATCGCCTTCGTCGGCGACGGCGTCAATGACGCGCCGGCGCTCGCCGCCGCCGATGTCGGCATCGCCGTCGGCGTCGGGACCGATATAGCGATCGAAGCGGCGGACGTCGTGCTGATGTCCGGCCATGTGTCCAAGGTGCCGGCGGCGCTGGCGCTGTCACGCGCCACCTTGCGCAATATCGCGCAAAACCTGTTCTGGGCCTTCGCCTATAACATCGTGCTGATTCCGGTCGCCGCCGGCGCGCTCTACCCGATCAACGGCATGCTGCTCTCGCCCATGCTCGGCGCCGGCGCCATGTCGCTGTCGAGCGTGTTCGTGCTGGCCAATGCGCTGCGGCTGCGCCGCTTCCGTCCGCCGGTCGAGGCCGCGAGAAGCGAGCCTGAAGGCTCGCGGTCCGAGCCGCGCCCCATGGACCGCGAGCCTTCAGGCTCGCCTATCGACGACGTAGAGGAGGCTCGTATGACGACGATTTTCGAGGTTCAGGAAATGTCCTGCGGCAAATGCGTGAAGCATGTGACGCAAGCGGTGCAGTCGGTCGAGCCACAGGCGCAGGTCGCCGTCGATCTCGCCACCGGCAAGGTGCAGGTCTCCCCTTCGCCCAAGGATCCGGAAGCGCTCGCCAAGGCCATCACCGAAGCCGGCTATCCCGCGCGCGTCGCGGCTTAGCCTCTCCGCTGGCGCAAGGCGATCGGATGAACCCGACACCCTCGCCCTGAGGAGCCCGCGAAGCGGGCGTCTCGAAGGACGAGGGTGAGGGGATCTTAATTTTCACGCAGCGCAGACGATTAAGGAGGACGACGACAATGGCGGGATCGCTGGCCGGCAAGACCCTGTTCATCACCGGCGCCAGCCGCGGCATCGGTCTCGCCATCGCTCTGCGCGCGGCGCGCGACGGCGCCAATGTGGCCGTCGCGGCCAAGAGCGTCGCCGAGCATCCGAAGATCCCCGGCACGGTGTTCACGGCCGCCGCAAAGATCGAGGCGGCGGGCGGCCGCGCGCTGGCCCTGCCCTGCGACATTCGCTTCGATGCGCAGGTCGAGGATGCGATCGAGAAGACGGTCGGCGTGTTCGGCGGCCTCGACATTCTCGTCAACAATGCGAGCGCCATCGATCTGCGCGGCGTCGAGACGCTCGATATGAAGCGCTTCGATCTGATGCATCAGATCAATGCGCGCGGAACCTTCCTGTGCGGCAAGCTCGCCCTGCCGCATCTCGAGAAGGCCGAGAACCCGCATATTCTCACTCTGTCGCCGCCGCTCGATCTCGATCCGCGCTGGTTCTCGCCCAATCTCGGCTACACCATGGCGAAATACGGCATGAGCCTCGTCACGCTCGGCCTCGCCCGCGATCTCGCGCGCAAGGGAATAGCGGTGAATTCGCTCTGGCCGGAGACGGCGATCGCCACCGCCGCCGTCGGCAATCTGCTCGGCGGAGAAGAGGCGCTGCGCCGCGCGCGCAAGCCCGAGATCGTGGCCGAGGCCGCGCATGCGATCGTGACGCGGCAGGCGCGCGCCTGCACCGGCAATTTCTTCGTCGATGTGAATGTGCTGAAGGAGGAGGGCGAAACGGATTTCACCAAATATGCGGTCGACCCGACGGTCGACGCCATTTTGGACTTCTTCCTCGACGCGCCGATCACGCCGGGCGTGCGGGCGCTCTCCTTCGCGCCCGGTCAGCCGAACGCGGCGAAGCCCGAATAGATCGTGTAGAGACCGACGAGCGAGACCAGGGCGCCGGAGAAATACGGCGCCTTCGCGGCGATCTCCTGCAATCCGGTGAAGCGCGCCGACGCATGGCGCACGCCGACCGCGGCCGCGACGCCGACCGCGATCATGGTCAGCGCGAGGCCGATGCTGAAGCACAGCACCAGCGCGACGCCGAGCGCCATGCGGTCGAGCTGCAGGCACAGCAGCAGCACGGTGATCGAAGCCGGACAGGGAATGAGTCCGCCGGTGAGGCCGAACAGCAGGATCTGTCCGGTCGTCACATGGCGATTGGAGAAGCGCCGCTCGATCTCCTCGGCATGGGCGCGCTCATGGGCGCCGAGCGGCTCCTCGTCGAGCGCGAGCAGAGCGTCATGCGAATGGCCGCCGTCATGGTCCTCATCGTGATCGTGATGGTGACAATGATGATGCCGTCCACGCCCGAGATGCGAATGCGCCGCCGTCTCGCGCCGATCCGCCCATGTCCGCCACGCCATCCACGCCGCGACCGCGAGAATGAGAAGGCCGGAAACGATCTGCAGATAAGGCTCGTTCGCTTCCGTGTTCCAGCGCGAGCCGAAATAGAGCCCTGTGAGCGCGACGATCCACACGATCGCCGTATGCGAGACCGTCGCGGCGAGGCCGAGAAGCACGGCCTGCGCCACCGTGCCGCGCACGGCGACGATGAAGGCGGCCATCATCGTCTTCGAATGGCCGGGCTCCAGTCCGTGCAGAGCGCCGAGCGCCACCGCCGTCGGCGCGAACAGCCACGCATTGGCCGCGCCGTCACGAAAGAGATCCGCTATGTTCGCCATTCACCCGCCAAAATCTCCGCGCCCGCGCATATACCGGCTTTCGCGCGCCCGCGTAAGGGCTCCTTGCCGCGGCGCCAGGCGATCGGGTGAACGAGAATTGTCGCCGGAAGAGGCGTTTCCACCTCCCCCTCGAGGGGGAGGCCCTGCGCCGAAGGCGCTCGGGAGGGGGCGCGCCCCCGAGTCTTTGCGGGGAAAACCCCACCCCGTCCGGCTTCGCCGGCCGACCCTCCCCTTGAAGGGGAGGGTGATACGCCCCTTCCTGCGTTCACCCGATCGCCCTGCCCGCGGCGCCGCCCCAGGAAATCGAACTTAATGATAAATGGTCATTTCCCGGCCTGTGTGCTAGTTTGCTCCCGCGACGTCTCTTGACCAGAGCGCGATGGCGGCCGACAACTCGTCCGTCTCACGCGAGGGCCTCACGGTTTCGTCATGGATCGCTCGACCGCCTCGACCGCGCCCCCGCCGGACGGCATGCGCGGCTCACGCGCACGGCGTCCAGGCGGACCGCACATCCGCTTCGGCGTCGACCGCGCCGCCATGAATGCGGCGATGCGCAGCGACTGCCTGTCGAATGGCGCGGCCGCGCGGCCGACGCGGCGCCTGCGCTCCATCATCTTCGACACCGCCGCCAATGATCTCGGCAAGCAGAACATTCTGCTGCGCGGCTATGAAATGCACGGTGCCTCCTTCGTCGAGCTGAGCTGGAGCCGCCCGGCCGCCGCCGACTCCGGCGCAGCGCGCAGCGCGATCGAATTGCGCGTGCCCTCGCTCGATATCGGCAAGATGCTCGGCTGCTCGGAGGAATTGCGGCAGCAGATCGCCGACCGGCCGCTCGAGGCGCGCTGCGTCGCCGAGGTCGATCGCCGGGAACGGATGATCGAGCTTTCGGATGCGCGCATCGCCGTCCGCTTCGACGACGGCTTCCTCGAATATCGCGGCCGGCGCGCGCCGCTCCTCGAAATCGAGCTATGGCTCGTCGCGGGCGAGGAGCCGCGTTTGTGGCGGCTCGCCGCCGAGCTGTCGCGCCAGGCGCCGCTGCGCTGCTTGCCGCTGAGCGCCGCCGAGCAGGCGCTGCGCGAGACGGCGGGACAGGAGATCCGCGCGATCAAGGCGAGGCGAGTGAGGCTCGATCCGCGGGCCTCGCTCGATGAGGCGATTGTCGCGATGGCCGGCTCGTGCCTCGATCATTTCCTCGCCAATTGGCCCGCGCTCGCCCATTCGCCGGCGCCGGAGGAAGCCATTCATCAGCTGCGCGTCGCGCTGCGGCGCCTGCGCGCCGGCGTCGGCCTGCTGCGCCGCGGGGTCGAAAGCGAGGGGCTGGAGCGCGCCGGCGCGCGCGCCAAGGAAATCGCGGCGAGCTTGGGCGAAACGCGCAATCTCGACGTGCTGAAGACCATGCTCGCCGACGGCCCGCTCGCGCAGGCCAATGGCGAGCCGAGCTATTATGCGCTGCTCGACGCCGTCGAATGCCGCCGGGCGGAGCGTCACGCGGCCGCGCAGGCGCTGATCGCCGCGCCCGAGACGACCCAATTCGTCCTCGATCTGCGCGCGACGCTCGCCGCGCGCGACTGGCGCGCCGTGGCGAAAGAGAATGGCGAGGCGCCGATCGACACGAGCGCGCCGGGCTCGGCGCGCGCCTTCGCCATCCGTTCGCTCGACCGCCTGCATCGCAAGGCGACGAAGAAGGCCCGCGGCCTCGCCGAGCTGACGCCCGCGCAGCGGCACGAGGCGCGCATCGCCTTCAAGAAGGCCCGCTACGGAGCCGAATTCTTCGAATCTCTGTTCGACACTCCGTCCCGCGCGCGCAAATATCTGCGGCGGGCGTCGGCGCTGCAGGACGCGCTCGGCGCCGCCAATGACATGGCGGTCGCCGCCGATCTGCTGCGTGACATCGGCGAGGAGCGGCGGGCCGCCGGTCCGGCGAGCGCCTTCGCCATCGGCTGGTGCGCGCATGCGCAGGAGGCCGGCGCGGCCGACTGGCGCAAAATCGAGAAATCGCTGAAGAAGCTCGAGCCGTTCTGGCGGTGATGGCGAAGCGGACATCGGCCGATTGGCCGACTCTCGACGCGCGTCCCTTCTCCCACTTGTGGGAGAAGGTGGCCCTCGCTTTAGCGAGGGTCGGATGAGGGTCCCTGCGGTTCTCCGACTCGCGCTGCGGGAGAAGGGGAGCGCCCTTTCGCGACGGCGCGCGAAGGCCTATTCAGCGGCTCCCACTCTCTTTCCGGGACGCTGCTCATGAATGTTCTCCTCATCGGCTCCGGCGGGCGCGAGCATGCGATCGCGATTGCGCTCGCGCGCAGCCCCCTGCTCGCGCGCCTCTTCATCGCGCCGGGCAATCCGGGACTGGCGGAGCTCGGCGAGATCGTCGCGCTGGACCCGGCGGATCACGCGGCGGTCGCTGGCTTCTGCGCGGAGAAGGAGATCGGCCTCGTCGTCGTCGGGCCCGAGCAGCCGCTGGTCGAGGGCCTCGCGGACATGCTGCGCGCCGCGGGCGTTCTCGTGTTCGGCCCCTCCCGGGCGGCGGCGCGGCTCGAAGGCTCGAAGGGCTTCGTCAAGGATCTCTGCCGCGCCCACGCCATTCCGACCGCCGCTTATGCGCGCTTCTCCGACAGGGACGCGGCGCTCGCCCATGTCCGCGCCGTCGGCGCGCCGATCGTGGTCAAGGCGGACGGGCTCGCCGCGGGCAAGGGCGTCGTCGTCGCCGAAACGCTCGACGAGGCCGAGCGCGCCATCGCGACCATGTTCTCCGGCGCCTTTGGCGCATCGGGCGGCGAGGTCGTGATCGAAGAGAAGCTCGAGGGCGAGGAGGTCTCCTTCTTCGCGCTCTGCGACGGAACGCGCGCCCTCCCCTTCGCCTCCGCGCAGGATCACAAGCGCGTCGGCGAAGGCGACGCCGGCCCCAACACGGGCGGCATGGGCGCCTGTTCGCCGGCGCCCGCGGTGACGGACGAGATCGAAGCGCAGATCATGGCCCGCATCGTCGAGCCGACCCTCGCCGCGATGCGCGAGATGGACGCGCCCTTCTCCGGCGCGCTGTTCGCGGGACTGATGCTGACGGCGCACGGGCCCGAGCTCATCGAGTTCAATGTGCGCTTCGGCGATCCGGAGACGCAGGCGATGCTGCCGCGCCTCGAGGACGATCTGCTGGAGTTGATGCTCGCCGCCGCGAAGGGCGCGCTGCCGGAGCGTCGGCTGCGCTTTTCGCCGCGCTTCGCCCTCACCGTGGTGCTGGCGGCGAAAGGCTATCCCGGACAGCCGCTCGCCGGGACGGAAATTCGCGGCCTCGAGCATGCGCGCGCCATCGCCGGCGTCGTCGTCACCCATGCCGGCACGCGCCGCGACGGCGCGCGCCTCGTCGCCGCCGGCGGCCGCGTGCTGAATGTGACCGGGATCGCCGACACGGCGAGCGAGGCGCAGCGCATCGCCTATGACGGCGTCGACGCGATCGACTGGCCGGAGGGTTTCTGCCGGCGCGACATCGGCTGGCGCGCGGTAGCGCGCGAGGCGGGGCAAGCTCGCGCGGACGCCGGCAAGGTCGCTCCCAATCTCACCGGCGTTCCGGAAACCATGCTGTGGACGCTGCATAATCGCGCCGGCGAGGCGATGCGCTCCGATGGGGTGCTGAGGGATCCGAAGACGCTCGAAATCTATCGCGCGCTCGATTATGACTACGACGCCGCCTTCGGACCGTCGGGGCCCTCGCACGCCTATCGTGCGCTCGTCTTCGATAATGAGCTGCGCGCCTTTCTCGCCGCGCATCCCGATGGCGTGATCGTCAATCTCGGCGAAGGCCTGGAGACGCATCGTTACCGGGTCGGCGGCGACGAGGCGCTGTGGATCACCGTCGATCTGCCCGAATCGATCGCGATCCGCGAGCGCTTCATCGCGCCCGACGATCATCATCGCCATGTCGCGATGAGCGCGCTCGACCGCCGCTGGTTCGACGAGATTCCGCCGGGACGCCCGGTCTATATCACCGCCGAGGGCCTGCTGATGTATCTCGAGCCCGCGGATGTCGCCGCGCTCATCGCCGATATGGCGCGTCGGTTTCCAAAGGCGCGCTTTTGCTTCGACCATATTCCGCGCTGGATGTCGCAGCGGATGATGAAGGGCTATCGGCCGAGCAGGAGCTTGACCATCCCGCCCATGCCATGGGGCATTGATCGCAGCGAGATCGCGCCGACCTTGCGCGAATGGGCTGGCATCGAGCAGGTCGAAACCCTCGATTATCGCCTCTTCCGCGGATGGCGCGCATTGATTTTCGACTATCTCATGCGCTTGCCGTGGACGCGAGAGCGCGTCCCGGCGATTACGCGCGTGATCTTCCCCCGATAGTGTGCGCTCGAACGGAAATCGCTCGACCGTTCAGCCTCGCGCAAGGGTTCCGCCCCTAAGCTGCGGCCGTCCACGGCGCCGTTTCGGCGCGCGGAACCGAGCGTTTCCGGCCCGCCGTCCGTCGCGCGCGCAGACGCCCGACGCGCGAGGTTTCCATGTCGATCATTTCCTCCCTCACCACCTGGCAGGTCGCCCATCTCACGACGACCATCATGCGCCAGCTCGACACGGAAGATATAGAAGCCTTCTCCACGTCGCAGGTCGCCGCGCTCACCGCGACGCAGCTCAACAGCCTCTCGACGACAAATCTCGAGGCTCTGGTCTCGACACAGGTGGCCGCTCTGTCGCGGGCCGCGCTGATGGGGCTCGATCTGACGCAATTCGAGCTGCTGGCGCAGGAGGATCTCGCCGCGTTCACGACGACGCAGATCGCCGCGCTGACCTCCTCGGAAGTCAATGACCTCACCTCGACGGAGGTTCGCTCGCTGAGCGAGACGCAGCTCCATGCGCTCGCCGCCTCGCAGATCGCCACTTTGACGACGACGCAGCTCGCCAATCTCACGACGACGCAGCTCGGCGGACTGACCACCACCCAGGTGCGCAGCCTCACCGCGACGCAGCTCAATGCGATGTCGCTCGATCAGATCATCGCCTTGACCGTCGGCAATCTCTCGGCCGGGCAGATCGCCAAGCTCAACGTGACCGAAGTCGACAATCTGACGACGACGCAGATCGATTCCCTGAGCGCGACGCAGATCGGCGCGTTTTCGACGACCGCGATCAACAGCCTTTCCGCCGAGGATCTGCAATCGCTGACGCCGACGCAGGCGGCGGGCCTCGCGGCGACGCAGATCGCCGCGCTCACCAAGACGACGATCGACAATCTCACGACGACGCAGCTCTCCGCGCTGACGACGACGCAGGTCCGCAGCCTGACCCAAACGCAGCTCACCGGCCTGACGGCGACGCAGATCGAGGCGCTGCCGGTCGCCGGCTTGTCCTATGCGCAGATCGCCAGTCTGTCGACCACCGCCTTCGGCAATCTCTCCTCGACTCAAATCGCCGCCTTCACGGCGACGCAGATCGCCGCGCTTTCGACGACCTCGATCAACAGCCTCGATGCGACAGAGCTGCGATCCTTGACGACGACCCAGGCCGCGGCGCTCACCGCGGCGCAGATCGCCGGGCTCGCCTCGACGCAGATCGACAATCTCACGACGACGCAGATCGGCGCCCTCACGACGACGCAGGCGCGCGCCCTCACCACGACCCAGATCGGCGCCATGTCCACGACGGAGATCAGAGCGCTGCCGGCGGCGCGGCTCTCGGCGGCGCAAATTTCCGCGCTCACGGCGAGCGGGCGCGGCGATCTCTCGTCGACGCAGCTCGCCGAACTGCTCACGACGCAGGTCGCCGCTCTCGCGACCACATTCCTCAACGCGCTCTCGTCGACCGAAATCCAGGCCTTCACGACGACGCAGGCCGCCGCTCTGACGGCGGCGCAGATCGGCGGCTTGGGAGCGGACGCGCTCCACCGGCTGACGACGACGCAGCTCGCCGCGCTCACGACGACGCAGGCGCGCGCCCTCACCTCGACGCAGCTCGACGCGCTGACGACGACGGAGCTGCAGGTGCTGCTGGTCGAGCGCCTGTCCGCGGCGCAAATAGCCGCCGCGAGCGCGGCGACGCTCGCGCGCCTCTCGTCCACACAATTCGCCACGCTGACCTCGACCGAGATCGCGGCGCTGACGACGACGCAGCTCGACTCGTTCACGACGACGCGCATCGCCGCTCTCACCACGACGCAAGTCGCAGGACTGGGCTCGCTCGCGCTCGCTTCGCTCGACGCGGCGCAGATCGACGCGCTGTCCACGACACAGCTCGCCGCGCTGACCTCGCGCGCGCTCTCGGGGCTGGCCGACACGCAGGTGGAATTGTTGACGCAGACGCAGCTGGCGGCGCTCTCGACCACACAAATCGCCGGCCTGTCGACCACCGGCGTCGGCGGCCTCACCAGCGGGCAGATCGCCGGCCTCGCCTCCACCCAGCTCGATGCGCTGACCGCCGCGCAGCTGCGCGCGCTGAACGAGACGCAGATCGCCGCCTTTGGCGCGGATCAGCTCGCAGCGCTCACGACGACCGATCTTGCCGCCTTCGTTTCGTCGCAGCTCGATGATTTCTCGGCGACGCAGCTCGACGCGCTGACGACGGCGCAATTCGCGGCGCTCGCCTCCGCCGCGCTCGCCGGCCTCTCGACGCAGCAGATCGCCGGCGTCTCCACGACGCAGATCGCGGCGATGAAGACGACTCAGCTCAAGAGCCTCTCCGCCGATCAGCTCGGGGCCTTGACCGCATCGCAGCTCGCAGTGTTGCAGACGACGCAAATCTCGGCGTTCTCGGCCACCGCCGTCGCCGGACTCTCGACGACCGAGGCGGCCGGGCTGACGACGCAGCAAATTCGCTCGCTGACCTCGGCGCAGCTTGCGGCGATGGCGGAGACGCAGATCGCAGCGCTCTCGACGACACAGGTGGGCGCGCTGGCGTCGACGGCGCTGGTCGGCATCGGCGCGACGCAAATCCGCGCGCTGACGACGACGCAGATCGGCGCGCTCACGACCACGCAGGTCGCCGCCATCGGAGCAGCCGCGTTCAGCGCCATGTCGACCACCGACGTCGCGACGCTGTCGACGACGCAGATCGGCGCCGTGACGGCGACACAGCTGCGCGCCCTCGCGGACACGCAGATCGCCGCGCTCGACGAAGCGCAGCTCGCGGCCTTCACGACAACGCAGATGGCGGCGCTTTCGACGGCCGGCCTCGGCGGATTGTCGAGCACGGACATCGCCGCGCTGAGCGTCACGCAGATCGGCGCTCTGGCGACGACGCAGATGGCGGCGCTCGTCGACACGCAGATCGCCGCGCTCACGTCGACGCAGCTCGCCGCTTTGTCCTCGCGCCAGCTCTCAGGCCTCTCCTCGGACGCCTTGTCGAGCCTGTCGACGAGCGCGCTGACGACGCTGACGACGACGCAATTGCGCGGCCTCGCCGCCACGCAGATCGGCGCGCTGACGACATCACAGATCGACGCGCTGTCGACGACGCAGCTCGCCGCGCTGACGACCACCGAGATCGGCGGACTGACCTCCACACAGGCGGCGGCGCTGACGACGACCGAGGTCGGCGCGCTGTCGACGACGCAGATCGCGGCTCTCTCCTATAGTGCCGTCGGCGCGCTGAACGCGACCGTGATCGCCGGCCTTTCGACGACGCAGCTGCGCGCGCTGACGTCCACTCAAATGAACGCGCTCGGCGCGACGCAGATCGCCGCGCTCGGCCTCGATCAGATCGCGGCTCTGACGAGCGCGCAGATTGCCGGCCTATCGACCACCGCCGTCGCCGCCTTGACGACCAGCGCGCTCGACGCGCTGGCGACGACGCAGCTGCGTGCGCTGAGCGCCGTTCAGCTCGGCGCCGTGACGACGACCGGGCTCTCCGCCCTCACGACCGCCGACATCACGGCGCTGACGACGACCGAGCTCGCCGGCCTCACGCAGACGCAAATGGCGAGCCTGGCCGAGACACAGTTCGACGCCCTCGCGACGACGCAGATCGCCGCGCTTTCGACCACGGCGATCTCCGGCCTCACCGCGACGCGGCTCGCCGAGCTCGTCGACACGCAGATCGCCGCGCTCGCCGCGACCCAGATCGGCGCGCTCGCCACGAGTCAGATCGACGCGCTGACCACGACGGAGGTCGCGTCTCTCACCGCGACGCAGGCGCGCGGACTCGTCTCGACGCAGATCGCGGAACTCGATGCGACGCAGCTCGCCGCGCTGACGACCACCGCGATCCGCGCGCTCACGACGGCCGCGATCGCCGGCCTTACCGCCTCGCAGATCGGACTCTTCGCGACCACTCAGCTCGCGACCGTCACCTCGACCCAGATCGCGGCGCTGTCGACGACCGCCGTCTCCGGGCTGACGCCGCAGGAGATCGGCGCGCTGACGACGACGCAGTTCCGCAGCCTCGCCTCGACCGGCATAGCGGCGCTGACGACGACGCAGGTCGCGGCGCTCACATCGACGCAGATCGGCGAGCTGACGACGACGCAGCTCACAGGTCTGACGGCGACGCACGCCGGCGCCCTGACGACGACGCAGCTCGCCCTGTTCACGACGACGCAGATCGGCGCGCTGTCGAGCGCCGCGGTCAGCGGCCTGACGCAGACCGAAGTCGCCGCCCTCGCCACGACGCAATTCTCCGCGCTCTCCGCCGCGCAGATCGCCGGCTTCGCCTCCACCGGCGTCGCCGGCCTCACGACCACGCGCCTCGCCGCGCTCACCAGCACGCAGCTCGCCGCCTTCTCCTCGACCGCGATCGGCGCCTTCGACACGACGCAATTCGACGCGCTGACGACGACGCAGCTCAAGCAGCTCACCGCGACCGAGCTCGGCGGATTGACCTCGACACAGGTCGCCACGCTCGACGCCACTGATCTGCAAGCGCTCTCCGCCGCGCAGATCGCCGCGCTCTCCTCGACCGGAGTCTCCGGCTTGGTCGTAACGCAGATCGCCGCGCTCTCCGCCTCTCAGTCCGCCGCCTTGACCGCAACGCAGATCGCCGCGCTCTCGCCGACGGCGATCGCCGGCCTCGATCCGTCAGAGCTCGCCGCGCTGACGACGACGCAATTCTCCAGCATTTCGGCCACCGCCTTCGGGGCGCTGACCATGGCGCAATTGGCGAGCCTCGCCACGACGCAGATCGCGCTGCTCTCGACCACGGAGATGAGCGGCTTCACGCCGACTCAGGCGGCGGCGCTGTCGTCGACGCAGTTTTCCGCTCTGTCGGCGACGCAGATCGGCGCCTTTTCGAGCGATGGAATCGCGGGGTTGACGACGACGCAGATCGAGACGCTGACCGAGACGCAGTTTTCCGGACTTCAGGCGACGCAGCTCGGCGCGTTGACGGCGACGCAGGCGCAGGCGCTCACTGCCACCGAGATCGACGCATTGACGGAGACCCAGCTCTCCGGCCTGATCCGTGAGCAGCTGCGCGCGCTGACGACGACGCAGCTCGGCGCGCTCGACACGACGCAAGTGGCCGCGCTCGCGACGACACAGATCGTCGATCTGACGACGACGTCGCTCTCCGCTCTCACCGACGCGCAATTTTCCGCGCTGACCTCGACTCAGGTCGGCGCGCTGACGACGCAGCAGCTCAATAATCTCGCGAGCACGACGCTCGCATCCTTCTCCGGCCGGCAGCTCTCGGGGCTGACGACGACGCAGGTCGCGGCCTTCTCGACGACGGCGATCGCGGCGCTGACCACCACCGAGCTCGAGGCGCTGAACGGCAATCAGGTGGCGGCGTTCACGACGACGCAGCTCGCGGGCATGACCACAGCGCAGATCGACGCGCTGGCGCGGGCGGTGTCGTGAGGCGAGCGATCAATGCCAGGCGAATTCGAATGTGATAGCCACCGCGTGCCCACCCGGCGGCGCGGGAAACGAAGGGGCCCCCCGGCGAACGGCCGCGAGCGCGGCGGCGTCGAGCGCGGGCACGCCGCTCGAACGATATACCGCCTGATGGGTGAGGTGCCCTTCGCCGTCCACAAAGAAATGAATCTGGCCGACATTGGGCGTGCGCATGCGGCGCAGATACAGCGGAATATGCGGCACGATCAATCCGTGCAGGATCGAAAAATAGCTTGTGTCCGCCGTGCCGCCGCTTACCGGCGACGGCTTGGATTTGCCGCCGAATTTGAATTCGGGCAAGGGCTCCAATGAAGCGAGCTGCTCGGCGATCGACTTCGGCTTGGGCTCTGGCGAGGCCTTGATCTCCACCTGCCCTTGCGTCTCCTCGGGCTGCGCCTGCGGCTCGAGCTTCGCCTCCTCCAGCACTTCCGCGTCCTTCTTGTCCTCCTCCGCCTTGGGTCGCTCGGGCGCGAGCTCCGCCGTCGCCTCCTTCTGCCGCTGCGGATCGGCTGCGGCCTCGGGTGAGGGCTTGGCGGCGCGCGCGGCGTTGGCCGGCGCCTGATGCTGCGCCTTGGTCTCCTGGTCGGGCGCCTCGCGCTCGAGCGGCTCCTGATTGGCGGCGCGCGGCGCGTCATAAGCCGGCTTCTCGTCGAGAACGAGCTTCTGCTGCGGCGGCTTTTCCTTGGGCTTCGGCTTCTCCTTTTCAGGCTCCGGCTCGGGCTCCGGCGGCGGCTCGGGCTCCGGCGGCGGTTGCTGCGGCGGCGGCTCGACGATCACCTCGACCGGAACCTCCTGCTCGGGCGCGTCGAAAGTGCTCGCCTGCTCGTAGAGCACGATCGCCAGCAGCACGAGATGCACGATGGCCGAGACGATGAGGGGCGCGTGCCGGCGCCGCTCTGGCGCCGTGACGATCGCGTCGGGCGCGGGCGCGGGGGGCTCGACCGAATCCGCCTGAGACGTCATGAAGAGAGAGGGCCTCCGTCCGCGCCGACCGGGGGCCGCTCCGAAGCGCGGCGAGGCGCGTCGATGCGGAAGGAAGGTCTCATCGGCGAGCGCGATCCGTTATCTTCGAGAGGAATCACAGAAAAGCGGCCGAGGTTCAAGCCCGCAGAGACGGCCAGCGCGCGCTGTGACGCGCGATTACGCCTTTTTTGGGGGAGCGACATAGAGCGAGCCTGAAGGCTCGCAGTCCGAGCCACCCCCTGAACCGCGAGCCTTCAGGCTCGCCTCACGGGCAACGGATGTAATAGCCGCCCGAAATCTCCGCGATGCGGCCTTCGGCGTCCGCCGACCAGCGCGCCGCGCCGCCGCGCCGGCAATGGTCCTCGAGATCGGCGGCGCGGTCGAAGCCGGCCTCCTTGCGGCCATGGTCGACGCGAAAGCCCTGCTCCTGCAGCGCATGGACCATCGCCGTCTCCGGCGAGCCCGGCGGAAAGCGTTCGCGCAGCCGGCTCTGGAACGCCTCCTGCGCGCCCTGCGCCTGCGAATCGCCGAGCCCCTGCAGCAGCTCGGGCATGGAAGGCGCGGAGCGCATCCACCAGAGCCGCAGGCCGAAGCTGAACAGGAACACGAGCAGCAGCAGAGCGCCGGCGGCGAATTTCAACGTCGGTGAGATCGTCATAGGCGGCGCGTCGCTCCCGCGAGCCATTTGCGCGTCGGCGCGTCGAGATGCGGCGCGAGCTCCTTGCGCACGCGCGCGTGATAGGCGTTCAGCCAGCGCGTTTCCTCCGGCGTCAGCAAGGAGGGATCGACCGCCTCGAGATCGAAGGGCGCGAGCGTCAAGGTCTCGAAGCCGAGCGTCTCGCGCTCCGCCCCGGGAATAGGCCGCTTCTCGACCACGATGAGATTCTCGAGGCGAATCCCATATTCGCCGGCGCGATAATAGCCCGGCTCGTCCGAGAGGATCATGCCCGGCCGCAGCACCGTGGTCCCGAGCTTGGAGATGCGCTGCGGCCCCTCGTGCACGGAGAGATAGGCGCCGACGCCATGGCCGACGCCATGGTCGAAGTCGAGGCCCGCTTCCCACAGGCTCCGCCGCGCGAAGCCGTCGAGCTGCGCGCCGCAGACGCCGGCGGGAAACACCGCGCTCGCCACGGCGATATGGCCCTTGAGCACCCGGGTGAAATGATCGCGAAATTGCTTCGACGGCCGGCCGACGACGATCGTGCGCGTCACATCGGTGGTGCCGTCGAGATATTGCGCGCCGGAATCGACGAGATAGACGCCGCGTCCGATCTTCAGATCGCTCGCCTGGGTGACGCGATAATGCGGGATGGCGGCATGCGGGCCGAAGGCGGAGATGGTCGGGAAGGAGAGATCGCGCAGCTCGCCGGTCTCGCTCCGAAACGTCTCCAGCGCCTGCGCCGCCGAAATCTCGGTGAGCTTGCCCTTGGGCGCCGCGCCGGCGAACCAGGCGAGGAAGCGCGTCAGCGCCACGCCGTCGCGCAGATGCGCCGCGCGCGCGCCCTCGAGCTCGGTCGCATTCTTGACCGCCTTCAGCAGCGCGATCGGATCGTCGCCGAGGCGCGGGCGCCCGCCCGCCGCCTTGAACAGATCCACGAGCCGCGCCGGCGCGGTGGCGGAATCGAACATCATCGTCTCGCGGCGCCCGCCCGCCTGCGCCAAATCCTCGCCGAGCCGCTCGGCCGGCTCGACATCGGCGAGGCGCGCGAGCGCGGCGCGCGTCTTCGGCGACAGTTTCGCCATATCGAAATAAAGGCGCGGCCGGCCTTGCTTCGGCAGCAGCGCGAAGCCGAGCGCGATCGGCGTATACGCGACGTCGGCGCCGCGCAGATTGAAGGCCCAGCACAGCGCATGCGGATCGGAGACGAGCAGCGCGTCGGAGTCCGCCATCTCCTTGCGCACGCGCGCGATTTTGGCGGCGGCGGAGAGGCCGGCGAGGCGCGGCGGATAGAGCGCGACGGCGCCGCGAGGCGGCGGCGGCCGATCGCTCCACACGGCGTCGATCGGATTGCCGTCGAGCGCGACCAGCTCGACCTGCCTGCCGTCCAGCGCCTTGGCGGTGCGCTCGATCTGCGCGGGCGTATGCACCCACGGATCGAAGCCGATGCGCGCGCCGCTCGGCGCATGATCGGCGAGCCAGCGCGCGGGCGTCGTCTGGCCGATGTCGATCACCGTGAAACATTTCGCGTCGACCTGCTCGGGCGCCTGCAGCGTGTAGCGGCCGTCGACAAACAGCGCCGCCTGCTCCGGCAAGACGACGGCGACCCCGGCCGAGCCGGTGAAGCCGGTGAGCCAGGCGAGGCGCTCGGCGGACTTCGGCACATATTCGTTCTGATGCTCGTCCGCGCGCGGGACGATCAGCCCATCGACGCCGCGCCGCGACAATTCGGCGCGCAGCCGGGCGAGCCGCAGGGCGCCGTCCTCGGAGGCGGCGTCATCGGCGAAACTTTGGAATTTGCTCTCGAACATGTCTCGAGCCTATGCCCATCGCGCGCCTGCGGCAATACGGCGCCCTCGGAAAAGCCAAGCTACCGCATGCGCACATCTTGAAAATGCGCGCAGCGCCGTTATGGCCGGGCTTGTTCCGGCCATCCACGCCAAGCCGCGGAAACATGCTGGGAAAACGGCCGCGATCTGCGGATTTCGCATTTTGCGGCAAGTCGCGGAACTTGTCGCCGCAACGTCGACGCCGCGCCTAAATTTGCGAGAAACCACGGCGTTACGGCGTGGATGGCCAGGGCGAGCCCACGGCTGTCCGGCACAAAAATTGGTTGTACAAGCGCATGACATTGATTCTAATCCGGTCCTGAGTTTGGC
>NZ_JAINDZ010000041.1 GCF_019802345.1 Methylosinus sp. Sm6 | reverse complement strand
CCTCATCCTGAGGAGCCCGCGAAGCGAGCGTCTCGAAGGATGGCAATGGGAAGAATCCTTTGGTTGTGCCCCGCGGCCGTCCTCCGAGACGCCGCCTGCGGCGGCTCCTCAGGACGAGGGTTGGGGATTTTATCCTTCGCCCGATTGCCCTAGATGAGGGTGCCGGTCGTGTGGCGCTCGGCCGCTCGGCTTTGCATCAAAACGGCTTTTCGGCGCGGGCCCTCATCCGACCCCGCTTCGCGGGGCTGCTTTCTCCCGCGCGCGGGAGAAGGGCGCGGCGGCGAGACTCGGCGAGCTGGAGATCGGACTACACCGGGATTTCCCGTGACAGCGCGAACTCGCGCAGCTTCTCGCGCAGGCTCGGGGCGCCGTCCTCCTCGGCAAGGAGCGTGGCGACGAACACCTGCGCCTCGTCGAGATTGGCGGCGAGGATCATCGCCTTCACCGGGCCGATCGACGAGGGCGACATCGATAGCGAGCGATAGCCGATGGCGAGCAGCGCCAGCGCCTCCAGCGGACGCCCGCCCATCTCGCCGCACAGAGTGACCGTCTTGCCGGCGCGCCGGCCGGCGTCGGCGATGCGCTCCAGCGCGCGCAGCACCGGCGTCGACAGCGGGTCATAGCGCTTGGCGACGCGCGTGTTGTCGCGGTCGGCGGCATACATGTATTGCACGAGATCATTGGAGCCGACCGAGAGAAAATCCGCGCGCGCGGCGATCGAGTCGAGCTCCCACAGCAGCGAGGGCACCTCGACCATAGCGCCGAGCCGGAGATCGGAGGGCGTCGCATGGCCGTGGCGCTCGAGATGGGCGAGCTCGCGCAGCGCGATTCCCTTGGCGGCTTCGAATTCGGCGACATTGGCGATCATCGGGAACATGATGCGCAGATCGCGTCCCGCCGCCGCTTTCAGCATGGCGCGCAGCTGCATGCGCAACAGGCCCGGCCGATCGAGCCCGATGCGGATCGCGCGCCAGCCGAGCGCGGGGTTCTCCTCCTCGATCGTCGCCATATAGGGCAGGATCTTGTCGCTGCCGATGTCGAGCGTGCGGAAGGTCACCGGGCGTCCGGGCGCCGCGTCCAGCACGGATTTGTAGAGCAGATATTGCTCGTTCATGCGCGGAAAGCGCGGCGCGACCATGAATTGCAGCTCGGTGCGGAACAGGCCGATCGAGAGCGCGCCGGTCTCGTGCAGATGCGGCACGTCGACGATGAGCCCGGCGTTCATATGCAGCGCAATCTCGACGCCGTCCCTGGTGACGGCGGGAACGTCGCGCAGCTTGGCGTATTGCTCCATGCGGCGGGCGCGCAGCCGCGCCTTCTCGCCATAGGCGGTCTGCACGTCCGGCGGCGGACGAATATGCACGTCGCCGGTGACGCCATCGACGATGATCGCGTCGCCCGCCTCGACGAGATCGGAGACATTGGGGGCGAGGCCGACGGTGGCGATGCCGAGCGCGCGCGCGACGATGCCGACATGGCTCGCCGGCCCGCCTTCCTCCAGCACGAGGCCGCGCAGCCGCATGCGGTCGTAGTCGAGCAAAGCGGCGGGGCCCATGTTGCGGGCGACGACGATGGCGTTCTCGGGGATGAGGTCGCGGTCGGCGACATAGCTCTGGCCGGTGAGCTGATGCAGCAGGCGATTGGCGAGATCGTCGAGATCATGCAGCCGGTCGCGCAGATAGGGGTCGGTCTGGCGCTGCAGCTTGGCGCGCGCGTCGTTCTGCACGCGCTCCACCGCCGCTTCCGCGGTGAGGCCGCTGAGCACCGCCTCGTGCAGCCGGCGCACCCAGCCGCGGTCATTGGCGAAGATGCGCACCGCCTCGAGCACCTCGCGATGCTCGCCGGCGCCCATGCGGTCGCCATGGGCGACGAGCTCGTCGATCGAGACGCGCATGGCCTCGATCGCCGCGTCGAGACGCCGCTCTTCGGCGGCGATATCCTCGGCGATGAGCTGCTTGACGATCACGCGCGGCTCATGCAGCACCGCATAGCCTAATCCGACGCCCTCGCACATGGGCGCGCCCTTCAGCACGAGCGGACGGTCGAGGGCGAAGCTCTCCGGCGCCTTGGCGATCGAGCGCAATTCGCCCGAGGCGATCATCTCGGCGACGAGCATCGCCGTGGTCTGCAGCGCCTCGATCTCCTCGTCCGAATAGACGCGCCGCACCTTGTTCTGCACGACGAGCACGCCGAGCGTGTTGCCGCCGCGCAGAATCGGCACGCCGAGGAAGGAGTGATAGACTTCCTCGCCGGTTTCCGGCCGGTAGGAGAAGGCGGGATGGTCCTGCGCCTCGGAGAGGGCGAGCGGCTCGGCGCTGCGGGCGATGAGGCCAACGAGGCCCTCGCTCGTGCGCATGGTGGTGAGATGCACCGCCTCGCGGTTCAGGCCCTCGGTGGCGTAGAGCTCGAGCGTCTGGTCGGCGCGCTGGACATAGACGGAACAAACTTCCGCGACCATGTTGGACGCGATCAGGACGACGATCTTGTCGAGCCGCGCCTGGGCGCTCACCGGCTCCGCCATCACCTCGCGAAGCCGGCGGAGCAGCAAGCGGGGTCCGCCGAGAGCGCTACGCATCCAGTGTTCCTGTTCCGACGACATGCCTTCGGGGGCGAGCCGAAGGGCCGCCCCCGCTACGATTTAGACCCGTTCCAATATCTGCGCGCCGTGCCTTACCAGCGTATATTGGCCTCCTTCCGCCTCCGCAAGCGCGGCTGCGCGGCCGCGGCGCCCTCGCAAGGACCATACCGTTTTCGACCGCCTTGCGGAGCGGCGACGCAGCCGATACCAGTCAAAGTTCCGACAAGAAGTCATCCGAAAGCCCGGGGGCGCCTCCCGCTTCGCCCCGGGCCCATCGGCCATCGCGCCAGAGACGTGATTCGTGCCCTCGACCAGATATCTGATCGCTCTGCTTTTTGTCGTCTTCTGGGCGTCTCGCGCCCTCGCCATCGACTCGGTGCGCGTGCCGCAGGACGCGTCCGCCATCGACCTCACTCATGCGGTCGAGACCTATTCGTCGCAAGGCGACCGGCTGCAGGTCTCGACCGCGCCGGGCTCCGACGGAATCATCCGCCGCATCGAGGTGGGGGCCAGGGAGCCGGGCACGCGGCCGAGCTGGATCGTGTTCGCGCTCACCAATGATACGGATGAGCAATTGGAGCGGCTGATCGTCGCGCCGCATTTCCGGCTGCAGGGCTCCGGCGTCATCTGGCCCGATCTCGGCGCGACGCGGATCTCGGCCGTCACCGCGAGCCAGGGTTTTGCGCCCGAGCGCGAGGACAGCGCCGACGCCGACGTCTTCCGCCTCACCATCGATCCGGGCGCGACCATCACTTACGTCGCCGAGCTGCGCACGCCCAACTTGCCGCAACTCTATCTCTGGGAGCCGGACGCCTACAAGGACAAGGTGACGAGCCTCACCCTCTACAAGGGCATCGTAATCGGCATCGCCGGCCTTCTGGCTCTGTTCCTGACCATCGTCTTCGTGGTCAAGGGCGCGGTGATCTTTCCGGCCGCGGCCGCGCTCGCCTGGACCGTGCTCGCCTATGTCTGCATCGATTTCGGCTTCTGGGCCAAAATTTTCGGCGCCGATCCCAACGCCGACCGCATCTGGCGCGCGGGCGCCGAGACAGTGCTCTCGGCGACGCTCGTGGTGTTTCTCTTCGCCTATCTCAACCTCAACCGCTGGCATGTGCGGGCCTGGCATGTGGCCGCGCTCTGGCTGCTGATCCTCGCCGATCTCGTCGGCCTCGCCGTGTTCGACGCCCCGGTCGCGGCGGGCGTCGCGCGCATCTCGCTCGCCACGGTGGCGGTGGTCGGCTTCGTGCTGGTGCTGTATCTGGCGACGCACGGCTTCGACCGCGCGATCATGCTGATCCCCACCTGGTTCCTGCTGCTGCTGTGGGTGTGCGCGGCGGGCTTCACCGTGGCCGGCTGGCTGACCAATGATCTGGTCTCGCCCGCTCTCGTCGGCGGTCTGGTGCTGATCGTGATGCTGATCGGCTTCACCGTTATGCAGAATGCCTTCGCCAGCGGCGGCCTCGCTCAAGGCGCGATCTCCGAGGTGGAGCGCAAGGCGCTGGCCCTGACCGGAGCCAATGAGATCGTCTTCGACTGGGACGTGCCCGGGGACTACATCTATGTGAGCCCCGAGGTGGAGGAGCAGCTCGGCCTCGACCGCGGCGGGCTCGAGGGCGCGGCCTCGTCCTGGCTGGCGCTGCTGCATCCTTTCGAGCACGACCGCTATCGCGCCTTTCTGGACGCCATCCTCGAGCAGAGGCGCGGCCGCATCAATCAGGAGTTCCGTCTGCGCGGCGCCGATGGACATTATATGTGCTATCGGCTGCGGGCGCGCCCGGTGATCGGCCAGGACGGCGAGGTCATCCGCGTCGTCGGCACGCTGACCGACGTCACCGATATGCGCAATGCGCAGGAGCGGCTGCTGCACGACGCCGTTCACGACAATCTGACCGGCCTGCCCAATCGCGAACTGTTCGCCGATCGTCTCGCCGCCGCTCTCGTTTTCGCCGGGCTCGATTCCGGCGTGCGGCCGACGGTGCTCAGCATCGACGTCGACCGTTTCCGCCAGACCAACGAGCAGGTCGGCGTCGCCACCGGCGATTCCGTGCTGCTGACCATCGCTCATCGGCTGACCCGCCTGCTGCAGAAGCAGGACACGCTGGCGCGGCTCGGCGGCGATCGCTTCGCCATTATTCTCGTCTCCGAAACCCATGTCGACCATGTGATCGCGCTCGCCGACTCCGTGCGCCGCGCCCTGGCGACGCCGGTGCGCTTCACCGACCGGGAGATCTCGCTGTCCGTGTCGATCGGCGTCGCGCTGTTCGACAAGGAGCTGCACCCGGACGACCACGACATGCTGGAGGACGCCGAGATCGCGCTGCGCCACGCCAAGCGCAACGGCGGCAACCGCATCGAGGTGTTCCGCCCGGCGATGCGCTCGCAGCGCTCCGATCGGCTGACGCTCGAAGCCGAGCTGCGCCGCGCGCTGGAGCGCGGCGAGGTGAAGGTGTTGTTCCAGCCGGTGGTGCGGCTCGAGGACCGCACCATCGCAGGCTTCGAGGCCATGCTGCGCTGGGATCATCCGCGTCTCGGCCAGCTCGATCCGCGCGAGTTCGGCCAGGTCGCCGAGCAGACCGGCCTCGTCGTCGATTTCGGCCTGCTGGCGCTGGAGCGCACGGCGCGCGAGCTCGCGGCCTGGCAGCGCGCGCTCGCCGTCGATCCGCCGATCTTCGCCACGGTCGGCGTGGGCTCGCGGCAGCTGCTGCGCCACGATCTCCTGCGCGACGTGAAGAGCGTGCTGATGCGCAACGACATCGCCAAGGGCAGCCTCAAGCTCGGGCTGACCGAGAGCCTGGTGATGGAAAACCCCGAATATGCGGTCGAGATGCTGGCGCGGGTGAAGGAGCTCGGCGCCGGATTGGCGCTCGATGATTTCGGCTCGGGCTATTCCTCGCTCGCCTATCTGCAGCGCTTTCCCTTCGACGCGATCAAGATCGACCGGGGCTTCGTGCGGCAGACGGGCAGGGGCTCGCGCGCGGTGATCTTGCGCTCGCTGATCGCGCTCGCCAATGATCTCGGCATGGATGTGATCGCCGAGGGCGCGGAGACGGAGTCGGACGCGATCGAGCTCTATCAGCTGGGATGCGCCTATGCGCAGGGCTACGCCTTCGGCCGCCCGATCACGCCGATGGAGGCGCGGCGGCTGGTCGGCGCGGCGCCGGAGGCGGCGTAGCGCGGAGACGCGCGTGCCGCCGCGTTCAAACGACTTCGATCAAGGTCTCGCCACGCTCCAATGCCGCGCGGATCTCTGGGAGCATGATCTCGAACCAGCGCAGAAGCTCGCGCTTTCGCGTGTTGCGGACTCTGATCCAGACGATCGCCGGCCCGTCTTTTTCGAGAGCCTTCCGCTACGCAAAATCTTCGTCTTTTGTGACCACGACCGCGCCGCAGGCGAGCGCGAACCTCCAGATCGCGTCGTCGCGCGCGCCGCCGAGGCCGACATCGGAAACATGCTCCGCCTCATCGCCCACGGCGACGAGCCAGCGCGCCAACGCCGGCGGCAATTGTGCGTCGACGAGAAAGCGCGTCACGCGACGCGCAGGATCGGATGGTCGTTCTGCCTGGCCGCAAATTCCAGGACGGCGGCGACGTCCGCCGTCTCGAGCATGGGGTAATCCTCCAGGATTTCCTCACGCGAAGCGCCGGCGGCGAGAAGGTCCAGCACGTCCTTGACGCGGATGCGGAGAGAACGGATGCAGGGACGCCCGCCGCATTGGAGTGGATCGACGGTGATGCGATGCAATTCACTCACGACCGCGCCTCCTCGAGGGAATGGAGCCCATTATATCGCCGCCGTCGCCGCCAGTCATCCCGCTGTGGTCGGCGTTCCCCGAGCGAGTTCGGACCTCTTGGCGCCGGCCGACGAATAATCGTAAACGAGACAGGGACCATTAAGGGAATTGTCATGAGCGCCGACAACCTCCGTCCCTCTCCCCGCAAGCGAGGCGAAAGAGAACGCCCCCCTGTGGAAGAACTGTCTCCCCGCCGCGCCAAGCTCGAGCATTCGCGGCTCGCGGAGGAGATTGCCGAGCACGACCGGCGCTATTATCAGGAAGACGCCCCGACCGTCTCCGACGCCGAATATGACGCGCTGCGCCAGCGCCACGAGGCGCTCGAAAAAGCCTTCCCCGAGCTCGCGGGCGACGCCTCGCTGACGAAGAAGGTCGGCGCCGCGCCGGCCGAGAAATTCGCCAAGATCAAGCACGTCGTGCGCATGCTCTCGCTCGGCAACGTCTTCGCCGACGAGGAGGTCCACGAATTCGTCGCGCGCGTGCGGCGCTTCCTCAATTTCTCCGACGAGGCGCTGCTGCTGTTCACCGCCGAGCCGAAGATCGACGGCCTCTCCTGCTCGCTGCGCTATGAGAAGGGCGAGCTCGTCTCCGCCGCGACGCGCGGCGACGGCGAGGAGGGCGAGGACATCACCGCCAATATCCGCACGCTCGAGGAAATCCCGCAGCGCCTGCGCGGCGACGTGATCCCCGACGTGCTGGAGATCCGCGGCGAGGTCTATATGCGCCGCGAGGATTTTTTCGCGCTCAACGAGCGGCAGGCGGCGGCGGGCAAGCCGCTCTTCGCCAATCCGCGCAATTCCGCCGCCGGCTCGCTGCGCCAGCTCGATCCCGCCGTCACTGCGAGCCGGCCCCTGCGCTTCTTCGCCTATGGCTGGGGCGAGGTCAGCCTGATGGCCGCCGACACGCAATTCGGCATGGTGCAGGCCTTCGCAGCTTTTGGCCTACCGACCAATCCGCTGACCAAAATCTGCACAGGCGCCGAGGAGCTGCTCGCGCATTTCCGCAACATCGAGGCGCTGCGCGCGACGCTCGGCTATGACATCGACGGAGTGGTCTACAAGGTCGACGACATCGGCCTGCAAATCCGCCTCGGCTTCGTCTCGCGCGCGCCGCGCTGGGCGGTCGCGCACAAATTCCCGGCCGAGCAGGCGAAGACCATCGTCCGCGACATCGAAATCAATGTCGGCCGCACCGGCGCGCTGACGCCGATCGCGCGGCTGGAGCCGGTGACCGTCGGCGGCGTCGTCGTCTCCAACGCCACGCTGCATAACGAGGACGAGATCGCCCGCAAGGACATTCGCGTCGGCGATACGGTGGTGGTGCAGCGCGCCGGCGACGTCATTCCGCAGATCGTCGAGGTCGTTCTCGACAAGCGGCCGGAAGGCGCGACGCCTTATGAATTCCCGCATGAGTGTCCGAAGTGTCATTCTGCGGCCGTGCGCGAGATCGACGAGAAGGGTGTCGAGGACGTCGTGCGCCGTTGCACCGGCTCTCTCGTCTGCCCGGCGCAGGCGATCGAGCGTCTGAAGCATTTCGCTTCGCGCAACGCCATGGATATCGAAGGGCTCGGCGACAAGCAGATCGAATATTTCTTCACCGACGGCCTGGTGCGCACCGCCTCCGAGATCTTCACGCTCGCCGAGCGCGACCGCGCCAGCCTGACGAAGCTCGAGAACAAAGAGGGCTATGGCGAAACATCGGTGCGCAATCTGTTCGCGGCGATCGACGCGCGGCGGAGCGTCCCGATCAATCGCTTTCTCTACGCTCTAGGCGTCCGCCATGTCGGCGAGACCAACGCCCGCCGCCTCGCGCGGCATTTCCCCGATTTCGCCGGCCTGCGCGAGACCGCACGGGAGGCTGCGCCCGGCAGCGAGGCGCGCGAGCGCATCGAATCGATCGAGGGGATCGGCGGCGTCGTCGCCGAGGCGCTCTATGACTTCTTCGCCGAGCCGCACAATGAGCGCGAGATCGACGCGCTGCTCGCGCATGTGACGCTGGAGCCGATGCCGCAGGTCGAGAGCGCGTCGCCTGTCGCCGGCAAGACGGTGGTGTTCACGGGCGCCCTGGAGCGCCTGACGCGCGAGGAGGCGAAAGCGCAGGCCGAACGCTTCGGCGCGAAGATTTCCGGCTCCGTCTCGAAAAAGACGGATCTCGTCGTCGCCGGCCCCGGCGCAGGCTCCAAGCTGACCAAGGCCAAGGAGCTCGGGGTGGAAGTGATCAGCGAGGAGGAGTGGTTTTCGCGCACGGGGCAGTGACCGTCGAGCGCGAGCCTTCAGGCTCGCAGTGCGTGCAAGCGCAGCAAGGCGTTCCATTCGGAGCTCCGTACGCGCATTGCGCTTTACGGCGCCACACGCTATATCATTTCTATCCCCCAGCATGGTGATCGAGTGACGAGGCGGATGCCTCGGGCCGCGCGGCCACGCGCGCCGCGGCCATCGCACGTGAAGGAGAATCAGAAGATGAGCACCGCTCCGCTCATGCCCAAGGCGACCGCCGTCTGGCTCGTCGAGAACACATCGCTGAGCTTCGATCAGATCGCCGACTTCTGCAAGCTGCATCCGCTCGAGGTCAAAGGCATCGCCGACGGCGAGGTCGCCGCAGGCATTCGCGGCCTCGATCCGATCACCTCCGGCCAGCTGACGCGCGAGGAGATCGCCCGTGGCGAGCGCGATTCTGCTCATCGCCTGGCGCTCTCCGTCTCCAAGGTGAAGGTGCCCGAGATCAAGCGCGCGCGCGGGCCGCGCTACACGCCGCTGTCGCGCCGCCAGGACCGGCCCAACGCCATTCTCTGGCTGGTGCGCAATCATCCGGAGCTGAAGGACGCGCAGATCATGCGCCTCGTCGGCACGACCAAGAGCACGCTGAAGGCGGTGCGCGAGCGCACCCATTGGAATTCCGCCGCGCTGGCGCCGATGGACCCCGTCACTCTCGGCCTCTGCTCGCAGATCGATCTCGATTTCGAGGTCAATCGCGCCGCCAAGGACCGCCCGGCCGCGCTGGAGGAGCAGGGCCAGACGCTGCAGCCGGCCGAGGTGACCACCAGGCCTTATCACGAGCCGACGACGACCGAGGACGTGTTCGGCAAGAGCACGCCGGCCCCGGTCGAGCAGGAAGAAGATCAGTTCGACGCCGACCGCGTGTTCGGCCGCTTGAAAAACCTCGACTTCGAGGACTGAGCGCCAGGGTGCGCAGGGGGCGCGACAATCTGGCGCATTTACCGACGCCCGTGCTTCATGGTTTGGTGCAGGGGTCGACGGCGGACTGGCGAATCATAACGCCGACGGCGGCAACCGTCGGCGTTACGGTGATCTGCGCCACAGCGGTGAGAGCCGGTCGGGCGGACGACGAGAGACTCGCGTGCGAAACGTATCCGACGCGCGAGAGACCTGGGCTTATTTGAAATAAAAGCCCAGAATGCCGCCCGCGAGGCCGCCGACGACTGCGGCGGAGACCGTGTTGGCGATGCCGCCGAGGCCGGCGGCGCCGAGGCCGCCGAGCAGAAGCGCGCCGATGCCGGCGAAGAGGTAGACGTTGGTGGAGAGCGTGGGTTCGAATTCTTTCTCGGCCATTGCTGTCACTCCTTCCGGTTTCCAGTGCGTCCCGCCTTATCATTGTTCGAGGTGACGGGTGCGCATAGACCCCCGTTGCAGCGGGGGTGTCTTCTCGACATGCAGAGCCTAACATAACCTTATCGACTGTCCAGTCGCTCTCTCGCTGGATCGCGCCCGCGAATTGCGGGCTTTTGGCGACATTCAAGGAAGTCAAGTCTCTACGTCGCGGCGTCGACGAGGCTTCCCCGGGCGGCGGCGGGAAAAAAGTTGGAATGACTCCGATTTGCGGGCTATATCGCCGCGATGACCGGCGAAACCTCTCCTGACTCCGACGCGCGCTGGCGCCGCATCGTCACCCCTCTACGTCGGATTGCGCCGTTCGCGCTGCGCTATCGGGGACGAATCGGCCTCGCCGTCATCGCGCTCGCCGCCGCGTCGCTGGCGACGCTCGCGCTGCCGCTCGCCGTCCGCGGCATGATCGACCATGGCTTCTCCACCGACGATCCGGCGGCGGTCAACGCCTATTTCGGCGCGATCGTCGCCGTGGTCGCCATTTTGGCCGTCGCCTCGGCCTCCCGCTATTATCTCGTGACCACGCTCGGCGAGCGGATCGTCGCCGATCTGCGGGCCGATTTGTTCCGCCATCTGACGCGCCTCGACGCCGGCTTCTACGACGCCAACAAGACCGGCGAGCTGATGTCGCGCCTCACCGCCGACACGACGCAGGTGAAAGCGGTGTTCGGCGCCTCCGCCTCGGTGGCGCTGCGCAATCTGTTCCTTTTTATCGGCGCGGCGATCATGATGGCGCTCTCCAGCGCCAAGCTCTCCGCCGTCGCACTCGCCGCCATTCCGCTGATCGTTCTGCCGCTCATTCTCTCCGGCCGCGCCGTTCGCAAGCGGTCGCGCCATGCGCAGGACAAGCTGGCGCAGGCCAGCGCCTTTGCGGCCGAGAACCTCTCCGCGGTTCGCACCATGCAGGCTTGCAACGCGCAGACGGCCGCGACCGGCCGCTTCGCCGCCGCGGCGGAGGAGGCTTATGACGCCGCGCGCGACGCGACGAGCGCGCGGGCGCTGGTGACGGCGGTGACGATCTTCCTCGTCTTCTCGAGCGTCGTCGCCATGTTGTGGCTCGGCGCGCATGACGTGCTCTCGGGGCGCATCACCTCGGGCCTGTTGTCGCAATTCGTGCTCTACGCCGTGCTCGCGGCGACCTCGCTCGGAGAATTGTCGCAAGTGTGGAGCGAGGTGGCCGCGGCGGCAGGCGCCGCCGGCCGCATCGGCGAGATTTTGTCGATCCGTCCGGCGATCGCCGCGCCTGATGCGCCTCTCGCTCTGCCGCGGCCGACGCGCGGACGCATCGTCTTCGACGATGTGAGCTTCTCCTACCCCTCCGGCTCCGGCGGCGCGGCTGTCGAGAATCTGAGCTTCGTCGTGGAGCCGGGCGAGCGTGTCGCCATCGTCGGCCCATCGGGCGCCGGCAAATCGACCGTGTTCCAGCTCATCGAGCGCTTCTACGATGTGACCGGCGGCGCAATCACGCTCGACGGCGTCGATCTGCGCCGGCTCGATCCGGACGAATTGCGCAGCCGCATCGCGCTGGCGCCGCAAGACCCGATCGTGTTCGGCGCGACGGTCGCCGAGAACATCGCCTATGGGCGGGAAGGTGCGTCGCGCGAGGACATCGTCGCGGCGGCGCGGCGCGCTCAGGCGGCCTCCTTCATCGAGGCGCTGCCGCAGGGCTATGACGCCGAGCTCGGCGAGCGCGGCGTCACTCTGTCGGGCGGCCAGCGCCAGCGGCTCGCCATCGCGCGCGCCATTCTCGCCGACGCGCCGGTGCTGCTGCTGGACGAAGCGACCTCCGCGCTCGACGCCGAGAACGAGGCGCTGGTGAAAGAAGCGCTGCATGATGTGATGGCGGGACGCACCACGCTCGTCATCGCCCATCGCCTCGCCACCGTGCTGGAGGCGACGCGCATTCTGGTGATGGAGCAGGGCCGCGTCGTCGAAACGGGAACGCACGCCAGTCTCGTCGCCGCCGGCGGCCTCTATGCGCGGCTGGCGCGGCTGCAATTCGATGCGCCAGACCACGCGATGGAAGAGCGCTTGCAGGAGAGGATGGGCTGAGACGCATATAAGGCATGCGCGACGAGTCGGCCGCGTCGCGAATCGGAATTTAACGCGATGACTTTTCGAGGCGCTCGTGATCTTACCGTCCGAACCCGTTCAGCACGTTCCATACAAGAAAGTAATCGAAGAGCTGCAAGCGGCTTACCGAGACCGCAGGCCGTGGTCTCTCATTCGCCTGGGCGATGGCGAGTCGGCGATATTGGGTTATCCTGAATTCGGCCATCCTTCGCACTATCGCAATTGGATGAGCAATTTTTTTGGTCCGTCGTCCGGAGAGGATACCGTCTATGCGCCGCTGAAGGACGACCTCGAACGCGCAATACGGGGCGCCGACGTCGTCGGCACGGGCGGGGCGCGGTTGACCGATCCCGAAGCGGGCCGTGAACTATTGCTGTCCTTGGGAGCGATCGCCGTCCGGACCGCGGAGCAGAACGCCGCCCAAAACGCCGCTGAGCGCCTGTTTCTGAACTATCACGTTTCTCGGCTCGGTGATCTACGTGGCATCGTCACTCATGCAAACATACATATCCACCTCGAGCATGCGGGCGTCCTGGCCGATCTGATGTCGCGTAGCCGAAGCGCGACGCTAATCGGTTGCAGGAACGTCGCCTCCGCGTTGCGCGAAAAATTTCCCGACACCTCGCTGCAGCACATAGCCGTCCCGGGCGAATATAAATTCGAAGGGCCAGACAGTCGGAGACTTTGGTCCCTGAAGAAGCCACATTTCCCGATCGTCTATCATGACGTGCGAGCCAAGCTGAAAGCGGGCCATTTCTGCGAACTCGTCCTCGTCGGAGCAGGCCCATGCGGCAAGGTCTATTGCGAGGATGTGCGCGCTGCAGGCGGCTTCGCTCTGGACGTCGGAAGCATCATGGATCTTTGGGCCGGGGTCGTTACTCGAAGCTATATGGCGAATATGAAGCCGACGACGATTTGAACAGGCGGTAGCGACGAGCGGGCGATCCGGCTTGCGAGCAGCGGCGCGTGCGACTAACGTCTTCGTGTGCGGCTCCGAGGCCGTCAACCCCTTGGAACAAACGCGTCGTGTCCTTTTCGGCTCAAGATCTCGCCGCCCTCGCGCTCGGCTATGTTCTCGGCTCGATCCCTTTCGGCCTGCTGCTGACCCGTCTCGCCGGGACGACGGATATTCGCACGATCGGCTCCGGCAATATCGGCGCGACCAATGTGCTGCGCACCGGGCGCAAGGATCTCGCCGCAGCCACTCTGCTGCTCGACGCGCTGAAGGGCGTCGCCGCCGCGCTGATCGGCGCGCAGATCGCGCCCGATGGCGGCGTCGTCGCCGCGGCGGCGGCCTTCGTCGGCCATATCGCGCCTGTCTGGCTCGGCTTTCGCGGCGGCAAGGGAGTCGCCACCTTTCTCGGCGCGCTCATCGGGCTCTATTGGCCGGCCGGACTCGCATTCGCGGCGGTGTGGCTCGCCGTCGCCGGCCTCTTCCGCTACTCGTCCTTGTCCGCGCTCGCGGCGAGCGTCGCGGCGCCGCTCGTCCTCGCCTATGCGGGCCGCGTTCCGGAGGCTGCGGTCTTCATCGTGATGGCGGCGTTGCTGTGGTGGAAGCACCGCGACAATATCGGCCGACTGATCGCCGGCCGCGAAAGCCGCATCGGACAGAAGACATGAGCGAGCCGTCGTCGCCGGTCCGATTGACGCCGGAGCAGCTGTTCCATTGGCTGCGGCTCATTCGGTCCGAGAATGTCGGCCCGCGCACCTTTCGCCAGCTCGTCAATCGCTTCGGCGGCGCCGAGGCGGCGCTCGACGCGCTGCCCGAATTGGCCGCGCGCTCGGCGCAGGGACGCAAGATCCGCATCGCCGAGCCGGACGACGTCCGCGCCGAGCTGGACAAAGCGGCGGCGCTCGGCGTGCGCTTTCTCGCGTGCGGCGACGGCGATTATCCGCCGCTGCTGCGGCAGATCGAATCGGCGCCGCCGCTGCTCGCGCTGCTCGGCTCGGCGGAGGTTCTCGCGCGGCCCTGCGTCGCCATTGTCGGCTCGCGCAACGCCTCGGCCGCCGGCCTCGCCTTCACAGAGCGGCTGGCGCGCGGATTGGCGCGGGAGAATTACGTCATCGGCTCCGGCCTCGCGCGCGGCGTCGACCTCGCCGCGCATCGCGCGAGCCTCGAGACCGGGACGGTCGCGGTGCTGGCGGGGGGGCATGCGCGCCCCTATCCGGCCGAGCATGCGCCGCTCATCGACGAGATCGCGGCGCGCGGCGGCGCGGTGGTGTCGGAAATGCCGCTCGAATGGGAGCCGCGCGGCCGCGATTTCCCGCGCCGCAACCGCATCGTTTCGGGACTTGCGCGAGCAGTGATCGTCGTCGAGGCGGCGCGCCGTTCGGGCTCGCTGATCACCGCGCGTTTTGCGGCGGAGCAGGGACGTGAGGTGTTCGCTGTGCCGGGCTCGCCGCTCGATCCGCGCGCCGAAGGAACAAATGATCTGCTGCGCCAAGGCGCGACGATCTGCACGGGGCCGGACGATGTGACGCGCGCGCTCGCCCAGACGCCCACGCCGGGCCGTGACCTGTTCGGCGAGGGCGACGGCGCCGCCGTCGACGAGGAGCCGCTGTGGGACGAGGTCGATCTGTTCTCCTTTCAGGAGCGCCGGCCTCCGAGCTTCGCCGATGCGCCGCCGCGACCGCCGCGCTCTGAGCCGCCCGCCGCGGAGCTGCCGGTCGCGGCGCCGGCCGACGCGCTTGCCCATGTTGTCGCGCTGCTCGGCCCCGCGCCCGTGACCATCGACGAGCTGATCCGCGCGGCCGGGCTCCCGGCGCGCGACGTCCATGCCGCCTTGCTGGAGCTCGATCTCGCCGGCCGCGTGGCGCGGCACGGCGGCAATCTCGTCTCGCTCCTCTAAAACCGTCTTCCGTCGGGAGCGCCTTCCGATCGCTCGAAGTCGCTGGAGCGCAGAGCACACGACTGGCGCGCGTCAGGCTCGCTCTTCGAAGCCCCTCGGACCGGCTGACGCAAGGCGCTAGGCGCGGCCGGACCCTTCGACCGTCGGAGCGGGCGCGGTGAGCGCCCGCGCCTTGTCTTCGGCCTCGACCCGCGCGAGGCGAAGAAAATAGCCGAGCATCTCGAAATCGGCGCGCTCCGCCAGGATCGCCAGCTCCGCCGCCATTTCCGCTATATAGGAGGCGAGCGCCGCCGCCGTCGTCTCGCCTGCCGGCGGGCCCTCGTCGTCGATGTCCGAAGAGACATCGCGGGCGGGATGAAGGTCCGGGTTCTTGCTCATGTCGCTCCGCGCTCGTTGCGCTTCCGCGGCGGCGCCGCGCCAATCCGAATTTCAACCTATGGTCGTAGGTTGCCAGCGGCGGAGCGTCTTGTCAACGCGCCCGAGGCAGCGCTCGGCTGCCTGAATTTTGGCCGTGTCGAGCAGCGCGACACGCACCCGGCTCGCACGGCTTCGACCTGGTAACAACTTAAAGTAGCATTTCTGCTCCGCTCGCGCAGGCCCGC
Source organism: Methylosinus sp. Sm6 (assembly GCF_019802345.1). GTDB lineage: Bacteria > Pseudomonadota > Alphaproteobacteria > Rhizobiales > Beijerinckiaceae > Methylosinus. Next base: position 25,139 of record NZ_JAINDZ010000041.1, on the reverse strand, counting down.
CGCGGCTGTTTTAGGCCGTGGGACTGGACGCGCGAGAGCGGCGCGTTAGTTCCCGGTGACCCGCGACATCGTTCACGGGACGCGACTGGGATGATTTGAATTTTTCTAGAGCTGCGACTTGGAGGTCTCCTATGGACTTTCGCTTTCGCATCTGGTCCCCGCTCTCGGAGGAGCGCGCCGCGCCATTCCGGCGCGGGATCGCGGCCGACGCGCGCCGGCGCGACCATCACCGCCGACAATCGGATCATCACTCGCGGCGCTGAGCCTCTGGCCGGCGCCGCCGGCCTTCAGCGCGCGCTGCGAGCAGCGGTCTCGTCGCCCTTCGGGGCGGCGGGGAAACGGGGGGCAGAGCCTGGCCAACCACAAGGAGGCCTCAGTCATGACCAAGGTTGTGAAGTTGTCGATGCTCGGCGCGACCAGCGCTGTCATGTTCCTCGCCGTCGGCGGCGCTGCTTACGCGGGCCCCGTGGGTCTCGCCGATGCGGCGAAGGTCGCTCCGCCCGCGGCGACGGAGTCGGTGCATTATCGTTCCGGCCGCTCGGCCTATATGGGCCGCTCGGCTCATTACTGCCCGCCGCGCCGCGTCGAGCATCGGACAGTCTATGTGAACCGCATCATCGAGCGTCGCACGGCGTATATTCCGCGCACCCGCTACATCATCGAGCGCCGCACGGCCTATGTGGCGGCGCCGGTCGCGGCGGCGGTCGCGGTGCCGGTCGTCGCCGTGGCCTATCCGGGCTATGGCGGTGGCTATGGCGGCGGCTATGGCGGCGGCGGCCTGCTCGGCGCCGGCGCGGGGCTGATCGGCGGCGCGCTGAACATCGGCTTCGGCGGCGGCGGCTGGGGCGGTCCCGGCTGGGGCGGCGGCTGGCGTCGCGGCGGCTGGTGGTGAGCTGTCCGGCCTAGGCCGGCGAGGCGAGGCGCCTGAGCCTGTCGAGGGCGCCTTGCAGAATATAGGCGGCGGCCATGCGGTCCACGACCGCCGCCCGCTTGGCGCGCGAGGCGTCCTGCGCCAGCAGCTCTCTGGTGACGGCGGCGGTCGAAAGCCGCTCGTCCCAGAAGGCGTAGCGCAGCGCGAAGCGCGCGCCGAGATTGCGCATGAAGGCCCGCGTCGCTTGCGCGCGCGGGCCTTCGGACCCGTCCATGTTGAGCGGCAGGCCGACGATCAGCGCGGCGATGTCGAATTGCGTTGCGAGCGCGTCGAGACGCTCCGCGTCAGCCGTGAATTTGCCGCGGCGGATCGTCTCCAGAGGCGAAGCGAGGCGGCGCTCCACGTCGGAGAGCGCGAGCCCGATGGTCTTGGTTCCGACATCGAGCCCCATCAGCCGGCCTTTGGCGGGCAGAAGCGCGGCCAGCTCCTCGATCGTCATCTTTTCGCCTGTCATCGCTCTCGCCTAGCACGCCTGCGCGCCGGCGCAAATTGCGGCGCGGCCGTTGCATGGAGCGCGCTTCCCCGGGGCGCGCGCATTGCGCCGCCGAAGCCGCGAGTGGTATAGCGCGCAGACGACACCGGAACGGAGCTTTCAGAAAATGTCCGTCGATCAGGCCACCGTTCGCCGCATCGCCCATCTCGCGCGCATCGCCGTCGAGGACGACGAGGTCGAGAGGCTCGGCGGAGAGCTCAACGCCATTCTGGCCTTCGTCGAGGAGCTGAGCAGTGTCGATGTCGAGGGCGTCGAGCCGCTGACCTCCGTCCTGCCGATGCAAATGAAGAAGCGGCAGGATGTCGTCACCGACGGCGGCTTCGCCGACGACGTTCTCGCCAATGCGCCGGAGCGCGAGGACCATTATTTCGTGGTCCCCAAGGTCGTCGAATAAGATCATCGAGCGAACGTCCCGCGGCAGAGCGGGGACGCCCTTCCATCCGAGAGCCATGAGCTTCATGTCCGATCCCACGCATCTCTCACTCGCCGAGGCGCGCGACGCGCTCGTCGCCAAGAAGCTCTCCTCCGTCGAGCTGACGCACGCCCATGTCGACGCGATCGAGAAGGCCGGCGCCTTGAACGCCTTTATTACAAAGACGCCGGAGCTCGCGCTCGCCGCCGCGCAGGAGAGCGACGCGCGCCTTTCGCGCGGCGAGGCGCGACCGCTCGAAGGCCTGCCGCTCGGCATCAAGGATCTCTATTGCACAAAGGGCGTGCGCACGACGGCGGGGAGCCGCATCCTCGACGATTTCACGCCCACATATGAATCCACCGTCTCCGCCAATCTCTGGCGCGACGGCGCGGTGATGCTCGGCAAGCTCAATCTCGACGAATTCGCCATGGGCTCATCGAATGAGACCAGCGCTTTCGGTCCGGTGGTCTCGCCATGGCGGCGCAAGAAGGGCGATGGCGTCGACGAGGCGAAGATCGTTCCCGGCGGCTCGTCGGGCGGCTCCTCGGCGGCGGTGGCGGCGCGTCTCGCGCTCGGCGCCACGGCGACCGACACGGGCGGCTCGATCCGCCAGCCGGCCGCCTTCACCGGCACGGTCGGCGTCAAGCCCACCTATGGACGCTGCTCGCGCTGGGGCATCGTCGCCTTCGCCTCCTCGCTCGACCAGGCCGGGCCGATCACGCGCACGGTGCGCGACGCGGCAATCATGCTGCGCTCGATGGCTGGCCATGATCCGAAGGACACGACCAGCGTCGATGCGCCGGTTCCCGATTACGAGGCGGCGATCGGCGCCTCGGTGAAGGGACGGCGCATCGGCATTCCGAAAGAATACCGGATCGGCGGCGGCGCCGAGATCAATGCGCTGTGGGATCAGGCCGCCGCTTGGCTGCGCGACGCCGGCGCCGAGATCGTCGAGATTTCCTTGCCGCATACGCGCTATGCGCTGCCGGCCTATTACATCATCGCGCCGGCGGAGGCCTCCTCCAATCTCGCGCGCTATGACGGGGTGCGCTACGGCCTGCGCGAGAAGGGCCGCGACATTTCCGATATGTACGAGAAGACGCGCGCCGCCGGCTTCGGGCCGGAGGTGCGCCGCCGCGTGATGATCGGAACCTATGTGCTCTCGCACGGCTATTACGACGCTTATTATGTGCGCGCGCAAAAGATTCGCAGCCTGATCAAGCGCGATTTCGACGAGGCCTTCGCGGCTGGCGTCGACGCCGTGCTGACGCCGGCGACGCCCTCCACCGCATTCGCGCAGGGCGAGAAGGGCAAGGCCGATCCGGTCGAGATGTATTTGAACGATGTGTTCACCGTGACGGTGAACATGGCCGGCCTGCCGGGCATCGCCGTGCCGGGCGGGCTCGGCGCCGACGGCCTGCCGCTCGGCCTGCAGCTGATCGGCCGCCCCTTCGACGAGGCGACCTTGTTCTCGCTGGCCGCGGCGCTGGAGAGCGCGGCTCCGAAAATCGACTTCCCGCAGCCCTGGTGGACGAAGGCGTGATGACGCGCAGAGCAGAGGCCGCAAAGCTCGACCCGCGCGACGAGATGGCGGATGTGCGCGCGACCATCGACGCGCTCGACGACGAGCTCGTCGCGCTGCTCGCCCGCCGCCAGCGCCAGATCGAGCGCGCCGCGGCGGTGAAGCCCGGCCTCGGCATTTCCGCGCGCGTGCCCGAGCGCGTGGACGAAGTTTTGGCGCGCGTCGCCGAGGCGGCGCGGCGCGAGGGAATGTCGGCCGATCTGGCGCAAGCGCTGTGGCGCGCGCTGATCGAATGGTCGATCGCGCATGAGGAGCAGCTGATGGGCGAGCGGGACCATGGAAGGACGGGACCGTCCGCCGACTGACGTGTGCATTCGAGTTCGGCTGTCTGTACCCACGCTGAGGACCGCATGATGTCACAGCCGATGCAGATCGAATCGCTCGAAATCAGAAACTACCGTCTTTTCAATGATATGAAGTTCTCGGATCTCGCTCGGCTAACCGTCGTCGTGGGCGCCAACGGCTCCGGCAAGTCGACCCTGTTCGATGTGTTCAGCTTCCTGAAGGAGGCGCTGACGCAGAATGTCGCGACCGCCGTCACGCGACGAGGTGGGTTCAACGAGCTCGTGAGCCGTGGTGAAAAAGGCCCTATCGGCATCACGGTGAAATTTCGTGAGAGCGGCGGCCGGCTCGCGACTTATGACCTGCAGATCGCAGCGGATGGCGGGAGAGCGGTCGTCGAACGGGAAATCTTGAAATTCCGACGTGGCCGTTATGGCCAGCCTTGGCATTTCGTCGATTTTTCCCGAGGCCGCGGGGCGGCGATCACCAACGAGGCCGATTACGGCGAGGCGGGCGCGAAAGAGCTTCGGCAAGATTATCAACTCGACGACCCGAGCGTGCTCGCCATAAAGGGCCTCGGCCAGTTCCGGGCGTTTCGGGTGGTCTCGGAGTTCCGCAGCCTGATCGAAAGCTGGTACGTGTCGGACTTCCATATTGCCGACGCGCGTCCGAGCGTCGAGGCAGGGGAGTCCGAACACTTGTCGACACGTGGCGAGAATGTCGCCCAGGTCGCTCAATATCTCTACGAGCATCATCGCGAGCGCTTCGACAAGGTGCTCGACGCCATGAAGCGGCGGGTGCCGGGCGTCGCCGGAGTCGAGGCGCGCCCGACCGAGGACGGCCGCCTCGTCCTGCGCTTCAAGGTCGGCAGCTTCAAGGACCCGTTCATCGCGCGCTACGTGTCCGACGGCACGATCAAGATGTTCGCCTATCTCGTGCTGCTCCACGATCCGAAACCGTTTCCGCTGCTCGCGGTCGAGGAGCCCGAGAACCAGCTCTACCCAGAGCTGATGATCGAACTGATCGAAGAATTCAGAGCCTATGCCGAGCGCGGCGGGCAGGTTTTCGTTTCCACCCATTCTCCCGATTTCTTGAACGGCGCGCGCCTCGAAGAAATTTTTTGGCTCGTGAAGCGCGAGGGCTTCACTGAGGTTCGGCGGGCGTCGGACGATCCGCTCCTGGTAAGCCTCTTCGCGGAGGGCGATCTGCCGGGAGCCTTGTGGAAGCAGGGGTTGTTCGAAGGAGCGCATCCTCGATGAGCCGGCTCGTCTTCCTCTTGGAAGAGCCGTCGATCAAAGTTCTGCTCGAAGCGCTTCTCCCGCGGCTGTTTCCGGCTCTCGACATCCTCTGCATAGCTCATGAAGGCAAGAGCGATCTGGAAAAGAGCCCGCCTCGAAAGCTCAAGGCGTGGAACCGCCCCGACGATCGCTTCGTCGTGATCCGAGACAGCGACGGCAAGGACTGCAAGGCGCTGAAAGCCGCACTCGCGGAGATTTGCGCGGAGGCGGGGCGGGATGACACGCTGGTGCGTATCGTATGTCAGGAGTTGGAAGCGTGGTATTTCGGCGACCCCGATACTCTTGCAAACGTCCTCGGCGAGCCGTCCCTGCGCAATCTCTCTGCCAAGGCCGCGTATCGTGACCCCGACGCGATCGCCAAGCCGTCGAGGGAACTGGTCAAGCTCTGCCCCGCCTTTCAAAAGATCGACGGCGCGCGCCGCATGGCGCATCGCTTGTCCTATACGCGCAATCGCTCCGCCAGCTTTCGAGCGCTCGTCGAGGGGATCGCGCGCATCTCTTCCCTGTCCCTGCCGACGTGACCCGCGCCGTGTCCTCCGGACCCTCTTATCGCAACGCATGGCTTTTGCTTATATAGTCTCCAGCGCCGGAGCGCCCGCGCGGCGCCTTTCGAATGTCGAGGGACCACGATGACGATCACAACCGCCTCTCCATCCAAGCTCATAAAAGGCGCGACGGGCGACTGGGAGGTCGTCGTCGGTATGGAGATCCACGCCCAGGTGAGCAGCAAGGCCAAGCTGTTCTCCGGCGCCAGCGCCGAATATGGGGGCGAGCCCAATGACCATGTGTCGCTGGTCGACGCGGCCATGCCGGGCATGCTGCCGGTCATCAACGAGGAATGCGTCCGCCAGGCCGTCCGCACCGGTCTCGGCCTGCAGGCCAAGATCAATCTGCGCTCGGTGTTCGATCGGAAGAATTATTTCTATCCCGATTTGCCGCAGGGCTATCAGATCTCGCAGTACAAGCATCCGATCGTCGGCGAGGGCGAGGTGGTCGTCGATGTGACGCCGACGGAGCGGATCACCGTCGGCATAGAACGGCTGCATCTCGAGCAGGACGCCGGCAAGTCGCTGCACGATCTCTCCGCCACCGAGAGCCATGTCGACCTCAACCGCTCGGGGGTCGCGCTGATGGAGATCGTCTCCAAGCCCGATATCCGCTCGGCCGAGGAGGCCCGCGCCTATGTCTCCAAGCTGCGCACCATCCTGCGCTACATCGGCTCCTGCGACGGCAATATGGAGCAGGGCTCGCTGCGCGCCGACGTCAATGTCTCGGTGAGGAAGCCGGGCGCGCCCTTCGGCACGCGCTGCGAGATCAAGAACGTCAATTCGATCCGCTTCATCGGCCAGGCGATCGAGGTCGAGGCGCGCCGCCAGATCGGCATCCTGGAGGACGGCGGCAAGATCTCGCAGGAGACGCGCCTCTTCGATCCGGGCAAAGGCGAGACGCGCTCGATGCGCTCCAAGGAGGAGGCGCACGACTACCGCTATTTCCCGGACCCGGATCTGCTGCCGCTCGAATTCGATCAGCCTTTCGTCGATGCGCTGAAGGCGGAGCTGCCGGAGCTCCCCGACGACAAGCGCGCGCGCTTCATCGCGCAGTACGGCCTGCCGCCTTATGACGCGGGCGTGCTCGTCGCCGAGCGCGCGAGCGCGGATTTCTTCGAGGAGGCGGCGAAAGGCCGCGACGCCAAGCTCGTCGCCAATTGGGTAATCAACGAGCTGTTCGGCCGCCTCAACAAGGAGGGACTCGACATCACGCGCTCGCCGGTCTCGGCGCAGGCGATCGGCGCCATCGTCGATCTCATTTCGCAGGGCGTGATCTCCGGCAAGATCGGCAAGGACCTGTTCGAGATCGTCTGGCAGGAGGGCGGCGATCCGCGCGAGATCGTCGAGACGCGCGGGCTGAAGCAGGTGACGGACACAGGCGCGATCGAGAAGGCGATCGACGAGATCATCGCCGCCAATCCCGACAAGGTCGCGCAAGCCAAAGCGAAGCCGACCATGCTCGGCTGGTTCGTCGGCCAGGTGATGAAGGCGACGGGCGGCAAGGCCAATCCGCAGGCCGTCAACGAGCTGTTGAAGAGCCGTCTCGACATCTGAGGCCTCGAAAGCGAATCGCCAACGATCACGATTCGGAAATTGGAATGGCGTCGACGACCGCGTCGGCGCCATTCGCGTCTCTATCGAAAGCGCTGCGCACAAAATTTTTTTGTGTCCTCGGAACCTGTGTTCGCCATGCGCGCGAATGTCTCGTCGCGTCCGCCGGTCATGCGTTGGCGCGTGTCGACAAACGGCGGGCGCATTCCGCCGCGAAGGCCGCGAGCCGTTGGCGCGCATGCGCGCGCTGAAGCAGAAGCGCGTCGAGCACACCGGAGCGCATTGCGCATTCACCCAATAAAACAAGGGATTAAACTTCAGCTACGGGCGAGTCGTCGCTCGTGTCGCGCCGCTGCGCGACGCCGCGCATGCGATGTGTTCGGAGCGGCGGCGATCGTCTCGACGCGGCGTTCTTGCGCGACGCGCATCGCGCAAGAACGACGCGCGCGCTGCGCTTCGTCGCGCCGCGAAGCGTTGCGCTCATGCGTGTCGCGCATCATCGCGCGCACAATTCGCAATCACGCCACTTGAACCCATGATTAACCACGTTACGCTATTGGCGCCTATTGTCCGGTGAAGCGACATTCCGGCGATTTGGGATCAAGGGGACTGACGATGGCGAAAGCAACGACGAAGCGTAAGCCGGCGAAGAAAGCCGCCGCGAAGAAGGGCGCCCGCAAGTCGGCGACGAAGAAGGCGGCGACGAAGAAGTCGGCGACCAAGAAGGCGGCGACGAAGAAGCGGACGACAGTCAAGAAAGCGACGCGCAAGACCGCGACGAAGAAGGCTGCGCGCAAGACCACGCGCAAGACCGCGACGAAGAAGGCTGCGCGCAAGACCACGCGCAAGACGGCCACGAAGAAGCGCGGCGTGACGAAGAAGGCCACGAAGAAGGCCGTGCGCAAGGCGCCCGTCAAGCGTCGCGCTCCGCGCAAGGTCAAGGAGCCGATCGCGGCGCCGGAAACCCCGGAGACCGAGTGAAGCGCGGCACACCGCAGCCCGCAGTCCAGCCGGCTCGCGAGCGACGTTTCGCCGATCGGCGCAGCGAGCCGTCAGAGGAGCTCGCGACGCCCGATCGCTCGATCCCGTCGCTGCGTCGCTAGCGAGCGAGGCATTCGGTCGCGAATTCCCGCCATGTCGTTCCGCCCGTCTGCCGTTCCTGCCTGAGCTTCAGCCATTGCGTCGCGCAGAGCTTCATGCGCTCGCGCGGCGCTCGCGGCAGGGACGGCGGCGGCGTCGACGTATCGAGCGGCGGCAGCTCGGGCGGCGGCGCAGGCGGCTGCTCGACGGCGAGGGGCGGCGCGATGGGCCGAGGCGGGGGCAGGGGAGCGCGCAACGTGCGTTTTGCGGCGGGCGCGGCATGGCTGCTGCGCTGCCGCGCAGGCGTCGCGACATCGGGAGCCGCTACGGCCGCGGCGACGCAGCACCATATCGCGCCGACGATCGCCGCGCATTTTCTCGCGGAGCTTCGGGAGCTGTCGCCCGCGCGGGCGTTGCGTCGGATGGCCATCCGCTTCCGTTGTGACGGCGCCGCGAAGCGCGGCGAAGCGCTCTGTCACGAGCGATGCGTTCGGCCGCTCTAGACCGAACCGACGGCGGGCGTCAACGCGGGCGGGCCGCGGACTTTCGACTCCCGCGCCATCGTGTTAGGCAGGGCTTGCCGCGAACTTCGCTTGCGCGGCTGCGCTGGAGGCCGACGCAATGGCTGCATTCGAGACCGCGCCCGGCGACGAGGCGCGCGCGCCGCGCCTGACGCTGGCGCAACGTCCGCGCCGCAATCGCAAGAGCGATTGGGCGCGGCGACTGGTGCGCGAGACGCGCCTTTCCGTCGATGATCTCATCTGGCCCGTGTTTCTCGTCGACGGCGCCGGCCGTCGCGAGCAGGTGTCCTCGATGCCGGGCGTATTTCGCCACTCGATCGACCTGGCGGTCGAGGCGATCGCCGAAGCGGCCGCGCTCGGGGTTCCCGCGGTCGCTTTGTTTCCCAACACGGATCCCGCCCTGCGCGACCCGCGCGGCTCGGCGGCGCTCGATCCGGAAAATCTCGTCTGCCGCGCCTGCCGCGCGCTGAAATCGGCCGCGCCGCAGATCGGCGTGATCACCGATGTCGCGCTCGATCCCTATACGAGCCATGGCCATGACGGCATTCTCGTCGGCGACGAGATCGTCAACGACGAGACCGTCGCCGTTCTCGTCGCGCAAGCGCTCAACCAGGCGCGCGCCGGCGCCGATGTGATCGCGCCGTCGGACATGATGGACGGCCGCATCGGCGCGATCCGCGCCGCGCTCGACGCGGAGGGCTTCGAGAATGTGCAGATCATGAGCTATGCGGCGAAATACGCCTCGGCCTTCTACGGCCCTTTCCGCGACGCCGTCGGCACCGACAAGACGTTGCGCGGCGACAAGCGCACGTATCAGATGGATCCGGCCAATGGCGACGAGGCGCTGCGCGAGGTGGCGCTCGATCTCGAGCAGGGCGCCGATATGGTGATGGTGAAGCCCGGCATGTCTTATCTCGACATCGTGCGGCGGATCGTCGAGGCATTCCATGCGCCGACCTTCGCCTATCAGGTCTCCGGCGAATATGCGATGATCGAGGCCGCCGCCGCCAATGGCTGGATCGACGGCGAGCGGGCGATGATGGAGAGCCTGCTCGCATTCAAGCGCGCCGGAGCGGTGGGCGTCCTCACTTATTTCGCGCCGCGCGCGGCGGCGGCGCTAAAGCGCGGCTGAAGAGAGCTTTGCGGGGCGCAGCGCTCGCTTGGGGTGGACAAAGCGGCCGTCCCGTGGTTTGGCTGTGCGCCACGCCGCGATGCGGCGCGAAGATGACCGATCTTCCACGCAGCAGCCCCCATGTCCGGACGTTTTGCCCCGATTGTAATCTTTTCGTGTTGGCTCTGCGCTACCACAGCGGCCGAGGCGGATTTTCGGTTGTGCAACAACACTGCCAATAGGGTGAGCGTCGCGCTCGCCTACACCGACGGGCGCGGCTGGTTGTCGGAAGGGTGGTGGAACCTGCGCTCCTCCGCCTGCGAAACGCTGCTGCGCGGGCCGCTCGCGGCTCAATATTACTACATCTACGCGATGGACGAGCGCGGCGGCGAATGGAAAGGCAAAGCGTTCATGTGCACGCGTGATCGGGAATTCCGCGTCGACGGCCGCGAGGACTGCTTCGCGCGCGGCTTCGACCGCACCGGCTTCTTCGAGATCGACACGGGGCGCGACGCCAAGAACTGGACGGTGCAGCTCACCGATCCGACGCCGACGACCACGAGATGACGGCGCAGGCGGATACGGCTCGGCAGAATGGGATGGCTGGAGAAATGAGAAGGTTGCGGCGCGTCAAGATCATCGCGACACTCGGCCCGGCGAGCGTCGAGAAATCGATCGTCGCCGGCCTGTCGACGGCCGGCGCCGATGTGTTCCGGATAAATATGAGTCATACGGATCACGCCGGCCTCGCCGCTTATGTCCGCATGATCCGCGAGATCGAGGCCGAGACCGGCCGCGCCATCGGAATATTGGCCGATCTGCAGGGGCCGAAGCTGCGCATCGGCGCCTTCGCCGAAGGAGCGGTGCATCTGCGCAAAGGCGATTATTTCGTGCTCGACGCCGATCCGGCGCCGGGCGACGTGTCGCGCGTGCAGCTGCCGCATCCAGAAATCCTGAGCGCGCTCAAGGCGAAGGACACGATCCTGATCGACGACGGCAAGGTGCGGCTGCATGTCGTCGAGACATCGGGCGCGATGGCGCGCGCCATGGTGGACGTCGGCGGCCGCATCTCCAACCGCAAGGGCGTCAGCCTGCCGGACACGGAGATTCCGATCACCTCGATGACGACAAAGGACCGCGCCGACCTCGATGCGGCGCTGGCGGAGGGCGTCGACTGGGTGGCGATCTCCTTCGTGCAGCGGCCCGAGGATGTGATCGAGGTCAAGCGCATCGCCGGCAAGCGCGCGCAGATCATGGCCAAGATCGAGAAGCCGCAGGCGATCGCGCGGCTCGACGAGGTGATCGAGGTGGCCGACGCGCTGATGGTCGCGCGCGGCGATCTCGGCGTCGAGGTGCCGCTGGAGAAGGTGCCGGGGCTGCAAAAGCGGATCACCCGCGCCGCGCGCCGGCTCGGCAAGCCGGTGGTCGTCGCGACGCAGATGCTCGAATCGATGATTCTCGCTCCCTTGCCGACGCGCGCGGAAGTGTCCGACGTCGCGACCGCAGTCTATGAGGGCGCCGACGCCGTGATGCTTTCGGCCGAGAGCGCGGCCGGTCAATATCCGATCGAGGCGGTGGCGACGATGAGCCGCATCGCCGAGGAGGTGGAGACCGACGCCGTCTATCGCTCGATCATCAACGCCCAGCGCGCCGCCGCGCCCGATCCGACCGCCGCCGACGCCATCGCCGTCGCTGCGCGCGATGTGGCGGAAACGCTGCATTCGGTGGCGATCTGCGCCTGGACGTCATCGGGCGCCACGGCGCTGCGCATCGCGCGCGAGCGGCCGCGTCCGCCCATTCTGGCGCTGACGCCGAGCCGCGACACGGCTCGCCGCCTCGCGCTCGTCTGGGGCGTGCATGCGCTGGAGACCCAGGACGCGCGCGACGTCGAGGACATGGCCGAGCGCGCCTGCGAGAATTCGGCGCGCGAGGGCTTCGCCGCGCCGGGCGATCGCGTCATCATTGTCGCGGGCATGCCGTTCGGCTCGCCGGGCGCGACCAATATGGTGCGCATCGCCATCGTCGATCACGGCTGAGCGGGCAGGGCGCTCGTCCATTCCATGACGAGCGTCGGCCGGCCCGAGAGGCTCGGCGCGCCGTCGCCCACACATACGAAGCCTTCGCGCTCGTAGAAGGCGACCGCGCGCCGATTGTCGGCGTTCACATCGAGCCGCAATCGCGCCGGCGAGATGCTGCGCGCCGCCTCGATCAACGCCTCGGCCGCGCCCGAGCCGAAGCGCGAAGGATGGACGCAGATCTGGTCGAGCCAATGGGTCGTCGGATCGATCACGACAAATCCGATCGAGGTCGGCGGCGCGCCTTCGCGCAGCATCAGCGTGCGCGAGCCGCTGCGCTCGAGGCCGGCGATCCGTTCGCGCAGCCAGTCGCAGCGCGCGCCAAAATCGATATCCGGATAGGTCACGCGCCAAGCCTCGACCCAGAGCTCGAGCAGGGCCGGCCAGTCCTCGGTCCGGCGCGCGGAGATGCGGGGGCTGGCGAGGCCCGGCCGCGGCATCGTCTTCAGGCCTTGCGCAGCGTCTCGAGCAATTGGCGATGGATCGCCTCATTGCCCGCGCAGATGGCGTTCCTGGACAGCATGTCGGAGCCGCCGTCGACATCGGTGACGAAGCCGCCCGCTTCGCGCACCAGGACAATGCCCGCGGCGATGTCCCAGGGTTTGATGCCGCGCTCCCAATAACCGTCGCAACGCCCCGCCGCGACGAAGGCGAGATCGAGGGCGGCGGCGCCGAGGCGGCGGATGTTTCCGGTCTTCGCCATGACCGCGGCGAGCTCGGTCTGAAAGCGCGCATGCCGCTCGATTCCGGCGAGCGGCGGAATGCCGCAGGCCACGAGCGACTCGGGCAGCGTCTTGCGCGCCGAGACGCGCATGCGCCGATTGTTGAAATAGGCCCCCTGGCCCTTCTCGGCCACGAACATCTCGTCGCTCGCCGGATTATAGACGACGCCGGCGACGAGCTGTCCCTCGCGCTCGAGCCCCACCGACACGGCAAAGATCGGGATGCCGTGCAGAAAGTTCGACGTGCCGTCGAGCGGGTCGATGTGCCAGGTGTGGCTCTTGTCCGAGCCTTCGACCGCGCCGCCTTCCTCCATCAGGAATCCATAGCCCGGCCGCGCGCGCGACAATTCCTCGAACAAGGTCTTTTCTGCGCGCTTGTCGGCCGCGGTGACGAAATCGCCGGGCCCTTTGACCGACACCTGCAGATTCTCGACCTCGCCGAAATCGCGCTTCAAGCCGCGGCCGGCCTTGATGACGGCGGCCGTCATCACATTCATCAGTGCGGATCGGATCATGGAGCCCTTGGACAGCGCGGCGATGGATGAGAGGGGCACAAATGCCCCGGCCGCCGCCGCGGCGTCAAGCGCGTTCGCGGCCGCGCTCACGATTCGGCGATGGGCCGGAGGCGGGGAGCGCGAGGCGTAGGCCATTCGGCGAAAAGCAGATTTCTCTCATCGCATTTTTTCGCTCGTCGTCCGGCGCGGCCGCGGCGCGGTTCGAGACGTTTTGCGACGCTGCGGAGCCGGCGATCGACGCGCGGCGTGAAAAAAGCGTCATACAGCCGACCTATAGCCTCCCTCGCTGACGCATCGATCCCCAAGGAGGGGCTGTATGAAAACTTCGATCTTCTGTGGCGCCGCAGTCGCGGCGCTCCTCGTCTACGGCGCGGGCGCCGCGCAGGCGCGCGACGGCATCGGCACGATCTCGAACAGCGTTCCCGACGCGGTGAAGCCGATCACGAATAATGCCAAGCCGAACGTCGTCGCCGCTCCTTTCACCCTGAAGCAGGTCGCCTACTTCAAAGACCCGATCGAGAATCCGAGCGGAGTCATCACTCAGTTCGGCAGGCTCTCGACCGGCGCGGACACCGTGCCGGACATCAACACCTATCTGGTGCTGCCGGCGAATCCGGGCGGACCGACGGCGGGCTATGACTACGGCACGCACTTCCTGTTCCAGGGCCATGAGAATGGCGGCGACCTCGCCTATGTGACGCGCATCAATCTCGATGTCGCCGATCCGGCGCATCGCATTACTCTGCTGACGCCCGTGAACGAGGCGACCGGCAAGACCGCGCTCAACCGCATCGACGGCTCGTCCTACGACCCGTTCAACGACACGCTTCTGTTCGCCGAGGAGAACGAGGACGCCTCGCTCAACGGCGCCGGCACTGTTCATTCGGTTTCGGTGACTTGGCCGCCCGTCCACAAGTCCTATGAGGCGTTCATCGGCCTCGGCGGCTTCGAGGGCGTTCATCCGGACAACAAGGGCAATATCTACCTCGTCGAGGATATCGGCGGCGTCACGGCTCCGGCGGGCACGAAGGCGACGGTCGACGGCGTCCGCAATGTGCCGCTGCTGAACGCGAAACAGCCCCATTCCTTCATCTATCGCTACCTGCCGAACAATCCCAAGGACCTGTCGGCCGGCGGCAAGCTGCAGGCTCTGCAGGCGACGGTCGACGGCGAAGTGCTGAAGTTCCATGCCGACGACGTCGTGGGCGACATCACCTCGACCAAGCAGCGTCTCCTCTATTCGCCGGGCCGCTATTGGCCGTTCAAGTGGGTCACCATCCACACCTCCAATGCCGGCGACACCGCGCCCTTCAACGCCACCGCGGCGGCGCGGGCGGCTGGCGCGACGCCGCTCAAGCGTCCCGAGAATCTGGTGTTCGACCCGACCTCGGACTTCAACACCTTCTACATCACCGTGACCGGCGACACCGATGCGCCGACCGGCCAGGTTCCGCAGCTGGCGAAGCGCGGCGCCTGGGGCGCGATCATGCGCATCGAGAAGATCGGCCGCTTCCCGCTCGCCGGCAGCGTCGCCTATGACGGCGTGATCTCGACCGCCTATCTCGGCGACGCCGACCACGCCGCCTTCGACAATATCGCCTTCGCCAACAGCAATCAGCTGTTCATCACCGAGGACCGCGGCGACAAGCTTCATGATCAGCTGAAGAAATTCGACTCGATCTGGACGTTCTCCGTGCGTGGCGGACTGTCGTCGAAGCGCCTCGTCGCCCTCGGCAGCGATTCGCTCACGTCTCCGCTCGGCGCCAGCGATAATGAGCCGACCGGCCTCATCACCTCCAACGGCAGCGTTCTGAAGAGCGCGATCGTCGGCACGGTGGGCGGGCTCGTCGACGGCCGCGCCTTCTTCACCAAGCAGCACGGCCAGAACCGCGTTTACGAGATCATCCGTCCCTGAGCCGGATCCTCATCGCGGCGGGAGCGATCCCGCCGCGCAGCTTTCGCCGGGCGAGGCTCTCGCCCGGCGTTTTGCGTTCAGTCGGGCGGCTGCGAGCGCCGCGAAAGGCGCGACAAAGAGCTTCGCGCGCCTTGCGAGCCGGCTGCAGTTTTCCACCGCCGTCTTCGGTGATTTTGCCTTCCGTCACATTGATGCTATGAGCACGCGCCAACCCGGAAGACGGCCTCATTGCCGTTTTCACCGCCCCGAGGGAGTTGGCTCCATGACATCCTACGCACGACCGGCGTTGCACGAGGCCCTGACCTTCGACGATGTGCTGCTGCGCCCTCGCCATTCGCTGGTCATGCCCTCGCATGTCGATATTTCGACCCGGCTGACGCGCGAGATCACGCTCAACCTGCCGATCATCTCCTCGGCCATGGACACGGTGACCGAAGCGCGGCTCGCCATCGCCATGGCCCAGGCCGGCGGTCTCGGCGTCATCCACCAGAATCTCACCCCCGCCGCCCAGGCCGCCGAGGTGCGCAAGGTCAAGCGCTATGAGAGCGGCATGGTGGTCGATCCGATCACCATCCATCCCGACGAGACGCTCGCCGACGCGCTGTCGCTGATGGCGCGCAATGGCATTTCCGGCATTCCGGTGGTCGAGCGCGGCGCCTCCGACAAGCCTGGCAAGCTGGTCGGCATTCTCACCAACCGCGACGTGCGCTTCGCCGACGACAGCTCGCAGCCGGTGGCCGAGCTGATGACGCGAGAGCTCATCACCGTGCGCGAGGGCGTCGACCAGGACGAGGCGCGCCGCCTCCTGCACCAGCATCGCATCGAGAAGCTGCTGGTGGTCGACGAGGATTATCGCTGCGTCGGCCTCGTCACCGTGAAAGATATCGAGAAGGCGACGCTGCATCCGCACGCCGCCAAGGACGCCGAAGGGCGGCTGCGCGTCGCCGCCGCCTCGACCGTGGGCGACCGCGGTTTCGAGCGCGCGCAGCATCTCATCGACGCCGGCGTCGATCTCATCGTCATCGACACGGCGCACGGCCATTCGCAGGCGGTGCTCGATCAGGTCGGCCGAATCAAGAAAATCTCCAACAAAGTGTCGATCGTCGCCGGCAATATTGCGACGCGCGACGGCGCCAAGGCGCTGATCGACGCCGGCGCCGACGCGATCAAGGTCGGCATCGGCCCGGGCTCCATCTGCACGACGCGCATCGTCGCCGGCGTCGGCGTGCCGCAGCTCACCGCGATCATGGACGCGGCCGAGGAGGCGCATAAGGCCGGCGTGCCGGTGATCGCCGACGGCGGCGTCAAATTTTCCGGCGATCTCGCCAAGGCGATCGCCGCCGGCGCCTCGGCGGTGATGGTCGGCTCGCTGCTCGCCGGCGCCGAGGAGGCGCCGGGCGACGTGTTCCTCTATCAGGGCCGCTCGTTCAAATCCTATCGCGGCATGGGCTCGGTCGGCGCCATGGAGGCGGGCTCGGCGGCCCGTTACTTCCAGCAGGATGTGAAGGAGAGCCTGAAGCTGGTGCCGGAAGGGATCGAGGGACAGGTGCCCTATCGCGGGCCGGTGGCGCCGATCCTCTATCAGCTCGCCGGCGGCCTGCGCTCGGCGATGGGCTATGTCGGCGCGCCGACCATCCCCGAATTTCAATCCAAGGCGGAATTCGTGCGCATCACCAACGCCGGCCTGCGCGAGAGCCATGTCCATGACGTGACGATCACACGCGAAAGCCCGAACTATCCGACCGGCGGCGCCTGAGATGCGCATCGCGGTTCTCGGAGCGGGCGGGGTCGGCGGCTATTATGGCGGCCGGCTCGTCGAGGCCGGGGCCGATGTGACCTTTCTCGTGCGCGAGGCGCGGGCGCGCCTTCTCGCCGAGCGCGGGCTGGTGATCGAGAGCCCGCTCGGCGATGCGCGGCTCGCCGTGACGACGCAGACCCGGGCCGATTCGGCCTTTGATCTCGTGATCCTGACCTGCAAGGCCTATGACCTCGACACGGCGCTGGAGACGATCGCCGGCGCCGTGGGGCCGGGGACGGCGATCCTGCCATTGCTGAACGGACTCGCTCATCTCGATCTCATCGCCGCGCGCTTTTCGCGGGCGAGAGTGTTCGGCGGTGTGGCGCAGATCAGCGCGACACTGGGCGAGAACGGCTCCGTCCGTCATTTCGGCGAGCGCAACCGCATGATTTTCGGCGTGCGCGACGGCGTGGCGGACGCACGGCTCGCGGTGCTTCACGCAGCCTTTGCGAAGACTCCGGTCGATGCGCGCCATGTCGACGACATCGATTGCTGGATGTGGGACAAATTCGTGCTGCTCGCGGCGCTCGCGGGCGTCACCTCGCTGATGCGCGCGAGCGTCGGAGATATTTTGGCGACGCCTGCGGGCGAGCGTCTCGCGCTGCGCTGTCGCGACGAATGTGAGCGTGTCGCCCGCGCCGAGGGCTGGCGTCCGTCGCCCGAGGCGGAGGCGTTGCTCGCGGTTCTGACAGAGCGCGACTCGCCGCTCAAAGCCTCGATGCTGCGCGACATCGAGCGCGGCGCGCCGACAGAAGGCGAGCACATTTTAGGCGACATGCACGCGCGCGCGACGCGCGCCGGAGTGGAGACGCCGTTTCTCGAGATCGCGCTCACCCATGTCCGCGCCTATGAGATAGGGCGTCAGTCGGCGCATCGGTCCAAAGGCGCCCACTGATCCGCGAGCCTCTTCGGGCTCGCTTCAGGCCCTCACGGCACAAATTTCGCGTAATTTGCCGCAAGTCCGGCGACAGGCGCCGGCGAGCGGGGACTTATCATGACCGAGTCGAGCGAGAGCCTCGTCAGGGCCGAAGAGCAGCTCATCGCCGAGGTGCGCAGGAGTTTCGCCAGCTTTTTCCGGTGGATCGACTTTCTGGACGATATGATCAAGAAGGATATCGGGCCCAAATTCGGCGTCGACGTCACCCTCATGGGAAGCGCCGTCGAGCAGAAGGTGAGGGGGCTCCTCTATGTCACGCGGCCGCTGAAGGAGCCGCTTGGCGTTCCCTTCGAGATCGAAGGCGCCTCGATCACACTCGGCCACGCCAAATTCGAGCGCGACAACGAGGCCGGCGAGAAGACCGCCCGTTACGACCTCTCGACCCTCGACGATGTGAACCGCATTCTGGGCGATGTCGTGCAGGATTTCATCGGCTGAGACGGCTTCGGCTCGATCACTGCAGTCGAACGCCTCATCCTGAGGAGCGCCCGCAGCGCGCGTGTCGATGGATGTTTCAGAGCGCGCGCTGTGGCCCGCTCTTCGAGACGCCCGCTGCGCGGGCTCCTCGGGGTGAGGGGATCGGACGGGTGGCGCCGTGATTGCTCTCAAATTATGAGACGAGCAATCAGACGGGCCGAAAGGCGATCTCAGCCCGGACGCGGCGTTTCCGTCGTCCCCTTTCGGGGAGGGTGGAGCGCGCCGACGAGACGACCGCGGCCCTTTGTCGGAGATCGGACATGCTTCCGCAAGTCGTGATGGTCGATGGCGTTCCGCGCTGCGTGATTCGCCCGACCGATCAGAAAGCCCTCGACCGCTTCGTCCGCAACAGCCGCAAATGGCTGCAGGCCGGCAATGCCGAGGGCAAATGCACTTATCGGCCGGCCGACGCGACCGAGACGGCGGTCTGGAAGGACGCCTTCGAACTGCACAAGGCCGCCGGCGCCGATGACGAGAGCTTTTTCGGCATTCCGCTGATCGCGACGGCGCCCGCGCCCGCCATCGTGGAATAGGCGGTCAGTGCGGGCAGGGCGGAAGCGTTTCCGCCCGCGCCAGCGCGGCGCGCGCGAGCGGACAATTCGCGCAATCATGGCCGGCGCAGCCGCTGCAGGGCGACGGCGCCGCGACCGCTTGCCCAGACTCCGGGGCGGACTGCCACGCTTGCGCCGGCGCGTCCTCCGGATTTGGCGCGGCCATTGCGGCGCAGGCGAGGAAGACGGCCGGCAAAGCGATCAGCAATGCTCGTCGCATGACAAGCTCCTTCAATGAACGCCCGGCGTGAGCTTCATGCCCCGCCGCTCGAAAGTGATGTAGGAGACGAGCGCGGTCATGCGCGGATCATCGGCCGCGAGGTTCTGGCCCTGCAGCGGATTGCGGATGCACCAGTTCACCATCTCGAACAGCTGCGCCACCTTGCCGAGCTGCTTCTGGAACTTCGGATAGGTTTCCGGATGGGTGTTGGCGGCGTTGGGATGGCATTGCGCGCAGGCGACGCCATTGGTCCCGACGGAGCCATTGGTCCACAGCTTGCGGCCTTCCGCGGCCACGCTCTCGAATTCCTTCAGATAGCGGTCCACATCGGCGCGCGTGAACTCGTCCGCCCGCGCCGAGGCGCCGAAGGCGGTGAGCGCGATGGCGAGAAGCAATGTCGAGCGAGGCATGTCGAGCTCCCGATCAATAATGGGTCTGAGGCGGACGGCGCTGCGTCGGCTCCTGATAGGCGACATCGACCGGACGCCCGGCCTTGCGGTCATAGGCCACGGTGCGCGGCTCATTGTCCCAGAGCTGATAGCGCGCAGCGACGCGCCCCGAGCCGATATCGATCAGCTGCCAGCCGGTGGCGTCGCGCTCGAAGAAGGGATCGGCGCGATTCATCGGAATGGTGAGCACCGGCAGATGGCTCTCGGCCTGCGAATAGGTTTGCGGATAGGGCCAGGGCCAGGCCGTCGACATCACCGAGTTGAAGCTGATGTTGCCGATCTGATTATATTGGATCTGATGCACATGGCCGTAGACGACGGTGACATTGTCGTAAGGCGCGAGCAGCGCCTGCACGTCCTCGGCGTCGTCGGTCCAGAAATTCCAGCCCTTGTAGATCTTCTGCAGCGGCGAGTGTGAGAAGACGACGAGCGGCGTCGCTCTGTCGACCTTGGCGAGATCGTTCGCGAGCCATTTGCGCTGCTTGTCGCCGACCATGAAGGGCGAGCCATTTGGATTGTCCAATCCCGCCATTTCCAGCATGCGCTGCTCGGCCGTCGGCCAGCGATGGAAGGTCCAATGCTCGCTGGTCAGGATCGAGTTCAGCACGACGAAATGCACGCCCTTATGGTCGAAGCTGTAATAATGCGGACCATAGAGCTTGCTCCAATAATCGCCGAGGTCGAGGTAATAGTCGTGCTCGCCCATCACGCAATAGAGCTTGCCCTCGAGCTTGGAGAGCATCTCGGCGCCGTGGTCGAGCTCCTCGCGCTTGCCGAGCTGGGCGAGATCGCCGCCGAACATCACGAAGTCGGATTCGGGCTTCACCAGATTGGCCTCGGCCACCGCGCGCTTCAATCCCTGGTCCCAATTGCGCACGAAGGTCGCGCCCTTGATCTGCTGGATATGGGCGTCGGAAATATAGGTGAAGGTGAAGTCCTCGCGCGTTCCGCCGAAGGCGAGAGTGACCATGCTGATCGGCAGGGTCGCGATCGCCGCGCCGGCGCTCGCGCCGGCGAGCACGCTGCGCCTCGTGATCAATTCGCTCATCGGCTGCTCCCCTTTTTCATTCGCGCCTTTCGGCGTCTCATTTGGTCTTCGCGCCGAAATAGGCGGGCGTGGTGAGCGTCCCCATGAAGGCGACGAGATCGTCCATCTGCTGCTCGGTGAGGCCGAGCGGCCTGATGCCGCCGGAGAGATAGTCGTTGACCTGCGCCGGATCGCCGTCGCTGCGCCCGCCATTGTTGTAATGCTTGACGACGTCCTTCAGCGTCTTCAGCGAGCCGTCGTGCATATAGGGCGGGGTGACCGCGACATTGCGCAGCGTCGGCGTCTTGAAGGCGCCGATCACGTCGAACTGATCGGTGACGGCGAAGCGGCCGAGCTCCGAGGTCTTCGGATCGGAAAGAACCGTCTTGTCGACATCGGCCCCTTTCGCCTTGGCGGTCAGGAACTCGGCCGCGAGCCGCGGCACGTCGAATTGCGCGCGATTGATGCCGACGCCGATATTGTGGAAGCGATTGTCGGTGAACAGCGCCTGCGTCTCCTCGATCACATGGCAGGAGACGCAGCGCCCCTGGCCGACGAAGAGGTCGAAGCCGCGCTTGGCGTCCGCCGAGATCGCATTCTCCTCCTTGCGGAAGCGCCAGCGGTCGAAGGGCGAATCGCCGGAGACGAGGGTGCGCTCATAGGAGGCGATGGCCTTCTTCACCTCCTCCATGGTGATGGCGTCGCCAGTCTTGCCGAAGGCGCGCTTGAACAGATCGACATAGAAGTCGTCGGAGCGGACGATGTTCAGGATCGGCTCATGCGTCGGCAGGCCCATCTCGACCGGATTGACGAAGGGATGCTGCGACTGATCCTCGAGCGAAGCAGAGCGTCCGTCCCAGAAGAAGGAGGTGAAATAAGCGGAGTTGATCACCGTCGGCGCATTGCGCGTGCCGGTCTTCTTGCCGATCCCCTCCGATGTGCGCAGCGGACCATCGGTGAAGGCCTTGTCGTCCGCATGGCAGGTCGCGCAGGCGACTGTTCCGTCGCTGGAGAAGCGCAGATCGTGAAACAGCCGATTGCCGAGGGAGATCTTGTCCGCGCTCTGCGGATTGTCGGCGGGAATGGGAATGGGCGGAAGGCCGAGCGGCTCGGCCTTCGCCGCGCCCGAAAGGCTGAAGCAAGCCGCGAGCGCCGTCGCGACGCGCATGAGCACGGCCATGTTTTCCTCCCCTTGTGCGCCTGTCGGACGTGAGCCGCTTCTGTTTTGGACGCTATTCACCGCGATCTTGCCCCCAATCCGACCGATCGGCAAGGCGTCGTCGTGACAAATCCGTCCACATTCGTCTCTTCTCGATTATCGCCAGCGCAGTATCCGGGCTTGTGCGGCGCAGTAAATGCTCAGGCATTCGCCGCGATGACATGCCAAGAAACGCAATACGACTTCAGCTTTGGCGGAGAACCGCCGCGACTGTCATGGCAGCGTCACAGATACTTGAAATTTCGGATTTAGCTGCAGTCGTTCGCCTTTGCTCGGCGGCCGCGGTTGTGCTAGGCGGACGTGGCTCGAGCGGCCTTGTTCGCAGCGCACGCTCGACACATTCGAGGGAGCCCGTCCAAAAATGTCTCGTTCCTTTGTCGCGTCGCTGAGCGCGATGCTGTTGCTGCCCGCCGCCGCCATGGCGGGCGATCTGAGGGCGGACGCCAACGCCCTGTTCGCGCCGATCACGTCGGCCGCGGCCGCCAAGGCCGTGAAGAGCAATGAAATCACGCCTGCCAAGATCGAGCTCGGCAAGAAGCTGTTCTTCGATCCGCGCATGTCGTCGAGCCAGATCATCAGCTGCAACTCCTGCCACAATCTGAGCCTCGGCGGCGTCGACGCCGGCTCGACCTCGATCGGCCACGGCTGGCAGAAGGGCCCGCGCCGCGCGCCGACCGTGCTCAACGCCGTGTTCAACGTCGCGCAGTTCTGGGATGGCCGCGCGCCGGATCTCAAGACGCAGGCGAAGGGCCCGGTGCAGGCCGGCGTCGAGATGAACAACACGCCCGCCAATGTCGAGGCGACGCTGAACTCGATTCCCGCCTATGTCGCCGAGTTCAAGAAGGCGTTCCCGAGCGACGCCAAGCCGGCCAATTTCGACAATTTCGCTCTGGCGATCGAAGCCTTCGAGGCGACGCTGATCACGCCCGGCTCGCGCTTCGACAAATTCCTCGCCGGCGACGAGGCCGCGCTCGACGCGACCGAGAAGCAAGGCCTTCGCCTGTTCATGGACAAGGGCTGCGTCTCCTGTCACGGCGGCGTCAATGTCGGCGGCGCCGGCTATTTCCCCTTCGGCGTCGCGCAGAAGCCCTCGGCAGACGTGCTGCCGGCCGCGGACAAGGGCCGCGCCGCCGTCACCAAGAGCGCGTCGGACGATTATGTGTTCCGCGCCTCCCCGCTGCGCAATGTGGCGCTGCGCGCGCCTTATTTCCACACGGGCAGCGTGTGGACGCTGGAGGAGGCCGTGTCGATCATGGCGGCCGACCAGCTCGGCGTGAAGCTCGCGGGAGACGAGACCAAGGCGATCGTCGCCTTCCTCGGCTCCCTCACGGGCGAGCAGCCGCGCGTGGACTATCCCGTGCTGCCGGGGCGCACCAACGACACGCCGCGTCCCGCGCAGACCACGACCACGGCGACCGCCGGCGGACACTGACGCGCGCGAGCGCGTGACGAAACGCCTTCGCGCCGCCGGCGCGAAGGCGGGGCCGTCACGATTCCGTCTGCTTGTTTCCTCATTCTGGTCGAGAGCGAGCCTTTTAGGCCCGTGGTCCGGGGATGTCGGACCGCGAGCCTTTCAGGCTCGCATTTCGACGCATTCCCCGAAACGACAGCAGCCGGATCGCCCATGAGAATGTCGATTTTCCGTTCCTTCGCCGCAGCGACGGCTCTGCTCGCGCTCGCGAACGCGCCGGGCTCGGCGCAAGAAGCCGCCAATCCCTTCGCCGAAATCGGGCACATCGTCGTCATCTACACGGAAAACCGCAGCTTCGATAATGTGTTCGGGCTGTTTCCGGGGGCCGATGGCCTCGGCGTCGCGGCCGACCGCTTCGCCCAGGCGGACGCCGACGGCTCCGTCTTGACGAAGCTGCCGCCCATTCCGGCGCATAAGAGCCTCGACCCGCGCTTTCCCCAGAGCCTGCCCAATGCGCCGTTCCCGATCGACGCTTTCGCGCCCAATGGCGAGAAGACGGCCGATCTCACCCATGACTTCTATCAGGAGCAGGAGCAGATCAACGGCGGCAGGATGGACCGCTTCGCCGCGGTCTCCAGCGCCGGCGGCCTCGTCATGGGCTATTACGACGGACGCGGCCTCGCGCAATGGCGTCTCGCCGAAGAGTTCACGCTCGCCGACCATTTTTTTCACGCGGCGTTCGGAGGCTCCTTTCTCAATCACGTGTTCCTGGTCTGCGCCTGCGCGCCCGTCTATCCCTCGCCGCCGCCGAGCCTCGTCGCCGAGATCGACGAGAAGACCGGCTTTCTGGCGCGCGCCGACAATTCGCCCAAGAGCGCGCTCGACGGTCCGCCGCGCTATCGCAAAACCGGTCGCGTGACGCCGGACGGCTTCGCCGTGAGCACGCTGCAGCCGCCGTCGCCGCTCTCGCCGATCGACCTGCCGGTTCCCGCCGAGCAGACGCTGCCGCCGCAGGCGGCGCCGACGATCGGCGACCGCCTCACCGAAAAAGGCGTCGGCTGGGCTTGGTTTGCGGGCGGCTGGAACGATATGCGCGCCGGGCGCATCCGGCAGCGGGACAAGCCGGATTATTTCCAGACGCATCACCAGCCGTTCCTCTATTTTGCGAAATATGCGCCGGGAAGCGCCGAGCGCGAGCGGCATCTGAAGGACGCCGAGGATTTCTTCGCCGCCGCGGCGGCCGGAACCCTGCCGGCCGTCTCCTTCTACAAGCCGATCGGCCGCGTGAATCAGCATCCCGACTACGCCGATCTGAAGAGCGGCGATGCGCATATCGCCGAGGTGGTGGCGCGGCTGCGCGCCAGCCCGAACTGGAAGGACATGCTGATCATCATCACCGCCGATGAGAACGGCGGCGCGTGGGACCATGTGGCGCCGCCGAAGATCGACCGATTCGGGCCGGGCTCCCGCGTTCCGACTTTAATCGTCTCGCCCCTCGCCAAAAAGGGCTTCGTCGACCATACGGCCTATGACACGACGTCCATCCTGCGCACGATCGAAATGCGCTTCGGTCTCGAGCCGCTGACGGACCGCGACGCCCGCGCCGCGGATCTGCGCAATGCGCTGCTCCCGTCGTCGCGGACCGACAGCGCCGCGGCCCGCTGACCGCCGAGCGGCGCCGGTCCTCCGCGTGAACCCGGCGCCGCACTGCCGCTACGGCGCTGTCCGCACGCCCTATCGGGTCGGCATTCGGGCAGGGGCGGAGCGGCGGTCCGGAATCTGGCAAAGCAAGTTGTTTATTTTGAGCTTTTATCGGGCGTGTGGGCGCCGCTCCGACCTTGTCGGCTGGGGAGGGACGAGCCTGTTTGCGGCGCCATATAAACAGCCTGAGCGGATTGCTCCTGCTACTCGATAGATTACTTTCTCCTACCCTATTGGATATTGTCATTGAGGCCTTGTACGGAAATGGTTGCGGCTCGCCGAACGAGGGGTTTCGGTGGGCGTTGCGGGGGTT
>NZ_JAINDZ010000040.1 GCF_019802345.1 Methylosinus sp. Sm6 | reverse complement strand
GCGCCGACGCCGAATAACAAGCCGGACCCACGCCAATACGAAATAATACTATGCCTATCTTGAACCGGACAGCCGTGCGACAAGCGCGGGCATGACGCGGTTGCACAGAATTTGTTAACCTGGATTCGAAGCCCTGTCCTCGAGCGCCCCGAGCTTGATTTTAGCCGCTCGAGCTGGGATAGCCGGGCGATGCTGCTGATCCTGCTCTTTTTCGTCGCCATGTGGGCCGGCGCGCAAAACGCGCTCGCCGGCGGCGGCTCTTTTCTCACCCTGCCGACGCTGATGCTGACCGGAATGGATGCGCGCGCCGCCAATATCACCTCTTGCGTCGCTCTGTTTCCGGCGCAGGTGGCGACGGGCTGGGCGGGCCGCGGCCTCTCGTCCGGCGCCGGCGGGCTGTCCATGCGGGCGCTGTTCGCCATCAGCATCGTCGGCGGCGCGGTCGGCGCCGCCATTCTGCTGGTGACGCCGCCGGCCTTTTTCGCCAAGCTCGTGCCCTGGCTGGTGCTGTTCGCCACCGTGGTCTTCACTTATGGGAGCTTTTTTCGCCGGCCCGGCGAGGCGCAGGCGCATCTTTCCGCCCCTGCCGCCGGCCTCGCGCAATTCCTGATTTCCGTCTATGGCGGCTATTTCGGCGGCGGCATCGGCTTTCTGATGGTCGCGGCGCTGACCATGGCCGGCCAGAATGTGCGCGTCGCCAGCGCCACCAAAAATGTGCTGGCGGGGGTGATGAACGCCTCGGCCGTCGCCATATTCCTGTTCTCGCCGGATCTTCACTGGTCTCAGGCGCTCGTCACCGCGGCGGGAGCGACGATCGGCGGCGTCGCCGGCGCCAAGCTCCTGCACCGCATTCCCGAGAACCGTCTGCGCCTCGTCGTCGTCATCGTCGGCGTGCTGCTCACCATCGGCCTGTTCCAGCGGGCGCCGTGAGAGAAGCGCGGCCTCTGGCTGGAAAATCGCGCGAATGTCGGCTAAGAAACTGCTTATGCGCGCTCTTCTCATCGCCTTCGCCGTCTCGCTCGGCCTCGCCCCCGCCGCGCAGGCCGCGGTGGCGCGCGGAGCCGTGCTCGCCTGCCGCGATCCGGCCGACATCAAACGCGCCTTCAAGCCCATCAACGACAAGACCGCCAAGGAGGACGCCGCCTATTTCAAGGCCAGGCTCTCCGCCGGCGAATGCGTGCAGCTCGTGCGCGATCAGCAGCTTCTGGTCGACCAGCGTGACGGACCGCTGTGGTGCGTGCGCCCTTCGGGCGGGCTCGACTGCTATTGGACCCACGAGAAGGCCATCGATCTCTATCCGTCCCAGCGTCCGGCTGCCGGCGAGCAGGGCGGCAAGAAAAAACCCTGACCATCCGCCAGCCGCGACATGCTCGGTGTGTCGCGCGAGTTGGTCTCGCCCCCGCAGGCTGCTAGAACATTGCGTCCATACGTAATGATTCTCGCCCCGAGGGAGTCGTAAGCGATGATGCAGCCGGGCAAATGGTGGATCGGCCTGCCGCCGCTGGCCATCCTGTTCGCGGTCGCCGCGACGATGATCGGCGAGAAGATCGAAGCCGACATCGCGGGCCGCGCCCGCTCGAGCCTCGCGCGCGCCCAGACGCCGCAGGCGCTCGCCGACGCCGCCCTCGCCATCGAGGGCCGCGACGTCACGCTCTCCGGAACGGCCCTGCTGCCGGAGGCCGTCGAGCTGATTGTCGGCGCGATCGAACGGCAGGATGGCGTCCGATCCGTCCTCGACAAGACGGCGCCTCCAGCTCTCGCCCGGCCTTTCGCCTTCTCGGTTGAGCGCCGGGGCAAGACGCTCGTGCTCGCCGGCCATGAGCCGCCGGGAGAGCGCGAGCGCATCCGCGCCGCCGCGGCGGGCAAAGGCTTCGAGATCGCGGACGAGGCCGTTCTCGCCCGCGGCGCGCCGGCGAATTTCGCCGCGCTGGCGAGCTATGCGGTCGGCGTGCTCGACGCGCTCGGCGACGGCAAGGTCGCTTTTTCGGGCGCGTCGCTGACGGCGACGGGAGCGCCGGCGAGCTTCGACGCCTATGATCGCGCGCTGGCGGCGCTGGATTCGCCTCCGGCCGGGATCGAGGCGAAGGCGGTCGACGTCACGCCGCCGGGCGTCACGCCCTTCGTCTGGAGCGCGGTCAAGAGCGGGGCGTCCCTGTCCTTGTTCGGCTATGCGCCGACGCCGGCGATTCGCGCGGCGCTGGCGAGCGAAGCCGCCGCCCTGGCCGGCGCCGGGACGGTCGCCGATCAGAGCCGGGTGGCGAGCGGCGCCCCGGCCGAATTCGCCGCCGCCGCACGGCTCGCCCTCGGCGCCCTCGCCGGCCTCGACAGCGGCAAGGCGGCGCTCGCCGACGCCAGCCTGTCCATCGAGGGCTCGGGCAAGCCGAATGTCGCGCCGGCCGCGGTGGAAGCGGGCTTGCGCGCCGCTCTCCCGAAGGGCTTTGCGCTCGGGGAAACGAAGATCGCGGCGGGCGTCGCATCGCCCTATGTGCTCACCGCCCGCAAGCAGGACGAAACGCTCGCCCTCTCCGGCTATGCGCCCGACGACGCGACGCGCGCCCGCCTCGTGGCCTCGGCGCGGCGGCGCTTCGGCGGCGAGATCGCCGCCGGGGTCGACCTCGCGGCCGGCGCGCCCGCCGGCTTCGCAAAGGCGGCGGAGGCCGCGCTGCGCGCGGTGGCGCGGCTGCGCACGGGCGCGGCGGCGATTTCGGACCGGCGCATCGCGATCGAAGGAGCCGCCTACACCGCGCCCGCGGCGGCGGACATAAAGACGCGCCTCGCCAGCGAGACGCCAGAGGGCTTCGAGGCCTCGGCTCTGGTCGGCGTCGCCTCGCCGGCGGACCCGATCACCCCGGCCGAGCTCCGCGCGACGGTCGCAAAGACCGTCGCTCCCGGCTTTTCCTTCAGCGCCGACCATACGGCCCTCGCCGAGGACTCGCTGCCGATCGCCGACGCGCTCGGCTTCGCGCTGCTGCGCAGCCCGAGCGCCGTCCTGGAGATCATCGGCTATTTCGATGGGGCGGGCTCGGCGGAGGAGAACCAGACGATCGCGCGACGTCGCGCCGAGACGCTGCGCGACTACCTCATTGCGGCGGGAGTCGCGGCGGGGCGGCTGCGGGCGTCGAGCGGCGCGGCCGCGGGAGGCGACGCGCCGCATCGGCGCATTGAATTCATGGTCGAGTGAGCGGCCCCCGCGGAGAAGGAGAACGCGCATGCTCTATCTGCTCGCCGCATCCTGGGAATGGCTGGCCGGGGCGGCCGCCCTCGGCCTCGTCGTCGGCCTCTTGGCCTTCAACAGCGCCCGGGACGCCCAATTCTCCGGCCACGGCGTCGTCGTGACCTCGGCGCTGCTGCTGCTCGCCGGCTTTTTTCTGTCCAATCTGCAGATCATTCCCGGGCGCGCGGGACTGTATTTCGACCTCGGCCTGCTGTTCGCGGGCGCCTACGCCCTCGCTCTCCCGGTCGGCGGCGCCGCGCGGCTCCTGGCCGCCGCGGCCTTTCCCGCCGCGCCGGCGAAGAAGAAGCCGCCCCATGTCGTCGTGAGAGGCGCGCCGAAGCCCGCGCCCGAGCCGCCGCAGGCCCCGCGCGCGCCGGAAGCCGAGGCGGCCCCTCCAGCCGCGGCTTCCGCAGCGGCTGCGCCGCATCTGCAGCCCGCCGCGGCGGCGAAGGCGGAGCCGCCTGCCGGACCGAAGCCCTCGGCCGCGCCGGCGGAGGCTCCGAAAAAGCATCCCGGCGCGCAGCCTCCCGGCTTGCCCGGCCCGCGCGGCGGAACGCCCGACGATCTCGCAAAAATCAAGGGCGTCGGCCCGAAGAGCGTCGAGAAGCTGCATGCGCTCGGCGTCTATCATTTCGACCAGATCGCCGCCTGGACGCCGGAAAATGTGAAATGGGTGAGCGCGGCCTTCGCCATTCCCGGCCGCCTCGAGCGGGGACGCTGGGTCGCCCAGGCGAAAGAGCTCGCCGACGCCGCTCATGGGCCGGGGCAGGAGCCGAAGAGGGGAGACGCGCCGTGAGGCTTCGCTGGGCCGCCGCCATGGCCATCGCCCTCGCCATCCCCGCGTCGGCGCCGGCGCAGGACATGCTGCGCAATGTCGATCTCGCGCAGCCCGCCTATTCGCAGGCGGAGCTTTCGCGCGCGGACATCGAGGCGAAGATCGCGGCCGGCGCGCGGCTCGATCTCTCCGCGAAGAGCCTCAACGGCCTGGATCTCTCCGGCCTGGACCTCGCCGGCGCCAATCTGCGCGCGGCGCGGCTGATCAAGACGAAGCTCGCCGGCGCCAAGCTCGACGGGGCCATTCTCGATCAGGCCTGGCTGCTCGAGGCCGATCTCTCCGGCGCCTCGCTGCGCGGCGCGCATGTGTTCGCGGCGCAGATGCAGCGGGCGAAGGCCGCGAAGGCGGATTTCTCCGAGAGCCGCCTCGCCGCCGACATGACCGGCGCCGACCTCGCCGGCGCCGTTTTTCAAAAGGCCGATCTGTCGGCCGATATGAAAAACCAGTCCATGGGACTGATGCGCGCCGTGCTGCGTTCTGCGAAGCTCGAAGGCGCCCGCTTCGACGGTGCCGATCTCTCGCGCGCCGATCTGCGCTTCGCCCGCGCCGCCGGCGCCGATTTCTCCGGCGCTTCGCTGAAGGACGCCGACGCCGCCGGGGCGGATCTCGCCGGCGCGCGCTTCGTCGGCGCCGTGACCGAAGGGCTCTCCCTCGATTCGGCGCAGATCGACAAGAGCGCCGTGGGAGATCTGAAGGGCGCGCTCGATCTCGACCGCGCGCGGCTCCGGTGAAGCGACGCGCCAGAACGAATTATGATCGCTCGAACGATTTCGTTCGAACGGAACGCGCTCTAGATGACGAAGGGCGATGACACAGGCGCCCTTCCGTATCGGCGTCGATCTCGGCGGAACCAAGATCGAGGCCGTCGCCATGGACGCGCGCGGCGAGACGCTGGCGCGCCGCCGCGCGCCGACGCCCGCGCATGATTATGTGGCGATCCTGCAGGCGATCGCCGCGCTCGTGCGGGATATCGAAAGCGAGCTCGGCGGGCGCGGCACGGTCGGCCTCGGCACGCCGGGCGTGATCTCGCCGCGCACCGGCCTCGTGAAAAATTCCAACACCACCGGGCTCAACGGCAAGCCGCTGGACAAGGACCTCGCAGCTCTGCTCGGCCGGCCGGTACGCATCGAGAACGACGCCAATTGCTTCGCGCTGTCCGAGGCCGTGGACGGCGCCGGGGCGGGCGGGCGCGTCGTGTTCGGCGTCATCCTCGGCACGGGCGTCGGCGGCGGCGTCGTCGTCGACGGCAAGGTGCTGCAGGGCGTCAACAAGGTCGCCGGCGAATGGGGGCATACGCCCTTGCCCTGGATGACGCCGGCCGAATTTCCCGGCCGGCTCTGCTATTGCGGCCATTACGGCTGCGTCGAAACCTTTCTGTCCGGCCCGGCCCTCGCCCATGACTATGGAATGCGCAGCGGCGAGCGAGCCGAGGGCGAAGAGATCGCCGCGCGCGCCGCCGCCGGCGAGGCCGCGGCGCTCGACTGTCTCGACGTCTATCGCGACCGGCTCTCCCGCGCGCTCGCGGCGATCGTCAATCTCCTCGACCCGGATGTGATCGTGCTCGGCGGCGGCGTCTCCAATATCGACCGCATCTATGACGGGCTGTTCGAGCGCGTCGAGCGCCAGGCGTTCTCGGACGCCATCGACACGAAGATCCTGCGCAACCGCCATGGGGATGCGAGCGGCGTGCGCGGCGCGGCCTGGCTCTGGGGCGGCGCGGACGCGAGCGGATAGGCCGAATCGCCGCAGGCCGGGACGATGCAGCCGGAACGATGCAGCCGGAACGATGATTGACCGCCCGGCGGCTCCGAGCGAGGATGGCGCGCGCTGCGAAGCGCTTGCGGAGGAGCTCATGAGCAGGGGCCTGCTGCTGGCGGCGATCGCCGCTATTCTCGGCTATGAGACGTGGTCGTTCTTCGTGGCCAGCCGCTATCAGTCTCTCTGCCAGCTCTCCTATTGGTCCGCGACGCAGGAGCAATTGCGCGCCTGCGACGAGATGCGGACCGCTCTGCCGCAGCATTGACGTCGGAGCGCATCGGTCGACGAGGCGCGCGGCCGTCGCCGCCCGACGCTTCCGGGCGCCATTTCAATGCCCGTCCTGGTCCGCATCGACGGCGCGGTGGCCGGACAGGCGCTCGGAGAGCGCGAAAGCGAGCGTCGACAGGACGAAGGTGAGATGGATGCCGACGAGAAACAGCAGATCGCGGTCGCCCATATGCTCCACATCCATGAAGGCTTCGAGCAGCTTGATCGCCGAAATGGCGACGATCGTCGACAGCAGCTTCAGCTTCAGCTCGGAAAAGTCGATCTCGCCCATCCAGCTCGGCCATCCGGCATGGGCCTTGGCGTCGACCTTCGAGACGAAATTCTCATAGACCGACAGCATGACGATGACCACCAGCGCGCCGGTGAGCGTCGTGTCGATGAGATCGAGCACGAGCAGCGTCATATTGGCTTCGGAAGAGGAGAAGAGCCGAATCGTCGCGTCCCAGAGATGCGAGCCGGCCTTGAGCAGCAGCTCGATCAGCCCGGCGACCAGCATCAGGAAGAAGGGCGCGAGCAGCCATCGCGACAGGAACAGGAAGGATTCGAACAAACGCTTGAGCATGGTCGCGTCTTTGCTAGAGGCGTGAGCGAAGCTCGCTACACGAAAACAGCGCCTGCGCGCAAGGCGCTCGGCGGCGAATCGGGGCGAACGCCGGACGGGGCGTTTCACACCCTCTTTTCTAGTCGGAACCACGGGCCGACCATAGCCCGGCAATTGCGGCGGGCGTTCTTTCACAACGTCCCATGGCGGGTCACCGCGGGGGCTTCGCTGCAAAGACGCGGCGGCCCCAGGCGGCGAAGGAAGACTGTTGCAATGGCGTTTCGTTTACGGCATAAGGGCGCACGGTCGAGCCAAGGAGCGCGGCCGCGGATGCGGGTGTAGCTCAGGGGTAGAGCACAACCTTGCCAAGGTTGGGGTCGAGGGTTCGAATCCCTTCGCCCGCTCCAAAATCACTCAAGAAAATTAGAGCGTTATGAACGGGCCGCCGAAAGGCGGCCCTTCGCTTATTTGGCTTGGTGTCCACATGGTGTCCACGACGTCGATCCCCATCTCCCATCCCAGTCACTGCATCGTCTCGCGTTCAGAACCCTCGGCCGCTCTCAAGGGGCACCTGGGTACACCCCCGCCCGCCGCCCGCCCGCTCTTCTAAAAACCATCGCGACCTCGCAGGTTCCGTCATTCAGAATGTCGCGCGATACGCTAAGATGAAAGTCGCGCTCGCTCACGGTGCCGGGCAAGCCGGCGACGATGCTCGTCCGAGAAGCGATCGGCATAGACAACAGTCGTGCCGTGTTCGCCCTTCCGGACATGACCGCCCAGGCCCAGCGCCTGCCGGAAGGTGAGCCAGCTCTGGCCCGTAAAGCCCTGCTCGATCACGGCGCCCCAAAGGATCAGTATATTGATCCCCGAATATCGACGCTGCGTCGCGGCGTTGCGCGGTATGGCGATCGTCGCATTCGCCGCTGCCGTCCCCCACGGCTGCACCCAGGGGACGCGGCCGGCCTCCAGCTCGGCGATGATCTTGTCGGTGATTTCAGTGTAAAGGCTCGCCCGGTCGTGGCCGGCGCGCGCAGTGCGGTCATGCCTGGACATCGCGGTTCTCCGCGACGGGCGCCGGAAGCCTCTCTCCCAGCCCTCAACCCGTCACGGAAGTCCAGCCCTCACTCTCCCTCTCAGCCGCGATGCTGCGGCAGACGCCGCCGCCAAGTGATACGCACTTCAATCAACGATAATCAGCGATTCTGGCGTCAGGGATGGAAGTCCGGGGGGCGAAGACCCGCGGCAAGCGGGGCTTTGGCGTAGCCAACAGCCCGGCCCAAAGGGCGACGCCCGATCCCATTTCGTATAGAGCCTTTGGCTGCCACTTTCCGCCGAATCCCCCCAAAATCATCTATTGTCGGTCCGACCAGGACAATGACAACGGGCGCAAAACATGCCGGCGAAGGCGGACGACGATGATGAGTCACTTGAAGAGCACAAGCGGGCGCTGATTCATCCGGCGGCTATGCTTTACGGTGTTCAGAAAATGTTTGGCGATCGGGCCAGAGTGAAGGCCAAGCAGGCTTACGGCCAACTCATTGACGCCCATCTTCTCGTGGCGGGGGTGCTGGGCGCCGGATTGCTGCGCACCAACGGCGTGGTGACACCGATTACGGCCACGTCGGAAGAGCGCAACGCACTCTTCGCCGGATTTGTCATCGGGCTGAACGCCTGCGAGAGCGCCATTGAAGAGGCGCGCTATCTGCAGGCTCATGCACTGTTGCGACAAGAGATGGAAATCCTCGCGCAGCTCAAGGCGGTACGCGAAGGCCGGCGCAAGCCCCACGGTTCTCCCAACGTGACCTCGCTTGAGAAATCCCTGCGCCGGCTCTATGGCGATCTCACGGCCGCGGCGCATGTGGCGCGGCACGACATCGTCGAAACCGCGACGGCTTGGGACGGTCCAATGGAAAATCTTCCGGGGCCGACTGCCAAGACCCGTTACTTTCCCGAGACCGATACCGGCCTCGCGCGCCGCTCTTTTGCACTTCATATCTACATGATCATCCGTCTGATCGAGGAATTGAGCCTCGATTACGACGAGAGATATCCGGACCATGCCTTTACCGACCGCGAGCGCGCAGCGCTCAATCGCGCTGTGAAGCTCATGATCACAGAGGGACTCGTGGAATTCGACGAATCCGAGCCGCTGAACACGCAGGGCTGACCACCGATGCTGAGATTCAACAACCAATGGCGGTTTGATAGCCCCGGGCCGATCGAACCCGGCGTCGTCGGCGACTTTCTCGACCTGATCAACCGCATCAGTGGCCAAGGGTCGCGAAAAGCCGTCCGTGAGCACTTTAAGTCGGCTTTCTCCGCCGCGGCCGGGCTACCCTATCAATCAAGCAGCGATGCGAGTTGGGCGGCGAGCGATCTCGAACGCGCAATGGACGAGGCCGCCGCGAACGCACCTTTGTTCATCAACGCCTTTTACGCTGCTTGCGAGCAATTGCAGCAGCGCGCCCCCGAAATGGCCCTCCCCGACGGCGCCCGCATCAACCGCATCCTGACCGATCGCGGCGTGGGCTATCAGATCGATCCGCCGAACCTAGTTGCGACGCGGACGCACATCCCAATCGCGGTTCCGGAGCAGGCCCCTTCCCTTGATGCCCAGGCCCGAACCCTGATCGACACCGCACTTCAGGCGTCGGAAAGAGCCCTCGCCGAAGGAAAGGGCCGGCAGGCGGTGCAGGAAGTCCTATGGCTGCTCGAGACGGTTTCGACCGCATTCCGAAGCGAGGACATTCTTGATGGATCCATCCAGGGGCGATATTTCAACAAGATCATCGGCGAACTGAAATCACGCGGACGCGGCGGTCATCAGGATCAGATCCTGCGATGGATGATGACGCTGCATGGCTATCTGTCCTCACCAACTGGCGGCGGGGTTCGCCACGGCGTCGATCTGCGCGACGGTCTCGCGCTGCACATCAACGAAGCCCGCCTCTACTGCAACCTGATCCGAAGTTACATCACCTTTCTCATCGGAGAGCACGCGCGCCTGAGCGGGCGTACGTCGTGATGGTGAATACCGCAAAGCTCTCGTACGGTGATATTTGACTCATGCAAGCGTATAGCGACCACGAACTCATCGCGAAAATGTCCGCATTGCAGGCCGCGATCGAGCACTGGGCGCGGACCAAAGATCTCTGGTTTGATTGTGGCTTCCAGACCTACGAAGAACACAGCGATGGCGAGCCGGGCTCTCCCGCCATCGTGTCATTGCTTTGTTTCGATGGCCCGCTGCATTCGCTGTTCAACGGCTTCTCCGACGATGACGGATCGTACGACGAGTTTCATGCACTCGTTCACAGCCTGGGTTTTGAATGCGAAAATCAGGACGGAAGCAGCGTCGCCTTTTTTGCGACTGATCCGCACCTCTCGTCTGCATTCGATTCATATTTTCATTGGCGGTGGGTCTGCTCGCTTATCCAACCCGACTGCGATGACGTCTACGAGGAAATGTACGCGCACTTCGCGCAGCGTCCGGACGATCTTCACCGTCTCGACTGGCGCGAGTTTGAAATCCTGCTGCATCGTATTTTCCAGAATCAGGGCTTTCACTCGGAGCTGGGACCAGGCCGAGGGGATGGCGGCGTTGATATCCGGCTGCTGCAACGCGATCCGATCGGCGATCTTCTCACGTTGGTCCAGGCAAAGAAATACGCCCCGCATCGAAAGATCCAACTGGATGCGGTCGCGGCGTTGTATGGCATTGCGGCGGTCGAGGGCGCACAAAAAACTCTTTTCGTGACGACGTCTGCCTATGAGCCGGTGGCAAAGCGGTTCGCCGCAAGGACGTCCGGCGCAATGGCGTTAGCCGCATCACGGGACGTCGCCACGTGGTGCGAAACCGCATCGGCCGGAATCATCGCAGACAAATCCCTTCTGGTGTCAAAACCTCACGTCAGCCGCATTGTCGCTGACGTATCCCGAGTTGCAGACCATCGCGTCGTTCACGCGACCTACGGCTACAACACGACGGTGAACAGTTTCGCGCTTGTCATCAAGGAGACAAAGCATGCTGCCCTGTTGATGGCGCTGCCGAAGCAGATTGTATCCCACGACGGCTACGGGCAGGCTGGCTTTGAAGTGCCGGTATTCGACCAAACTGCCCTCGCGATGCAAAATGCCGACACCGTCTGGCGCGTGAAGCGCAATATTATCGATGGGACGGTGTCCTATTGGGACGGATCGAAGGGATATAGGCGCTGGAACGGACGACCGGCGTCTTTCAACCTCGCTGATTGATCGTCGAGAGGGCGAAACCTTCGGCTCAAGACTTTGCTGGCTTCTTGGTGCTGGTGGGATAGCCGAAAGCCAGAAAGAAATGGGCGACGCGAATGGTGCCGTGGCTCGGCGCCAGATCGGGGTCGCGTTCGTGTTCCGTGTCGAAGTCTGCGGTTGAAAATAATACTGAAGGTCGCTCGTAGGAACTGCCCGCCGCGGTTGGCCGGATCTTCAGTTCCGCGACAAGGCTCGCATCGGCAAGCGCGTCGCGCAGCGGCGGGACCACCTCGTCCTCCGTATCGATCAGGATGCCGACCATCGCCGCAACTGCTTGTCGGCGGCTGTAGATGCCGGTGACAAAACGACCTAGCCCCTTCTCGCGCAGGTAATGGGTGCGATGACTCTTCTGCCGGCCTACTTTCTTGAATTCGAATACCAGTTCGATGCGACGAGTATCGTCATTCCATCCATAGACGATGTCCGTGCGGCGTTCCTGGGTGAGCTTTGCTGTTTCCAAATCGATGTTGTGAAGGACGCCTTCGGCGGCCCACATACCAAGCAAGCCGCGCTCCCGAGCAGTGACGTTTTCGACATAGGCCTTGAGAGCCTTGGTGAGGGTGGGCTCTTTCATTCCCGGATGGAAATGGGCTCTCGGTTGTGCGGCGAGTATTCGCCAGCTCTCCCGCAGGGCATCGACTGCGTCGGTTGCAGGGCGGATCGGGAAGGCAGAAAGCCAATCTTGTCCGGTTATCACGCGACCTCCGGGCGGATCGCGGGCGACAGCCGGCTCTGAACAGACCGTACGATGTGCTCCGCATCGCGAAGCGCCTGCCGCACGGTCCAACTGCGTCGAGACAATGGGCGCACCAGATAGAGCGCCCCGTCAGTCCAAACATGTGCATCGGGGATAAGTTGAAGGGCATCGCCCGATGAAATCGCCATCAGCCCCGCTGCGCGAAGTTGAGCGAGCGTCGTCAGGACCAGATCGTCATTGAGCTGAGCGCTGGAAGTGGCCGGCGCGGTTGTCTCTTTGGCGTAGCTCACCCGAACGATTCCCGACGGGCCTTGGCGAGCCGGATCACTGGCCACAACGGCGACGTGAAACCGGCCACCGCCACCGGTCCGTTCGCGCCAAGAGGTCAAGGAGGCAGCCAGCGCCTCGCCGTATGTCCGAAAATCCTCCAGATGAGCGGTGGCTTGGGCCGGCGTGTCGAGACTTTTGAAGCTTCGTGGCCGGATCGAAGGCATCAGGATGTCGACGGTTTCGCGAACCAGCGCCTGCTCGCTCTCGTTCAGGCCAAAATACTTGAAGATGGCCTTGTCGAGGGCATTCTGGATTTCGCCGTAGCGACGGCGTTGATCGAGTTCCGGCAAATCGGATAGCTCTTGCATATAGGTGCCGACCCTTGCGAGCGCCGCTTTAGCCGCCTTCGGATCGGGCGCCGCTTCGATGTCAAAGAACGGGAAGGTTTCGACATCGGACAGATGGACGCCGTTGCGTTCGCAGAGCATCTTCCAGCCGCGCATCATGAGGAAGTAACGGGCGAGCTTGGATCGCAGATAGACCGCGGCGAACTGGAGCAGCGCCGCATCCTGGGTCGATCCGGAAATGACGCCGATGCTATGCGTGAAGGTGGCCGGGCCATCGTAATATACTGCGCGGACCGTATGTTCGAGTTTCGAGAACCCGTCCGGGAAGAGCACGCGGGGACCGTCGAAAACCGCCATCACCTCGTCGTTGAGACCAACGACAGTCGTCTGCGCCCGCGGCCACGGCTTCAAGAGATCGGGATGCAGCACGGGCGACCCCGCGCTGAGCGCGGGTACGGGCACGAACCGCATCTTGCGCAACCGGCCGGCGCTGACCGCGGTGCGGCTCTTGTCGTTAAGATGAATGCCTTTGCGATTGACCCATCGCCGGAATGGTTGCGGCCTTTTCCAGAAGTCGCTGAACGTTCCGCGCGCCGTCAGGCGCGTCCACAGAGTCATATCGTTGGCATCGCCCCACATCAGCGTGACGAGAAGCTGCGGATCCTGGGCGACGGAGCGGGTTTGCAAAACGTGCCGATCGGCCGACTGCATGGTGAGCCGGCCAAAGGCCAGACTCATGTCCGCCTTCGGCACGCAGTAGTCGAAAGTCTCGCCAAATGGAATCTGCGCCTCGACGCTTCGGCGTTGCCCGAGGAACACATGGCAGGTGTTCTCGGCCGTCGGAAACAGCAATCCTTGAAGATCGCCGAAGTTGATGAGACGCGCCGGTCGGAACAAGCTGAACAGGCGCGCGACGAACGATGCGCTGGACGGTCCCAAAAATTGTCCAATCGGCAGGATGAGGCAGACGCGCCCCTGCTCGGCCAGGAAGTCGATCGCTCTCAGGGCATAGGCGCCGGCGATCTGGCGTCGAACGAATGGGGCGCCGGCCCGCTCCGCCCAAACGTCGGCGGACGTGACGTCTTCGCCTTCGGGCTCCGACCACGGCGGATTGGAGATAATGAGAGAGAAGCGCTTGTCCGCAAAGCCGTGCTTGGGTCCGAAGAAGTCTGCCGTGGGGCCATGGCGCAGATTGCTGCCGTCGAGCGATGGCAGCTTCTCGTTTTCGCGCTCCTGCGCCTCCATGATATCAGCGGGGTTGAGACCTTCCAGCAACGACAGATAGAGGCTGAAGGCCGTGACGCGGCAAGCCATCAGATTGATGTCGGCGCCGAATATGCGATTGATCAGAAGCTCTCGACGCTGCCTGAAACTGAGTTGGCGGCCGCCGCGCGCCTCCGACAGCGCGATGAGACGCCGGTAGGCCGTGGTAAGCAGAATTCCGGATCCGCAGGCTCCGTCGAAGATTGTCTCGGAGAGAGGATCAGCCGAGGTGACGAACGCTTGATCAACCGCCAGCATCGCGAGATGACGCGGCGTGTAGTAAGCGCCGTCTTTTGCCTTCTGGTCTGGAGACAGGAAAGATTCGTAGAGGCCAGACAGCAGTTCAACCGGGATATAGCTGAAATCGTAATTCCAAAAATCGCCCTGCCCGGTCGTCATGTCGGTCCGGCGCAGGAATTGATCGAGCAGCGCGAACCCCTCCGTGTTCAACGCCGCCCAGGGATTATGCCGATCGTCCCCTAAGAAGTCGCCGTTGAAATCCTGACGGAGCGCATCGATGAGGCTGCGAACCCCATTGCGGTTGGCGCGAGCGACCAGAGCATGGAGTTGACCGACTTCACGCCTCTGGCGATAGGTCGCGCCGACGATGTCGCGATGTTCGAGATATGAGATGAAGAGCACCTGCCCCATCAGCAACTCGGCGTGACGTCGCCGCAGCGACGCCTCTATGGCTGCCCGGAACCCGACCCTCGACAGCTTGAGTACGGCGCTGGAGAGATTGACGAGCAACTTGCGGTCGACGCGCGCTTTGATGTCGAACCATTTGGGTGCGCGGCGGGAGAGATTGGCTGAAGCGATGTCGAACGCCGAGAATGGCCCGTCGGGACGCGCTGCGCCGAACGTCAGCGTTTCCTCCGCGTTGCGGAGTTTTCGGGCCGGCACGGCAACTGCCGTCTCGCCCTTGATCTCGATCACCACCGTGGCGAGATTCTGATTCCAGATCCGCTTACGTATCTCGTCCAAGGCGGCGGCGGTGAGCGGCTCGTCCTTGTCGCCGACAAAGACCACCGTCGGCACGCCCTCCACCTCGAATACGGCTTGGGCGCGAATCAACCCATCCGGCTTCAGGAGCGACTTGATTTCCAGTGCATAGGGGTGAACTTCCGGGACGTCGTCACCCCGGCGATGCAGCACGGCGGGCTCGGCGGCATAGCCGAGCCTTTCAAGCCAGTTCTGCAGGGGCGAAATTGTCACGCTGGTCCCTTCCGAT
The DNA here is from genome assembly GCF_019802345.1 of Methylosinus sp. Sm6. Classification (GTDB taxonomy): domain Bacteria; phylum Pseudomonadota; class Alphaproteobacteria; order Rhizobiales; family Beijerinckiaceae; genus Methylosinus. Next base: position 26,083 of record NZ_JAINDZ010000040.1, on the reverse strand, counting down.
ACTCACGCCCCAGTAATGAGAACATATCATGAACTCCCCCGACGATGAAGCGATCTGTGGGCGAGCAAGCCGGGTTGTCCCGGTCAATTACGCGCCTCATGCCGAACGCCTCCGTGCCGGCACGGTCAGCTTGCTCGGGGCTCGCCGCCGCACTTGTTTGACTGGCGGGCCAGCGACGGCCTGGACCGGGAATAGATCGAATTGGCCGGAAACCGTAGCCGGACTGGGCAAGGCGAAGCCTGCCGACAACACATCCAGGTGAGCGCGTAGGCGAAGGAGCAAGACGTCGTCGGCCGGAAGGTGACCGGCTGCGTCCTCCACGAATGTCCATCGGTCGCCGCCGAGGAGGGCCAAGTTCTGTCCGCAGAGGGCGATAAACGACTTGGTGCGCAGCTCCCGTCGCAGGCTGTTGAAAAGGCTCTTATGAGCCTGGAGTTCGATATGAAATTGCTCCCGCAGGGTCACTGCGAGCCTTAGAATCAGGATGGTTTGCCACGTGTACTTGGCCGGAGATCCCTTCCGTCTGGGCTTCACGTCGGCTGGAATCAAGGCGCGACGGCTCGTCCATTCCCGAAGCTTTTCGGTAGAAAGACCGGTGAGCTGGCAGGCATGAGGCGTTGTGACGTAGCGCAAAGTCGCTCCCTCAGGTCGGGTAACCTACCCGATCTTTTAAGAAATGGCTATCAAACCCTTCCCTCCGAGTCGATCAAGGTCTGCTTGAACAGTTTGGCTGTGCGCTACCGAAAATTCGAGGTCCTCACCCTGATCTGATCGAGGTGACGACGACCACGTCCCGGTCGTCAAATTCTTCAACCCGCTCGGCAAAGGCGTCTGGCTTGCCACCGAACTCGACGCGGATGGCGACACATTGTTCGGCCTCGCCGACCTCGGCGAGCCGGAACTCGGCTCGTTTAGCCTCGCCGAAATGATGGCGGTCCGCCTGCCGCTCGGCCTCGGGATCGAACGTGACCTCCTCTTCGAGGGAATGTTCCCGATCTCGGTGTGGGCAGATGCTGCACGTCAAACCGGCAGTATCCGAGAAGCGCAGCGCATGCTCTCACCCCTTTAGAGTGAGAGCGCGGATTGGCTTTGCCGTGACGGGTTGAGCCGGAGGAAAGGCCTGCGGCGCCCGTCGCGGAGATGACCCATGACCCAAGTGCAGGTTTTGGATGCCGTTCGCGATCGCGCCGGCGGTTACAAGGTGGACGTGAGCCGAGGAGAGCGAATCGGCCGCGTGTCCTCGGAATGGTTCTCGCGGCCGGCCGACGAGCGCTACCTGTCCCTATCGGACCTCTTCGCCGCCGTGCGCGGCCGGACCGATAGCAGCCGGACCCGGACGGTGGAGAGCGCGGCGATCCGGGTGGAGGCCGACCGCGGTAACGCGGAGCGCCTCACTCTGACATTGCCCGGCTCGGACGCGCCGATCGCGCCGACGCATTGGAGCTTCGGTCAGCTCGCGAGCCTGGTCGGCGCGCCGGCCGCCTACCTCCGCCAGCTCCCGGCGCCGCTCGCTGGCATCAACCTGCAATACGGTTTGACCTCCAATCGCGCCGAACAGGTCAAGACGCTGGAGATCGAGGATGGTCGCGTTGAGCTACGCGCCGTCACCGGCCCGGACTATGGCCGCATCTATGATCACGAACTCGTCGAGGCGGTGCAGCGCATCGCGGGAAACGGCACAGGCGATACGCGGTGGAAGGTGCCGGGCGTGCTCGACTGGTCGACCGGCGTCTACCATCCGCACGTCGATATCACCCAGGACACCACGACCCTCTACGCATCGGACCGCGATGTTTTTCTCTTTCTCGTGGACGATCTCAATCCGATCGAAGCCGGTCGACTGCCGGATGGATCGCCCGATCTTTATTTCCGCGGGTTCTACTGCTGGAATTCCGAAGTCGGCGCAAAGACGCTCGGCATGGCGAGCTTCTATCTCCGCGCGGTATGTCAAAATAGGAATTTATGGGGCGTCGAGGATTTCGAGGAGATCACCATCCGCCACTCGAAATACGCCGCCTCACGCTTCGCGCATGAGGCCGCCCCGGCGCTGACCCGCTTCGCCGATTCCTCGCCCATGCCATTCGTGAACGGCGTCAAGGCGGCGCGGGAAAAGATCGTCGCGCGCACCGACGAGGACCGCGACGAGTTCCTGCGACGGCGCGGCTTTTCCAAGAAGGAGACGGCGAAGATCATCGAGACGGTGTTGGCCGAGGAAGGCCGCAAGCCCGAGAGCATCTTCGATTTCGTGCAGGGCATCACCGCCGTCGCGCGGAACAAGACCCATCAGGACGCCCGTCTCGATATGGAGGCGCGCGCCAAGAAGCTCCTCGATCGCGCAGCCTGAATTCCGGAAAGCCGGAGACGCGGAAATCCGTATCTCCGGCTTCGTGCATTTCCGCATCATCTGATCCTCGTTCCCACGGCGTCGTCCTCAGAGGCAGAGGGCGGCGCCGTCCTTCGTGACGGGTTGCGAGCCGAGAGAGAGGCTTTCGGCCGCCCGTCATGGAGTTTATCCCGATGGCCACTGCTGCTCAGAAGATCACACTGTCGTCCTCGCGCGACATCCCTTTCAACAAGCTCGTCCTCTCCCAGGCGAATGTCCGGCGCGTGAAGGCCGGCGTCTCAATCGAGGAGCTCGCGGAGGACATCGCACGGCGCACGCTGCTTCAGAGTCTGAACGTGCGGCCCGTGCTCGACGCCGATGGCGCCGAGACCGGCATGTTCGAGATTCCCGCGGGCGGCCGACGTTATCGAGCGCTCGAGCTTTTGGTCAAACAGAAGCGGCTCGCCAAAACGGCGCCCGTCCCCTGCGTCGTCCGGGATCCCGCGAGCGACATCCTCGCAGAAGACGACTCGCTCGCCGAGAATCTCCAGCGTGCGCCGCTGCATCCGCTCGATCAGTTCCGCGCCTTTCAGGCGATGCGGGCCAAGGGCAAATCCGAGGAGGACATCGCCGCGGCCTTCTTCATCGGCGTCAATGTCGTGAAGCAGCGCCTGCGGCTGACCACTGTGTCGGAGAAGCTCCTCGACATCTATGCCGAAGACGGAATGTCGCTGGAGCAGCTGATGGCATTCACCGTCTCGTCGGACCATGCTCGCCAGGAGCAGGTCTGGGCGGCGCTGGAAAAGTCATGGTCGAAGGAACCTTACCAGATCCGTCGCATGCTGACAGAAAAAGCCGTGCGCGCCGCCGATCGGCGAGCCGTCTTCGTCGGCCTCGACGCCTATGAAGCGGCAGGAGGCATCGTCATGCGTGACCTGTTCCAGCACGACGACGGCGGCTGGCTGGAAAATGTCGCGCTGCTCGACAGCCTCGTCATCGAGAAGTTGAAGGTGGCGGCCGAATCCGTCGCCGCGGAAGGCTGGAAATGGATCGAGATCGCGGTCTCGTTTCCATTCGGACATACGAATAGGCTGAGAGAACTCGTCGGCGCGTCCACCGAGTTGACCGACGACGAACAGGCGACGATCGATTCGCTCGAGGCCGAACATGAGAGCCTGGAGACCGAATATGAAAAAGTCGACGAACTGCCGGAGGATGTCGACCGGCGCCTGGGCGAGATCGAAACGGCGCTCGCCGAGCTGCAAAATCGACCGCGGAGCTTCGACCCGGGCGACGTCGCGCGCGCTGGAGCATTCGTCAGCATCGACGCCGAAGGCCTTCTCTCTGTCGATCGCGGCTATGTGCGGCCCGAGGACGAGCCGCCCGCTCATGAGAAAAGCACGAACGATGACGCGGGCGCAGATGAATTCTCACCAGCGATTGCTCCGACCACACAGCAGCCCGTCATCACCATCGAAGGACGCCCGGTCGACTCGGAGGAAGATGAAGCCGATGCGCTCACGCCATTGCCCGAGCGGCTGATGATCGAGCTGACCGCGCACAGAACATTGGCGTTGCAGAACGCCGTCGCGAATAATCCGCGTGTCGCCATGACGGCGCTCCTGCACAAGCTCGTCGCGGACACCTTCCATTACGCGTCGACTTCGACCTCCGGCTTGGAAATTTCCTTGCGTCAGATCGCCTTTCCGATCCAGCCCACGGATCTGAAGAACAGCGCCAGCTCACACGCGATCACGGAGCGGCAGGACGCGTGGAAATCGAGCATTCCCAGAGACGACCAGGAGCTCTGGGATTGGCTCGTCGGCCTCGACGACGCGCATCGCCTCGCACTGCTCGCGCATTGCGTCAGCCATGGCGTCAATGCCCTCCATGAGAAGGCGGACCGCTACGGCGGCGGCGCGCTCACCGCGCATTCGGTGCAGCAGCGCCTGAAGAATGCCGACCGACTCGCTCGAGCGGTCGGCTTGAACATGGTCGACGCCGGTTGGAAGCCGACCGTCGACAATTATCTCGGTCGCGTGCCGAAGCGACGGATCCTGGACGCCGTCCGCGAGGCCAAGGGAGAACGGGCTATTCAGCTCATCGAACATCTGAAAAAGGGCGAGATGGCGGTCGAAGCCGAACGCCTGCTCGCCGACTCCGGCTGGCTGCCGGAGCCTTTGCGAGTCGACGACGGTGTGCAGGCAGAGCTTGCGGCTGGCGAAGCAGCCGACGAATCCGAAGAGTTGCCCGAATTTCTCTCGGACGATGAAGCAGCCGAGAGCGCCGATTCCGATTGCGGCTGAATGGTCGTTCGGCGGAGCGTTGAAATGCGCTCCGCCATTTTTCATGCCCGCGATCGAGAATTCCATCATCGAGCGCCTGTGGCCTCGCCTCACGCCATTCCGAATAACCGTGCTCTCCCACGAGTCGTCGGAATCGCGGTGAGAGGAAGAGTCCGGCCGGAAGGGAGGCGAGCCGGCGGGTCCGAGAGAAAGCGCCAGTCGGCTCGTGCTCTCCCGCTCTCCCGAGACCTCTCCCATGTTCAAAATGTCTGCTCTCGCGGCCGCCGACGCGGCTACGTCGACTCTCGCTTGTCACGCTTCTGCCGGCTCCGCGATCGCCGATGCGGCTCGCCGTCTCCTTCCTCATCTCGAACAGGGCCGCCGCGTCGACGCCGCAATCCTGCGCGCAGCGATGGAATCCGCTTTCGGCGCGTCGGACGCCTCCGGCGCCTGGGACTGGAAAATGGGCTATGACGCCTGCGAGGCGGCGACAGTCCTTTTCCTGCGCAGATACGGAAAGGCGCTTCTCCGCAAAGCCGGCTCTCCGGCGGCCGTCCTTCCGATGCTGTCGAAGATCGCAGACCTCTTGCCGACGCATACGCGCCGATCGGAGGAAAGCGAGACTTTCCAGCAATTCTCGACGCCGATCCCGCTCGGCCTCGCTGTTCTCGCCGCTGCGGCGACTTCGCCCTCTGACCGAGTCCTCGAACCCTCGGCCGGCACGGGACTGCTCGCCGTTCTCGCTGAGACGGTCGGCGCATCGGTCATTCTCAATGAGCTCGCCGAAACCCGTGCGGAGCTTCTCTCTCTTCTTTTTCCCTTCGCTCCGGTCACTCGCTTCGACGCGGCGCAGATCGACGATCATCTCGATCCGGCAATCGTTCCTTCCGTCGTGGTGATGAACCCGCCGTTCTCAGCCATGGCGAATGTCTCCGGCCGCATGGCGGATGCCGCTCATCGTCACATCGCCTCCGCTCTGGCGCGATTGGCCGACGGCGGCCGCCTCGTCGCGATCACCGGCGCGAACTTCGCGCCCGACGCGCCTGCTTGGCGAGACGCCTTCATCGGCCTTCAGCGGCGTGGCCGTGTCGCCTTTTCCGCCGCGATAGACGGCGCCGTCTACGCCAAGCACGGCACATCGATCGAGACGCGACTGACCATCATTGACAAACTGCCGGCGGAGGACCCGACCGTCGTTTCGGCGTCGCCCGGCATCGCGCCCGATGTCGCGACACTCCTCGCCTGGATTGGTGAGCTGGCGCCGCCGCGCCTGCCGGTCGCCTTGCCGGCGCCGGCCTGCGGTCCGCGGCCGCGCACGGCGCCAGCCGTTTCCGTTCGAAACGCTCCGGTTCGCCGAGAGACGCTCCCCGGCGCGCCCGAGAGCGCCGCGCTCACCTATGAGATCGTCGACTGGACGCCATCAGAAGGCGCTCGGCTGACGGATGCGATCTATGAAGAATACGGATTGCAGTCGATCCGTATTCCCGGCTCTCAGCCGCATCCCAACAAGCTGGTGCAATCCGCCGCCATGGCCTCGGTTGCGCCGCCGAAGCCCAGCTATCGGCCGCGGCTGCCGGCGAACATCGTCTCGGACGGACTTTTGTCCGACGCCCAGCTCGAAACAGTGATCTACGCCGGCGAAGCCCATTCGGCGTTTCTCGCCGGCTCGTGGACGGTCGACCAGACCTTCGACGTCGTCGCCGCGGCGCGCGACGGTGCGGAGAATGCCGTTCGCTTCCGCCGCGGCTTCATGCTGGGCGACGGCACCGGCGCCGGCAAGGGCCGCCAATCGGCCGGGATCATCCTCGACAATTGGATGCAGGGCCGCCGGAGGGCGCTGTGGATCTCCAAATCCGACAAGCTGCTCGAAGATGCGCAGCGCGACTGGTCGGCGCTCGGCATGGAGCGCCTGCTCGTCACGCCGCTCTCGCGCTTCCCGCAGGGCAAGCCGATTTCGCTGCAGGAAGGTATCCTATTTTTAACCTACGCTACGCTGCGGTCCGACGAGCGCGGCGAGAAGGCTTCCCGCGTGCGGCAGATCGTCGAATGGTTGGGCCCCGATTTCGACGGGGTGATCATCTTCGACGAGAGCCACGCCATGCAGAACGCCGCCGGCGGCAAGGGCGAACGCGGCGACCAGGCCGCCTCGCTGCAGGGGCGCGCAGGACTTCGCCTCCAGCACGCCCTGCCGAATACGCGCATCGTCTATGTTTCGGCGACCGGCGCCACCACGGTCCATAATCTCGCTTACGCCCAGCGCCTCGGCCTCTGGGGCGGCGAGGATTTTCCTTTCGCGACGCGCGCCGAATTCGTGGAGGCGATCGAAGCCGGCGGCGTTGCAGCGATGGAGGTGCTCGCCCGCGACCTTCGCGCGCTCGGCCTCTATACAGCCCGCTCGCTCAGCTATGAGGGTGTCGAATACGAGCTGGTCGAACATCGGCTGACGCCGGAGCAAATCCGCATCTACGATTCATACGCCGAAGCCTTCGCCGTCATTCACAATAATCTCGATGCCGCCATGCAGGCGGCGAACGTCACCGGCGCGACCGGCACGCTCAACCGGCAGGCCAAAGCCGCCGCACGATCGGCCTTCGAATCTGCAAAGCAACGTTTCTTCGGCCATCTGCTGACGAGCATGAAGACGCCGACGCTGATCCGCTCGATCGAACGCGATTTGGAGGAAGGCCACGCCGCCGTCGTCCAGATCGTCTCGACCGGCGAAGCTTTGATGGAGCGACGCCTCTCGGAAATTCCCACCGAGGAGTGGAACGACGTCCATGTCGACATCACGCCGCGCGAATATGTGCTCGACTATCTCGCCCATTCATTCCCGGTGCAGCTTTATGAGCCTTTCACCGACAGCGAAGGCAATCTGTCGTCCCGACCAGTCTTTCGCGACGGCCAGCCGGTCGAGAGCCGCGAGGCGGTCGCCCGTCGGACTGCGCTGATCGAAAAGCTCGCTTCCCTGGCTCCGGTTCCTGGTGCGCTCGACCAGATCGTCCAGCGCTTCGGGACCGATGCGGTCGCCGAGGTGACGGGGCGCTCGCGGCGCATCGTGCGTAGGGGCGACCGCCTCGCCGTCGAAAGCCGCGCCGGCTCGGCCAATCTCGCCGAAACCGCCGCCTTCATGGATGATCTGAAGCGCATCCTGGTTTTTTCCGACGCTGGCGGCACCGGGCGCAGCTATCATGCGGAGCTCTCGGCCCGGAACCAGCGGCTCCGCGTCCATTATCTGCTCGAGCCCGGATGGAAGGCCGACACGGCCATCCAGGGCCTCGGTCGCACCAATCGCACCAATCAGGCACAGCCGCCGCTATTTCGGCCGATCGCGACCGATGTGAAGGCGGAGAAGCGCTTTCTCTCGACGATCGCGCGCCGGCTCGACACGCTCGGCGCGATCACGCGCGGGCAGCGTCAAACGGGCGGCCAGGGCCTGTTCCGTCCAGAAGACAATCTCGAAAGCCATTATGCGCGCGGCGCGCTACGCCAGCTCTATCTGCTGCTCGTCCGCGGCAAGATCGAGGGCTGCTCTTTGCAGACCTTCGAAGAGGCGACCGGACTGTCGCTGACGGATTCGAATGGGATCAAGGACGACCTGCCGCCGATCACGACCTTCCTCAATCGATTGCTGGCGCTGACCATCGAACTCCAGGGCGTGCTGTTCACAGCGTTCGAGCAATTGCTGAACGCCAAGGTCGAAGGCGCCATCGTTGCCGGCGTCTATGACGTCGGGTTGGAAACTCTGCGGGCCGAGAGTTTCCTCGTCACCGATCGCCGGACCATTTACGTCCATCTCGGCACCGGGGCGGAGACGCGCCTTCTGACGATCACGCAGCGCGAGCGCAATCATCCCCTGACGCTCGACCGGGCGCTCGATCTTCTCGCCGATCGGCACGCTGTGCCACTCGTCAACGAGCGCTCGGGCCGATCGGCGATCCAACTGCCTGCGCCGTCGCTGATGCTCGATGATGGCGAGATCGAGCGGCGCGTGCGCCTCGTCCGGCCGATGGAGCAGCATTATGCGTCGCTGAAGGTGATGGAGGAAAGCAATTGGACCGAGGCCGATGGGCGCGCTTTCGCCGCCGCGTGGAGCGCCGAGGTCGCTACAGTGCCGGAATTTTCCGACAGCACGATCCATATCGTCGCGGGCCTGCTACTGCCGATATGGAAACGCCTCCCGAAGGATTCGACACGGGTCTACCGCCTTCAGACCGACGACGGCGAGCGCATCATCGGCCGCCGGGTCACGCCTGCCTGGGTCGCTGGAGCGCTCACAGCTGGCGCCGATCTCTCCGCAGAGGATGCATTCGCCGCCCTGACGGATGGCCGCGCCGTAATCCACCTCGCCGAGGATCTCCAGCTTCGCCGCGTTCGCGTCATGGGCGCGCACCGCATCGAGCTGTCGGGTTTCACCGACGCGATGCGCGAGCGTCTCTCTGCCTATGGGCTATTCCACGAGATCATCTCCTGGAAGCTGCGCATGTTCGTGCCCGTCGACGCGAGCGGACCTGCGGTGCTCGCGACGCTGATGGAGCGCTATCCGCTCCATCGCGTCAGCGAAAAGGAGGCCGCGTGACATGGCCTGTCATGACGCCTCCGATCTCGCGCAGCGTCTCGGCCTTCAGGCCGAGGCGGTGTGCCGTCATTATCTTCACAATGGACATCGCGATGGCCGCTATTGGCTGGTGGGCGATGTTCACAACACACCCGGCCGCTCCATGTTCGTCCGACTGATCGGGACGAAGAGCGGCAAGGGCGCCGCCGGCAAATGGACCGATGCCGCCACCGGCGAACATGGCGATCTGCTCGACGTCATCCAGGAGAGTTGCGGCTTCGCCGATTTCAAGGACACTGTCGATGAGGCGCGCTCGTTCCTGAGACTATCGCGCCCTGAGCCGGAGCCGATGAAGAAGAGGACGAAATCACCTTCAACATCTGCCAACTCGCGGGAGTCGGCAAGACGGCTTTTCGCTATGTCGCAGCCGATTTCCGGGACTCTCGCAGAAGCGTATCTGCACAATCGCGGCATTACGGCTTTGCACGAAACCGCATCGCTCCGATTTCATCCCCGCTGCTATCACCGGCCAGACGAGCATTCCGCGACCGAAATCTGGCCGGCGATGATCGCCTCCGTCACGGACCTCGACGGGCGCCTGACCGGCGTGCATCGCACATGGCTCGATCCTCGCGGCTTCTCTGAGACGACGCTCGGAAAGGCGCCGATCGAAACTCCGAGGCGGGCGATGGGCGATCTCAACGGCCATGCGGTCCGCTTCGGCGTGTCAGGCGAGGTCATGGCGGCGGGCGAAGGCGTCGAAACCGTTCTGTCGCTGCGATCGGCGCTTCCCACCATGCCGATGGCCGCGGCTCTGTCGGCGGCGCATCTCTCCGCCATCCTCTTCTCCGACACATTGCGCAGACTCTACATCGCGCGAGACGACGATCCGGCCGGCGACGGCGCGGTGACGGCGTTGATCGACCGGGCTCGGCAGCTCGGGATCGAGGCGATTGTGTTGTCTCCGGCGCTCGGCGACTTCAACGAAGATCTGCGGCTGCTCGGGCTCGATGCGCTTCGGGCCGCCGTACGTGTGCAGATCGCCCCGCAGGACGTCGCGCGCTTCATGGAGCTGGCGGCATAGGCTCGGGCTGCAGGGGTTGACGCTCCCTGCCGGCGGCTTCACGTCACGATGAATGATGACGCTTCCTGAATTGTCGGAGAGGTCCGCCCCCACGGCCTTCTTCAGAGGGCGATCGATCGGCAGGCGGCTCGGATCGGCAACGGCTGCGGCCGGCTATTTTCCGGCGCGGCCCGCGGCCGCTTTCCATCGCGAGACAAAATAGCCGGCCTTCGCCGTCCTCCGCTGTGCTCCGGCCCTTCGCTTCGCCGCGGGTGCAGGTCCGTTCCGCCTGCCGCTTTCGTCGCCATGAAGGCCGCGATGGGCGCGGTCGATCCGACGAAAGGAAGCGCCATGATCACCGATCGCGACGATGACCGCCACGAGCCGCCGCACGCGTCATCCCCGACCGACCATATCCTCCAGGAACTCCAGCTCTATGGCTATCGCCCCTTTCAGGACGAACCCGATCCGAGGCCATTGCCGGAAGGGCGCATCGTCTCGGGAGCCGTCGCCGATATCTTCGACGCGCTGATCGCGGCATTGCAGGATACGCGCCTCGAACCGGATCTCGGCGACCTGCTCTGGTCGACCGTCAATCTCTTTCACCGCGCCGTGGAGCGGATCGAGCGCGAACTCGACGACAATGAGCAGGCGCAACGCCGCTCGCAGCGCGAGCAGGATGGCGGCGAGGTGAAATCCGTCGAGCTGGAGCGGCTCGCCGCCGAAGGGCAGACTCTCCTCGAGCGCCGGGACGCATTCGAGCTGATGCGCGATCAGGCCGCCGAGCATTACGAGCGTCACACCGGATCATCCTGGCGACCGCGCGGCGGATCGATGGTCAATCACCGCAATCTCACCTCGGCGATGATCGACAGCCGGGACTTCCTCGCCGCGAAGAAGCGCTCCGACAACGAGGTGCTGTTGCCCGCCGGTCCGAAGATCGCCGTCACCGGCGGCCTCGACTTCAACGACCATCGCCTGATCTGGGCGAAGCTCGACCAGGTCCACGCCAAGCATCCGGACATGGTGCTGCTGCATGGCGGCAGTCCGAAAGGCGCCGAACGAATCGCCGCCCGCTGGGCCGATCACCGCAAGGTTCCGCAGATCGCCTTCAAGCCCGACTGGACCAAGCACGCGAAGGCCGCGCCCTTCAAGCGCAACGACGCGATGCTGGAAATCCTGCCGATCGGCGTCATCGTCTTTCCCGGAACCGGCATCCAGGAAAACCTCGCCGACAAGGCTCGCAAGCTCGGTATTCCGGTTTGGCGTTTCGGAGCAGGCGGCGCGTGAGCGCCGCCGACCCTCAGAGCCGGAAATGCGTCGAAACGCAAAAGCGTGTCGCCGCCTCTCCGTAAAGGCTTATTTCAGTCTGGCGCGCCGATCACGGCGATCCTCGCCGCGCGCGCGTCATGCGCCAATTCCGTATCGTTCTCTATGATCTCATCGAGCAACGCCTTCTTGTCGCTGAAATGCGAGGCGGACTGAAACGGCCCCGGCGGCCCCTCGATCGCCAGCGCCGCGATGACGAGCGCCTTCTTCATAAGATGAAGGTCATGCCCCGTGAACTCCGCCATGCCGGCATCCTGACCCGCTCGCTCCGCACATGCGCTGTCGTCGGCCGACAATAGAGGAGGTTCGAGCAATCCACCACCGGGGTCAATGATTTCGAAGCAATCGACTCCTGTCGGCGAGCGCCACCCCGCTCTGATCGGCGCTGATCCTCTATCCGACCGATGGCCTGACGCCATCAACCCACAAGGGGTCGGCTACGCGAGCGTGCCGCCGCTTTGGCTTCACCTGCGCGGTGATCGCGGCCATCGGCCGGACACATCGGGCGCCTGTCGCGCGGGGATGGCCCCCGCCTCAGAACAGGAGCCGATCGATGTCTCGAAACCTCACCTTCGCCCACGCTCGTGGTTGGGACCTCGCGAACACCCTCATGATCTGCGTCGTCGTCTTCCATGACGGCGCGGGTGACTACGGCGTCATGCCGTCGACCGAATACGACGGCGATCCCGCCTTCATCGTACATGAATTTGATCCCTTCCAGCGATGAAGGAAGTGAAAGCTGCGACTGTGAGCGGCGAAAATCCTGCGGGGATTTTCGCTCGCCCTCTCTCATCTTTCCGGCTAGACTCGCTGCCGCGCCGTGGTGGTGGTGGAAGGCGCGCTCGTCAGACCTTTGTCTCACGGAGACCTCCGCTATGATCATCTTCGGACCTCTATTCGTCATCGCCGGCATCGGCTTTTTCTGCTGGCTGCTGTTCACGTTCGCGGTGTTCGCGCTCCCTTTCTATGCCGGCCTGACGGTTGGCGCCTGGGCTTTTCACACGGGCGCCGGCTGGCTCGGCGGCGCCGTCATTGGCGTCATCGCCGCAGGTGTGACGTTTGGCGTCGGGCAACTGGCGCTCGCCTTCGTTCCCTGGACATGGCTCCGGCTCGCCATCGTGCTCGTCTACGCTGCGCCGGCGACGATCGCCGGCTATTACGCCACGCACGGTATTGCCCAGATGGCTATGCCGTCCGCGACATGGCAGATGATCTTTTCGTTCGTCGGCGCGGTCGCGGTCGGCGTCACCGCTTTGATCCGCATCGCCGGAACCGCCCCGCCGGGGCGGGAACAAGCGCGTCTCGCGCGGGCCTGACGCCGTTGCAGCCGCTCCTGTGGGCGCATGTCGATCTGCATCTCTCCGAATTCATCGTCGTGACACACGGCGGCTATTACGGCGGCGAGTTCGAATCTTCGTGGCGAGGCGGTCGAAATTGTGATGCTCCTCGGAGCAATCCTTCGGCGAGAGCGATCTCACGGCGTCCGATAATCAGCGGGGTGGGAGGCATCGCGATAAGCGGCTCGGAAGCGACGATGACGAAATTTTGAAGCCGGACAGAGGATCGTCATCATCGTCGGCACTCGTCGCCGAATCTTTGCGGTCGCATGCCGTCGCCGAATTCGCCCCGATCCCTTCAGGCCAAGCGCTCCATAACGGCCTCTTTGATGGGCGAATCTGGCCGAAGGCCGGCTGCGCCTCGATCGCCTATGCGGCAATGGCGCCGATCGACTTTCTTCCCCTGACGGCTGCGCCGCCATTCCTCGCGAAACAACAAAGTCGCTCTTGCGCCATCCTCCGCTGACGCTGCGGTCGCGAGCGATGCCGCGCCGATCGCCTCCGGCCCTTCGATCGCCATCGAGGCCGCACTGGCGGGCTCGGAAATTCAGATCGAGGAGAATTCAAAATGGCGACCATCGGCACCTTCAAGAAGACCGGCAACAACGAGTTCACCGGCGAAATCATCACCCTTTCCGTCCAGGCGAAGAACGTTCGCATCGTCCCCGAAACCAGCCGCTCCGGTGACAATGCGCCCAGCCACCGCGTCTTCGTGGGCCGAGTGGAGATCGGAGCCGCCTGGTCCAAGCGCTCCAATGAGGGTCGCGATTATCTCGGCGTCAAGCTCGACGATCCGAGCTTCAACGCCCCGATCTTCGCCAATCTCTTCGACGACGAGAGCGGCGAAGGCTACAGCCTGATCTGGTCCCGCCCGAGCCGCCGCAACGGCGACTGAGCGGCACTGCGCCCCGCCTTCCCGGCGGGGCGCTCCCCCTGCAAATTCCGAGCATCGCTTTCCGGGTAGGGCCACGATCCGCGAACGCGAAAAAACGACCCAGCTGGCGATCGTTAGGCTCATAACCTGAAGGTAGTTAGCTCACATCTGGCTCTCGCAACAAAACTATAAGATATTCAATTGCTTATGCGACGTTCGATTTAGCTCTCGCCAAAGGGGCTTTCCCTTGTGTCCACGCCGTGTCCGTTATTTCGGGCCATTCAGAAACACGATCCAGCCGCGCGAGAGAAGTGCAAGCGACCGGGCGCAGCAAACGCGCGGCCTAGAAAATGCTGCACAACACTGGCCGCCCCTTCGCGTCGTCGGCGTCGCCGTTTATGGTGGTCAAAAATGGGGACGGCGAATCGCGCTTTTTGAAGTCGCAGATATCGCAGTTCAGCTCGGGAAGCGACGCATGGCAGTAAAAAAGTCGGATCTCTATTCGTCTCTTTGGGCGTCGTGCGATGAGTTGCGCGGCGGAATGGATGCTAGCCAGTATAAGGACTACGTCCTTTTCATGCTGTTCATCAAATATGTTTCCGACAAGTACGCAAAGAGTGACGATCTAGCGCCGCCAATCACAATCCCGCCAGGCACCAGCTTCGACGACATGATCGCCCTCAAGGGCAATCCGAACATCGGGGATCTGATCAACACGCAGATCATTCAGCCCCTGGTCGACAGCAACGAAAGCTTAGCGCGCACAGATTTTCCTGATTTCAACGACCCGAACAAACTCGGGGACGGCAATGATCGCATCGAGCGTCTCACGAACCTCGTGGCGATCTTTGAAAGCCCAGATCTCGATTTCTCCAAGAACCGGGCCGATCATGACGACATTCTGGGCGATGCCTATGAATATCTGATGCGGCATTTCGCGACGGAGAGCGGCAAGAGCAAGGGCCAGTTCTACACCCCGTCGGAAGTCAGCCGCATCATTGCTAAGGTGATCGGCATCTCGCCGAAGAACACGGTCGCGGGCACGACCGCCTACGACCCCACATGTGGCTCGGGATCGTTGTTGCTGAAGGTGGCTGCCGAGGCAGGAAAGCGCATAACGCTCGAGGGTCAGGAAAAGGACGTGACCACGGCCGGTCTCGCCCGTATGAATATGATCCTGCACGACTTTCCGACCGCGAAGATTATCGCCGGTAACACGCTCGCCAGCCCGAAATTCCTCGATGGTGACCGACTCCGCACATACGACTACGTGGTTGCCAATCCGCCCTTTTCGGACAAGGCGTGGTCGAACGGCATCGATACTGCGCGCGACCCGCACGCGCGTTTCAGCTGGGGCGCACCGCCCCGCAAGCAGGGCGATTACGCTTATCTGCTCCATATCATCCGCTCGATGAAGAGCACCGGCAAGGCAGCCTGCATCCTGCCGCATGGCGTGCTGTTCCGTGGAAACGCCGAGGCCGAGATCCGCGAGGCGCTGGTCAAGTCCGGCTATCTGAAAGGCATCATCGGCCTGCCGCCGAACCTCTTCTATGGCACGGGCATTCCCGCCTGCATCGTCGTGCTCGACAAAGAGAACGCCGCCACCCGGCGCGGCGTGTTCATGATTGACGCCTCGAAGGGCTTCCGCAAGGACGGCCCGAAGAACCGGCTGCGCGAGCAGGACATCCATCGCATCGTCGATACCTTTGCGCGCGTCGTCGACGTGCCCGGCTACGCCCGTATGGTTCCCCATGACGAGATCGCGGACCCGAAGAACGCCTATAACCTCAACCTGCCGCGCTATATCGACAGTTCCGAAGCCGAGGACATCCACGATATCGACGCCCATTTGAACGGCGGCATTCCGGCTCGTGATATCGAGGCGCTTTCGGCGTGGTGGAAGGTTATGCCCTCCCTTCGCGGCAAGCTCTTCGCCGATCTGCGCTTGGGATATCTGTCGCTCACGTTGCCGGTCGGCGAGGTGAAGCCCACGATCGAAGGCCATCCCGAGTTTCAGGCTTTCACCAAGGCCGCTGGCGACACCTTCGCCGCCTGGCGCGCGCGGACGGAAGCCGCGGCGCGAGCCTTCGGTCCCGGCGGACACCCGAAGGAATTCATCGAGGCTCTATCGGAGGACTTGCTCGAAGTCTTCCGCAAGGCACCGCTCGTCGACCCTTACGACGTCTATCAGCACCTGATGGACTACTGGGCCGAGTCGATGCAGGACGACGCGTATCTGATTGCTGCCGTCGGCTGGGCGGCAGGCGTGCGTCCACGCGAAATCATCAAGCGCAAGAACAAGGAGGGCAAGCTGGTCTGGCCCGAGCCCGGCGATTACCAGGTCGGTAAGCGCCGCTTCACGTCCGATCTGGCGCCGTCGCGCCTGATCATCGCCCGCTACTTCGCGGCAGATCAGTTAGTGATCAATGCGCTTGACGCGCGCATGGCCGAACTCGAACAGAAGATGGCCGAGAAGCTTGAAGAAGGTGCGGGCGAGGACGGGCTGCTCGCCGAGGTGATCGAAGGCGAAGGCGAGAAGCAGAAGATCACGGCCAAGGCGATCAAAGCGCGGCTGAAGGAGATCGGGCGCGACGCCGATCTGGCCGACGAGCGAGAAGCTCTGCTCGCCTATCAGGCGCTGATCGACAATTTCGACGAGACCAAGAAGAAGCGCAAGGCGGCGGAGGAAAAGCTTTTCGCCAAGGTTCACGCCCGCTACGCCGCGCTCACGGACGACGAGGTGAAGACCCTCGTCGTGGCCGACAAATGGCTGGCTACAATCGATGAGCGGGTCGGCGGCGAAGTCGCGCGCGTGGCGCAGTCCCTGACGACGCGCGTGCGTGAGCTGGCCGAGCGCTACGAGAAGCCGCTGCCGAAGCTGGAGGAAAAGGTCGATTTGTTGGCCGCGCGTGTCGCCAGTCACCTTAAGGCGATGGGGGCCACATGGCACTGAGGCCCGGATACAAGACAACCGCGATTGGCGTAATCCCAGAGGATTGGCTGGTCGTGACGCTCGAAAGTATCACCGATCCAAGAGCTCCCATTAGGTATGGTGTCGTGCAAATTGGCTCAGACACGCCAAGCGGGATTCCAATCGTTCCAATAAAGTTCATAAAGGAGATATCGTCAGCACCACTCCCAAGATCAGCAAGATCTATAGAAGCGAGGTTTGCGGGAAGTAGGATTTGTGCCGGTGATGTCCTGCTTTCAGTGAAGGGTACCATTGGGCGAGTAGGCATAGTTCCGGACCATTTCGAGGGAAACATTGCCCGAGAAATCGCCCGTCTGCGCATCAAGAACGAGGAATACCCGCGTTTCGTTATGTGTCAACTTGAGGGCAACCACACTCAACGTAGAATAAACGATGCAGTTGTAGGCACCACCCGTCTTGAATTTTCAATTTCTGCCGTTCGGAAGTTCGCAATTGCAATGCCTTCCTCTCAGGCGGAGCGAAAGGAGATCGCCTGTGCGTTGTCAGAGATCGAGGATCTGACCTCAGCGCTGTCTCACCTGATCGCCAAGAAGCGCGATCTGCGGCAAGGCGCGATGCAACGCCTGCTCACCGGCCAGACCCGCCTGCCGGGCTTTACCGCCCCGTGGCAGGAGAAGCGGCTGGGAGCACTTGGTCGGTTTATGAAGGGTAGCGGTGTGCGCCGCGACGAAGCGCAGTCGGGAGACATCCCTTGCGTTCGGTATGGGGAAATCTACACAACGCACCAAAACGTTGTTCGTCACTTTGCCTCGTACATCTCGCGCGCCGTGGCTCACAGTGCGACGCGGATTCAGCGCGGCGATATACTTTTCGCCGCTTCTGGTGAGACGAAGGAAGAGATTGGGAAGTGTGTCGCGCTCGCCCATGATGTTGAAGCTTATGCTGGCGGCGATATCATTATCCTGCGCCCGACCAGCGGCGATCCAGTATTTCTAGGCTACCTCTTGAACACGCCGCACGTGGTGCGTCAGAAGGCCAACAAGGGCCAGGGCGACGCCGTGGTCCATATCGGGGCGCTGGCGCTTGCCGCGATAGAGATCAGCGTACCAGACGAGAACGAACAAGCCGCTATTGCAGGCGTGCTCTCGGATATGGACGCCGAAATCTCCGCCCTTGAAACCCGCTTCGACAAGACCCTCGCGCTCAAGCAGGCGATGATGCAGGCGCTGCTCACTGGGCGCGTGCGCTTGCCGGTTCGGCGCGATGAGGCGCCGCACACGAAGGAGGCTGCGCATGCCTGACCGCCCACGCAGCGAACGCGTCACGCAAAATCGTCTCGCCGCCTTCATCACCAAAGCAAAAGCTGCGGACGGCCTCGGCTATCGGGAGCTCGGCGATTGGTCGGGCCGGCCGGGCAACCGCTGCGTCGAGCCGGAACTTCTGCGCGCCAACCTCACCGCCCGCGGCTATTCCAAGCCGGAGATCGATGCGGCGCTCACCCGTTTGATGCAGGCGATCGAGGTCACCGGCACGACGCTTTATCAGGCGAACCTCAAGACCTACACGCTGCTGCGCTATGGCGTAGATGTGCAAACCTCCGTCAGCGCGCCCTTCAAAAAGGTGCACCTGATCGATTGGGAAAACGCCGACGCCAACGACTTCGCCCTGGCCGAAGAAGTGACGTTGAAGGGCGGGCACGAGCGGCGCCCCGATCTCGTCGTCTATCTCAACGGGCTCGCTGTCGCGGTGACCGAATTGAAGCGCGCCGCGGTCGAGATCGGCGATGGCGTCCGCCAGTTGATTTCCAATCAGGACGAGATTTTCAACGCACCGTTTTTCGCCACCGCCCAGCTTCTGCTGGCGGCCAGCGATGCGCAGGGCCTACGCTATGGCACCATCGGCACGCCCGAAACCCTGTTTGTCGAATGGCGCGATGAAAACCCGCCCGAAGGCGAACTCCCTGCTGGCGCGCTTCTTGACCGGCCGATGGGCCAACTTCTGCACAAGGAGCGGCTACTCGATCTGATCCGCAACTTCGTGATCTTCGACGCCGGCATCAAAAAGGTGCCGCGGCATCACCAGTTCACCGGCCTGAAGCTGGCGCAGGAACGCCTGGCCCGGCACGAGGGCGGCGTGATCTGGCACACGCAAGGCTCGGGCAAGAGCATCCTCATGGTGTTGCTCGCCAAATGGATTCTGGAACGCGAGCCCGATGCGCGGGTGCTGATCGTCACCGACCGCGACGAACTCGATAAGCAGATCGCAGGCGTGATGCGCAACGCGGGCGTGCTCGGGTCGGAGGCGCCGTCGCCCCGCGTCACTCGCCGCGACGAGTTCGTCAGCTGGCTGGGGACGCCGTCGCCGCGGCTGATCTGCGCACTGATTCACAAGTTCGATTCCACCGACCTTTCCGGCCCGCCGCCGCGGGTGACCGGTCGCTTCTACGTGTTTGTCGACGAATGCCACCGCACCCAGAGCGGCGACATGAACAAGCAGATGAAGCGCTGGCTCGAAGGCGCGATCTTCGTCGGCTTCACCGGCACGCCGCTGTTTCAGAAGGACAGCAAGACGACCCGCGAGGTCTTCGGCACCTATATCCACACTTACAAGTTCCAGGAGGCCGTGCGCGACAAGGTCGTCCTCGATCTGAAATACGAAGCGCGCGACGTGCCTCAGCGCATGACGAACCCGACCGCCATCGATGCCTGGTTCGAGAAGAAGACCAAGGGGCTGAACAACTTCCAGAAGGCCGTGCTTCGGAAGCGTTGGGCGACCATGGAGGAATTGCTCAGCGCGACCGAACGCAAGCGGCGAATCGTGGCCGAGATCGTCCAGGACTTCGATCTGAAACCGCGCCTAAGCGACGACCGCGGGACCGCCATTCTGGTGGCCTCTTCGATCCGCGACGCATGCGAGTATTTCCGCGAGTTCCAGAACACCCGGCTCGGCCCGCATGTCGGGATCGTCACGTCCTTCGAGCCGAACCACAATGCGATCTCAAGGGAACCGGCCAACAGCGACGAGCGCTACAAATTCGACACCTACACCAAGTTCGTCCTCAAGAGCGGCCAGAGCACGACCGCCTACGAAACCGAGATCAAGCGCCGCTTCATCGAGGAGCCGGCGAACACAAAGCTCCTGATCGTCGTTTCGAAGCTGCTCACGGGCTTCGATGCGCCGAGCTGCACCTACATCTATCTCGACGACAAGCTGCGTGATCACACGCTGTTCCAGGCGATTTGCCGGACCAACCGGATCGACGGCGACGACAAGATCTTTGGTCACATCGTCGATTTCAAGGAGCTTTTTGGGAACGTCCAGCACGCCATCGCGGTCTACAGCTCGGATGAACTCGATATCGATCAGGGCAGCGGCGGCGACAATAACGTCGAGATCAAGGGCTGGCTGGAAGAAGGCAAGGCCCGTCTCGACGCTGCCCGGGAGGCCTTGCATTACCTCTGCGATCAGGTGCCACCCCCGAAGGAAATCGAGCAGTATCTTCGCTACTTCTGCGGCGATGTGGCCAATCCGAACGCGCTCGACGAGACGGAGGCGCTTCGAATATCCTTCTACAAGGCGGTCGCGTCTTTCGTGAGGGCCTATGCGGCGGTCGCCCAGAACCTCGAGGAAGCCGGATACGATGCGATGGCGCAGGCCGCAATCCTGCGCGAGGTGGAACTTTACTCAGATCTACGCGCGGCCATCAAAAAACACTCCGGGGAAGAGCTCGATATCAAGCCGTACGAGGCTGATATGCGGCATCTTCTCAACACGTACATCCAGGCCGATCCGGCGCAGGCCCTCGGAAGCCTTTCAGGCGTTTCCCTGACGCAGGCGATCATTGAGACGGGCATACACGACGCCATCGCGAGGCAGTTGAACGAAAAGGGCAAGCTCTCGAAGAACGCGGTCGCTGAGGGCATTATCAACAACATTCGGAAAACGATTATTCGTGATCAACTGACCGATCCGCGCTTTTACGATGAGATGTCTCGACTCTTGGAGGATCTGATCAGGCAAACCCGCGAGAGCGCCGAGTCCTATGAAGAGTTCTTGCGAAATGCCGAGGACCTCATCAAGCGTCTAGCGGCCAAGACCCAAAGCGACGGCGTGCCGGCAGCGCTTCATGGAAACCGAGAGGCCACGGTGATCTTCAACAATCTGGCTTCGATCCTGGCGAGCAGCTTCACCTGTCCGACCGATGACGACGAAAAGGCGAAGCTGGCGCTGGAAATCGATCGCACAGTTCGCGAGTACGCTCCTGCCGGATGGAAAGGCGACGCAGTCCGGGAGCGGGAGGTCAAAAACGTGTTGTTCCCATTGTTCAATCGAGACCGCGACGCAACTCTCGCCATGTTCGAAATCATCAAGAACCAGCCGGGGTATTGATGGCTGAACTCATTCAACTCGGCGATATCGCGATCAGTGTGACGCGGAAGGACGTGAAAAACGTCCATCTGTCTGTCCATCCGCCTGACGGGCGCGTGACCCTTGTCGCGCCAACAGCAACGAGATTAGACATTGCGAGGGCCTACGCGATCACGCGCATTGGCTGGATCAGGCAGCAACGCGACCGCTTCGCGAAGCAGGCGCGCGAGGCGCCGCGTCAATACAGCGGGCGCGAAACCCATTATCTCTGGGGCCGCAGGCATCTCCTGAAGCTGACCGAGCGAGACGAGAAGCCGACGATCAAAGTTGATCACCGGACGATCCATCTACAGGTGCGGCCAGGAACCACCCGGGACCAGCGAGCGCGCATCATGCACGAATGGCATCTGGGACTTCTTCACGACGCGATTCCCGAGATGATCCGCAAGTGGGAAGCCCGCATCGGTGTGAAAGTTCGCGGCTACTTCCTGCAGCGGATGAAGACAAAATGGGGAAGCTGCAACCCTCAGCGCAGGACGATCAGAATCAACACCGAACTGACCAAGAAGCCGCGCGATATGCTCGAATACGTGATTGTGCATGAGATGATCCACCTGATTGAAACCAAGCATACCAAGGCGTTCTTCCAGCACTTGGATCGCCTTTACCCAAATTGGTCCGTCGTACGTTCGGAATTGAACGAGCTTCCATTGTCTGCTGAGAGCTGGCTTTCACGGTCTGAACGGATGAGAGTCCGGAAGGGATGCCCATGAGCCAGCCAGTCGAAACGTTCGGGCGCACAATCCAGCTGTTTCTCGTCAATGGAAACCCCAATGGGTTGACCATCGCCTCTATCCACGGCTGGACTGGCTCGGTTCTTGTCGCGACGCAGTCAACCTTTGCGAAGCTGCTTTCCCGGCCGGAAGTCGATCGCACCGGAGTGTACATCCTATTCGGTCCCGACCCGACGGATGCGCTTTCGATGCGCGCCTACATCGGCGAAGCCGATAGCGTTCGAGATCGTATCGCGCAGAGTGCCGCGGATCGAGGGTTCTGGGAGACAGCCGTTGTCATCACGACAAGCGATGAGGCCCTGACCAAAGGCCATGTCCGCTATCTCGAAGCGCGACTGATCGAACTCGCCATCAACGCCGGCAGGGTCAGCCTGGACAACGGCCAGGCGCCTAGCGCCGACAAGCGGCGAATGCCGGAGGCCGACCGGGCCAACATGGAGGCATTCCTCGCAAACCTGAAGACTGTTCTGCCCGTTATCGGTCTGGATTTGCTCAAGCCACGCCCCGTTTCAGCGACCAAAGCGGCTGGGCAAGCAACGACGCTAGACGAGACAAGGTTCGAGATCCGTCACAAGAGCGGCGTAAAGGCGACCGGCGTCGAGGAAGACGGTGAATTCGTGGTCCTTCAGGGAAGCGAAGCCCTCAAGGACGCCGGCTATCAGGGGACAAATTCTTACGGCGAACTGAAACAGGAACTGATTGCACAAGGAGTACTCGGCGCGACGCCTGAGGCGAAATTCTATACCTTCTCCAAGCCCTATGCGTTCAAGAGCCCCTCGGCAGCAGCCGCGGTGGTTCTGGATCGCAATTCCAACGGGCGTTCAGAATGGAAGGTTGTTGGATCAAAGCTGACCTACCATCAATGGCAGGAAGAAAAAGCGCTGACCGCTGGAGGTTCGGCGTCCTAGCGGCTGCAAACCGGGCCTGATCGCGCCGGGTAGAGTCCAGTCCAGCATAGCCCGTTCCAAAGCCGCGTTGAACGATAAGAGCGAATTTCGTCGACAAGCGGTGCCTAGAAGGAGCGGACAGAATCAGAGTTGACCACGCGCAATTTCAGAAAATTTCGCCGCCTGAAAAGTCAAAGCGGCAGCTAAAGCGCCTGTTCCAGGCGCGGCGCGCCGAAATAGGCGAAGCATGGTCCAATCACAGTCGCGAGATCGGCGGCTTCGATTTCGAGTTTTCGCCGCGCTGCTCCGTCATGCTAGCGGAGTTCGCCGCATCGCAGGGAGAAATCCCCGCCATCGCAGCCTCTCACCCTCTCATCACCGCCGATGCCGAGGTCTCGCGCGCACCGGTACCATGGGCGAAGGGAAATTTTGGCGTCAAATAGACGTTGCGCCGGTCCTGCCCAGCCTTGGGTCGCTTGCCGAACTCAACCACGGGTTCTCGGTTTGCTGCGCTTGAGAAGATCGGCGGGCTCTACGCCGAAAGCATCGGCGATCCGCCCTATAATACCCACCCTCGCCGACACATTGGCGCGCTCGATCGCACCGACATAGCGAGAACTCAGCTGCGCCTTCTCGGCAAGCGCTTCCTGCGTCCAGTTCCTGGCGTTACGCAGGCGGCGCACATTCGTAGCTATGACCTCCTCTATTTCCATGGCGGCATGGAAGCCGAGTCAAGAACGTTCATTCCAGGAATGAACGTTCTGATTCGTCGGCCGCCATGCTACAATTGCCTACCGCCGATCCGGTGAGTCTTCCGCCCCACCGAACAACGCGATGCGCCGATTGCATCACCGTCGGAATAGAGCTGCAACCAATCCTGGGATATAATCCTGCTGTCTCGCCATGAATTCGCCGGCATAGAGCGACAGGTAGGTCCGCAATGAACACGCCAGCCTTCGAAGATCGTCCGCCTCTCACCGAGCACGTGAACGCCTACGACGAACGTCACCTCACGATCTACCTGCGACTGCTGGACGCGGCCGAAGAAGGCGCCGATTGGCGCGAGGTCGTCGCGGTGATTTTCGGGATCGATCCGGATCGCGAGCCGGAACGGGCGAAGATCATCCATGAAAGCCATTTGGCCAGAGCGAGATGGATGTCCGCGGCCGGCTATCGGCAGCTTTTGGGCACGCGCGCGCAATAGTCTCTCTTCTCGCCTGCCATAAAAAGGTCACGGGCGCTCGCGGCACGCGATGCAACCCTTTGGGCTAGTTTTGGTTCTGCCATTCCGGAATCGTCGAAGTCGCCGCTCGAGCTACGAGGCCAAGCCGAGGAGCGCTTCATGCCGACGAATTTTTGGAAAACTCCCGATTCCATCAAGCAATTGAACGAGCTCACCCCTTCCGGTTTCGCGCTCGAATTCCTGCGCCGGAACCCCAAATATCGCCAGGATTATCGCGAGACGCTGAGGCGGATTGAACGCGGCGCCGTCGACGAAACGACCGCGCTGTCGAGCCTCGCGCGTCGCTGGGGGTTGCAATTTCGCTCATGACCCGGAATCTCCGGCAGGAAGGGAGCCAGCGCTCTGGCTCCCTGAGGTCGACCCCGGCACGCTGATCATCGCTTCGGCGCCGCCCCGCTTCGCGGCGGATGGGACCTTCGATCCGACCGCCTTCGGCAAGGTCGTCGCGGACATGTCCGCCGAGGGGGACAGGCGGGTCGTGATCGGCGACGCCCGAGGCGAGATTCATCTCTGGATGAACGAACGCGCGCCGAGCCGTCCCGCGATCATTTTGCCGCTCGACGCGTCACTCGAAATCCGGCTCGAAAGCGCGTCCCGACTCGTTCGGCTCCTTCAGGGCGGGGCGGCAGGGCCGCTACCTCGAGCGCTACAATTGACCGCGCAGCGACGCGCGCGTCTCATCCTGTTGCTCCACGCGCTCGACTTTCGGCTCGGCGGCGCAGGGCCACGCGACATCGCCGCGGCCCTGATCGACGCCGAGGACGCTGCGCTTCCCGCGCTCGAGTGGAAGAGCTCGGCGACGCGCCGCAAGGCGAACCGTCTCATCCATGATTCCATCGCGCTAATGGACGGCGGCTACAAGCGGCTGCTTCGCGGCGGCTGATGACCTTCCGCATTGTCCGTCTCCTTGGACATCCCGGCGCGCCTCGCGGAAGGGGGGACACGGATCGGCCCCAAAACTTCGTCCTCCCCCTGCACTTCTCTTCTCCGCCACGGTGATCTCGAAACGCCGCGACGTCCCTGCGGCGCACCTCACCGCTACGGAGGCGTCTCTTGCGCGACAAATCACCCGAGGGCGCCACGCGCTTCGTCCGGACGCATGAAGCCGCGCGAATGCTCAGCCTCTCCGCGCGCACGCTCGAAAAATACCGCTGTCACGGCGCCGGCCCGACATTCCGCAAGCTCGGCGGGCGCGTCGTCTATGCGATCGAGGATCTGCAGGCCTGGGCCGATGGGGCCGCCTGTCGCTCGACATCCGATCCGCAATATGTCGAAGCGCGCGACGCCGTCCGGTTCGACACCGGCGTGCGCATCGCCCGCCTGAACTCCCACCGCTGAGGCGACGCCGCCATGCCGCGCCACCTCCCCGTCATCTCGAGCGAGCGAAGCCGGCTCCACCCCTTCGTCATCGCGACGGGGGACGCTTCGCCGCGCGATCAGCGCGATCTCATGGAGCGGCCCTTCTTCTCGCTCGCCAAGGCGAAGCGCACGGCGCCGATCCTCTACGAGGCGGCCGGCGCGCGCGTGGAAGTCTTCGCCATGCCCGAGCACGGCATGGCGACCATCTGGGACGCCGACGTGCTGATCTGGGCGGCAAGCCAGATCGTCGAGGCCGAGAACCATGGCCTCACGACCTCCCGCTTTCTGCGCTTCACGCCCTATCAACTCCTCAAGGCGGTCGGACGGGCGACCGGCGCTCGTGACTACAAGCTGCTGAAAGGCGCGCTCACCCGCCTGCAATCGACCGCTATCTGCACCACCATTCGCAACGGCGAGCATTGGCGTCGCAGCCAATTCTCCTGGATCAACGAATGGGAGGAGTGCGTGACGCGCGGCGGCCGCGTCGAAGGCATGGAGTTCGTCCTCCCGGAATGGTTCTACCGCGGCGTCATCGACCGATCGCTCGTGCTCGCCATCGATCCTGCCTATTTCCGGCTGACGGGCGGCGTCGAGCGCTGGCTCTATCGCGTCGCCCGCAAGCACGCCGGCCGCCAGAAGCAGGGCTGGAGCTTCGACATCCCGCATCTGCATCAAAAATCCGGCAGCCTCGCGACGCTCAGAAGTTTCGCCTTCGACATCCGGCTCATCGTCCA
>NZ_JAINDZ010000003.1 GCF_019802345.1 Methylosinus sp. Sm6 | reverse complement strand
CACGGCGTGGATGGCCGCGACAAGCGCGGCCATGACGCTGAAAACTCTCTGCTCGTTAACCCGAATTCGGAGCCCTGTTCGGTCTGCGCCAAGCGCTGGGCGATATCCGGACCCGGCGCAGGCGGCGGCGCTGTGACGGAAAGGAAATTTCGCTCAGCCCACAGCCGGATGTGTCGCGCGTCTCGTTTTCCGCCCGCTTTCGCGCTATCCTGCGCCGCGGCGAAGGCCTCGCCGCGATGCGGGTGGGGGACGAGGGCTCGCGGATCGCCGTCGATGCTCCCAGATATTGTCGTTGGACCGACGGGGATGCGCGACCATGCCGGCAATGGACAAGACCGACACGAAGCTCGCCGACGTCGCGGGAGCGGCGGAGGGCGCCGCCGCCGTCGACGGCGTATTGCAATTCTCCCGAGAGCAGGAGCTGTCCGCCTATCGCGCGATGCTGCTCATTCGCCGCTTCGAGGAGAAGGCGGGGCAGATCTACGGCATGGGCCTGATCGGCGGCTTCTGCCATCTCTATATCGGCCAGGAGGCGGTGGTCGTCGGCGCGCGCATGGCGGCGCGGCCGACCGACCAGTTCATCACCGGCTATCGCGACCATGGCCATATGCTCGCCTGCGGCATGGAGCCGAGGCGCGTGATGGCGGAGCTGACCGGGCGCAGGAGCGGCTATTCCAAAGGGAAGGGCGGCTCCATGCATATGTTCTCGCGCGAGAAGAATTTTTACGGCGGCCACGGCATCGTCGGCGCGCCGGCGCCGCTCGGGGCGGGACTCGCCTTCGCCGACGCCTATCGGGGAACCGATTCGGTCTCGCTGACCTTTTTCGGCGAGGGGGCGGCCAATCAGGGGCAGGTCTATGAGAGCTTCAACATGGCGGAGCTCTGGAAGCTGCCGGTCGTCTATATTGTCGAGAACAATCGCTATGCGATGGGCACCTCGGTCGAGCGCTCCTCGGCGCAGCCCAATTTTTCCAAGCGCGGCGAGGCCTTCAACATCATCGGCCGGCAGGTCGACGGCATGGATGTGCGCGCCGTCGCGGCGGTGGCGACCGAGGCGCTGGACTGGTGCCGGGCAGGGAAGGGGCCGTTCCTGATCGAGGCCAAGACCTATCGCTATCGCGGCCACTCCATGTCCGATCCGGCGAAATATCGCTCGAAGGAAGAGGTGCAGAAGGTCCGCGAGGAGCAGGACCCGATCGAGCAGGTGCGCGCGCGCCTGCTCGCTCTCGGCGCCAGCGAGGACGAGCTGAAGCAGATCGACGCCGCTGTGCGCAAGATCGTCTCCTACGCCGCCGATTTCGCGACCAATGACGCCGAGCCCGATCCGAGCGAGCTCTGGACGGATGTGGTTCTATGAAGAGAGGGCGGGTTCTCGACGTGCGAATCCTTCTCCCGCCAAGCGGGAGAAGGAAGGCTGCGCCCTTCTTTCTCTCGGCGGATAAATCCATGACCGTCAATGTTCTCATGCCCGCTCTCTCACCCACGATGGAGCAGGGCAAGCTCGCCAAATGGCTGAAGAACGAAGGCGATAAGGTCAAGGCCGGCGACGTCATCGCCGAGATCGAGACCGACAAGGCGACGATGGAGGTCGAGGCGGTCGACGAGGGCGTGCTGGCGCGCATCCTGGTGCCCGGCGGCGCGGAGAATGTCGCGGTCAACACGCCGATCGCGGTGATCGCGGAGGAGGGGGAGGACGTCGGCGCTCTGGAAGCCGCGCCGCATCCGGCCGCTCCCGCCAAGGCGCCGGACGTGCCCGCGTCGGCTCCCGAGCCCGCGGCCGCGGCGGCGACCGCCACTCTCGCCCCGGCGCCTCCGGCCGCGCCCGCGGCGCCGACGCCCGCCGTCGCCGCGCCGGAAATTCCGGCCGACGCCACGTTCATCCCGATGACCATGCGCGAGGCGCTGCGCGACGCCATGGCCGAGGAGATGCGGCGCGATCCGGATGTGTTCGTCATCGGCGAGGAGGTCGCCGAATATCAGGGGGCCTATAAGGTCACGCAGGGCCTGCTGCAGGAATTCGGCGCGCGCCGCGTCGTCGACACGCCGATCACCGAATATGGCTTCGCAGGCCTCGCCGTCGGCGCCGCCTTCGCGGGGCTGAAGCCGATCTGCGAGTTCATGACCTTCAATTTCGCCATGCAGGCAATCGACCATATCGTGAACTCGGCGGCCAAGACGCTCTATATGTCCGGCGGACAGGTCCATTGCCCGATCGTGTTTCGCGGGCCGAACGGCGCCGCGGCGCGCGTCGGCGCGCAGCACAGCCAGGATTATTCGGCCTGGTTCGCGCAGGTGCCGGGGCTCAAGGTGGTGGCGCCGTCCAACGCCGCCGACGCCAAGGGGCTGCTGAAGAGCGCCATTCGCGATCCGAACCCCGTCGTCTTCCTCGAGAACGAGATCCTCTACGGCAAGCAGTGGGACACGCCGATGATCGAGGATTTTTTGATCCCGATCGGCAAGGCCCGCGTCGCGCGGGCGGGCGCGCATGTCACGCTGGTCTCTTTCTCGATCGGCGTCATCCATGCGCTCGCCGCCGCCGAGGCGCTGGCCAAGGAGGGGATCGAGGCCGAGGTGATCGATCTGCGCACGCTGCGGCCGATGGATGTCCCGGCGATCGTCGAATCGGTGAAGAAGACCGGTCGCTGCGTCGCCGTGGAGGAGGGCTGGCCGCAATGCGGAATCGGCGCCGAGATCGCCGCCCGCGTGCAGGAGGAGGCGTTCGATTATCTCGACGCGCCGGTTCTGCGCGTCACTGGCAAGGACGTGCCGATGCCCTACGCCGCCAATCTCGAGAAGCTGGCTCTGCCCGCCGTCGTTGAGGTGATCGCGGCGGCGAAGGCAGTTCTCTATAGGTGACGGCGGTTCTATTTTGCTGAAAGCTCCGGTGGCCAGAAATCCTCGGCGATCATCTCCTCGAATGTCCACAGCATGGCGCGCAGAACCGCATCGCCATATGCTTTTCTGGCGACGCCATCGATCAGCGGCTTCAGGCTGGGATTGTCGTCGAGATGGTCGATGAGCTCATGTCGTTGGACCGTGATCGAGACGCTCCAGCTCGCGGTTCGCTTCAATGGCTGAAAGCGCCATTTCAGGAGGTGAAGAATGAGAATCTTCAAGCGGCTCGCCAGCTCGCGCTTCTCGGTCTTGCCCATGCTCTCGATTTCCTGCGCAATGTGCTCGATGTCGGCCTGCGCGAGCTTGCCCTCACGCAGCAGCGTCGCCTGCTCATTGGCCCAGGCGTAGAAATCGTCGTCGTAAAGCCGGCTCGTGGGCATATCTCGTCCTCCCGCGATGATCGACGTCGTTGCGGCTGGCGTTCCGCGCAAGATTATATCGTCAACGTCTCGCCTCGGAAATCGGCTCCGAATCGATGGGGACCCTGGCAATGAATGTCGCGGCTCATGCTTCAAATCCCGCGCCGGAGGGCGCCCGCATCCTCGCTTCGCCGCTGGCGCGGCGGCTGGCCAAGGAGAGCGGGCTCGATGTTTCCGCGCTGACGGGCTCCGGCCCGCATGGGCGCATCATCGAGCGCGACGTGAAGGCGGCGCTCGCCGGCGGGCGTCCCGCCGCCGCCGGGGCGGCGCCGAGCGAGGCCTCTGTCGCAATGCCCGACGCCGTCGTGCGGCAGCTTTTCGCGCCGGGCTCCTTCATCGAAGTTCAGCATGATTCGATGCGCAAGGCGATCGCCCGGCGCATGACCGATTCGGTGCGGACGATTCCGCATTTCGCGCTGCAGAGCGATTGCGACGTCGACGCGCTGCTGCATCTTCGCGAGGATTACAACAGCGCGGCGCCTCTTCGCGCGGATGGCGAGCCGGAGTGGAAAGTCTCCGTCAACGACATCATCGTGAAGGCGATGGCGCTGGCGCTGCAGCGCGTCCCCGACGCCAATGTCACCTTCACGCAGAGCGCGATGCTGAAGCATAAAGCTTCGGATGTCGGCGTCGCCGTCTCCATTCCCGGCGGTCTCGTCACGCCGATCATTCGCAACGCCGAGACGAAGAGCTTTCGTGAGATCGCGATCGAGATGAAGGATCTCGCGCGGCGCGCCCGCGAGCGCAAATTGAAGCCAAACGAATATGAGGGCGGGACCACCGCCGTCTCCAACCTCGGAATGTTCGGCGTCAAGAATTTCTCCGCCGTGATCAATCCGCCGCATGCGACCATTCTCGCCGTCGGCGCGGGCGAGAAGCGCATCGTCGCGAGGAATGGCGCGCCGGCCGTCGCGACAATCATGAGCGTCACTCTCTCGGTGGACCATCGCGCCGTCGACGGCGCGCTCGGCGCGGCGCTCCTCGCCGAATTCAAGCGGCTGATCGAGCATCCGGGCGCGATGCTGGCGTAGACGCGGCGAGCAGGAACACATCGAGCAGGACTATGCATCCGCTTGCAGCGCGTCATCAGGCGACGATTGCGCCCGTTCGCGTCGCTTCACCAATGAACGAGTCGACCGCAGACGGGCGCGGCGCCGAGCCAGGGACGCGCGGGCGGAGGATAGGCGTCGGCGGCATTGTAGGCGGCGGGGCGATATTCGTCGTCATAGGGACGCGGTGCGTCCCATGTCTCGCCCACGAATGGGCGCGGCGCAAAGGAGGCGACGCGGACGACACGCGGGCGCTGTTCCGCGACCCGATAGCGGACATGGCGACGCGGAGCCGAATAGGCGACGGCCGGAGAAGAATGCCGCGGCCGATAGGCGGCTGCGGGCGACGACTCGGGCCCGATGCCCGGAACGACCAGCGGGTCGCGCGGCGCAGCGAGCGCGCCGCCCGCCAGCAGAGTCGAGAAAACAGCAATGGTGAACTTCACACTCGAACGCATGATCGACGCCCTTTCGTCTCCACTCTGCAGCGCGGCGGACGGCTGTCTCAAATCGGCGCAGCCGCCTCCTCGCACGTCGAGTCACAGCAAGGCGTGTTCCGGCTAGAAGGCAGCATGGCGAGCTCTTTTGACCCGGGTGCAAAAAGCTCTGCTCAGCCCAGCTTGGCTTTCAGCGCATGGCCGGCCAGCGTCTTTCCGAGCGACCAGACGGCGCCCGGCGCGTCATGGGCGTCGGCGATCACCTTGTCGAACGAGCGCTCGATCCAGTCGCAGTCGAAATCGTCGATGGTGAGCGGCGGCAGCAGCTTGATGGTGTGATTGCCATGGCCGGCGACTTGCGTCAGCACCTTGTGCTGCTCGAACAGCGGAATGCTGATGAGCTGGCAGAACAGGCCCGAATTGACGGTCTCCAGCAGGTTCCACGCCGCTTTGAGCTTCAGCGAGCGCGGCTCGCCGAACTCGATTCCGATCATCAGCCCCTTGCCGCGCACGTCGACGACGAGCTCGTAGCGCTCGGCCATGGCGCGGAAGGCGGCGAGGAGACGCTCGCCTCTGTCCGCCGAATTCTCGACGAGGCGCTCGGCGGCGATGACCTCCAAAGTCGCGAGGCCGGCCGCCATGGCGAGATCATTCTTGCCGAAGGTCGAACCATGCACGACCGCGCGATCCATGCGATCGAACACTTTCTCGAAGATCCATTTGCGAGTCAGCACCGCGCCGACCGGCACATGGCCGCCCGAGAGCGCCTTGGCGACGAGAACGAGGTCCGGCTCGACGCCATAATGCTCCACCGCGAAGAATTTGCCGGTGCGGCCCAATCCGGTCTGGATCTCGTCGGCGACGAACAGCGTGCCATATTTGCGGCACAGCGCCGCCGCTTCGGCGAGATAATCGTCCTGCGGTATATTGACGCCCTTGCCCTGGATCGGCTCGACGAAAAAGGCCGCGACGTCGCGTCCGCGCAGAGCGGCGTCGAGCGCCGCGAGATCGTCGAAAGGGATTTCGCGCGTGTTGGGCAGCAGCGAGCCGAAGCCCTTCTTGAAGATCGCGTCGCCGTTCAGCGAAAGGGCGCCGCAGGTGAGGCCGTGAAAGGAATGCCCGCAATGCACGAGGCCGTCGCGGCCCGTCGCGGCGCGCGCGAATTTGATCGCCGCCTCGACCGCCTCGGCTCCGGAATTGGCGAAAAAGACCTTGTCCAGCCATGGCGCATGAGCGAGCAGCCGCTCGGCGAGCAGCGCCGCCGGCACGGAGACGTCGAGTTGCACCAGATTGGGCAGATCGGCGGAAAGGACGCTCATCAGCGCCGCGCGCAGCGACGGGTGATTGCGTCCGATGGCGAACACGCCCCATCCGCTCAACAGATCGAGATAGCGCGCGCCTTTTCGATCGAACAAATATTGTCCCGAGCCGCGGACGAATCCGACATCATAGCCGATCGCTTTCAGCACGCGCACCCACATTTCGTTGAGATGCGTGGCGTGCATTTCAAATCGCTCGCTCTCTCGCTCGGCGTAGAGCGCGGCGAGATCGAAATTCGGCGCGGCGGCGTCGCCCGCGCGGCGGTCGTCTTGCGGAGACAGATAGGTCATGAGCGGGTCCTGTGGGCGCGGGGGCGCGACCATTGCGCGATTTTCTCGCGCAAATTGCGTCCGGTCAACTGCCCTCGCGGCGACCATATGGGTTCGCGCGGCGCTGTCCAGAGGCGTCTTGAAGAAACCGCGCGGAAGGCGCGGCGCATGTCGCCCGGCACAATTTCCGATGGAGAAGCGCGCCGGTCGCTTCGCAGGGCCACACGAATGGACCGAGCGGGACGCAATTCCGGCTCGTTCTCGATGCGACAAGCTCGTGCGTACGGTAATTCGCGTAACCCGCACGCAGATGACTGCAACGCAACGCATTTATCGGATTCGTATCCACAACAAACGGCTGCGCGACAAAAAAGTCGGTTGGACGCCGCGCCGGCGATGATATCTTAACTCCAGTGATTCACAGGCGACGCCGCGATTCGCGCAATGAACGAGCGGGCCGCGCGAGGCGAGCGTCTGCAGCTGGATCGGCAGGGGGAGTTGGTCTGTTGGGCGCCAAAATTTCATTCCAGAATGAGTTGAGCGCGTCGACCATCAATGTCGAAGGCGAACAAGCCGCACTCGATCTGATCGAAGTATCGGGAGCCATCAAGTGGTTCGATGTCTCCAAAGGCTATGGGTTCGTTGTTCCGGACGACGGCGGCGCGGATATCCTTTTGCATGTCACGACATTGCGGCGCTCGGGATTTCAGACGGCCTATGAAGGCGCGCGGGTCGTCTGCGAGGCGCAGCGGCGGGCCAAAGGAATGCAGGTGTTCCGCGTCGTCGCCATCGACGAGTCGACGGCGATCCATCCGGCGCAAAGCGCGTCGGCGCGCACCCATGCGCAAGTGACGCCGTCGAGCGGCTATGAGATCGCCATCGTCAAATGGTTCAACCGCGTGAAGGGATTCGGCTTCCTGACGCGGGGGGAGGGCACCGACGACATCTTCCTGCATATGGAAACGGTCCGTCGCTTTGGCCTCGCCGAATTGAAGCCCGGCGACAGCGTGCTGGTGCGTTACGGCGACGGCCCCAAGGGCCTGATGGCGACCGAGGTGCGCCCGCTGGAAACGGCGATGCCGGCGTCCCACTAGTGGAGTGATTCAGCCGATTCGACAGGGGGTGAAAGGGCGAGCCTCTGAGGCTCGCTCTCGAGAGGCTTCGAATTCGGCGATGCAAGGCTACTCGTAGCCTGCGTCACTCGAACCGAAGAGCCGAAAGCCCCCTCCCTCATCCTTCCCCGCTTCGCGGAAAAGGCGCTGTCGACATTTCTCGAACCTTCGATGAAGCGCGGAATCTGCCCCCTCTCCCGCGAAGCGGGGGAGGGGGCGTCGAGCGCCCTTCGTTGTCATCGATGCAAATCACGAGGGACGCCCGTCGGCGCGCGCGCCGAGCCTTTGCCAACTGCCGATCCGCATGGCATGAGCAGGGCCGACAATGTGGCGCGGCCGCCCGATGGCCTCGCCGCGGAGAGCAGCGAGGCGGGTGTGATGCGGAAGATTTTGCCGAAGGGAGCGGGACGTTTCATGCTCGTGCTGGCGGCGCTCGTCGCCGCTGCGGCAGGCTGGGACTCGCTCGAATCGTCCGCCCGCGCGGCGGCGGTCGAGCCGCTCGAGATCGTGACGGCGACCGGCTCCCATCGGCTGCGCGTCGAAGTGGCGCGCACGCAGAAGGAGCGCGAGAAGGGGCTCATGTTCCGCACATCGCTGCCCGAGGACGGCGGCATGCTGTTCGACTTCCGCGAGGAGCGCCCGGTCGCCATGTGGATGAAGAATACGCCCCTGTCGCTCGACATGATCTTCGTCGGCCGCGACGGGCGGGTGGTTTCGCTCGCGCTCGGGGCGGAGCCCTATTCCGAGCGGATCATTTCCTCCGGCGCGCCGGCGCTGGCGGTGATCGAGGTGAGCGCGGGCGTGGCCGAGCGGCTGTCGGTCTCCGTGGGCGACGAGGTGCGTCATTCGATGTTCCGGAGATAGCGGCGCCGCCGCCGCGCTTGTGAGCGGCCGTGGCTCGTGCTAGCGAAACTCCGGCGGAGGCGGGCGCCGATGGCCTATTCGCGAAACGGGGTATAGCGCAGCCTGGTAGCGCGGAAGTTTTGGGTACTTCAGGTCGCAGGTTCGAATCCTGCTGCCCCGACCACGAGGCCCCTCGCTCCCGCCGTCGCAGAGGTTTCATGAGATCGGCGTAGAGCCGAATGCTGCCGAGGGCCGATATGACCGCACGAATTCACCGTCAGGCGCCCAGCGCGACCCAGTCCGGCCCGGGGCCGGCCAAGCCCTGGGTGCTGGAGTTCGAGAGAGAGACGCCTCGCGAGATCGATCCGCTGATGGGCTGGACCAGCTCCTCGGACGCCAAGGCGCAGATCAAGCTGCGATTCGCCACGAAGGACGAGGCGATCGGCTATGCCGAGCGGAGCCTCCTCGTCTATCGCGTCGAGGAGCCCAAGCCCGGCTCCGCGCGCCGCATCATGTCCTATTCCGATAATTTCAAGACGCAGCGCGTCGGTCAGTGGACGCATTGACCTTCCTGTCCCAAAGCCGAGAGCTTCGCCGCTCGGCCCCGTAGCTCAGCCGGATAGAGCAACCGCCTTCTAAGCGGTAGGTCGCAGGTTCGAATCCTGCCGGGGTCGCCATTCCGGACGCGCCGGCGCGTTCCTCTCGGCTGCGACAGCCCCATGCGCGGAGCGGTCGCGTCGGCTCGACGTCTCGCATCCTCGTCTTGCGCGTGCAGCCGGACATCGCGCCGAAGGTGAAGAGCGGCGCGGCGCTCCTGTGTCCCTCCTGCGACAGTCTGCCGAAATTTGCGAAACGAATGCGCGTTGGTTTTGCGCGCGCGTTGACAAGTCGCGCGGCGCGGCTACCGATTGCGCCCATGGTGACGTTCCCGCCGGCCGCCCGAGCGATGGGACGCGCGCTCCTGTCGGGGGCCGCGGCTTTCCTCTTGTTGCTGCGCGTCGTCGCGATCCTTTCCGCCGATGCGTCGGCGGCCGTCGGCGACGCCGAACCCGCCGTCGTCTGCGTCGCTTCGGCCGGGGACGGCTCGCAGAGCCCGCATCCCGCGCCCGGCGATCGTCATTGCGCGATTTGCCTGCTGGGCGCTCCCCAGCGCTTGCTCGACGCCGCGCTCGCCACGCCGGACGCATTCGTCGGGCCCGAGCACGATGCGAAGCTCCGAGCGGCGCTTTTTTCGCCGCGCGCCGGTCCGGCGTCGCGCGCCTGCGGTTGGATCGGCTCCTGGTCGTCGCGCGCGCCGCCGCGCGTCTAACGCACGCGCGAAGCGTCGCGCCCTGCATTTTGCGTTTCCCGCGCCGATCGGCGCCGGAACGGAATGCGACCGGACTTCCTTTCCCGCATCGGACGCCGCAAATGCCGGACACCAAGCCGCTGTCGATCCGCGAGCTGTTCCTGCGCAGTCAGCGCGACCTTCTCTCTTTTCTCACCCGCAGGGTCGGGCGCGAGGACGCCTCCGATCTTCTGCAGGAGACCTTCGCGCGCTACATCAGCCGCGACGCCGCCGCCGAAATCGCCGATCCATCCGCTTATCTGCGCCGCACCGCCGGCAATCTGGTGAAGGATCTCGCGCGCCATCGGCAGGTGGAGCGCAAATATTTTGTCGGCGACGGCGACGCCGCGGATGCGCCCTCCGACGAGGCGAGCGCCGACAACCGCGTCGATGATGCGCGGCGCGCCCGGCTCCTCGCCGAGGCGGTCGCCTCGCTGCCGCCGCGATGCCGGGAGATTTTCGAGCTGCGTGTTACGCATCATCTGTCGCAGCGCGAGATCGCCGAACGGCTCGGCATTTCGCGCAAGACGGTCGAGCAGCATTTCCATCTCGCCATGGAGCGCTGCCGCGCGGCGGTGCAGCAATGAGCGCGAGGATGGCGGCCCTTCCATTTCACCCGCGAGACCGTCTTCACATTCGGCGGGGGCGCGCGCCGTTCCGGGAAGACGAATGGCCGATATGAGCGACGAGCGGGAACCGGGCCGCAGAACGAGCGCCGATGAAGCGGCGCTCGCCTGGTGGGTGAAATGCGACGCAGGCCCGCTCTCCGCGCAGGAGCAGGCGGAACTCGACGCCTGGCTCGCCGCCGATCCGGCGCATCGCGCCGCGCTCGACGGAGCGGAGCGGCTGTTCGGCGAGGTTCGGCGCTTATGGGCGGCGGGCCGCCCGACCGCGCGTCGCCGGCCGCTCGCCGCCCCGGCGACGGCGCTGCTCGCCGCTTCGCTCGCATTTTGGTTGTTCTTCGACGAGATCGCGCTGCGCTTTCGCGCGGACGCGCTCACGGCGATCGGCGAGACGCGCGTCGTCACGCTGGAGGACGGATCGCTCGCGCATCTGTCGGCGCGCTCGGCGATCGCTGTCCATTATCGCGCGGGCGAGCGGCGGCTCACGCTGCTTGCGGGCCAAGCCTTTTTCCAGGCGGCGCCCGACTCGTCGCGCCCGTTCGTCGTCGAGGCGGCCGGCGCGACGGTCACCGCGCTCGGCACGGCTTTCGATATTGCGCTGCGCGACGCGACCCATGCCGATGTCGCGGTGATCGAGCACAAAGTGGCGGTGACGAACGAAGCGGCGCGCAGCGTCGTGGAGGAGGGGCGGCGGATGAGCTTCGGCGCCGGAACGCCGATCGCGGAGCCGGAGCCGGCGGATTTGTTCAAGGTCGGCGGCTGGCGGCGCGGGCGCCTCATTTTCGAGGACGAGCCTCTGGAGAGCGTGCTGGCGACGCTCGCGCGCTATCGCTCGGGCCTGACGCTCGCGGCGCCGGCGGCGCGCCGATTGCGCGTGACCGGCACCTTCGACGCCGCCAATCCCGAGGGCGCGATCCGCGCGCTGAAAGCGTCGCTCGGCCTGAAGGCGCTCTCGATCGGCAGTTATGTGATCTACATCTACAAATAGCGGAGGAATGCGGCGGTGCGCGGCGGCTGCGGCAGGATTTTCGAAAAAACTCCATTGGGCGACCCTTCCAAACGCCCTGCGAGCGCGTCCTCGACAATGGGGGCCACTTCGTCCCCGGCGAAGCGAGGGAGCGGCGGATGGCATGGAAGGGATTTGGCCGGAGGGACGAGCGCGTGAGCCTCGTGCTGGCGGCGGCAGTGGGGGCGGTCGCGTTCGGCGCCGAGGCGCCGGCGGCGGCGCATGCGCGCATGCAGGCGTCGCAGCTGGCGGCGGAGGTGCGGAGCTATCGGATTCCGGCCGGCGCGATCGGCATGGCGCTGAACCGGCTCGCCGAGGAAAATGGCGTCCAAATGGTGTTTCTCGCCGGCTTGACCCGCGATGTGGAGACGCGCGGGCTGAGCGGCGAGTACACGCTGGGCGCCGCGCTGCGCCAGCTGCTGGCCGGGACGGGCTTGTCCTATCGGCTGGCGGACGACGAGCGCGAGGTGTTCATCGTGCTGGCGCAGAACGACGCGGGAGCTCGCAGCGACGCCGGCGGCGCCGAGGCGCTGCCGCCGATCGATGTCGGCGCGGCGGCGGCCCAGGCGCGCGCCGGCGGGCAAGGGAACGGCCAGCGGGGAGGCGGCGGCCCCGGCGATCCGACCGCTTATCGAACCGAGTCGACGAGCACGGCGACCAAGACGAGAACGCCGATCATCGAGACGCCGGTCAGCGTCCAAGTGGCGCCGCAGCAGATCCTGCGCGATCAGCAGATCGTGGTCGTCGACGACGCTCTCGCCAATATCAGCAGCGTCACGCCGATCCCGGTCGGCGGACTCCAGTCGGGGTTCGTCGTACGTGGATTCGAGACCTACAAATATTATCTCGACGGGGTTCGCGTGGACAATAAGTTCACCACTCCGCGGCGGGAGATGGCCAATGTCGAGAGCGTCGAGGTTCTCAAGGGCCCGGCCTCCATTCTCTACGGGCGCCTCGAGCCGGGCGGCCTCATCAATATCGTGACCAAGAAGCCGTCCGTGCAGGAGCATTACGAGCTGCAGCAGCAATTCGGCTCCTATGGATTCTATCGCACGACGCTCGGCCTGACCGGACCGCTGACGGCCGACAAGACGCTGCTCTATCGGTTCGACGCCGCATATGAGAACTCCGACTCGTTTCGGGAGCTCACCCATACGGATCGAATTTTCATCGCGCCGAAAATTCATTACGAGCCGATGGCCGATTTCCGGGCGAACGCCTATCTCGAATATCAGCGCGGCCGCTCGCCGCTCGACTTCGGCTCGCCCTATATCGGCGGCCGGCCGACGTCCGTATCGATCACGCGCAACTATGGCGAGGCGGGCAGCGAATCTTATGTGAAAGACGATCTCCGCATCGGGTTCGACTGGTCCTACGACATTGATCGCAATTGGACCGTCTCGCATCGCTTCGACGCGAATTTTCGTGACGGCGTCAATAACATCATGGTTCCGCTGTGGCCGAGCGCCGCGAGCTGCAGCTATGCGTCCTGCCCGGTCGATCGTATCGTCAACAGGCCGGCGGTTCAGTCGCAGGCCTATTTCACCAGCTTCGACGTGAAGGGACGTTTCGACACATTCGGCCTCACGCATAATGTGCTCGCCGGCGGCGACTATTACCTGGACAATTACAAGATCCAGCGCGTGTTC
Source organism: Methylosinus sp. Sm6 (assembly GCF_019802345.1). Classification (GTDB taxonomy): domain Bacteria; phylum Pseudomonadota; class Alphaproteobacteria; order Rhizobiales; family Beijerinckiaceae; genus Methylosinus. Next base: position 209,524 of record NZ_JAINDZ010000003.1, on the reverse strand, counting down.
AGCTTCTCGGCGCCGTCGATCGATCTCTTCAATCCCGTGCATACGGGCTTCCCGAATTATCTCTACGGCAATCCGGATTGGGCCTTCTCGATCGACGCCGGCCAAAATTGGTACGGCTTCTATTTCCAGGACCAGATCGCGCTGCCCTATGACTTCCACCTGCTGGCGGGATTTCGCTACGACAAGGCGAAAATGGGCGCGACGGCGCTCGACACGGTTCCCGCGCCCGCCACGCTCACCTCGATGAGCTCCGACAATGACGCGATCAAGCCGCGCATCGGATTATTGTGGCGGCCGATCCCCCAGCTGAGCCTTTATGGCAGCTATGTCGAGAACTTCGGCCTGTCGCCCGTGGTGGACGGCTCGACCCGGCCCACCGTCGATCTGCTGGCGCCGACGTCGGCGCGGCAATGGGAGTTCGGCGCCAAGACGGATCTGTTCGACGGGCGGCTCACGGCGACCGTCGCCTGGTTCGACATCGTGAAGAACAACATACCGACGCCGTCGTCCGATCCGGTTCGAGCGGCGCTCGGCGCGCAGGTCTCGACCGGCGAAGCGCGCAACCGCGGCTGGGAATTCGACGTGAGCGGCCAGGTCACCTCGCAGATCAAGGTCATCGGCAGCTATTCCTACATCGATTCCACTATATTGAAGGACAACAACGGCAATGTCGGCCATCGCCTCTATGGCGTGCCGAAGAGCGCGGGAAGCCTCTGGGCGGTGTATGAGCCCGATTTCGAAGCTCTGCGTGGCGCGAGCTTCGGCGCGGGCTTCGTCGCCCGGAGCTCCGTTCAGGGCAACAACGCCAATAGTTTTCAGATTCCCGGCTATGCCGTCGTCAATCTGATGGCGCGCTATTCGTTCCTCATGTCTGGCTTGACGGTGACCGCGCAGCTCAACGTCAACAATCTTCTCGACAAGACCTATTATTTATCACCGGGAGACACGATCGGCATTCTGCCCGGCGCGCCGCGCAGCTTCCTCGGGTCGCTGAAGGTCGAGTTCTGAGGCGACGCATCACCGGCAAAGCGCCGCATGGATTTCAGTCCATGCGGCGCTTGCTCGAATCGCCAGCGCTCGCATGGGCGTTCGGTGGAGAGCGAGATGTCTTCCGCGGCAGTCCTCGAAACACCCGCGTGCAAAGCTCGCGGATCGTGCTAGATTGCCACGGCGCGGCTCCGTAGCTCAGCTGGATAGAGCAACTGCCTTCGAAGCAGTAGGTCGCAGGTTCGAATCCTGCCGGGGTCGCCAGCAAAATCAGCGATTTAGAATGCCCTTGATTGTCTGTATCCATTCGGATACATATGTAGCGCTTACGTGATGTTCGCCAACGGCCGCCAATGTTCACTCTTGTTCGATCGTCGGCCTTTGACGAGTGGCTTTCGAGCCTCGCCGATCAAAAGGGCAAGGCCCGGATATTGGCGCGCCTGACGAGCGCGGCGCGCGGCAATTTCGGCGACTGCGAAGCCGTAGGAGAAGGCGTATCGGAAATGCGCATTCACCACGGACCGGGCTATCGCGTCTATTTCGTCCGGAATGGCGTCGCGATCTATTTGTTGCTGAACGGCGGAGACAAAGGGACGCAGAGACGAGATATCGAGCGCGCGAAGGAAATGGCGCGGGGGTTGAGGGAGACGGGACAATGAGCAATGATTTCGCGACCTTCAACGTGGCCGATTATCTCGACAATGACGAGGTGATCGCCGAATATCTCACGGCCGCCGCCGAGGATGCTGACCTGGACGTTTTGCTCGCGGCGCTCTCGGAGGTCGCGAAGGCGCGCGGCATGGCGCAAGTTGCGGCGGCGGCCGGCCTCGGCCGAGAAAGCCTCTACAAGGCGTTGGCGCCCGGCTCGCATCCGCGCTTCGAGACGATCAGCGCCGTTCTTCGCGCGCTGCACGTGAGGATTTCCCTTAGCCCGGCAAGCACTCCCGTGGAGTGACGCGCCAGCCGGTCGAGAGAGATTCCGGTGACAGCGTCGAGGTTGGGGCCGTCGCCGCCGTCTTGGCCGCCGCGCCGTGAGCTTGCCCTCACGCTCCACGAGCTCGCGCTGACAACGTTCCTTGGCGCGCGCGTCTGCCAGGCGCGGCGTTTCGTCAAGAGCGCGCGCGCGTCTTCGGCAGGTGACGCGCGTCGCCCATCGGCTCGCGGCGGCCTTGCGCCGCTGTGGCCGTCTTGCGACAGCGGCCGAAATTCTTTCGCTTCGCGGGAAGCACGCCTTGACGGCTACGCTCGCGCCGAGCTCCAATGCCGCGCATGGCCGAAGCCCGACCCCGCCCACGCCGATCATGGGGCGCGCGCGCAATTCTCGCCGCGTTCTGCATCATCGTGCTGCAGCTGCTGCCCTCGGCGGTCGGCGTCGGATCGGCCGCGCTCGGGGAGCCCGGCGTTTTTGTCGCGCATCCCCTCTGCGTCGCGGCTGCGGGCGACGATGGCGCGCCAGTCGGGCCGCCGGCCGGGCCGGACGACTGCGGCTCCTGCCTCTTCTGCCAGCGCGGCCCCATGCCGCTCGGCATCGCTCTGCCGCCGCTCGATTCGCCTGCGCCGGCGGTCGCCGTCACGCGCGACGCGCGGCCCTTCCGCGCTTTCGTCCCGCCGTCCGAGCGCCGCGCCGGGCGCGGCGCCGGCTCGTCGCGCGCGCCGCCTCACGCCGCCATTTCTCCCGCCGCCTGATTGCGAGGCGCCGCGCCGCGCCGCCCGATCATTTGGTTCCCCACACGCGCCGAGCCCGACGAGGGCCCGGCGTCGCCGCTGCGGATCCCGCCGCATGTCGGATAAAAAGCTCCTGTTCATTCGCGATCTGTTCGAGCGCAATCGGCGCGCGCTCCTCGGCTATCTGACGCGCCGCGTCGGGCCGGAGGCCGCCCCCGATCTGCTGCAGGAGACCTTCGTGCGCGTGTTGCGCCACGAGCGGCTCGACAGCGTCGCCGATCCGCCCGCCTTTCTGCAGCAGATCGCCGCCAATCTCACCCGCGACTTCGCCCGCAGGCGCAGGACCGAGAGCAAGCATCTGCGCTTCGACGCGCTGCTGGGGGAACGGCCGAGCGGCGACGCGCCCGCCGACGAGCGCGTCGATTTCGCGCGCCGCGCCCGCCGGCTCGCGGCGGCGATCGAGGCGCTGCCGCCGCGCTGCCGGGAAGTGTTCCAGATGTCGGCCTTCGAGGATTTGCCCTTCGACGAGATCGCGCGGCGGCTCGGCATTTCCGAGCGCATGGTCCGCCAGCACATGAGCATCGCCATGCGGCGCTGCTGGGCGGCGCTGGGATGAAAATTCCTCGCGTTCGACCTTCCTTTTTTCAGCTTGCCGCGTCGTAATCTGCGCGCGTCGTTCCGCGGAGAGGGGCGCGCGGCGAGAGAAGGATCGAATGGTCGCAGAACCGGACGAGACAGGCGCTCGGAGCGGCGCCGCCCATGAGGCGGCGATCGAATGGTGGGTGCTGGCCAAGGCCGGCGAGCTTTCCGGCGCGCGGCGCGCCGATTTCGAGGCATGGCTCGCCGCCGATCCCGCCCATGCCGCCGCCTATGCGGATATCGCCCGAATGTTCGAGGAGGCGCGCGCGCTGCGGCCGGCCCACGCCCCGGCGAAGCGCGCGTCGCGGCGTCCGACGGCGGCGCTGGCGGCGCTGCTCGCGGCCTCGCTCGCCGTCTTCGCCTGCTTCGACCATCTGTCGATCCTGCTGCAGGCCGATCATGCGACCGGCGTCGCCGAGTCCAAATCGGTGACGCTGTCCGACGGCTCGCGCGTGGAGCTGGACGCCGGCTCGGCGATCGCGCTGCGCTTCGAGCCGGGGCGGCGGGTGGTGCGGCTGCTCGCGGGGGAGGCCTGGTTCGTGGTCGCGCCCGACGCCGCGCGGCCATTCGTGGTGGAGGCGGCGGGGGGAAGCGTCACGGCGCTGGGCACGGCCTTCGACGTCGCGCTGCGCGAGGGCGGAGCGCATGTGTCGGTCGGCGAGCACAGGGTGGCGGTGGCGAGCGGCGGCGCGCGCGTGGAAGTGGGCGAGCGTCAGTCGACCGCGTTCGAGACCGCCGCGCCGGGGCAGCCGCCGGTCTCTGTCGCTGCGGACGCCATCGCCGCCTGGCGTCGCGGCGCGCTGGTGGTGGAGGATCGTCCGCTCGGCGAGGTGCTGGCGACGCTCGCCCGCTATCGTCACGGAGCCGTGCTCTGCTTGCGCCCGTCGACCTGCGCGCGGCGGGTGAGCGGCGTCTTCTCGACGTCCGAGCCGCTGACGACCTTGCGCGAGATCGAGTTCTTCCTCGGCCTGCGCGCGGTGCAGCTGACGAGCTATCTGATCTTTCTGACCGAGTGACGCCGCGTCCGCGCGGGCAAAAAAGTTTGCGTTTCGACATTCCGAATTCGACGCGACCGCGTCGAGTGGGTCACGGGCGCGATGGAGCGCCTCTGGCACATTTCGATAGGAAGCGGCGATGGTGAAGAAAAGTCTGCGTCACAAGGGTGCGGCGATGAGCTCGACGGTTGCGGCGATGGCGCTCGGCGCCTTCGCGGCGGGGAGCGCGCCGGCGCAGGCGTCGCTCTCGCCGCAGGAGCGCAGCGGCGTTGTGCTGGTCTATGATATTCCGGCGGGGTCGGTTGCGACCGCGCTCAACGCCTTTGCCGTGAAAAATGGGCTGCATCTGCTCTATGACGCGCGCGTCACGCGCGCGCTGCGCACGACGGGGCTCGTCGGCGCGTTCTCGATGCGTCAGGGGCTCGATCATCTGCTCGACGGCACGGGGCTGACCTATCGCTTCGGCGGGCCGGACGCGAAGTCGGTGTCGATCATATTGGCGCAGAACGACGCCGTGCGCAGCGATGCGGGCGCGGAGGCGCTGCCGCCGATCGATGTGGGGGCGCAAGCGAGAACAGGCGCGCCCGGCGGCCCCGGCGGCGCGTCCGATCCGAAGGCCTATCGCCACCCGAATGCGAGCACCGCGACCAAGACCAGCACGCCTGTCATGGAGACGCCGATTTCCATCCAGGTCGTTCCGCAACAGGTGCTGCAGGATCAGCAGGCGGTGCGCCTCGACAAGGCGCTGGAGAATGTGAGCGGCGTCTATACGCTGCCGTCTGGCGGCAGTTATGGCGCCTCGGCGGATAATTTCCTCGTCCGCGGCTTCAAGGTGGATAGAATTTATCGCGACGGCGTGCTTCAGCCCAAAGCCTTCGGCACGGTCACTTCGTCCAATGATCTCGCCGATGTCGATCATGTCGAGGTGCTCAAGGGACCGGCGTCGATCCTCTATGGGCGCATCGAGCCCGGCGCGCTCGTCAATCTCGTGACCAAGCAGCCGCTCGCGCAGCCTTTTCACGCCGTGGAACAGCAGATCGGTTCATTCGCATTCTATCGGACCACGCTCGATTTCGGCGGTCCGGTCAGCGCCGGCGACGGCCTCTTCTATCGATTCGATATGGCATATGAAAACGCCGGCTCCTTCGTCGACTTCGCCCGGAACGAGCGCGTGTTCATTGCCCCCAAGCTGCGATGGGAGATCGACGCGGCCACCCAGATCACCTTCGATTTTCATTATCTGAACACCCGCGATCCTTTCATCAATGGAATTCCGGTCTTCGGCAGTCCGCCTCGGATTCCAAACCTGTCCCGCTCGACCAACCTCTATGACGCGCCTCGCGCGAGCGTCGAGGAAGTCCGATTCGGCTATGCCCTGTCTCATGCTTTCGATGAGAGCTGGACGTTGCGCCACCGCTTTTCGGCGAATTTCCTCAACGGCGACAGCAACAACGAAAACTTCCCGTTCGGAACGGCGAGCGCGGCGGGCGTGCTTCCCCGCGGCGTGGAGGCCGAGCATTTCCGCGACGCGCTCTATCAGGCGTCGGCGGACGTGACGGGGCATGTGACCACATGGGGAGCAAAGCACACGCTGCTGTTCGGCGCCGATTACGTCGACCAGGCGCCGCACGACACCTACGCTGGCCTCGCACAGGGGACGTCCATCAATATTTTCACCAAAGTCCCGGAAGGAGCGCTCGTACCGCTCTCCGCGCCCGGGCATTTTTTCACCCATCCGCAATGGTATGGGCTTTTTCTGCAGGATCAGATCGAACTGCCCTACAACGTGCATGTTCTCGCAGGGCTCCGCTACGACGATGCCCGCAATCCCTCGTCCCGAGCGGTGGACAATGGCTCCGCGCCGATCGTCGCCTCCAATCACAATAGCGCGGTCAATCCTCGCTTCGGGCTTCTCTGGCGTCCGATTCCAGAGATTTCGCTCTATGGCAGCTATGTTCAAAACTTCGGCCTGCCCAATGGCGTTCTGTTCCAGGCGGGGCCAATTCCGCAATCCTTGTTGCCCGAAACGGCCCAGCAATGGGAGGCGGGCGTCAAGACCGAGGTGTTCGACCAGCGGGTGACGGCGAGCTTCGCCTATTTCAATCTGACCAAGCAGAACGTCGCCACGCGGAACCCGTTCAATCCGTTGCTGAAGGATGTGACCGGGGAAGTGCGCAGCCGGGGCGTCGAGCTCGATGTCTCGGGCGAAGTTCTCCCAGGCTTGCGCGTCATCGGCGCCCTGGCGTTCACCGATGCGGTCGTTCTCGAGGATACGATAGACGCGACCGGGAAGTCGATCGGCAATCAGGGCAAGCGCTTCTTCGGCGTGCCGCGCGTCGGCGGAAGCTTCTGGTCGACCTATGAGGTTCAGGACGGCGACTGGCGTGGTCTGAAATTCGGAGCCGGCGTCGTCAGCCGCGGCGGCCGGGAAGGCGATCTCGCCAACACTTTCCAGATGGCCGGCTTCACCGTGGTGAACGCCATGGCCAGCTACGAATGGGATTGGGCGCCGACGAGGATCAAGCTCCAGCTCAACGTCGATAATCTGTTGGACCGGACTTATTTCGTGAACAGCGACGGGCTCGGCAATCTGATGTTCGGCTCGCCGAGGCGATTCATGGGTTCTGCGCGCGTGACATTCTGACGAAATTTGCTGCTGTCGCGACGGCCCGCCGAGCGTGGGCCGTCGGCCTGTGTGCGTGCGCCTCCCGTCTCCGGGAGCGCCGGCGCAGCTCTCACTTCGCGAAAACGCGCGCGAGCGAGATCAGCCCCCCGAGGATCAGGATGGTCTGAAAGCCGATCGCGCCGACGACCCATTTCAAAATATCGGTCTTGGCATCGGAGATGCTGGATTTCAGTTCGGCCCTGAGCGTTCCTAAGTCCGACTTGATCGTGACCACATCCGTCTTGACGGCGCTCAACTCTAATTTGATGACGGCGACATCGGTCTTGACGCTTGCCAAGTCGGCCTTGAAGGCGTCCAGATCGACTCGGACAGTGGACACATCCGCCTTCGTGGCGAGATCGCCCTGCATGGCCTCGCCCAGCGCCTCGGCGAGCGTTTCCGCCTGCTCGGAACTGAAACGTCCTTTGTCCCGCAGCGTGCGGGACAGGCGAAGCGTGTCGAAGAGTAGGGCGCTCACGAACGGATTATGGTCTGCGGACCGGCGAAAGTCCATTTCTCGCTCGGCTTGCGCGCGGTCATTCGCGGCGCGCGGCCGCTGCCCTCACTTCGCGAAAATGCGTGCGAGCGATACGAGCGCGCCGAGGATCACCAGGGTTTGAAAGCCGATCGCGCCGACAACCCATTTGAGAATATCGGCCTTCGTTTCCGCGAGCTTGGCCTCGAGCTTGCTTTCGAGCCTCGCCAGATCCGCTTTGGTGGCGAGATCGTCCTGCCCCGCTTCCCCCAGCGCCTCAGCGAGCGTCTCTGCCTGTTCAATGGTGAAATGCCCTTTGTCCCGCAAGGTGCGGGACAGGCGAAGAGTATCGAAAAGCAGCGCGCTCATGCCTCCGAAGATAGCGGAGAAGTCCTCGAAAGTCCATCACGCGCCGAGGGCGCGAGCGCCCCGCGCCGCCTCCGGATATTGCGCCAGAAAGGCGCGCAGCACCACGAGCTGATCGGCCGCGCGGCGCGTCGCGCCGAGGTCGAGGAAGCCGTCGAGATCGGCGACGATCTGGTCGCGCACCGCCGCTGTCCCGTGGCCGAGACCGAGCAGATAGGAGGCGAGCAGCGTGTCGTGTCGCTGCGAGCGCGTCACCTTCGACATGGTTTCGTTCGACGTGGGCGCGCCGAGGCCCGCGTTGGACAGATGAGCCATGATCCTACTCCCCCGAACGCTTCCCCTCGAAGACCCGCTGCGTTCGACGACCCAACCTTTACGGGCTATTCGCCGCAGGCGAAATCGGGGGGAACTACGTAGCGTGAACTCAGTCTTTTTTTATGTTTTTTCCGTTGCTTCCGTCGCACGCAGCCGCGCGAATCCGGCGGCCAGATCCGCCTTCAGATCGTCGAGATCCTCGAGCCCGACCGAAAAGCGCAACGCCGGTCCTTCCGAGCTCCATTGCGTCGCCGTGCGATAGCTCTTGCAGTCGAAGGGCAGCACGAGGCTCTCATAGCCGCCCCAGGAATAGCCGAGGCCGAATAATTCGAGCCCGTCGAGCATCGCCGCGAGGGCCGGCTGCGCGACCGGCTTCAGCACGATCGAGAACAGGCCCGTCGAGCCCGAAAAATCGCGCTTCCACAGCGCATGGTCCGGATGCGTTTCGAGCGCGGGATGAATGACGCGCGCGACCTCGTCGCGCTGCTCGAGCCAGCGCGCCAGCTCGACGCCGGCGCGCTCCGCCTCGCGCAGGCGCAGCTCCATGCTGCGCAAGCCGCGCAGAGCGAGAAACACATCCTCGGGCCCGGGGCAGATGGCGAGCGCGTCATAGGTCGCGCGCAGGCGCCGCGCCCATTTCTCATTGGCCGAGACGAGTCCGAGAAGAAGATCCGAATGGCCCGAAAGATATTTGGTGCCGGCCTCGATGGAAAGGTCGACGCCGCGCTCATGCGGCGGAAAGAACAGCGGCGTCGCCCAGGTGTTGTCGAGAATGACGCAGGCGCCGCGCTCATGCGCAACTGCTGCGATCGCCGGCACATCCTGCACCTCGAGGCTCTGCGAGCCGGGCGACTCGGTCAGCACGGCCGATGTGTTCGGCCGCATCAGGCTCGCTATGTCCGCGCCGATGCGCGGATCGTAATAGCTCGTCTCGACGCCGAGCCGCTTCAGCACGCCATCGCAGAAGATGCGGGCCGGCAGATAGCAGGAATCGGTCACGAGGATGTGATCGCCGGCCTTCACCGCCGTCAGCAGCGCCAGATTGATCGCCGCGAGGCCCGAAGGGACGGCGACGGCGTTTGCCGCCCCAGAGACTTCGCTCCAGGCCTCCTCGAGCGCTCGGACCGTCGGCGTGCCCTTGGTGGCGTAGGTATAGGCGCCGCGATTGGCCAGCAGCGCCGCCGTGTCGGGAAACAGCACCGTCGAGCCCCGGTAGATCGGCGTGTTCACGAAGCCGAATTGCTGCGAGGGCTTGCGCCCGGCATGGGCGAGCCGGGTGCGGCTTCGCATTTTTCGCCTTGATTCCTCGTTAGTCTCGCTCATGTTCGAACACCCGGGCTTTCACCATCGAGCCGATGCGACTCCATCCGTTCGCAATATAGCGGGGATTCGAGCGTCATGCCTCGGAGAGGGGACGGCTCGCCGATGCGGCCGTCCGCTTCCCGCGGCGAGGCCATACGAGAGACGTCCAATGCTGCCCCGCCTGTCCTGTTTCGCCGCGGCGACGATCGCCCTGCTTCTTGCTCTCGCGCCCGCGCGCGGCTCGGGCGACCTGCGTCAGTCGACGCTCGGCCAGGCGACGGCGCGCGGCCATTTGATCTGCGGCGTGAGCGGGGGTCATCCCGGCTTCGCGCTGCAGCGCGAAACTGGCGAATGGAGCGGGCTCGACGTCGACTTTTGCCGCGCCGTCGCCGCGGCGATCTTCGACGACCCGAACCGTTCGACGATCGTGGCGCTCGCGCCCAAGGAGCGGCTGAAGGCGCTGCAATCGGGCGAGGTCGATCTGCTGGCGCGGGGCGGCGCCTGGACCTTGTCGCGCGACGCCGGGCAGGGCGTCGCCTATGTGGCGACCACATTTTTCGACGGCCAGGGCTTTCTCACCAGCAGCAAGCGCGCCGCGCAGTCGCGGCGCGATCTTTCGGGACTCTCGGTTTGTGTGCAGCAGGGCACGCCGTTCGAGCTCGATCTCGTCGACGACCGCCGCGCCGGCGAAAAGCCGGTCGAGCCGCGGCTGTTCGCCTCCTTCGAGGAGGCGGCGGACGCCTATGCGCAGGGCCGGTGCGACGCTCTGACCGCCGACATTTCGACGCTCGCTGCTGCGCGCTCGCGGCTCGAAGCGCCGGGCAAGCATGCGATCCTCTCCGAGCTCATCGACAAGGAGCCGCTCGGCCCGATCGTCCGCCAGGACGACGGGCAATGGTTCGACATCGTGCGTTGGACCCTGTTCGGCATGGTCGACGCCGAGGAGCTCGGCGTCGCCTCGACCAATGTCGACGAGGCGCTGAAATCCGTCGATCCGCGCATGCGCCGCCTGCTCGGCGTCGAGGGCGGCCGGATCGAGGGCTTCGGGCTCGAGCCCGACTGGGCCTATCGCATCGTCAAGCATGTCGGCAATTACGGCGAAATCTTCGAACGCAATCTCGGTCATGGCTCGCCGCTCGATCTCGACCGTCGGCTCAATGCTCTGTGGACCGAGGGCGGCCTGATGTACGCGCCGCCGGCGCGTTGAGATCGCTCTACTCGCCTCCGGGCTCGTCCTGCTTTCGCCGGCTCTCTTTCTTGGGCTCGCGGCGCGGGCCTTCGACGAGGCGCACCACCATGCCCCGGAGAGTGCGAACGTCCTGCTCTGTCAAACCCATGCGATGAAACATGTTGCGCAGATTGCGCGACATCACCGGCTTCTTGGTCTCGGGACGGAAGAACTGCCGCTTGTCGAGCTCCCCCTCCAGAAAGTCGAAGAAGGAGAGGGTCATCTCGCGGGTCGCCGGCGGCGAGCGTTCGCTGTTGTCGAAAGGAATGGCGTCGCCATGAGCGGAGCGGAACCATTCATAGCCGGTGAGCAGCACCGCCTGCGCCAGATTGAGCGAGGCATAGGCGGGATTGACCGGAAAGGTGAGGATCGCATCGGCGAGCGCGACCTCGTCATTGTCGAGCCCGGTGCGCTCGGGGCCGAACATCACCCCATGGCGCTCGCCGGCGGCCATGCGCGCCGCCATGGCGGGCAAGGCGGCGGCCGGAGTGACGACGGGCTTCATCTGGCCGCGCTCGCGCGCCGTGGCGGCGTAGACGAAGGAGAGATCGGCGATCGCCTCCCGCGCCGTCTCATAGAGGCGGGCGCTGTCGAGCAGATGAGCCGCGCCGGCCGCGGCGGAATAGGAGGCTTCGCGATAGACCGGATCGCGTGTCGGCCAGCCTTCGCGCGGGGCGACGAGGCGCAAATCGGACAGGCCGAAATTGGCCATGGCGCGCGCGCACATGCCGATGTTCACGGCGAGCTGTGGACGCACCAGCACGATCGTGGGGCCGCCTTCGATCTTCGGCTTGGTGTGGTCGGTTCCGGCGCCGGTCAAGGATTCACATTCTCCCGCAGTCATGCGTCAGGCGAGGGCGTTTCCTTCTCTCCCATTCGCGCGGGGAGGATGATAATACGCCGCCATTCGATCGCCGCCCCATATCACGATCTGCGTCGGGACTGTGACGATCGCGCTCGAATGCGGGGTTTTCCCGAGCCGCTTTCGGTGGACAATCCGAGGCGACTCTGTTATCCCGCTTTTCCACGGATCAGGCGCTCCGTCAGCGCCCGATCGGCTATTCTCACGAGCCGCTCTCACAGGCCGCCAACGCACTCAAACCGGGGCCGCCGCGTCCCTAGAAACAGGATCGCTTCGTGCAAGTTCTCGTCCGCGACAATAATGTCGACCAGGCTCTCAAGGCGCTGAAGAAGAAGATGCAGCGCGAAGGCATTTTCCGCGAGATGAAGCTCCGCGGCCATTATGAGAAGCCCTCGGAGAAGCGGGCGCGCGAGAAGGCCGAGGCGGTGCGCCGCGCCCGCAAGCTCGCCCGCAAGAAGCTGCAGCGCGAGGGCCTGCTGCCGGTCAAGGCGAAGCCGGCCGCCGGCGGTCGCTGAATCGTCGTTCGGGTCGTCGGGCCGCTACATTCGGCTCGGCCGACGCATAGAGCGCAAAGCTTTCGTCTCGGCTCCGGGAGGAACGGTATGGAATTGCCGCTCGCGCCGGCTCTCCGCCGGATGTCTCCGAGAACGCCTCCCCGTCTGGGCGCGGCGTTGGCGTTGTTATTTCTCGCGGGCTGCGAGACCGCGGGCGTGCTGCGTCCGCCGGGCCGCGGCTTCGCCGAGACCGAGGTCGGCGATCCCAAGGCCGCCTCCGCCAATATCGAATCGCTGTCCGAGGTCATTCGTCGCAATCCCAGCGCCGAGGCCTTCAACACGCGCGGCGTCGCCCACGCCAAGGTCGGCCAGTTCCAAGAGGCGATCGCCGATTTCTCGCAGGCGATCCAGCTCGAGCCGAACAACGCCGCCGCCTTCACCAATCGCGCGCTGGCCTTCCGTCAGGTCGGACGCAGCGATCAGGCGAGGCTCGATTTCGACCGCGCCGTCACCGTGAACCCCAATCATGCTCCGGCCTATATCGGTCGCGCCAATCTGCTGCGCGCGCAGGGCAATCTCGATGAGGCGCTGCTCGATCTCGATCAGGCCATCCGCCTCAATCCCGAGAGCGCGCAGGCCTTCCATGCGCGCGGGCTCATCCATCAGAAGCGCGGCGACAATGTCCGCGCCGTGACCGACTTCGACAACGCCATCGACCGCGATCCTTTTGCCGCCGCGCCCTATCAGGCGCGCGGCGAGAGCCTCGTCGCGCTCGGCAATTACGACAAGGCGATCGAGGATTTCAACGCGGCGCTCAATGTCGACAACAAGAGCGCGCCGGCCTGGGCGTGGCTCGGCCTCGCCTATGACCGCAAGGGCAATCGCGGCAAGGCGAACGAATCCTATCAGCGCGCGCTGTCGATCGATCCGAACCAGCCCATCGCCAAGCAGGGCGGGCGAGGGTAAGCCAAAGAAATCTTTCGACGCGCTTTCTTTCTCCCGCGAGGGGGAGAAGGCCCTCGCCCTTTCTCTGAGAGGAGTCTTATCTTTCCGCCGCCTGCTCGACCTCGAGCGTCGCGTCGATCCATGCGAAGAGGCGCGGCGTGATCTCCTCCCGTCCGAGCACGAGATGGCCGGCGCCAGGGGCGAGCAGGAAGGTCTTGGGCTCGTTGGCGAGCTCGAACAGGCGTCGGCCGAGGCGCATCGGCACGACCGTGTCGAGGTCGCCATGGGCGACCAGCAGCGGCACGCGCACATCGCGAATGGCGAGGTCGGAGCGGAACTGGTCGGCCATCAGCCAGCGCACCGGAATGAGGCCATAGCGCGCCTCGGCGACGTCGACCGCGGATGAGAAGGGCGAATCGAGCGCGAGCGCCGCGGCCGCATGCGTCGCCGCCAGAGCCGTGGCGACGCCGGAGCCGAGCGATTCTCCGATGAGGACCAGCCGCCGGGCGTCGGCGCCGCGGGCGAGCGATGCGCGATAGGCGGCCTCGGCGTCGCGCATCAGGCCGTCTTGCGTCGGCGCGCCGGTCGAGCCGCCATAGCCTCGATAAGCGACGGCGAGAAAGCCGTATCCGCGCTGCTGGAAGCCGCGAAAGCGCGGCGCGCGGTCGATCAGCGCGCCGGAATTGCCGTGAAAATAGAGGATGAACGGCCGCCCATCCCGGGCCGGCGCGGTCCAGGCGACCAGCGTCTCGCCGTCGTCTGTCGAGACGCACAGCTCCTCGACGCCGTCGAGCCCCGCCTCGCGCGGCGAGGCATGGCGAGCGTCGGGACTATATTGCAACCGGCGCTGGAAGAGAGCGAGCGCAGCCGTCGCCGCGAGATAGGCGGCGACGACGAGGACGAGCGCGGATTTCAGCGCGAGCACGCGATCAGCGCTCCCCGCCTTGCGCCCTGCGCCGCGCTTCGGCGCGCTCCTCGAGGCGAAGGGCGATCCAGCCGGCGACGAGAACCAGCACGGCTCCGGCGACCGACAGCGAAATATCGAGGTGCTGGGGCAAGGTCCAGCCGAACTTCTCCCATACCGGGTCGGTCGCGATCAGCTCGCCGGCGATCCAGCCCAGAAGGCCGGCGCCGAACCACACCAGAAGCGGAAAGCGCGACAGCGCCTGCATCAGCAGTCCCGCGCCGAACACGACGATCGGCACGGAGACGGCGAGGCCGAAGACGATCAGCGGCATGGAGCCGCGCGCGGCGCCGGCGATGGCGATCACATTGTCGAGCGACATCACCGCATCGGCCATGACGATGGCGGCGACGGCGCCCCAGAGATCCTCCTTCGCGGCGACGTGATGCTCCGTCTCGTCGATGAGCAGCTTGGTCGCGACGCCCAGCAGCATCACGCCGCCGAGCGCCTTCAGCGCCGGCACGCCCATCAGCTGAATGACGACGAAGGCGAAGGCGATGCGCAGCAGCACGCCGCCCGCCGCGCCGAGCGCCACGCCCCAGCGCCGCTTGGCCGGCGGCAGCTTATGGCAGGCGAGCGCGATGAGCACGGCGTTGTCGCCGGAGAGGAGGAGGTCGATCCAGATGATCTCGAAGATTTCGAAACCGGCGGAGAGTTCGTCGCCGTTCATTTGATTTGAAGTTCCATATCTGCCCGGGGGCAGCGCGCCGCGATCATATCGTTCGCGGGCAGGCCGCGCCAGCAAGATCGGATGACAATGCAGCGCAATCGAGTGAAAGCAAGAAGGGGCGCTTTACCCTCCCCTTCATGGCTACCGCAGGCGCATATCTCGAAAAGGCGCCAACGCCGTCATGGCCGGGTCCACGACAAGCCCGGCCATGACGGCGGAAACGTGTCGAAGTCCTGGAGGGAACGACGGCGGCCTTGCGTCCGGCCGCGGCCGCGAGTAGAAATTCGGACGGTCGCGCTCGCGTCCGCCGGCATTTTCTGTTCTCAGTCGGATATTTTTCGATGAGCGATCTTTCGTCGAGCGTGAAGGCGGCGCGGCGGCCGATCGCAGCGCGCGCCAATCCTCTGATCGGGCGGCTCGTCGCGCTTTTGCTCCGAACGCCGATCTCCCCCAATCAGATTTCCGTTCTGAGCGTCTTCTTCGCCGCCGCCAGCGCCACGGCGCTGATCGAGGCGGCGCGCGCGCCCTGGCTCTATCTCGCGGCGATCTTCGGGGTTCAGCTGCGGCTGCTCTGCAACCTTCTGGACGGAATGGTGGCGGTCGAGGGCGGGCGCGCCTCGGCGACCGGGGCGCTTTATAACGAGGTTCCGGATCGCATCGCCGATTCTCTTCTCATCGTGGCGCTCGGCTACGCCGTCGGCGCGCCCGCTCTCGGCTGGGCGGGCGCCCTTTTCGCCGCGCTGACCGCCTATATTCGCGTTCTCGGCGGAACTCTCGGCCTGCCGCAGGACTTTCGTGGCCCCATGGCCAAGCCGCACCGCATGGCGGCGCTCACCGCCGCCTGCGCTCTCGCGCCGCTCGAAGCCTACGCCTTCGACACGAAATATGCGCTGACCCTCGCCGCCTGGCTCATAGCCGCGGGCTCGCTCGCCACTTGCGCGACGCGCCTGCGCGCCATGGCGCAGCGGCTGAAAGAGGCGCGCGCGGCATGATCGATCTGCTGCTGATCGGCCTGACCCGTTTTCTCGTCGGCGGACAGGCGGAGTGGCGAGAAGGCGCGCCCACGGCGAGGCAGCGCATCTATTTCGCCAATCATTCGAGCCATCTCGACACGCTGCTCATTTGGGCGGCGCTGCCGCGCTCGCTGCGCGCATGCACCCATCCGGTCGCGGCGGCGGATTATTGGGGCAAGGACGCGCTGCGCCGCCATATCGCCCAAAAGGTTCTGCGCGCCGTGCTCATCGATCGTTCCCGGCAGCAGACGCAGGACCCGCTGGACCCGCTGCGGGCGACGCTCGCCCGAGGCCGCTCGCTGATCTTCTTCCCCGAGGGCACGCGCAGCGACGGCGGGCCGCCGCGCCCGTTCAAATCCGGGCTGTTCCGCCTCGCCGAGGAGTTTCCCGCGGTCGAGCTCGTGCCCGTCTATCTGCGCAATCCGGCGCGCGCCTTTCCCAAGGGCGCTCTGCTGCCCGTGCCGATCGCCTGCACGCTGCATTTCGGCGCGCCGTTGCGGCTCGACTCCGGCGAGGAGCGCGGCGCCTTTCTGGATCGGGCGCGGGACGCCGTCGTGGAGCTGGCGCAATGACGGTCGGCGCGAAGCTCTTCGTTCTGTTCACCGGCGTCGTGGCGGTTCTGCTGCTCGCCTCCTTCATTGGCTGGCGCCTCGCCGAGCAGCCGGGCTCGAAATCCCGCAACGAGATGGTCGACAATCTCAATGCGCGGATCAGGGCCTGGTGGGCCATGATCGCGATCTTCGCTCTGAGCTTCATGCTGGGCAAGGCCGCGACGCTCGTCCTCTTCGCGTTCACCTCCTTCTACACGCTGCGCGAATTCCTCTCGCTGACGCCGACGAAGCCGGCCGACAATCTGCCGCTCGCCGCGGCCTTCTATCTGCTGCTGCCGCTGCAATATGTGTTGATCTGGATCGATTGGTACGGCCTGTTCGCCATATCGATCCCGGTCTATGGCTTCATTCTCGCGCCGAGCCTCGCGGCGCTCGGCGGCGAGGTGGATGATTTTCTGGTCCGCATCGCGCGCATCCAATGGGGGCTGATGCTCACCGTTTATTGCATCAGCCATGCGCCGGCGCTGCTCATCCTGTCGATTCCCGAATTCCAGGGCCAGGGCTTTCTGCTGCTGTTCTTCCTCATCACCGTCGTGCAATTCAGCGATGTGATGCAATATGTCTTCGGCAAGCTGTTCGGCCGCACGAAGATCGCGCCCTCGGTCAGCCCATCGAAGACGCTGGAGGGGCTTCTCGGCGGCGGCCTCTCCGCGGTGATCCTCGGAGCCTCGCTGTTCTGGATCACGCCCTTCTCCGTCTGGCAGGCCGCCGCCATGGCCGCCGTCATCGTCGCTATGGGCTTT
The DNA here is from genome assembly GCF_019802345.1 of Methylosinus sp. Sm6. Lineage (GTDB taxonomy): Bacteria > Pseudomonadota > Alphaproteobacteria > Rhizobiales > Beijerinckiaceae > Methylosinus. The sequence continues at coordinate 192,585 of NZ_JAINDZ010000003.1, read as the reverse complement.
CTCGGCGGCCTGTCGCTATCGGCGATCAAGCGGTCTATGGGCGCCAAAGATTGGGGCTCCATGGTGGAGGGACATGGCGGCGTGCTCGACCGGATGGATTCGGTCTGCTTCTCGGCTCCGGTCTTCTTCCATCTGACCCGCTATTTCTTCGCTCTGTGAGCGGGCGGCGAGGAGATCGGGTGACGGTTTCCTCGTCTGAGCTCGCGAAGCGGGCGTCTCGAAGGACGAGGAAACCTTCATGCAACGGAAGCAGCTCGAGCAGATCGTGGAAAACTGTACTTTTGGGTTCGACTACGAAGACTGGGAGAGCACGCTTCCCGAGCCTTCGGCGCTCCTTCCCCCGTGGGACAAGCGGAACGCCTCTTCCAGCGCCGATTCTCGTTGAGCCGACTGCCCTGGACAGAAGCGGATCGCAAGCTCTATTTCCGCGCCTTGGCCGCGAGATTCGGGGGCGCCGCGGCGCAGGGCGGCATGAAATCGGCGAGCTTCTTTTCGTCCGCGCCGGGCGCATGAGCGTCATGGCCGAGCAGCAGCGGCAACCAGCCGAGCGCGTCGTCGGCGTGGACATAAATGTCGAAGCGAGCGGGCCCGTTCGGAATCTCGGCGCGGCGGCAGAACAGGCCGCCGGACAGATCGAGCGCGCCATGTCCTTTCGCGCCGCTCTCGCGCCAGCGCTTTCCCTCCTCCTGCGCGGCGCGGGCAGCCGCGAGATCGCGCCGGTCGGCCTCGAAGATCGCGAGCCTGCCGCTCGTCGCCGCATCGAGCTCGGCGAGGGCCGGTAGATCTTCCTCATGCGCTGCGGAGACGAGACGAATCGTCAGCACATGCTTCGCGTCCTCCTCGCCGTCACGCCAATAGGTGACGACGACGCGCGCGCCGGCAGGCGTGGGCTCGAGCCATTCGGGCGCGCGCAGCGCGACGCGCAAGGGCGCGACGTCGGCCGTCGACAGATTGAAGGCGCGCAGCTTCCATTGGGTGGACAGAGGGACGCCGTTACAGGCCGATAGCGACAGAGCGAGGGCGAGCGCGAGGGGAGGGAGGCCGCGGGTCATGGCTGCATCCTTGCAAAACATTAATAAATTCATGTTTGACATTAAAAATATTGCATGTCAAATCGTTTTGCCGCGTGAGGATCCCGCCTCGCGCCAGCAAAGGACGCGAGCATGAACCTCCTTTCGATTTCGCAGAACGAGCGCCTCCGCGAGCTGCGCGGGCGCATCGGCTGGATTTGCCAGACGATTCGCGTTTTCGTCATTCTCTTCCCCCTCGCCGATCTCGCCACGGTGATCGCCTTCTGGATCGACCATGAGGCGGTCGAGCGGCATTTTCGCGCCTTGCTGCAAATCGATGTCGCCGGCGCATCCTCGGAACAATACGCCGTTGCTCTGGCGGTCGGCTTGGTCGTCTGGCTGTTCGTCGCGGCGACCTGCGCCTGCCTGTGGCGCGTCTTCACGCTCTATCTGAACGGCGGCGTGTTTTCGGTCGAGGCGGCCAAATGGCTTCGCCGGGCGGGGCTTCTCGGCCTCGCGACGCTGCTCCTCGAGGTGGCGGCGCGCTCCGCGATCATCTTCTCGCTCGCCGCGCATCTCCCGCTCGGTCAAAATCAGCACGGATATATAAGGCTCGAGGACCTGCTCAACGTCATCTTCGCGCTGATGCTCGTCGCCATCGCGCATATCTTCAAGACCGCCGCCGACATTGCTGGCGAGCATGCGCAATTCGTGTGAGCGCCCATGGCGATCTTCGTCGATCTCGATGTGATGCTCGCGCGGCGCAAGATGCGCTCGCGCGAACTCGCGCAGCGGATCGGCGTCGCCGAGCAGAACGCGAGCCTGTTGAAATCCGGCGCGGTGAAAGGAATCCGCTTCGACACGCTGGCAAAAATCTGCGAGGCGCTGGACTGTCGGCCGGGCGATATTCTCGACTATCGCCCGGAGAAGGAAGGCGGCGACGTGACGCCTCTCACTTCAGGAAGACATAGATGTCGACCTCGAGCCCGTCGTCGTCGCTGGTCTTCAGATCGGTGAGATATTCCTCGACGAATAGATTCTTCGTGTCGAGGCCCTTCTCGTCCAGGAAGGCGGTGATCGCCTCATAGGTCGAGTCGATTTCCGCATAGGGGCCGCGATGCTGGAACTTCAGCGCCTTGCCGGCCGGCGAGGCGCCGATCTCGACGCTGCCGTCGAGCTTGGGCTTGCCCTCGGGCGCTTTGGCGAGCGGCAGCATCGCCTCGAAATGGAAGCCATTGTCGTCGGTCTCGGTGAAAGCGACGAACGGGCGGCCGTCCGGCGTCAGTCCCGCTTTATCCGCCGCCGCTTTCGCCGTCGCCAGGGCGTCCGCCAGCGTTTTCAGACCATCCGTCCAGGCTCCCTGGCCGCGCAGCCGGGCGACGGGACGCGCCGGAATGTCGATCGCCTGGCCCGCGATCGCGTCGGCCGGCGCTTCCACCACGGCCTCGGGGGCCGGCTCGCCGAGATCGAGCTTGGGGGGCGGCGCGAGCGGGCTCTCCGGCGCCGGCGCCGGAGCGGCGGGGGCGGCGGAAGGCGCCGGCGCCTGCGCCTGCGCCACCCGAGCGGGCGCGACGACGGGCGAATCGCTCACGAAATTTTGCGTCGCGACATAGCCGCCGACGGCGAGAATGGCGACAAGAGCGGCGAGCCAACCCCAGAGGCCTTTCAGCTTCTGCATGAAATCACACTCCTTTTCCGAAAAGCTTCAGCCTCGCCCCGGGCGGCGCGCGCGACCGGCAGGCAAACGCCCGGGTCTTTCGAGCGGCGGCCTTGGCGCGTCGCGGTCGATCCTTCTATATACTCCTGCAACAGGAAATGAACGTCATCATGACCAGCCCTCTCGCCGATCGTCCGATCCTTCGCATGAACGGGATCGGCAATGAGATTTTGGTGCTCGATCTGCGCGGGACCAGCCTCGAGGTCGCGCCGGCGGAGGCGCGCGCCATCGCCCGCGCGCCGGGACTGCGCTTCGACCAGCTCATGACGCTGCACGAGCCGCGTGGGGCGGGCGCCGACGCCTTCATGCGCATCTACAACAATGACGGCTCGCTCTCCGGCGCCTGCGGCAATGGCACGCGCTGCGTGGCTTTCGTTCTCGGCGAGAAAGGGGAGGGCGACGCCCTTCTTCTGGAGACGGCGGCGGGGCCGATTCGCACATGGCGGCGGGGGGAGGCCCTGTTCACGGTCGATATGGGCGCTCCGCGGCTCGACTGGCGCGCAATTCCGCTGGCGGGCGAGGGCGCCGACACTGCTCATGTCGCGCTGGCGCCGCCCGTCGCCGGCGCGCCGGCCGGCTTCTCGGCGGTGAATATGGGCAATCCGCATGCGGTGTTCTTTGTCGAGGACTTGGCGGCGATCGATCTCGACGCGCTCGGGCCGGTCATCGAGACGCATCCACTGTTTCCCGACCGCGTGAATGTGTCCTTCGCCCACGTGGCCGCGGCGAACGATATCCTGCTGCGGGTATGGGAGCGGGGAACGGGCGCGACCAAGGCCTGCGGCTCGGCCGCCTGCGCCACGCTCGTCGCCGCTTCGCGCGCCGGTCTCTGCGGACGCGAGGCGCAGGTGCGCCTTCCCGGCGGCGAGCTCGACATCGCCTGGGGCGCAAATGATCATGTGCTGATGACCGGCCCGGTCGAGCTCGAATTCGAGACGCGGCTCGATCCGCGCATTTTTCGAGAGCAAGAGGCGTGAGCGCGCTCGACGTCGTCACCTTCGGCTGCCGTCTCAATGTCGTCGATTCGCAGGCGCTGCTGCGCGAGGCGCGCGCCGAGGCGACGGGAGACGTCGTCATCGTCAACACCTGCGCGGTGACGGCGGAGGCGACGCGCCAGGCGCGCCAGGCGATCCGCCGCCTGCATCGCGAGCGGCCGCGGGCGGAGATCGTCGTCGCCGGCTGCGCGGCGCGCATCGATCCGCAGCGTTTCGCCGCCATGGAGGGGGTGACGCGGGTGCTCGGCGAGGCGCAGGATGCGCCCGTCGCGCAGAGCGCGTCGGAAGGGCAGACGCGCGCCTTCCTCGCCGTGCAGAACGGCTGCGATCATCGCTGCACCTTCTGCGTCATTCCGTTCGGCCGCGGACCCGCGCGCTCCGCGCCGCCGCAGGATGCGATCGCCGAGGCGCGGCGGCTCGTCGCGAGCGGGCGGCGCGAGATCGTGCTGACCGGCGTCGATCTCACCAGCTACCGATATCAGGACGTCACGCTCGGCGCGCTCGCGCGCGCCATTTTGCGCGCGGCGCCGGAGCTCGAGCGCCTGCGCCTCTCCTCGATCGACTGCATCGAGGCCGACGCCGATCTTGTCGAGCTGATGGCGCAAGAGCCGCGGCTCGCCCCGCATCTGCATTTGTCGCTGCAATCGGGCGACGATCTCGTCCTGAAGCGGATGAAGCGGCGCCATTCGCGCGCCGAGGCCGTTCGCTTTTGCGAGGACATGCGGGAGGCGCGGCCGGACATCGTGTTCGGCGCGGACTTCATCGCCGGCTTTCCGACCGAGACCGAGGAGATGTTCGCGCGCACGCTCGATCTCGTCGAAGCCTGCGGGCTCACCCATCTTCACGTCTTCCCCTTCTCGCCGCGCCCCGGAACGCCGGCGGCGCTGATGCCGCAGATGGACGGCGCGATCGTGAAGGAGCGCGCGGCGCGGCTGCGCGCGGCGGGGGATGCGGCGCTGGCGCGCCATCTCGACGCGCAGCGCGGCAAGCGGCTGCGGGTCTTGACCGAGCGCGGCGGCCTCGCGCGCGCGGCGGATTTCACCCCGATGCGCACGCCGGGCGAAGAGCCCGGACGAATGCTCGACATGATCGCGACGGATCATGACGGGCGCGCGCTGATCGGAGCGCAGGCCGGCCGAGGATAGTCGCGGACGTCGAGATTCTCGTTCGGCGAGGGATCGAATCCCCGCGATCGAGGTTAGCCTCTCATCGGCCACGACCCCGAGAGGCAATCATGAACACGGCCAATCTTCAGCTCGAAGGCGTCTATGCGGTGCTCGCCGCTCTGTTCGGCGCGCTGCGCGACAAGGGCCTGCTCGCCGAAGGCGAGATCGACGCTCTGCTCGCCGGCGTCGAGCAGCGCCTCGCCTCCGATCCGCAGCGTCCGCAGGAGCTGCGCGAGGCGAATATCGACGCCATCTGCTTTCCGGCGCGCTTCCTGCGGCTCGCGCTCGGCGAGAGCGCGGCCGGCGAAGACCTCTCCTTCGCGCGGCTCACGGCTCGCGTCGGACGCGAGAAGGCGGAGCGCGGGCGTGAGGACGCTCAGATGGAATAGCTGAAGGAATCGTAGGAGAGCCGGCTCAGCAGCTGGTCCATGTCGCGGGCCGGCTCGGCGCAGCCGGCGGCGCCGATCACGCTCGCCGGCACGCCCGCGACGGTCACGTTGCGCGGCACCGGCCGCAGCACCACCGAGCCCGCCGCGATGCGCGAGCAGGCGCCGACCTCGATATTGCCGAGAATTTTCGCGCCGGCGCCGATCATGACGCCGCGCCTGACCTTCGGATGGCGGTCGCCGCTCTCCTTGCCGGTGCCGCCGAGCGTGACATTCTGCAGAATGGAGACGTCGTCCTCCACCACCGCCGTGGCGCCGACGACGAGTCCGGTCGCATGATCGAGAAACACGCCGCGGCCGAATGGCGCGGCCGGATGAATATCGGTCTGGAAGGCGTCCGACGCGCGGCTCTGCAGATAGAGCGCGAAATCGCGCTGGCCTTTCGTCCATAGACGATGAGCGAGGCGGTGCGTTTCGATCGCATGAAAGCCCTTGAAGAAGAGCAAGGGCTCGATGAGGCGGCCGCAGGCGGGATCACGCTCGGCGATCGCCTTGATGTCGGCGCGAAAGGCCTCGCCGATCGATGGGTCTTCGTCGAGCGCGCGCGAAAATGCGTCGATGATGATGTCGGCGGGCATGGCGCCATTGCCGAGGCGCGCGGCGACCCTGTGAATGACGGCGTCCTCGAAACAACGCCGATTGACGACGGCCGCCATGACGAGGCTCGCCAGCGCGCCCTCGCGCGCGAGCGTCGCTTCCGCCTCCTCGCGGATATGCGCCCAGAGCGCGTCGCCGGAGGACAGGCGCACGGCTGCGCGGTTCATCGCGGGCGCTTCGTCGCGATCGGCCGGCTCATTGGCGTCCATGCGCGTCCTCGCTCATTTGTCGCGGCGTCGGCCGCTGGAGCCGGTCATATGTGGCGCCTCGCCATGGCTTCGTCCAGTTTCGGCGTTGATTCGCTTCCGCGCAGCGCGGCGTCGGCGAGCCGCCGGATCGCCCGCGCCGCCTCCGCCTCGTCGAGGCTCCCATAACCGAGGCGCAGGCCGCGGCCCGTCTGCGGCGGCGCGGCGAAGCAGGTCGAGGGCAGCATGCGCAAGCCGTTGCGCGCGGCGTTCGCCTCGAGCGCGTCGAGCGTCGCCTCGTCGCGAAACCGCGCCCAATAGGCGAGGCCGCCGTCGGGGACGGAGAAGTCGACGAGATCGCCGAAGGCGGCGCGCAGAGCGGCGCCGAAAGCGTCGCGCCGGCGCGCATAAATCTGCCGGGCCTTGCGCACATGGCGGCGCAACTCGCCTGAGCGGATCAGCTCGGCGACGGCGAGCTCGGTCAGCGCATTGCCCTGGCGGTCGATGGTCGCCGCGACATTGGCCATGGCGCGCGCGACCTCCTGCGGCGCGGCGATATAGCCGACGCGCAGGCCCGGCAGCAGCAGCTTCGACATGGAGCCGATATAGATCGTGCGTCCCGGCGCATAGCTCGCCATCGGCAGCAGCGGCTGGCGCTCGAAATGAAATTCGTGATCGTAATCGTCCTCGATGACGGCGAAGCCGTGCTCGGCCGCGAGCTGCAGCAGCTTCAGCCGCCGCTCGGGAGTGAGCGAGACGGTAGTGGGAAACTGATGATGCGGCGTCACATAGACGGCGCGCACGGCGCGCCGCGCGCATTCGCGCTCGACATCCTCGACGACGAGTCCGTCCGCGTCGAGGCCGACGCCGATCACCTCCGCGCCCGCCGCCGCGAAAGCGTCGCGCGCCGCCGCATAGGACAGGCCTTCGACGAGCACGGCGTCGCCCGGCGAGAGCAGAATGCGCGCGGCGAGAAAAATGCCCATCTGGCTGCCGCGCGTGACGCAGATCTCATCCGCGTCGACGACGACGCCGCGATGCGTCGCGAGCATGTCGGCGATCATGCGCCGCAGATCGAGCGCGCCGCGCGGATCGCCATAGCCGAGCCCGCCCGCGCGCGCGGCGCGCTGTCCCGCCTCGCGATGCGCGTGCAGCAGCGTGTCGATCGAGAAGAGGCGCGGGTCCGGCAGGCCGTCGTCGAGGACGATCCGGTCCTGCCCGGCGAAGACCAGCCGCGGCTCGGGCGCTGCGTGAAAGGCGAATTCCGCCGAGCGCGCATCGGCGCGCGCGCCGCTCTCGGCCGGCCGCGTCTCCGGCAGTTGTGTGGAGATGAAGGTTCCGCGCGTGCGGTCGGTCGAGAGCCAGCCTTGCGCGACGAGATCGTCATAGGCGAGGACGATGGTCTTGCGATTGACGCCGAGCGTCGCGGCGAGCTCGCGGCTGCTCGGCAAAGGCGCGCCGGGCACGAGGCGTCCGCGTTCGATCTCATGGATGAACGCATGGACGATTTGCAGATAGAGCGGCGCGCCGCGGCGCGCATCGATCCGTTCGGACAGGTTGAACGTCCACGGACGCAGCATTGGACCCCTCCGTTTCGGCTTTTGGTTATTGTCGCAGGGCCGCTGCGAGCTTCGATCGGCTGGGACTGAGATGTCAAGAGAGGGGCTGGACCCCTCGCGATCGCAGAGTTGGCGGTTTTCGGCGGCCGCCGTTCCGGTAGCGTCAGGTTCGCTCGCTATCGGGAGGAACATCGATCATGCAGACCAAAAGCAACTCGGTCGCCAAAGCGCTGCTCGGAATCGGCGGAGTGCTCGGATTCTTTTTGATCCTGATGCATTTCCTGACGCAATTGTTCCGCTGAACGCATATCCTCTCGCCAGAGCGGGAGGCTCGCGCGTCCGATGGCGACGCTGGGCCGGCGGCGGATCGGGAACCGCCGCAGACCTCGCGCTCCCCTCGGACGCGCATTCGCGCGTTCAGCGCCGTCCCCGGGGCATCAGGAGCAGAGCGAGGGCTCGTTGCGCCGGATCGTCGCCACGATCCGCGCGGCCGACGACAGCAGTGGCGCGACCTCCGCGACGCCGGCGTCCGTCGGGAGGACGCGCATCGCTTCCAGCACCGGCAACGTCTCGTCGGGCAGCGCGCCGCAGGCGACGAGACGGCGAAGGTCCTCGTCGCCGGAGTCGGCCGCCTGCTCGCCGCGCGCCGCAAGCAGCGCCTGCGCCGCGGCGCGCAGCGCGCGAGCGAGCAGAGGCGGCGCCTCTTCCGGAAAGCCGCCCTCGGCGAGCGTTCGCGCCATGCGCAGCGTGCGGTCGGCTTCGGCCATGGCGTCGCCGCCGCGACGCATCGCGGGCGCGCCGTCTTCGCGCGGCAGCGCCGACGAGCGATGCAGCTCGCGCGGCTCGCCGGAAAAACGCAGCAGTCCGGCTTCGGCCAGGCGCCGCGTCGCGCGCCAGCTTCGCAGGTCCATGAGGTCCACCGCCGGCGCGTCGAGCGTTGCGACGCGCGCCGTCTCCTCGGCGAGCGCCGCGTCGTCGGCGTCGAGCACGACGAGGAGGCGCGCCGCGCCCTCCGCGCCGCGACGCTCCTCGACGAGCAGAACATGCTCGCCCAAACGGTTCAGCAGATCGTCGACGAAGAGCTGCTGCGCCGAGACGATGCGCGGCGCAATGCGCGGGCGCTCCATCATCGCCTGCATGCGCTCGATGAAGGCGGCGCGGCCGGAGGGCATTTTGAGCTCTGAGAGATCGCCTTCGCCGTCGAGCACGCCGTCGGCGAGCGCCTGCTTCTGGCCGATGAGATGCAGAATATTGTGCTCGATCGTTCCTTCGGCGACGAGGTTGACGACGCTCACCGAGCGCTGCTGATTCTTGCGCCATGCGCGGGCGATGCGCTGTTCGAACTTTGCCGGATTCCATGGCAGATCGATATTGATCACCGCGCTCGCGACCTGGAGATTGAGGCCGACGCCGCCGCTGTCGGTGGAGAGGAACAGCCGGCAGGCCGGATCGCGCTTGAAGCGGTTGATCTCGGCGCGCCGGCGCTCCTGCGTCACCGAGCCCGTATGCCAGGCGGCCTCGACGCCCATTTCCGCGGCGAGCTCGCGAATCATCGTCAGCATCCGCTCCCATTCGGAGAAGATGATGATCTTGCGGCCCTCGTCCTCGAGCAATTCGCCGAGAATTTTTTCCAGCTCCTCGAGCTTGGGAGAGACGCGGCAAGCCGGATCGAGGATCGCCGGCGTGTCGCAGACCATGCGCATGCAGGCGAGCAATTGCTGCAGCCGCTCGAATTCCTGCTGCCGCAGCGGGCGCTTCTGCGCCTGGGCGATCAGCCGCGCGGCGGGAATGCTGTAATCCTCATAGCGGAGCTTCTGCTCGTCGCACATCGGCACGAGATAGGTTTTGACCGTGCGCCCTGGCAGCTCCTTCTCCACCTCGGCCTTGCGGCGACGCAGCATCAGCGGCGCGATGCGCTCGCGCAGCTGCGCGAGATTCTTATAGTCGACGGGCCGGCCGCGCTCGTCCAGCTCATAGAAGTCGCGATTGAAGCGGAACAGCGAGCCGAACACGTCCGGATCGAGATATTGGACGATCGAATAGAGTTCGTCGATGCGGTTCTCGATCGGCGTGCCGGTGAGCACGAAGGCGTGAGCCGCGCGCAGCGCCTTCACCTGCCGCGCCGTTTTGGTGCGCCAGTTCTTGATGCGCTGCGCCTCGTCGAGCACGACCACGTCGGGCGCGAGGAGACGGGTGACGTCGTCGGCATCGCTCGCCACCTGCTCGTAATTCACGACGGTGAAGAAGGCGGGCGCGCCGCCATAGGCGGCGAGCCGCTGCGCGCGCGATCCGAACACGAGGCGGCAGTCGCGGCCGCAAAAGCGCGCGATCTGCTCCTCCCATTCCGCTTTCAGCGAGGTCGGACAGACGACGAGAACCTTGGTGATCTTTTTGCGGCGCGCCAGCAGCTCGCAAGCGGCGATCGCCTGAATGGTCTTGCCGAGGCCCATGTCGTCGGCGAGCAGGGCGCGCTCGCCGAAAGCGAGATGAATGGCGCCGGTCCGCTGATAGGGCAGCAGCGGCAGCTTCAATATGTCGAGTGTCTCGCGTCCGGCGGCGAGGTCGTCGCGAAAGGCCGCGGCCGCCTCGACGCGGGCGCGATTGCGCCGCGCCCGCTCGATCCATGGCGCGAAGCCGCGCGAGACGCGCAGCCGGGCGCGCGCCGGCTCCGGCGCCGCGGCGACGGCGTCGATGAGGCGCGCGATCTCTTCGGGGTCCGCCTTCGGCCGACCGTCCGTCCCGAGATAAGGCGCCAGCCATTCGCGCGCCTGCGCGACAGCGGCGTCGTCGGAGGCGGCGGGCCAGAGGATCCCGGGGGTCGCTTCGCCGCGGCGGTCGAGAAAAATCTCGACGAAAGCGCTTCCCTCGGTCGCCGCAGCGCGAAAGGCGCGGCTCTTGCCGCGGCGCAGAGCCGCCAGCGTTCCCTCGATGTGCTTGCAGGTTCCGAGGCCGTTTACCGCCGCATCCACGCAGCCGCAGGAATTGACCTGCTCGGAAAGGCTCCGAATCTCGACGTCATAACCGCGCCCGCCGGCCGAGCCGACGCGAAAATCGCCGAAGAAGCCATGCTCCGACGTCAGCGCGACGACCTCGCCGATCTCGGTCTGGCCGCGCCAGCGGCGCATCGCGATCTCGTCCTCGTCGCTGGTGCGCCAGCCGGCGGCTGCGACGCGCTCGAGCACCGCTTTGGCTTTCGTTCTGCCCTTGCGCGCTTTTGCCGCCGGCGCGCCGCGCTTGCGGCTCGCGGCTCCGGTCGTCGATTTGTTCTTGCCGGCCATTGCGCTCGATCTCCGCCGACGACCCGCGGGCGAATCGCGAATCTCACGATCGAGGATCGGCAAGGCGCGAGCGTCGCGCAACGGCCTGCGGCTGGAACGCACAGCTTTCGCGCGGCTCACCAGCCGGCAATGCGCGTGCAGGAGCCGTCGGCCTGAAAGCCATAGCGCGCGCCACAGGCATAGGCCGTCGGCGGCTCGCCGGTGCGCTCGAAGAGATCGTAGCCTTCCTTCAGATTTTGCCAGAAGCCGGCCCATTGCCGCCGTTCCGGCGGGACCGCCCACAGGCTGGTCCAATCGCCTTTCGTCTCTTTGGCGAGCGCCTCTTCTGTCAGGCGAAAGGGAAAGATATGCACCGGCACGTCGTGCTGGCCGCCGCGCAGCGCCGCTTCCACGAAGCCGTAGATCTCCTCGATGACCTTGTCGGTCATGGCGAAGCAGCCGACCGACTTGCAGGCGCCATGCACCATCAGCGCGCCGCCGGTGCGGCCGTTGCGCCGGTCATAGGCGTTGGGGAAGCCGATGTCGAAGGCGCGGTGATAGGCGGAGTTCGGATTGAGCTGGCGCGCCGACACGCTGTAGAATCCTTCCGGCGACTGGTAATCGCCGGAGCGCAGCTTCGGACCGAGGCCGCCGGACCATTTGCAGATCGAATAAGTCTTGTAGAGCGAATAGCGGCCGTCCCGCTTCAGCCATAATTCGAGCTCGCCCTCTTTCTTGAAGATGCGCACATAGGCGGCGGCGCCGAGGCGGAAATTGCCGTCCTCGCGGCGGGGAAAGGGCGCGGCCGAATCGCTCGCCGGGGCGAGCGATGCGAGAGTGATCGGCGTCGCGGGCCCGGCGAATTCGCGCGGACGCGCCGGCGGCCGCGGCGCGACGACCCCGAAATAGCCGAGCGATGCGAGCTCCACCGGCCGGGCGGGCGGCAAGGGCGCGGGGAATCCGGCGGCAGGCTCCGGCGCAGCGGCGCGCTCGATGGCGACGACGGGCGACGGCTGCTCCTCCGCAGGCGCGGCGGCATGCCGCCGCGGGCCGAAATTCTGCAGCAGCGCGCCATAGGGCGCGCCGAGGAGGCGGGGCCTCGTGTCGTTCGCGTCGGTCGTACGAACGGCCGCGGGAGCAGGGCGCGCCGCGTCGAGCGGCGCATTCCAGGCGATGGCGGCGAGCACGCACGCCTCCACGAGGCCGAACGACAGGGCGACGGCCAGCAGGAAGAGGCGAGGCTTGCTGGTCCTCATGGCGACCCGTTACGACGAAACGCGAGCGACACGAGCCATTACAGAACCCGAACAAGGCAAACAAAAGGCTAACGCGGGGCGCGCGACCGCAGGCGATCGATCGAAATGCCGGAAAGGGCGTTCGGGTGAAGCGGCCTTCGAAGCATTCACCGAACCGCCTCGCGCGAGGCGCCGCGCTTCAATGCCCTTCGAATGTGACCAGCTTGCGCACGGGCACGCCGAGCGCCTCGATCTTCTTGGCGCCGCCGAGATCGGGCAGGTCGATCACGAAACAGGCGGCCACGACCTCGGCGCCGACCTGCTGCAGCAGCTTGATCGCGCCCTCGGCCGTGCCGCCGGTGGCGATGAGATCGTCCACCAGGATGACGCGCTCGCCTTTCACGACGGCGTCCTCGTGCACCTCCATCTCGTCGACGCCATATTCCAGCGAATAGGCGATGCGCACGGTCGTATGCGGCAGCTTGCCCTTCTTGCGCACCGGCACGAAGCCCGCCGACAGCTGATGCGCCACGGCGCCGCCGAGAATGAATCCGCGCGCCTCCATGCCCGCCACCTTGTCGATCTTGGTTCCGGCCCAGGGCTGCACCAGCTCGTCGACGGCGCGACGGAACGCCCGGGCGTCGCCGAGCAGCGTCGTGATGTCTCGGAACATGATGCCGGGCTTGGGATAGTCGGGAATGGTGCGAATTGCGGAGGCGAGAGGCATGTTCGAAACTCGGCGCATGGTGAGGGTTTCGCCCCCACTCATAGCGCATTCCCGCGCGGAAGGACATCCGACGTCAACGGGGCCGCGGCTCGCGCCCCGAGAACGTCCAGATCACGCCGCGGAGCCGCCCCGTTTGCACATCAGGCTCGCGCCGTCGCAGATTTTCGAGGGTTCGCTCATGGCTCTTTTTCGATTCGCGCGCATTCTCGCGCTCGCGGGCGGCGCGTTCGCCGCCGTGGCCATCGTCTATGAAGCGGTCTCCGTCGCGCTCGCGCGCGCCGAAACGCCGAGCTTGTTCGCGCCCTATGAGGCGATCACCGACAATGGCGCGAAGCGGCCCGCCGCTCTTTCCGACGAGCGGGCGGAAACCTTGATCCGGGTGCAGGACCCGGACTTCTGGACGCGCGAGGACGGCGTCGACTGGAGCGCGCCGCTGGCGACCACGGTCGCGCAATCCGTGGTCAAGCGCCTCTATTTCGATGATTTCAAGCCCGGCTTCGCGAAGATTCGCCAGACGCTGATCGCTCAATTCGCCGTCGGGCCGCTCGCCTCCAAGAACGCGCAGCTCGCGGCCTTCATCGAGGTGAACGGATTCGAGGCTTCGGCGCGCAAATGGTTCGGCAAGCCGCTTGCGGAGCTGACGGACGACGAGTTTCTCTCCCTCGTCGCCACCAACAATAATCCGCGGGACTATGCGCCGGGAACGGCGGCGAACGCCGAACGTGTGAGCCGCATCGAGAAATATCTCGCGGGCCTCTGCGAGCGGCGCGGGCTCGCCGACGTCTGGCTGGCGAGCTGCGGCTAGGAGCGGTCTCCGCTCGAACGGAAATCGTTCGAGCCTATACAGAAATCCGCTGTTCCGCTTCGCCGGTCGAATTGAAAGGGCTTTCGCAAAGGAGCGAGCCTTGAAGGCTCGCGGTGCAGACCCGCCCTTTCGGACCGCGAGCCTTCAGGCTCGCAGTCGAGAAAGCGGAAATAAGCTTAAGCTTACCGCGGCTCATTTCGGCAGCAGGCGCCAGAGCGTGCGCACATGCGCCTCGAGGCGTTCCTCTCCCGGCCGGACGGCGACGGAGGCGGCCGCTTCCGTCGCCATTCCGCGCGCGGCTTTCGGAGACGCATAGGCCATGGGCGCGCTCTGCCCGGCGTCGATCTCGACGAGATCGCCGAGCTTCATCGCCGCGCCTTCGGCGAGCAGCCGCGCGCGCTTTTGCGCATTGGCGACCGCCCGGCCGAGCAGCGCGTCCTCGCGCTCGGCGCGATCGCTGACGCGAAAGGCGACGCCCTCCAGCTGATTGGCATGCGTCGACAGAAGCTTGGCGAGAAGGTCGCCGACTTGCTCGACATTGGCGGTGGTCACGACGAGCTGCGTCGAGGCGCGAAAGCCGGTGAGCGCTTGGCGGACGATCTGCGTCTTCGGCTCGCGCGCCTCCGAATAGACCGGCGACAGGTCGACGCTGGCGGTCTTCACATCCTTGCGGGCGATTCCGGCGGCCTCGATCTCCTGCGCGAGGCCGGTCGACTGGCGCGCCAGCGCTGCGGTCGCTTCCGCCGCCGTCGGCTTTTCGGCGAAGACGCCGAGCGTGATGTCGGCGCGATCGGGGACCACGGTCTCGACCGCCGTTCCGCCGACATCGACGACGGGAAAATCCCTGACCGGCTTGCTGCTCTGCGCGAGCGCCGGCGCGGCCAGCATCACGCAGGCGAGAAGCGAGAGATTGCGCATCACGAGCCTCCACATCGGCGCGACGCTCGCCGTCATTTGGGCGCGCCGACGCGCGCGAGAATGACGCCGAGCTTTTCGATCAGCTGCGGGTCGCGCGCCTCCGGCGCGGTCAGAATGGCGCTGTCGAGCGCGCGGTCCGAGCCGATCGGGCAGGGCTCGTGCTCCTTCGGAAAATCCTCGAGCAGGCGTGCGAGCAGGCGGCTCGCCTTGTCGGCGTTGGAGCGCACCACCTCGATCACCGCCGCGACCTCGACGTTGTCGTGCTCGGGATGCCAGCAGTCGAAATCCGTCACCATCGCGATGGTCGCGTAAGAGAGCTCGGCTTCGCGCGCGAGCTTGGCTTCGGGCATCGCCGTCATGCCGATCACGTCATAGCCCGCGCCCTTATAGGTCAGCGATTCCGCATAGGACGAGAATTGCGGCCCCTCCATGCACACATAGGTTCCGCCCTTCACGGCGGCGATGCTCTCCGCCTCGGCCGCCGCGGCGATTCGCGCCGCGAGCAGAGGCGCGACCGGGTGCGCCATCGACACATGCGTGACGCAGCCATTGCCGAAGAAGGAGGATTGCCGGCCGAAGGTGCGGTCGACGAATTGATCCGGCAGCACGAACAGGCCCGGATAGAGCTCCGCCTTGAACGAGCCGCAGGCCGAGACCGAGACGAGATCGGTGACGCCCGCCTGCTTCAGCGCATAAATATTCGCCCGATAATTGATGCCGGACGGCGAGAGCGCATGCCCGCGTCCATGGCGGGGCAGGAAGACGACCTCGGTTGCGCCCACCTCGCCGAAATGCAGCGCGTCCGAGGGCTCGCCCCAGGGCGTCGTGACGCGCTCCTCGCGAATATTGTGCAGCCCGGGCAGATGATAGACGCCCGATCCTCCGATGATGCCGACCACCGCGCGCGCCATGCTCAATCCTCCAAAGCTCTCCCAATCGCGCCAGGAAGTGCCATGCGCGCCTCGCGCGCGCAAGCGGCGACCCGGAGGCGGCTCCGGGGAAAGCCGGCCGAAAATCCAAAACCTCTGTCAAGTCAAAGGTAAAGGCAAAGCTGCGGCGCCGCGGCCGGAACAAATGGCGCTTTTTTGGGCGGCGCCGAAAACTGCCCGCGCTGCGGTCGCCGCAGGGTTGCGCCGCAAAATGGTCCGTGTTAGGGGACGGGCGCCTTGGAGCTTTGGCGTCACCGCCTTCGCTCCTTCCCCCGACAATCAAGTTTGCTCGAGGCCATTGCGGGACACTTCGCAACACTTATCGCGCGCGACGCGCGCGAGCTTCGAGCAACGACGATCCGAGAGCGAGACTGAAGTGGCTTCAGGCGGAGACGATCTTTCCGGAGTAGCGGGCCGATATGCGTCGGCCCTGTTCGATCTCGCGACGGAGCAGGGCTCGGCCGACGAGGTGGCGCAGGCGCTGGCCGGTTTCGGCGCGCTGATCGACGAGAGCGCCGATCTGAAGCGCCTCGTGAAGAGCCCGGTGTTCTCCGCCGAGGAGCAGATCAAGGCCCTCGGCCCCGTTCTCGCCGGCGCGGACATCTCCGGGATCGCCGCCAATTTCATCCGGCTCGTCGCCTCCAAGCGGCGCCTGTTCGTCCTCCCCGACATGATCGTCGCCTATAAGCAGCTGCATGACGCCTCCAAGGGCCTCGTGCGCGCCGAGGTGACGGTCGCGGCGCCGCTCGCCGATCATCACGAGAGCGCGCTGCGCGAGGCGCTGGCCGGCGTCACCGGCGGCAAGACCGTGGGTCTCGACGTCAAGGTCGATCCGTCGATCATCGGCGGACTCGTCGTCAAGCTCGGCTCGCGCATGGTCGACGCCTCGCTGAAGACCAAGCTCAATTCCATTCGCACACGCATGAAAGAGGTCGGCTGATGGCTATCCGCGCCGCAGAGATTTCCGCGATCCTCAAGAACGAGATCGCTAATTTCGGCAATGAGGCCGAAGTCACCGAGGTCGGTCAGGTCCTCTCCGTCGGCGACGGCATCGCCCGCGTCTACGGCCTCGACAATGTCCAGGCCGGCGAGATGGTGCAGTTCGAGAACGGCGTCACCGGCATGGCGCTCAACCTCGAGAGCGACAATGTCGGCGTCGTGATCTTCGGCTCCGACCGCGACATCAAGGAAGGCCAGACCGTCAAGCGCACCGGCGCCATCGTCGACGTTCCGGTCGGCAGGGGTCTGCTCGGCCGCGTCGTGGACGCGCTCGGCAATCCGATCGACGGCAAGGGTCCGATCAACGCCGAGACGCGCGCCCGCGTCGATGTGAAGGCTCCCGGCATCATTCCGCGCAAGTCCGTGCATGAGCCGATGGCGACCGGCCTCAAGGCGATCGACGCGCTGATCCCGATCGGCCGCGGCCAGCGCGAGCTCATCATCGGCGACCGCCAGACCGGCAAGACCGCCGTGGCGCTCGACACCATCTTGAACCAGAAGTCGCTGAACGACGGCGACGACGAGAAAGCCAAGCTCTACTGCGTCTATGTCGCGGTGGGCCAGAAGCGCTCGACCGTCGCGCAATTCGTGAAGGTGCTGGAGGAGCGCGGCGCGCTCGACTATTCGATCATCGTCGCCGCCACCGCCTCCGATCCGGCGCCGATGCAGTTCCTGGCGCCTTTCGCCGGCTGCGCCATGGGCGAATATTTCCGCGACAACGGCCTGCACGCCGTGATCGTCTACGACGACCTCTCCAAGCAGGCCGTCGCCTATCGCCAGATGTCGCTGCTGCTGCGTCGTCCTCCGGGACGCGAGGCCTATCCGGGCGACGTGTTCTATCTGCATTCGCGCCTGCTCGAGCGCGCCGCCAAGCTCAATGACGAGCGCGGCTCCGGCTCGCTGACCGCTCTGCCGATCATCGAGACCCAGGCCAATGACGTGTCGGCCTACATCCCGACGAACGTCATCTCGATCACCGACGGCCAGATCTTCCTCGAGACGGACCTCTTCTATCAGGGCGTTCGTCCGGCGGTGAACGTCGGCCTCTCGGTGTCGCGCGTCGGCTCCGCCGCGCAGACCAAGGCGACGAAGAAGGTCGCCGGCAAGATCAAGGGCGAGCTCGCGCAATATCGCGAGATGGCCGCCTTCGCGCAGTTCGGCTCCGATCTCGACGCGGTGACGCAGCGCCTCTTGAACCGCGGCGCGCGCCTCACAGAGCTCCTGAAGCAGCCGCAGTTCTCACCGCTGAAGATGGAAGAGCAGACCTGCGTGATCTACGCCGGCGTCAACGGCTATCTCGATCCGTTGCCGGTCGGTCGCGTGCGCGCCTTCGAGGACGGATTGCTGTCGCTGCTGCGCACGCAGTATCCGAACATCCTCGAGTCGATCCGCACGACGAAGGATCTGCCGGACGCCACCGCCGCCGAGCTGAAGAGCGTCGTCGACGCCTTCTCCAAGTCCTTCGCCTGAGCGCGCAACCTTAGGACCGGAAACATTGGCCCGTCATTGCGAGAGAAGCCGAGCAATCGAGAGCCGCGGGGCGGCTCCGCGATTGCCGCGTCCCTTCGCTCCCAGCAATGACGGCGCCGCTCTGGTCGCAATGAGACGGGTTCTCTCATGCCCTCGTTGAAGGATCTTCGAAACCGCATATCTTCCGTCAAGGCGACGCAGAAGATCACCAAGGCCATGCAGATGGTCGCGGCCGCCAAGCTGCGCCGCGCCCAGGCGGCGGCCGAGGCGGCGCGTCCCTATGCGGAGCGCATCGAGAAAGTGCTCGCCAATCTCGCCGGCGGCGTGTCATCGGGCGCGCCGCTGCTGCTGACCGGCAATGGCCGCGACGAGACGCATCTGCTCATCGTGGCGACCGCCGAGCGCGGCCTCTGCGGCGCGTTCAACTCCTCGATCGTCCGGCTCGCCCGCGAGCACATCGCGCGCCTGCAGGGGCAGGGCAAGACAGTCAAGATTCTCTGCGTCGGCAAGAAGGGCTACGACCAGCTGCGCCGCCAGTATGAGAAGAACATCATCGAGCTGGTCGAGCTGCGCGGCGTGCGCCAGCTCGGCTTCGACAATGGCGACGCCATCGGCCGCAAGGTGATCGAATTGTTCGAGAGCGGCGAGTTCGACGTCGCGACCTTGTTCTTCTCGCAGTTCAAATCGGTGATCCAGCAAATCCCGACCGCGCTGCAGCTCATTCCGGCGCAGATTCCGACCAATGAGAACGCCGCGACAGCGAGCGGACCGCAGCCGTCCTATGAATATGAGCCCGGCCAGGACGAGATCCTGACCGTTCTGCTGCCGCGCAATATCTCGGTGCAGATCTTCCGCGCGTTGCTCGAGAACGCCGCTTCCGAGCAGGGCGCGCGCATGAGCGCGATGGACAACGCCACGCGCAACGCCGGCGACATGATCAAGAAGCAGACGACGCTCTACAATCGTTCGCGCCAGGCGATCATCACCAAGGAACTCATCGAGATCATCTCGGGCGCCGAGGCGCTCTGACGTCGAGAACAACAGTCGAGAGGACGAGACAATGGCTACCCCCACGAGCACGGGTCACATCACGCAGGTGATCGGCGCTGTCGTCGACGTGAAGTTCGACGCTTACCTGCCGGAAATCCTGAACGCGCTGGAGACCACCAATCAGGGCGCGCGCCTCGTGCTCGAAGTCGCGCAGCATCTCGGCGAGAATTCCGTGCGCACCATCGCCATGGACTCGACCGAAGGTCTCGTGCGCGGCCAGGCGGTGACCGACACCGGCGCGCCGATCTCGGTTCCGGTCGGCGACGAGATGCTCGGCCGCATCATCAATGTGATCGGCGAGCCGGTCGACGAGGCCGGTCCGATCAAGACGACCGCGCGCCGCGCCATCCATCAGCCGGCGCCGTCCTACGCCGAGCAGGCGACCGAGGCGCAGATCCTCGAGACCGGCATCAAGGTCGTCGACCTGCTGGCGCCTTACGCCAAGGGCGGCAAGATCGGCCTGTTCGGCGGCGCGGGCGTCGGCAAGACCGTCATCATCATGGAGCTCATCAACAATATCGCCAAGGCGCATGGCGGCTATTCCGTCTTCGCCGGCGTCGGCGAGCGCACGCGCGAGGGCAATGACCTCTATCACGAGATGATCGAGGGCGGCGTCAACAAGAAGCCCGAAAACGGCTCCGCCGCCGGCTCCAAGGCCGCGCTGGTCTATGGCCAGATGAACGAGCCTCCGGGAGCCCGCGCCCGCGTCGCCCTGACCGGCCTCACCGTCGCCGAGGACTTCCGCGACAAGGGCCAGGACGTGCTGTTCTTCGTCGACAACATCTTCCGCTTCACCCAGGCGGGCTCGGAAGTGTCGGCTCTGCTCGGCCGCATTCCTTCGGCGGTGGGCTATCAGCCGACGCTCGCCACCGACATGGGCGCGCTGCAGGAGCGCATCACCACGACCACCAAGGGCTCGATCACCTCGGTGCAGGCCATTTACGTGCCGGCCGACGATCTGACCGACCCGGCGCCGGCCGCCTCCTTCGCCCATCTCGACGCGACCACCGTGCTCAACCGCTCGATCGCGGAAAAGGGCATCTATCCGGCGGTCGATCCGCTCGACTCGACCTCGCGCATGCTCTCTCCGGCGATCGTCGGCGAGGAGCATTACGAGGTCGCCCGCAAGGTGCAGTCGACTCTGCAGCGCTATAAGTCGCTGCAGGACATCATCGCGATCCTGGGCATGGACGAGCTGTCGGAAGAGGACAAGCTGACGGTGGCGCGCGCCCGCAAGATCGAGCGCTTCCTGTCGCAGCCGTTCCATGTGGCCGAGGTGTTCACCGGCGCGCCGGGCAAGCTCGTCGCGCTCGCCGACACCATCAAGGGCTTCAAGGGTCTCGTCGAGGGCCAGTACGACCATCTTCCCGAAGCCGCCTTCTATATGGTCGGCACCATCGAGGAAGCCGTCGAGAAGGCCGCCAAGCTCGCCAAGGAAGCGGCTTGATCCGTTAATCGCCGAGCGGACGCGCATTGGCTCGCCACCGCATGTCCGCTCGGAGTTTTTTGGTTTTGCAGGATTTTGATCGGAAAGCCGGTTCCCGCTTTTCCGAAATCCTGCTTAGACGACGGAGCCCTTCATGGCCACGTTCCACTTCGAACTCGTCTCTCCCGAAAAGCTGTTGTTCTCGGGAGAGGTGGACGCTGTCGTCGCGCCGGGCGCCGAAGGCCAGTTCACGGTTCTCGAGAGCCATGCGCCGCTGATGACGGTGCTGAAGCCGGGCGTCGTCGAGATCGACGAGGCCGGCAAAAAGGACAGGCTGTTCGTGCGCGGCGGCTTCGCCGATGTCGGGCAGGGCGGCTTCACCATCCTCGCCGAATTTGCGATCCCGGTCGCCGAGCTCGACGCCGCCAAGATCGACGCCGACATCAAGAACGCGGGCGAGGATGTCGCCGACGCCAAGTCCGACGAGGCGCGCCGCCTCGCGGCGGAAAAGCTCGATCAGCTGAAAGAGCTGAAGGCGGCGCTGGGATTGTAAGATCGAAATCGAGACTCTCGACGCGCGCCCCTTCTTCCACGAGTGGGAGAAGGGGCCGCCCCAGGTAATCGGGTGAAGGATTACAGCCCAATCACCCTCATCCTGAGGAGCCCGCGCAGCGGGCGTCTCGAAGGATGGCTACGGGCAGAAACCATTGATTGCGCCCCGCGCGGCCGTCCTTCGAGACGCCGCCTGCGGCGGCTCCTCTGGAAGAGGGTTGGGGATATTATCCTCCCGCCTATCTCAAGAATTCCGCCCCATTCAATTGCTGCCTCAGCTCGAAGCTGCGGAATTGCGTGAAGATCGGCGCGAGCCAGGCTTTCAGCGCGGCGCGGACGACAATCGACATGGCGGGCGGCGGCGCGACGAGAAATCCGCTCAGCGACAGCTCAGGCGATTCGAGCGATCGCGCCACGGCGGCGTCGAGCGGAGCGATGACGAATTTCCGCGACGCCGGATAATGCGCGAGAATCTCATGCGCGGCGGCGCCGAGCGGCGAGGCGCCTTCATTGTTGACGACGACCATCGCCACATCGCTCCAGGCGGCGTGAAGGGCGTGCGCGCGCGCGAGGCTCGTCTGCGAAGGGTCGACATGGAACAGGATGACCGGCTCGACGCCATTGCGACGCGCTTCCTCGACGAAGCCGATCTCTCGAACCGTGCCGAAAAAGCGATCATAGGAGCGGGACCAGACGTCGACGATCTTCGGCGTCTCGTCATTGACGAGCAGCCGGTCGAACAGAGAAATCTGTCCCTTGATATCGGCGGCGTCGACGGCGCGGACATGGGCGGGAAACAGCTCCGCATAGCGCGAGGCGTGCGGATCGGTGTCGAAGCCTTCGACCGGCGCATGGCGCGACAGGTGGAAATCCGTCAGCAGCCGCGCGGTCGTCGAAACACCCGTGCGTGGATGCGGCGAACAGGCGACGAACACGAAACTGCGTCGTCTCATCTCTCCACTCTCGTCGCGCCGCGCTCTCGTTCGCAGCGCCCTCGCGCGCTCAGCGCGCCTCTCTGCCAGCGATCAGCTCCAGCAGGCGGATGCGGTCGAATTCGTCGGCGATCTTGCTCTGCCATGTGCGCACATAGCCGCGCAGAACGAAGGAGTGATCGGCGGGCTCGCCGTCGGCGGCGCGATTGGCGACGAAGGTCGAGAAGGACGTCCCGGCAAGCTCGACCTGCTCATAGGACAATTCGTTCAGCTTGGGGATGGTCACCTCGCCGGCGGTCTCCACCTTCTCGAAATAGCGCCGGTGCGTCACCGGGTCCCATTCGAAAAAGGTCGTGTCGTTGACATGGTTCTTGACGAGGAAATAGTCCGCGTCATCGACATAGGGCGCGACCTCGGCGATCTCGTCGAGCGAGGCGATGGACGAGCCGAGCACATGAAACAGGATGAAGGTGACCTCGCGCTCGCGCACCGCATCGAGAAAGCCGGTGTCCTGCAGCGCCTGCAGCGCCGGCTCGAGCCCGCCGGCGCGCACGTCGACGACGCTGACCTTGACCTCCGCCGTGCCGAGCGTATCGATGATCTTCATCTGATCGGAGGTCGAGGTGAGGTCGACGATCGTCGTCTGATCGGGATGGAAACGGCGCAGCGTTCCACGCGGCGTCTCCGTGTCGAAGGCGCGCGTCAGCACATTGTTCGCCGCGAGATAATCGAGCAGCGCGCGCGCGATCGTCGTCTTGCCCACGCCGCCCTTGTCGGCGCCGACGACGATCACGGCCGGCTTGACCCTTTGTCCGACAAAAGTGGGCGGCGCCTTCTCCCGGGCGGAGAGGCCTCTATCGTCACGTTTCGCGTCTTTGGATGGTCTTTGAGCCATGGCGTAGCACCTATAGCGGCGTCGCCCGGGTCCGGGCGGGAGCGACAAGAACTCTTTAGCATTTATGGTTTGCATGCGCCGAGCCTTTTCTCGCCTCGCGGCGCGCCGGACGCCGCGGATCGAATATCACACAGGAGTATTGTAGTTTTGTGGCCAGCGGCTTCGACCTATAGTGAATTGACATTCGCGCGCCGACAGATAAGTAGACCGCGACTTGCAAAGGGACGGCCGCGGCGGCGGGCGCGGAGAAGGGGATGAGCGTGATCCGGGTCGAAGACGCCGATGGCGTCGTTCATGATCTCGAGCCCGTGGAGGGCTGGCGATTGATGGAGATCTTGCGGGACTATGGCATGGGCATGGAGGGCTGCTGCGGCGGCTCCGTGACATGCGCCGCCTGTCATATCATTCTGGACCCGCAATGGGCGGACAAGGTGCCGCCGCCGCGCGAGGACGAGCTCGACAAGCTCGACGAGCTGCCGTTTCTGCACGACACGTCGCGGCTGTCCTGCCAGATCATCTGGTCCGACGAGCTCGACGGGCTGAAGCTCACTCTGGTCAAGGAGGCCTGATGGCCGCGCTCCGCCATCCGCAAATCGTCATCGCCAGCGATCTCGCGCAGGGCGATGTGGTCGTTCTCGGCGCCGCCGGCTGGGAGCGCGACCATCTGCGCGCGAAAATTGCTTACGACGGGGAGGCGGCCGCCGCTCTGAAGGCCGCGGCCGATGCGGAGGTCGCCGCCAATCGCGTCGTCGACGCCTATCTCGTCGATGTGGCGATCGCGGCCGACGGCGCGCCGACGCCGCTGCATTTTCGCGAGCAGTTCCGGTTCGCCGGGCCGAGCGTCAGGCCGGATCTCGGCAAGCAGGCGGAGCGCAGAGAGGGAGACGGCAGATGACCGCGCATGATCCGACGCTGCCGCCGCGCCCCAATTCCGCGCCGATCGGCTACGCCTATGATGAGTATGATCGCGCCTTCGTGCGCGAGCGCGTCGCGGAGTTTCGCGGCCAGGTCGAGCGCCGCCTCGCCGGGGCTCTGACGGAGGACGAGTTCCGTCCGTTCCGCCTGATGAACGGGCTCTATCTGCAGCTGCACGCCTATATGCTGCGCGTCGCCATCCCCTATGGCACGCTGACCTCGCGGCAGATGCGCCAGCTCGCCCATATCGCCGACACATGGGACAAGGGCTACGGCCATTTCACCACGCGGCAAAATCTGCAGTTCAATTGGCCGAGGCTCGTCGACGTGCCCGATATTCTCGAGGCGCTGGCCGATGTCGACATGCACGCCATTCAGACCTCGGGCAATTGCATCCGCAATGTCACCGCCGATCATTTCGCCGGGGTCGCCGCCGACGAGATCGAGGACCCGCGTCCGACGGCGGAGTTTCTGCGGCAATGGTCGAGCGCGCATGCCGAGTTCAGCTTCCTGCCGCGCAAGTTCAAGATCGCCGTCACCGGCGCCGAGCACGACCGCGCGGCGGTGAAGGTCCATGACATCGGCTTGCGTGTCGTGAAGAATGCGGCGGGCGACATCGGCTATGAGGTGATCGTCGGCGGCGGCCTCGGGCGCACGCCTTTCATCGGCAAGCTGTTGCGCGAGTTTCTGCCGCGCGCCGAGCTGCTCGCTTATCTCGAGGCGATCCTGCGCGTCTACAACCGCTTCGGCCGGCGCGACAACAAATACAAGGCGCGTATCAAGATATTGGTGCATGAGACCGGGCTCGACGAGCTTCGCGCGCAGGTCGAGGCGGAATTCGCGGCGATGGACCGAGCGCCCTTCGCATATGACAGCGAGGAGTTCGCCCGCGTCGCCGCCTTCTTCGGGACCGCGCCCTATGATGAGCTGCCCGAGCGCTCCGAGGCGTTCGAGAAGGCAAAGGCGGATGACGCCGCCTTCGCCGCTTTCGCCGCGGTCAATGTCGCGCCGCATCGGGCGAGCGGCTATGCGATCGTCACTGTCTCCTTGAAGCCGATCGGCGGCATTCCGGGAGACGCCACCGCCGCGCAGATGCGCGCGCTGGCCGACGCCGCGGACGCCTATGGCTTCGGAGAATTGCGCGTCAGCCATGAGCAGAACATCATTCTTCCGCATGTGAGGAAGGACGATCTCCACGCTCTCTGGCGCGATCTCGACGCGGTGGGCCTCGCGACCGCCAACGCCGGCCTCATCAGCGACATCATCTCCTGCCCGGGCCTCGATTATTGCGCGCTGGCGACGGCGCGCTCCATTCCGATCGCGCAGGCGATCTCGAAGCGCTTCGCCGATCTCGAGCGCCAGCGCCGCATCGGCCAGCTGGGCGTCAAGATTTCCGGCTGCATCAACGCCTGCGGCCATCATCATGTCGGCGCGATCGGAATTCTCGGCCTCGAGAAGAAGGGCGTCGAATCCTATCAGGTCACGCTCGGCGGCGATCCGACGCTCGATGCGTCGATCGGCGAATTGATCGGCCCCGGCGTCTCCGCCGAGGAAGTCCCCGACGTGATCGAAAAT
Organism: Methylosinus sp. Sm6; assembly: GCF_019802345.1. Classification (GTDB taxonomy): domain Bacteria; phylum Pseudomonadota; class Alphaproteobacteria; order Rhizobiales; family Beijerinckiaceae; genus Methylosinus. The sequence continues at coordinate 167,225 of NZ_JAINDZ010000003.1, read as the reverse complement.
CTCGTCGAATTCTATCTCGCCGAGCGCTGCGAAGGCGAGCGTTTCATCGACACGGTGCGGCGCCTCGGGCATAAGCGTTTCAAGGAATCGGCGCGCCGGGAGGGCGAGGATGGCTCTGGTATCTGACGGCGCTTTCGTTGCGGACGAGTGGCGTCGTCTCGCCGATGAGGAATCGCTGCCCGCGTCGGGCAAGGTGATCGTCTCGCAGCAGCGCGTTGCAGCCGCGCTCGACGACGCGCGGCTCGCCGCTGTCGGCGTCTATGTCGCCAACACCACGGAGCCGGCGACGCTGGCGCCTTTTTTCGCGCGGCTGGCGCTGATCGACATCGCCTTTCCCGCCTTCACCGACGGGCGCGGATTCTCGCTGGCGCGCCTGCTGCGCCGCGCGGGATTTGCCGGCGAGCTGCGCGCCAGCGGCCGGCTGACGCCGGACCAATATCTGCACGCGATCGGCAGCGGCTTCGTTTCGATCGAGATTCCCGACGAGCTGGCGCAGCGCCATGGCGAAGCCAATTGGGCGAAGGCGCTGCGCGCGCGCAGCCTCTCCTATCAGCGCGGCCATGCGGGCGGCGCGTCCATCCTCGAGCGACGTCGAAAGGGCGTATCATGAAGCCGTCGATCGTGGATATTCTCGCGCCGCGGCTCGCCGCTCTCGATCTCGATCATCGGCTGAAGCTCGCCCGCGAGGTCATTCCGGGGCGCATCGTCTTCACGACGAGCTTCGGCATAGAGGATCAGCTCGTCACCCATTCGATTTTCACGCAGGGGCTCGAGATCGATGTCGTGACCATCGACACGGGACGCCTGTTCGAAGAGACGGTCGCGCTCTGGGAGCGTACGGAAGCGCGTTATGCGCGCCATATCCGGCCTGTCTATCCGCAGCCCGAGCCGCTCGCCGATTTCGTCGCCGAGCACGGGATCAACGCTTTCTATCGCTCGGTCGAGAATCGCAAGGCCTGCTGTGACATCCGCAAGGTCGAGCCGCTCGCCCGCCTGCTCGCCGGCGCCTCGGGCTGGGTCACCGGGCTGCGCGCCGATCAATCGCAGGCGCGCGAAGGCGTGCGCCTCGCCGAGCTCGACTCGGCCCGCAGGCTCGTGAAGCTCAATCCGCTCGCCGACTACACGCGCGAGGCGATCGCCGAAAAAATCGAGGAATTCAGCGTCCCCGTGAACGATCTGCATGCGAAGGGCTTTCTCTCTATCGGCTGCGCGCCCTGCACGCGCGCCATCGAGCCCGGCGAGAGCGAGCGCGCCGGCCGCTGGTGGTGGGAAGACGATCAGAAGAAGGAGTGCGGCCTGCATGTCGGGCCGGACGGACGCCTCGTGCGCGGCGCGGCGCCGGAGGCCGAGCAATGAGTGTCGCGGCGAAGACGCTCGGCCATCTCGACAAGCTCGAGGCGGAGAGCATCCACATCATGCGCGAGGTCGTCGCCGAATGCGAGCGGCCGGTGATGCTCTATTCGATCGGCAAGGATTCGGCGGTGATGCTGCACATCGCCATGAAGGCCTTCTATCCGTCGAAGCCGCCGTTTCCGCTGCTGCATGTCGACACGACCTGGAAGTTCCGCGAGATGATCGCGTTTCGCGATCGTCGCGCGGTCGAGACCGGAATGGAGCTGCTCGTCTATTCGAACCCGCAAGGGCGCGAGATGAACATCGATCCGACGGTGCACGGATCGCAGCTGCATACGCAGATCATGAAGACCGACGCGCTGAAGCAGGCGCTCGACAAATGGAAATTCGACGCGGCCTTCGGCGGCGCGCGCCGCGACGAAGAAAAATCCCGCGCCAAGGAGCGCGTGCTCTCCTTCCGCAATGCCCAGCATCGCTGGGACCCCAAGGCGCAGCGACCGGAGTTCTGGCGGCTCTACAACGCCCGCAAGGGTCCGGGCGAGAGCCTGCGCGTGTTTCCTCTCTCCAATTGGACCGAGGCCGATGTGTGGGACTATATCGCGCGCGAGGGCATAGATGTGGTGCCGCTCTATTTCGCCAAGGAGCGTCCCGTCATCGATCGCGACGGCATGCTGATCATGGTCGACGACGAGCGGCTGAAGCTGCGCGACGGCGAGATGATTCAGCAGAAAATGGTGCGTTTCCGCACGCTCGGCTGCTATCCGCTGACGGGCGCCATAGAGAGCGCGGCGGCGTCGCTCGACGAGATCATCGCCGAAATGCGCGCGAGCCGCTCCTCCGAGCGACAGGGGCGCGTCATCGATCACGACGGCTCCTCTTCGATGGAGCAGAAGAAGCAGGAGGGGTATTTTTGATGCACGGCGGCCTCGCTTCGTCCACGCCGCCGCGATCGGCCGGCGGGCCTTCGCCCGCGGAAAAACCTCTGCTGCGCTTCATCACCTGCGGCTCGGTCGACGACGGCAAGTCGACCTTGATCGGCCGCCTGCTCTATGACGCCGATCTCGCGCCCGACGATCTGATCGCGGCGCTCGAGCGCGATTCCAAGAAGCACGGCACGCAGGGCGACGATCTCGATTTCGCGCTGCTCGTCGACGGCCTCGCCGCCGAGCGCGAGCAGGGCATCACCATCGACGTCGCCTATCGCTATTTCGCGACGGGCAAGCGCAAGTTCATCGTCGCGGATACGCCCGGCCATGAGCAATATACACGCAATATGGCGACCGGCGCCTCGACCGCCGAGCTCGCCGTGCTGCTGGTCGACGCGCGCAAGGGCCTGCTCGATCAGACGCGCCGCCACAGCATGATCGTGTCGATGCTCGGCGTGCGCCATGTCGTCGTCGCGGTCAATAAGATGGACCTCGTCGATTATTCGCAAGAGGTCTTCGCGGCGATCGAGCGCGACTTCCGCGCCTTCGCCGCGCCGTTGCGCTTCCTCTCCATCGCGCTCATTCCGCTCGTCGCGAAGGACGGCGACAATCTCGTGCACGCCAGCGAGAAGATGGGCTGGTATGCGGGTCCGCCGCTGCTGTCCTATCTCGAGAACGTCGCTCTGGACGATAATGCGCGCGTGTTGCCCCTCCGCTTCCCCGTGCAATGGGTGAACCGTCCATCGCACGACTTCCGCGGCTTCTCCGGCTTCATCGCCGGCGGCAATGTGAAGCCCGGTGACATCGTCCGCATTCTGCCGGCGGGGCGCGACACGCGAATTTCGCGCATCGTCACCTCTGACGGCGATCTGGCTCACGCGGTCGCCGGCCAATCGGTCACGCTGACGTTGACGGAGGAGATCGACGTGTCGCGCGGCGACATGCTGGTCTCGCCCGTTTCTCCTGCCGAGGTCGGCGATCGTCTTTCGGCCAAGCTCTTGTGGCTGGTGCGCGAGCCGCTCGCCGTCGACAAGAGCTATCTCCTGAAGCTCGGCACGAAGACGACGCCCGCTTCGGTGAGGAAGGTCTCCTCGCATATACGCGTCGAGAGCGGGCTCGCCGAGCCGCTGAGCGATGCGAGCGCGACGCTCGCCTTCAACGAGATCGGCGAGGCGGAGCTTTGGCTCGACACCGCCGTCGTCTGCGACCCTTATGCGGACAATCGCGAGACGGGCGGGTTCATCCTGATCGATCGCGTGACCAATGAGACGGTCGCGGTCGGCATGGTGCAGCAATCGACCTGGACCGAGCGCAGCCCGCGCAATGGCGTCGAGGCGAGCTATGCCTCGATGGAGGGCGTGCCGACGCCGCCGCGCGAGGCGGGGCCGACGCCGCTGCGCAGCCTCGTCAAGGCTCTGTCGTGGCGCGTGCCCGGCAGCCTCGTCACCTTCGGCGCCGCCTTCGTCTTCACCGATGATTTGCGCGTCTCCGCCGCGATCACCGGAACCGAGATCGCCTGCAAGATCGCGCTCTATTATCTGCATGAGCGTCTGTGGTCACGCTTTCGCATCGGCATGAAGCCGACCGACGACGCGGGGCTGTAACGCCAGAAGGCTCGCATGACGCGCCCGCGTCATCATTGCCTCGCTCGCAATGACGGCGTCTTCTGAAGTGGCGTGCGATTTCTGGCGCAATAAATGCTTGTTCGAACAGGAGAGCGCGACGCGCCGGCCTGAGGATCGAAAGCCGACACGGCTGTCTAGACCGCTCCGGCGTCACAATGCCTTTGAAGAATAGCCTTCGCGCGCGGCTCGAGCCGCTTTTCCCTCCTCGCATATCGATCAGCGTCGGGCTGAGGCGACGTTCGTTCTCTGTCGGGAAGCGTTCGAGCCGGAACGCGCGCCTATGAAGATCGGCCGTCATAGTCTCGAATGTTTCGGGAACGGACGGACAACCGAAAGCCTGAGATGACCACCATAGAGTCCACCGCCTTCGGCCGCCTGGAGGCGGAAGGCCGCCTGCTGAAGCCCGCCCACAAGGGGACGACGCATCACGCCGGACGCTTCGGCTTCCGCGGCGAGATCGCCATCACGCTCGACCCGCTTCTCACCCTCGCGGCGGTCTTCGCGGCGGCGCAGGATGGAGAGCCGGCATTGTCCTTCCTCGCCGGATCGCTCGCGAGCTTCAAGCAGCTTCCTTCGCTCGTCGAGACGCTCGGCGCGAGTCTCGAGCCGAAGGGGAAATATTTCGTCTATGTCGGCGATCTCGACCGCGCCTCGCGCTATCAGATCAGCTTCGGCGGCGTGCCCTTCTATGTCCTGCCGATCGACGACACCTCGGTCTACAACGAGCTCATCGAGCTCTTCTATCTCGATAAGACCAAGATGAAGAAATATGACACGGCCGAGAAGCTCGACACGATCGTCGACGGAGGTCTGAAATATGACACGAGCTATGAAGCCATCAGCTATGAGGACGGGCTGAAGCGGCTCTGATCGTCCATTTGCAGAGATCCGGGCCGTCGTTGCGAGGAGCAAAGCGACGAAGCAATCTTTAGAGTCGCCCCACGGCTCTTCGCTATGCTCGCAATGACGGCCGAGGCTGCGTATACGATACGAGCTCGAGCCTTGGACCGCGAGCCTCAGGCTCGCTTTCGTTGCTTCGCGCGCGCCCGTCAATGCGCCTCGTCCCAATTCTGCGCCGCGCGCGCCTCCACTTGCAGCGGAACGGAGAGCGTCGCCGCCGTCAGACGATAGAAGCTCTGCCTTCACGGCATGTCCCTCAGGCTCGCGATGAGCTGAACGGGATCGAACTTCAATATCTTCGCAAGCTCCAGAAACTCCACCACATCGACGCGCCGCTGGCCGCTTTCCAGCCGGGCGACGAAGGACTGGTATTCTCCGAGCCGCGTCGCGACCTGCGCCTGCGTCAGACCCAGTTCGTTCCTGCGTTTGACGAGAAAATCGATCAGCGCCTTCTGGCGCGCCGATCCGACCGCTTTTGCCAATTGCGCCCCCGCGCTGAACCGGGATGGGTCGGCGAAAATCGAAGCTGATTTGCGCGCTGAACGCTCGAGGCCGCGTTCAATGCGCCTCGTCCCAATTCTGCGCCGCGCGCGCCTCCACTTGCAGCGGCACGGAGAGCGTCGCCGCGGGATGTGGCGCCTCCTCCATCACGCGCTTCACCACGGCGATCGTCGCCTCGGTCTCGGCGAGCGGCGCCTCGAACACCAATTCGTCATGCACCTGCATCAGCATGCGCGCAGAGCAGCCGGCCGCGGCGAGCGCTGCATCCATGCGCGCCATGGCGCGGCGGATGATGTCGGCGGCGGCGCCTTGGATCGGCGCGTTGATCGCCGCGCGCTCGAAGAAGGCGCGCTCGGAAGCGTTCGACGAGGCGATGCCCGGAAAATGGCATTTGCGGCCGAAGATGGTGGTGACGACTCCCGTCTCGCGCACCAGCTTCTTTGTCTGATCCATATAGCCGCGAATGCCGGGGAAGCGCTCGAAATAGCGCTTGATATAGGCGCTCGCCTCCTCGCGAGGAATGCCGAGCTGATTGGCGAGGCCGAAGGCGGAAATGCCGTAGATGATGCCGAAATTGATCGCCTTGGCGCGGCGGCGCACATCGGACGGCATGCCCTGAACCGGCACGCCGAACATCTCGCTCGCCGTCATCGCATGAATGTCGATCCCGTCGGCGAAGGCCTGCCGCAATTGCGGAATATCGGCGATATGCGCGAGCAGGCGCAATTCGATCTGCGAATAATCGGCGGAGATCAGCGCATGACCCGGCTCGGCGACGAAGGCCTTGCGAATTTTGCGGCCGGCTTCGTTGCGCACGGGAATGTTCTGCAGATTGGGCTCGGATGACGAGAGGCGCCCGGTCGTCGTCGCCGCGAGCGAGTAGGAGGTGTGGACGCGATTGGTGGCCTTGTTCACGAAGCCGGGCAGCGCATCCGTGTAAGTGGATTTGAGCTTGGAGAGCTGGCGCCAATCGAGAATGCGCGCGGCGAATGTGTTGCCGGTTTCGGCGAGATCCTCGAGCACGCTCGCCGACGTCGACCAGGCGCCGGTCGCGGTCTTCTTCGCGCCGGGCAGGCCCATCCTGCCGAACAGAATATCGCCCAATTGCTTGGGCGAGCCGAGATTGAAGCTCTCGCCGGCGAGGTCGTAGATCTCCGCCTCGAGCCGCGCCATGTCCTGCGCGAATTCTCCCGAGAGACGCGAGAGAATGTCGCGATCGATGGCGACGCCGCGCCGCTCCATTGCGGAGAGCACGCCGACCATCGGCCGCTCCAGCGTCTCATAGACGCTCGCCATATGCTCGGCGGAAAGGCGCGGCTTCAGCACGCGCCACAGGCGCAGCGCGACATCGGCGTCCTCCGCCGCATATTCCGTGGCCTTGTCGAGCGGCACGCGCGCGAAGCCGATGAATGTGCGGCCGGAGCCGGCGACAGCCGAGAAGGGGATGCATTCATGGCCGAGATGCTTCTTGGCGAGCTCGTCGAGGCCGTGATTATTGCGCCCGGAGTCGAGCGCATAAGAGATCAGCATCGTGTCCTCGATCGGCGCGACATGAACGCCGCAGCCGCCGAGCACGAGCAGATCATATTTCATGTTGTGCGCGATCTTCAGCACGCTGCGCGCTTCGAGCAGCGGCTTCAATCGCGCGAGCGCCTCGGCGAAAGGAATTTGCACGGGCGGCGGCTCGGCGTCGCCGAGGAGATCGGGCGCCGCCGCCGCGACATGCTGCAGCGGTATGTAGCAGGCGCGGCCGGGCGCAGTGGCGAGAGAGACGCCGACGAGATTGCAGGACATGGGATCGAGCGAGGTGGTCTCCGTGTCCATCGCCACGACGCCGGCGGCGAAGCCCTCCGCGATCCAGGCGTCGAGCCGCTCCAGAGTCGTCACCGTCTCGTAGAGCGTGCGATCGATCCTGGTCGCGACGCCCTCTTCGCGTCGCGCTTCCGCGAGGGCGGCGGGCGTGAAGGCGCCCGCATCCGCCGGCTTCGGCAGCGCGGCCGCGGGCTCGGGCGGCGCGGGCAGGGCGGGGGCCTCGGCGACCTCGCCATTGCGCGCGCGCCAGCCGGCGGGGCCGACGAAAGCCGGGTCCGGCTCGATCTCATTCGCCTCGACGCCATAAGTCTCCGCCGCGCGTCGCGTGAGCTGCGTGAACTCCATCGCCTGCAGAAAGGAAACGAGCGTCTTGCCGTCCGGCTGATGCAGTCCGAGATCGTCGAGCGGAATCTCCAGCGGCGCGTCGTCGACGAGCTTGACCAGCTTTTGCGAGGTGCGGATCAGCGCGACGCTCACCGGATCGGTCAGGACCTCGCGGCGCTTGGGCTGCTTGATCTCGCCGGCGCGGGCGAGCAGCGTGTCGAGATCGCCATATTCATTGATGAGCTGCGCGGCGGTCTTGACGCCGATGCCTTTCGCGCCCGGCACATTGTCGGTGGAATCCCCGGCGAGCGACTGCACGTCGACGACCTTGTCCGGCGGCACGCCGAAATAGTCGATGACTTCGGCGTAGCCGATGCGCCGCTCCTCGCGCGTTCCCGACGCCGGATCATACATCGACACTTTGTCGTCGATGAGCTGCATCAGATCCTTGTCGGCGGAGACGATCAGCACATCGGCGCCGCGCGCGCGCGCCTCTCTCGCATAGGTCGCGATGAGATCGTCGGCCTCATAGACATCCTGCTCGATGGGCAGGAGGCCGAAGGCGCGCACGGCGGCGCGCATCAAAGGAAACTGCGGGACGAGATCGGCCGGCGGCTCCTGGCGATGCGCCTTGTAGTCGGGATAGATCTCCTTGCGGAAGGAGTTCTCCGACTTGTCGAAAATGATGGCGAGATGCGTCGGCATGACGCCGGCCGCGCCTTCGCGGATGAATTGGAACAGCTTGGCGCAGAACAGCCGCACCGCGCCGGTCGGCAGCCGGTCGGCGCGATAGTTATATTTGGCGTCCTGGCGGATCGATTGGAAATAGGCGCGAAAGACGAAGGACGAGCCGTCGACGAGAAAAATGTGGCTGCCGGGGCCGATCGGCTGGTGAGTGAGGGACATGCGGAGCTTTCGGGATGGGCCGGGGAGGGCGGACCCTATCACCGCCGCGCGGCGCCGAGAAGGCTCGCTCCCGTGCTCGTCGGAAGGAGCGGCGCGGCGAAGCGATCAGAGTCGTGGTGCGGGACTGCTGGTTTTTGCGGGGATGCTCCGCTAGGCTCCTCATGCGAGGAGAGCGGCTCATGCGACAGACGGGCGCCGAGGAGAGTTTCGAGGAGCGGGCGCGGCTCGACGCCCGCATCGCTTTCGCCGTGGCCACCTTCGCCTCGGCCTATGGGCTCGTCGCTCTGCTCGACCGCGTCGGCGCGCCGGAACGTCTCGTCGCGCTGCTCTCGCCTTATTTCACCGTCGTCGCGCTGGCGGGACTGGGCTTCCTCCTGCATTCGATGCGCGTCTCATTTTATTACGCCGCCTCGCGCGCCGCCCCGGCGTCCTATGCCGGGCTGGCGACCACGGCGATCATGATGGGCCTCGCGGCGCCCTTCGCCGCGCGTCTTTCCGGACACTCCTCGCCCGGCGCCGTTCTCGCCGGCTTTCTGCTCGGCCTGACGGCGATTGCGGCGTCGGTCGGTCCGCTGCTGCGCAAGACGGGGGCCTTCTCGCTGACGGAGCTGCTCGCCGCGCGCTTCGCCAGCGTCGAGCCGCGGCTCGGTATGATCGCGGTCGCCGCGGTGTCGTCGGCCATTGTTGCGCTCGCCGGCTATCAGACGGCGGTCGACGCGCTGGTCGGCTTCACCGGCTCCGGGCGGCCTTTCGCGGCCTTTCTCATCGGCGCCGCCATTTTGCTGATCGCCGGACCCGGCGGGGTCGGGGGCGTGGTGTGGAGCGCCTGCGCGGCCGCCGGCGTGATGCTCGCCGGCTTCGCGCTGCCGCAGGCGGCGCTGGTCGCGCAGGATGTCGCGGTCGCTCTGCCGATCCTCGGCGACGAGGCGCTCTGGCGCGAGGCGACCGCGCTGATCGAGAAATGGGGGCTCGCCGGAGCGGGCTCGGCCGCCGATTATGCGACCGCGCTCGGGATCGCGCTCGGCGTCGCCACCCTGGCGCCGGCGCTCACGCCCTCCGTGGCCACACGCGACGTCCCGGCGGCGCGGCGGGCGGGCTTCGCCGCTCTGGTTTGGACGCTCGTCGCCGCCGCCCTGGTGGCCGCGACGATCGCCGCGTCTGCGCTGGCCCTGTCGCGCGCCGCCATCGGCCGGACGCCCGAACGTCTGCCGGATGCGATCTATCAGGCGAGCGGGCGCGGCCTCTTGCAGATTTGCGGCGCGCGTGCGGATCGGCCCGCCTCCGCGCGCGCGGCCTGTCTCGCCCGCGATCTCGCGCCCGGCGCGCCGCTGCGCCCGCAGGACCTCTCCGTTCGCGCCGAATATCTGATCGGCGGGCTCCCGCAGCTCGCCAGGCTCGGGGCCGCTTTCACCGGCCTCATCGCCTCGGGGCTGATCGCCGTCGGGCTGGTGCTCGCCGCGGCGAGCCTGCACGCCTGCGCCGCCGCCGTCGGCCATGACGCGCTCTACCGGCTGCGCTCCGAATCGGCGCTGACCAGCCGGCGCCTCGCCATCACCAGGGTCGCGCTGGTGGGCGTCACCGCGCTCGGCTCGGCGACCAGCGCCGCCAACGCCATCGACGCGCGCACGCTCGTCGGCCTCGCGCTCGCGGTCTCGGCCGCCGGCCTCGTTCCGATTCTCGGCCTCGTCTTCGTCACGCGGGCGCAGGAGAAGGATGCGATGGCGGCGCAATTGATCGGCGTCGCGACGATGGCGGGGATCTTGTTCGTCGACCCCGGTCCGACGGCCGTCGGCGCGCTGGCCTGGGCGGGCTTCGCCGGCGCGCTCTCGGGCTTCCTCGCCGGCGTCCTCTCCGCGCGCCTGTGGTCGCAAGAGACGCCGGAGAGCGTCGCCTTCGTCAGGCGCCTGCTGCGCGGCGACGGCAAGGTGCTGCGCGAGGACAAGGGGGCGTGAACGGCGCGCCGAATCGAAGCGATGGCCCGGCGCGCGTCCATGGCGTCGGCATTCACCGATCTCGGGCGGATCGTCATTATTGCTTGTCCCGCGCCATAAAGCGCGAGGTGAGGACGCGCGCGTCACGCTCGTCGCGAACGCTGGCGCAGCGATCAAGAAGGACCAAGCCGCGACGGAGAATAGCCTGAAAGCGCGCATGGGACGCTCGGGAATGGAAACGTCGGCCCGAGGTCGGGCCGACGCGATGTTTCCGCAGCGCTGTCGGCGCCTCGATTATTCCTTCGAAGCCGCAACCGCATTCACCGACGAGGGGCTGGTCGGGCTCGCGCAATTGGGGTTTCCGGCGGGATAGCGGCCGTAATAGAATTTGAAATTCGCGCCCGGGCCTTTGCCATCGAATCTCGAGATCTGCAGAACATGCCATCCTATTCCCGTGGCCACCGTGGTGACCACCTTGAGCAAGGGCCTGCGATCCGATGATCCGTTACGATCGTCATTCCTCCAGACCGTACCGCTCGGGGAGACCAGCACCGCTTCGAGATCCGTGTCCTGGCTATACACGTCGATGCGAAGGCATTCGCTGGGGCTGGCATAGACCTGCGCGACCCACGGGTCCGCCTGGGTGAATTCATCGAACTGATAGGTCCCGCCGAGCGAGAGAGCTCCGCCATTGTTCGCCGTTGACCTGCTGAAGGGCGCGGTCAAGAGAGAGCCTGCGGTCGCGCTCATCGGCGCCACCACCCCGAGCATCATGCCGATCATAAAGAGTATGGCGAGGCGATGAATTGTCAGGCGCACTTTCGCGCTCCGTGACTCGTGAATTTGCATTGTCGACATCATCAATTCTCCGAACAAAGGCGCTGCTCGTCAGAGCGACGACGCACGCGCCTATTGGTTAACGCGGCGACTATGCCGCGAGCGCAGCGGGGATCGCGTCCTCCATTCGGGGGAGAAGCGCTCAGATGAGCGGCAAATGCTTCTGCTCGCGGAGAGGCGTCGAGACGGCTCCGATCAGAGGCTGCCGGATTCGAGCTCCATGATCAGCCGCACGAGCTCGGCCTGGCGACGCGCGCCGGTCTTGTCGAAAATGCGCTTCAAATGCTTACGCGCAGTCGAATGCCCAGTGCCCAGCTCCTCGGCCACGAATTGCAGGCCATAGCCGTGCAGCATGCGAATCGCGACTTCGGCTTCCGCCGCCGTCAGCCCGTAGAGATCGCGCAGGTCTGCGTGCGACAGCCGGATCTCGCGCTCGCCTGGGCGGGCTTCCTCGCCGGCGTCCTCTCCGCGCGCCTGTGGTCGCAAGAGACGCCGGAGAGCGTCGCCTTCGTCAGGCGCCTGCTGCGCGGCGACGGCAAGGTGCTGCGCGAGGACAAGGGCGCGTGACGGCGCTCATTGGACTGTCTGCACGCGCGATCCGCTGGACGACGAGTGAAACGCGTCCCCGGGATAGCTCGCTCGAAGCGTATGCGAGCCGACGCCGAGAGATCTCGTGTAGAGCCGCGCCCGCGCCCGGACCAGAGCTGCGAACGACGAGACCGTCGCCGGAACGGAGCGGTCCGTCGTCGTTCCGTCGCCGAGCTGTCCGCCGCCGTTCCAACCCCAGCATCTGGCGGCGCCGGAGATGGCCGTCGCGCAGCTGTGAAAGCCGCCCGCCGCGATTGCCGCGACACCCTTCGAAAGGCCGGAAACGAGGACGGGCGTCGGGCGGTCTGTCGTCGTCCCGTCGCCGATCTCGCCATTGGCGTTCGATCCCCAGCATCGGACGGCGCCGTTGGCCGTCAGGGCGCAGCTGTGACCGAAAGGCCCCGCCGTGATCGCGACCACCGTGCTCGGCAGGCCGGATACGGCGACCGGAACGAGACGGTCCATCGTCGTGCCGTCGCCGAGCCGGCCATTGGCGTTCGATCCCCAGCATTTGACCGCCCCGGCGTCGGTCCGCGCGCAAGTGTGGTCGATGGCGGCCGCGACCTCGACGACGCCGTTCGAAAGGCTCGAAACGGAGACCGGCGCGAGGCGGCTGGTCGTGGTGCCGTCGCCGAGCGCGCCAAAGTCGTTGTAGCCCCAGCATTTGACGCTGTTGGTCGCGGTCCGCGCGCAGGTATGAAAGCCGCCGGCCGCCACCGCGACGACGCCGGTCGTGAGGCCCGATACGGGGACGGGAGTGAGACGGTTCGTGTCGGTTCCGTCGCCGAGCTCGCCGTAGAAATTATAGCCCCAGCATTTGAGGGCGCCGCCGGCGGTCAGCGCGCAGCTGTGATTGCCGCCCGCGGAGATCGCGACGACGCCGCTCGACAGACCCGAGACGCCGACGGGGGTGAGGCGGTTGGTCGTGGTTCCGTCGCCGACCTGTCCGGAATCGTTGAGGCCCCAGCATTTGACCGCGCCGCCGGCGGTCAGCGCGCAGGTCTGACCGCCGCCAGCCGAAACTGCGACGACGCCGCTCGAAAGGCCCGACACGGCGACTGGAGTAGGGCGGCTCGTGCTGGTCCCGTCGCCGAGCTGCCCGACATCATTCGAACCCCAACATTGGACGCCGCCGGCGCTGGTCAGCGCGCAGCTATGGTCGACGCCGAGCGCAATCACGCCCCTCCCCGCCGGGAAAGGAGAGAGCCGGGCGGAGCCGAGTGCGCGCGCGCCGTCGGTGAAGTTCACGACGCCCGCCGGCGCGCCGGCGCCGAGGCCGTCGACCTCGGCCTGCAAAGCGACGCGCTGGCCGGATGTCGACGGATTGGGCCAGGCGAGGAGGCGCGTGCGGGTCGGGCTCTCGGCGAGAGAAGGCGTCGCGAGCGCCAGAGACAGGGTGGCGACGACGCAAAATCTGACTGGTTCCATGATCGATGCCTTCCGATTTCGTGCAATTGGCGCGTCCGCTCTGGTCGAGCGACCGAAGCTGGCGGCTTGTTTGGATTTGGCGATGTCCGACGGTCGCGAACTCTTGCGCGGCGGTCCGCCGGATGCGCCTCATTGCGCGGTTGCTGGAGGCTGCGTGCGAGGATGGCGATCCGGGTCGTCCTCGGATCGTTGTCGAGCTTCGTCCAATCGGCGCCGTTCTGCTTCCTGAGCGCTCTGTTCTCGAGAAGCCGATGTGGCCGGTTGCCGGGCGACGCGATGGCTCCAGCCGATTCGGGTGGATGTCCAGCTCGTTCCGTCATTGTGCGTCTGAAAGAGCAGCGAACTCGCGCGAGCTGAAACCGAACACACGCTCATCGACGTGATTGCGGCGAGAGCCAAGGTCAGCACTATAAATGAATCGGAGCAACGCTTCGCGCGCGCCCCCTGGCGAAATGGCGTTTTCGACATGTCAGCGTCTCTCCAAAGAGCAGCTCCGCTCGCCGCCGCGGGCGATCTTGTCTGCGGAGCGCGCGGACTATGCTTCGACGGCGCTGAGGTTCGCATCCGCCGTTCGGGGGAGGATCGTCGCGTCGAACCGTCATGAGTTCGGGCGGCGCGAATGCGGGCGCACGGCGATTTGCGAGGCGCTGCGCCAGAGACTAGTGGCGTGATTCAGCCGATTTGACAGGGTGAAAAAGCGAGCCTGAAGGCTTGCGGTCCAAGCGCGGCCCATGGACCGCGAGCCTTAGAGGCTCGCTCTCGAAGCCCATTAAATTCGATGAAGCAGACCACCAGCGTCCTTCACAGGCCGCCGGCTTCGAACTCCATCAGCAGCCGCACGAGCTCGGCTTGGCGGCGCGCGCCGGTCTTGTCGAAGACCCGCTTCAAATGCGTGCGCGCCGTCGAAAGTCCGATGCGCATGTCGTCGGCGACGAATTGCAGGCCGCGGCCTTCGAGCGCGCGGATCGCGACTTCGGCCTCCGACTCCGTCAGGCCATAGAGATCGCGCAGATCGCCGCGCGACAGCCGGACTTCGCGCTCGCTGTCGATGATGATCGCCACCGCCGTGGCGGGGAGGGCGAGACTCACGGCGCGAGCGGCTCCGAGCGGCAGGATCTGCACCAGATAGGGCCGCCGGCCCGACGGGCGCGAGACGGCGACGCGGCCGCCGCAGCGAGGTTCGTCAGTGTCGGACCTGCAGGCGCGGCCGATCAGCCGCAGCAGGGCGGCGTTCGCCGAGCCGACGGAGGCGCGCAGGCCGCGGCGGTCGAGACCGAGCCCGTCGCCGGCCGCGGCGATCTCCCGCGCCGCGTGGTTGGCGTAGAGGATTTTGCCGTCGCGCGAAATCATGACGCAGCCGCGCCGCCAATGCTCGACGAGATCGAGCGCGCCGTCCCGAATCTCGGGCAGCCCCGATCCCGATCGTGTCCGCGTCGCCAGTTGCAGATGTGGCGCGAGCAGGGTCATGAGGCGCAGCACCTGCGGACTTGCGAAAGGCTCCGAGCGCCAGCGTCCGGCGACGCCGAAGATGCAGCTGCGGCCGGGATGATCGGAAATATCGATGAAGGCCCCATCGTCCACCGCGTTGGGGCGCGCCCAGTCACTGAAGAATTCGCCGCGAAGCTGCTCCTTTGTGAGGATGTCGCGAGCGCTGACGATCTTGCCCCGCACGGCTCTGCCGAGCACGGAAGCGACGGGATCGAGCCGCCCGTAATAGTCGTCGTAGAGACGTTTCTGCTCGGGATCGAGATTGACCGAGACGAATTGCGAGCGCTCGCGCGGATCATAGACGAGGAGCGCCCCCATCGTGCCGCCGCACGCGGCGGCGACGCCGTCGAGCGATCGCTCCCATAGCGACGGATCGATCGCCGCTTCGTAGATATCCGCAACGAGCGCCGAAAATCGATCGAGTGAAACCATCGTCCGCCCCGAATTCGACAACGAATTCTTGCCGCGAATATGGTTTTCCAGACCGGCGTTCCTTTGTCTAGAGAGTTTCAACGCGCTTAGACTGTTGCAAAAGTGCTTTCGTCTTACCCCCAGAGCGCTGGCTCCGGCGGGCTGACCACCGAGCCGTCGTAGCGCAGCCCCGGCTCACGGTCCTTCGCCAGCAGCAGCGGCCCGTCGAGGTCGACGAAGTCGGCCTGCTGCGCGAGAATCAGAGCCGGCGCCATGGCCAGCGAGCTGCCGACCATGCAGCCGGCCATGATGGCAAAGCCCATCCGGCGCGCCTCGGCGGCGAGGGCCAGCGCTTCGGTGAGGCCGCCGGTCTTGTCGAGCTTGATGTTCACCGCGTCATAGCGGCCGACGAGCGCCGCGAGGCCGGCGCGGTCGTGCAGGCTCTCGTCGGCGCAGACCGGGACGCGGCGGGCGATGCGCGCCAGCGCCGCATCGGCGCCCGCCGGCAGCGGCTGCTCGACGAGCTGCACCCCGGCGCGGGCGCAGGCCTCGAGGTTCTTCTCGAGATCGGCCTCGGGCCAGGCCTCATTGGCGTCGACGATCAGCCGGGCGCGGGGCGCGCCGTCGCGCACCGCGGCGATGCGCTCGATGTCGCCCGCGCCGGCGAGCTTGACCTTCAGAAGGGGCCGCTCGGCCGCCCTCGCCGCCGCCTCGCGCATCTCGGCCGGCGCGCCGACCGAAATCGTATAGGCCGTCACCAGCGGCCGCATCGTCTCGAGCCCGGCGCGACCGAAGGCGCGGACGCCCGAACGCTTCGCCTCGAGGTCCCACAACGCGCAATCGGCCGCGTTGCGGGCGGCGCCGGCCGGCAGCAGCCGCGCCAGCTCGGCGCGGCCGGCGCCCGCCTCGAGCGCCCTGCGCGCGCCTTCCAGCGCGGCGACGACGCTCTCCACGCTTTCGCCATAGCGGGCGTAGGGCACGCATTCGCCGCGACCGATCGCTTCACCCTCGCGCAGAGCGACGGTCACCGCCACGGCTTCCGTCTTCGCCCCGCGCGAGATCACGAAGCGTCCGGCGATCGGAAAGCGCTCGACGGCGATCGTCATCTCCACGGCCATTTTGATTTTCCCGTTGAAACAAGCGTCGCTGCGCCGCAATGGCGACGCTCGCGCTCGACTTCGCCTGCGCTGGAAGTTAAGACGCGGGGGGACGGGCAGAAAGGGGGAGCGGACGTGTTTCGCTCTCGGGAAGGCTAAAAACCTTTATGAACGCCAGGCTCGAGCTCATGGCTCACGTCTCGTCGCGACGGACCGGCGAGGCGGTCTCGTTCTCGCTCGAAGGCGACTGGGCGCTCGCCTGCGCTGCGGAAATGGAGCGGGCGGCGGCGACGATTGCGTCAGAGGGGCGCGGAGCGGCGCGGGCCGCGCTCGATCTCTCCCGGATTTCCAGTCTCGACACGGCCGGGGCCTGGGTGATCGGCCGCACGCTCGCCGAGCTCGCTGGCGCGGGCGTCGAGGCGAAGGTCGAGGGCGCGCGGCCCGAGCACGAAATATTGCTGCGCGAGGCGCATTTTCGCCGTTTCGAGACGCAGAGCCCGGCGCGCGGCGGCCTGCTCGTCGACATTCTCGCGGATCTCGGCCGTTCGGTGGTCTCGGTGGGCCGCGACGCCTTCTCCGGGGCGGTGTTTCTCGGCGAGTTCGTGTCGGTGACGGGCAAGGCCGTGGCGGTGGCGCGGCGCTTTCGCCTCACGTCTTTCGTCCATCATATGGAGAATTTCGGCCTGCGCAGCGTGCCGATCATCGCGCTGATCAATCTTCTCGTCGGCGCCATCGTCGCGCAGCAGGGCATCTTCCAGCTGCGACGATTCGGCGCCTCGTCCTATGCGGTCGATCTCATCGGCGTTCTGGTGCTGCGCGAGCTCGGCGTGCTCTTGAGCTCGATCATGATCGCCGGCCGCTCGGGCTCCGCCATCACCGCCGAGCTCGGCTCGATGAAGATGCGCGAGGAGATCGACGCGCTGCGCGTCATGGGCCTCTCGCCGATGGAGACGCTGGTCACGCCGCGCATCCTGGCGCTGGTCGCGGCGATGCCGCTGCTCACCTTCGTCGCCGACATGTCGGCGCTGTTCGGCGGCCTGCTCGTCTGCTGGGGTTACGAGGGCATCAGCCCGGTCGCCTATCTCGAATGGCTGCAGGCCGCAATCGGCCGCAATACGTTCATGGTCGGCATCATCAAGGCGCCGTTCATGGCCTTCATCATCGGCCTCGTCAGCGCGATGGAGGGCATGTCGACGAAGGGCTCGGCCGAATCGCTCGGGCGGCACGTCACCGCTGCAGTGGTGAAAGCGATCTTCATGGTCATCGTCGTCGACGGCCTGTTCGCCATCTTTTTCGCCGCGATCAAATATTAGAAGCGCCGACATGACCGATCTTTCCATCGTCGCGCCGGCGCAGGGCGCAAAGCAGGCACGGGAGGCGGTCGTGCGCGTGCGCGACCTCGTCGTCGGCTTCGGCAAGCACATCGTGATGAAGGGCCTCGATCTCGACATTTATCGCGGCGAGGTGCTCGGCTTCGTCGGCGGCTCGGGGCAGGGCAAGTCCGTGCTGACGCGCGCGATCCTCGGCCTCGTGGAGAAGCGCGCCGGCCGCATCGAGGTGTTCGGCGAGGATCGCGACCGTCTCTCCGCCGCAGAGCGGCGGCGCCTCGAGCGGCGCTGGGGCGTGCTGTTCCAGAACGGCGCGCTGTTCTCGAGCCTCACGGTGCGGCAGAATATTCAAATGCCGATGCGCGAGAGCCGCAAGGTCTCGCCGCGGCTGATGGACGAGCTGGCGATGCTCAAGCTCGATCTCGTCGGCCTGCCGGCGAGCGCGGCGGACAAGTTTCCGTCGGAATTGTCTGGCGGCATGGTCAAGCGCGCGGCGCTCGCCCGCGCGCTCGCGCTCGATCCCGAACTCTTGTTCCTCGACGAGCCGACCTCCGGGCTCGATCCGATCGGCGCCGCCGATTTCGACGAGTTGATCTCGACCCTGCAGCGCACGCTGGGGCTCACCGTGTTCATGGTCACCCATGATCTCGACAGCCTCTATTCGATCTGCGACCGCGTCGCCGCGCTCGCGGAGGGCAGAGTGATCGCCGCTGGAACGATGGAGGAGATGCTCGCCTGCGACCATCCCTGGCTGCGCGCCTATTTCCACGGCGTGCGCGGCTCCCGCCTCACGGGAGCGCTGCGCCGGCCGAAAGACGAGACGCCG
Source organism: Methylosinus sp. Sm6 (assembly GCF_019802345.1). Taxonomy (GTDB): domain Bacteria; phylum Pseudomonadota; class Alphaproteobacteria; order Rhizobiales; family Beijerinckiaceae; genus Methylosinus. The sequence goes on along the minus strand of NZ_JAINDZ010000003.1, from coordinate 148,944 downwards.
TGTGGCGAAACGACGCCGGGCGAGACCGAGCGAGACGAGACCGAGAAAGGCGAAACATGGAAACCCGCGCCAATTACGCGCTGATCGGCGCCTTCACCGTCGCCGTGGTGTTCGCCGCCTTCGGCTTCGTGTTCTGGTTCTCGGGGCCGAGCACGACGGCGCAGTACAAGACGTATCAGATCGTCTTTTCCGGCTCCGTGTCCGGCTTGACGCGCGGCGGCGCGGTCGAGTTCGACGGATTGAAGGTCGGCGAGGTGACGCAGCTCGCGATCTCCGAGGAGGATCCGAATCGCGTCGACGTGCTGGTGAGCATCGACAAGAAGACGCCGATCAAGATCGACACCAAGGCGCGCCTCGAGCAGGCCGGCTTCACCGGCGTCAAGACAGTGGCGCTGGTCGGCGGCACGCCGCGCGCGCCTTATCTCGTCGCCGCCCCGGGCCAGCCCTATCCGCGCATCGAGGCGGAAGGCTCCGATCTGCAGAACATCATCGACAGCGTGCAGCGCCTGTCGAAGAAGGCGACCGACGCGCTCGACAAGGTCGACAAGCTCCTCGACTCCAATTCCGCGACGATCTCGCAGACTTTGAAGAACGCCGAGACCTTCAGCAAGGCGCTCGCCGACAATTCCGACGACATCGGCTCGGTGCTGCACGACCTCGCGGCGATCGGCCGCTCGCTGAAGCCCCTTCCCGAACGGCTCGACAAGCTGCTCGCCGCCGTCGATCCGAAGAAGCTCAATAGCATCGCCACCGACATCGCCGGCGCCTCGGCCAATCTGAAGAATTTTTCCGGCAGCGGGCTCAAGCAGTACGAGCTGCTCGCCGTCGACGCGCGCAAGACGCTGGAGACGGTGGAGCGCGCGGTGCGCTCGCTGGAAAAAAACCCGCAGCAGGTGATCTTCGGCGCGTCGCCGGCGCTGCCGGAATACAAGGGACGATGATGCGGGGTCTTCGCTTTGAACCGCGGCGGCGTTCGAGTAATCTACCGAGTGTCGAAAGGCGGCGTTGCGCTCCGATTCGAGGAAGGGTGAATTCATGACGCCGTCGAAAGCGGCGCCCACGGCGCTCGCGCTCGCGCTCGCCGTCTCGGCCTGCTCGGGCGCGCCGCAGCGCGAGAGCTTCGATCTGTCGAGCGCGCTCGGCGAGAGCGCGGCGGCGCGGCCGCTGCGCCGCACGCTCGCGGTCGCCGAGCCGCATGCGATCCAGCCGATCGATTCCGATCGCATCGTCATCCGCACCGGACCCAATGGCCTCGCCAATCTCGCCGAGGCGCAATGGGTCGACCGGCTGCCGCGCCTTGTGCAGGCGCGCCTCATCGCCGCCTTCGACCGCGGCCGCAAGACCGGATCGGTGGCGCGGCCGGGGCAGGCGGCCGAGCGCATTCTCTCGACCGACATCCGCCGCTTCGAGATCGACGTGTCGAGCGGGGAGGCGGTGGTCGAGATCGCCGCCGAGATTTTGGATGCGCGCGGCGTGGCGACAGGGCCGGGTCGCATCTTCTCGGCGCAGGCGCCGGCGGAGCATTCGACCGGACCGGCCGCCGTCCATGCGCTGGACGAGGCGCTCGCTTCCGTGCTGCGGCAGATCGTGCGCTGGGCGGCGTCGCAGGGCTGACGGCGCGCCGCCGCGCTCTTTAGGAAAGACTGGCGCGCCTGACGCGCCGATGATAGGTGAACGGCCCATTAGATGAGCGGCGATCGGTCGAGGCATCGACCACGCAACCGAGAGACGAGAGATCATGGTGAAGACCTGCCTCGATGAGCAAGTGACCCGCTATGGCGCCGAGCCGGGCGGCGGGGCCCCGACCAAGGCGAAGATCACCTTCATCGATTCGCATGGTCAGGCCCGCACCGTCGAAGGCGAGACCGGCTCGACGGTCATGGAAACGGCGCGCCGCAACGACATTCCCGAGATTCCCGCCGAATGCGGCGGCGCCTGCGCCTGCGCGACATGCCATGTCTATGTCGATGAGGCCTGGGTCGAGAAGACCGGCAAGCCGTCGCAGATGGAGGAGGACATGCTGGACTTCGCCTTCGAGGTGAAGCCAAATTCGCGCCTCAGCTGCCAGATCACCGTGCGCCCGGATCTCGACGGCCTCGTTGTGACGACGCCCGGCCAACAGGGGTGACGGTCGCGGCGGCTTCGCGCCGCCGCTTCATTGTCTTCGACCAAAGCCGCGCGCCGCGGCGTTTTGTTTTGCGAGAGCGGCGGCGCCGAGCCACGTTCGAGCGCATTGCTTCCGCCATCGCCTCCTGGCGAGACACGCGCAGGCAAGACGGTTGCATGACGCCGCGGATGCTATAGACCATGGCGGCGAACCGATCGCCGGCTTCGGCCGGGTGCGCTTCCGCCGGGAGCGGCTCTCTGGCCGACGCCGGCCGACTGCGCCGAGGCGCTCGCGCCGGCGCGGCGTTCCGCAGACCATCATAGAGCGCTTTCCGATCGAACGGAATCGTTCGATCGATCAGAATTCGCTCGAGCGAAAGAATTTTAGAGCGCTATCCGATCCAATCGGATAGCGCTCTAGAGCGGCGAAGGACAAGCAATGACCGAAGTTATCGAAACCGACGCGCTGATCGTCGGGGCCGGCCCGGCCGGTCTGTTCGCGGTTTTCGAATTGGGCCTCTTGGACATCAGGGCGCATGTCATCGACATTCTGCCGCGCGCCGGCGGTCAATGCTCGGAACTCTATCCCGAAAAGCCGATCTATGACATTCCCGGCCATCCGCTCGTCACCGGCCAGGGGCTGACCGACAATCTGCTCGAGCAGATCAAGCCCTTCAATCCGACCTTTCACTTCAACGAGATGGTCGAGACGCTCACCCCGACCGGCACGCCCGAGGCGCCGTCTTTCGAGGTGACGACCGACGCCGGCGCGAAGTTCAAGGCCAAGGTCGTGTTCGTCGCCGCGGGCGGCGGCTCGTTTCAGCCGAAGAAGCCGCCGATCGCCGGCATCGACTCCTATGAGAACAAATCCGTCTTCTACGCGGTGCGCCGCATGGAGGATTTCCGCGACAAGGATGTCGTCATCGTCGGCGGCGGCGATTCGGCGCTGGACTGGACGCTGAACCTGCAGCCGATCGCCAGGAGCCTGACGCTGGTGCATCGCCGCGACCAGTTCCGCGCCGCGCCGCATTCGGTCAATGCGCTGCAGGAGCTGATCGCCGCCGAAAAGGTCTCGTTCCGACTCGGCCAGGTCGCCGCCATCGAGGGCGTCGAGGGGCAGCTGTCCTCGGTCACCATCCGCGGCAACGACAATGTCGACACGGTGCTGTCGGCGCATCGGATGATGCCCTTCTTCGGGCTCACGATGAAGCTCGGCCCGGTCGCCGATTGGGGGCTCAACCTGCATGAAAATCTCGTGCCGGTGGACACGGAGAAATTCGAGACCAATCATCCGGGCATTTTCGCCATCGGCGACATCAACACCTATCCGGGCAAGCTGAAGCTGATCCTGTGCGGCTTCCACGAGGCGGCGCTCGCCGCGCAGAAGGCGCATCGCTACGTCTTCCCGGACAAGAAGCTGCTGTTCCAATATACGACGTCATCGACCAATCTGCAGAAGAAGCTCGGCGTCTGAGCCGAGCGTCGTGCGCAATCCGGGAGAGGAGAAGCCCATGTCTTCGGAAAGCTCTTCGGAGAGCTGGAGCGCGGTCGACGCCTATATCGCCGAGCGTCTCGTCAAAGCCGACGCGGCGCTCGCGGGAGCGCTCGCCGCCAATGCCGCGGCGGGCCTGCCGGCGATCGACGTCTCGGCGGCGCAGGGCAAGCTGCTGCATCTTCTCGCCCGTTCGATCGGCGCGCGCAAAATCCTCGAGGTCGGGGCGCTCGGCGGCTACAGCACGATCTTTCTGGCGCGCGCCCTCGCCGAGGGCGGGCGTGTGGTGACGCTGGAGCTCGAGCAGGCGCACGCCGATGTCGCCGCCGCCAATCTCGAGCGGGCGGGCGTGCGCGAGCTTGTCGACATTCGCGTCGGCCCGGCGCTCGACACGCTGCCCAAGCTCGAGAGCGAAGGGGCGGGGCCGTTCGATCTCGCCTTTATCGACGCCGACAAGCCCAACAACGCCAATTACTTCCACTGGGCGCTGAAGCTCTCGCGCCCCGGGAGCCTCATTATCGTCGACAATGTGGTGCGGGAAGGCTCGGTGCTGAACGCGCAGGGCGATGAGATGGCTCGCGGCGCCCGCGCATTGTTCGACGCTATTGCGGCGGAGCCGCGTGTGACCGCGACCGCCATTCAGACCGTTGGCGTCAAAGGCTGGGACGGCTTCGCCATCGCTTTGATCACAGGCTGAAAAGAAGCGAGCCTGAAGGCTCGCTCTTCTCTGGAGCGGAAGGACGCGCGAGCCGAAAGGGCTCGCGCCATCGTCTCGTCAGGCGTCCTCGAGCGCGCGGTCGCGCGCGGCGGCGCCCTTGTTGATGGGCTCGCCCTCGGCGTCGAAGAAGAAGGCGTCGATCTGTCGGCCGCGTTCGTCATAGCGCCAGGCGATGCGGGCGACGCCGAGGCCCTTGCGCAGGGTCGGCTTGCCATCGGCGCTGAAATAGGCCTCCTCGACCTTGTTGCCGCGCTCGTCATAGCGCCGCGCGACTCGCGCCGCGCCGATGCTCTTGCGCTTCACCGGACGCCCATCGGCGCCGAAATAGGTCTCCAGCACCTCGACGGGCCGGCTCGACGGGAAAAATGCGCGCTGCGCGGCCGCCGCGCGCGCGGCTCCGCGAGCGGAGCGTCGCTCCTTGGCGGAAATTTCGTAATCCATGACACCACTGCCTTTCGGCGAACCATCGACGCCAATCCACGGTCTCGCGCTCTCGATGCGCAGTTCACGCCGTCTGGATCGAACAGAACGATGAGTTCTCGAGTTATGGGGAATTGCGCCTTCTGCCCAACGGGGGAAGAAGGCGCGCCAGGCGCAGCCTTCGGCCGCTAATCAGGCGACGCGCGACGGCGGCGCCCGAGCCCCCAGAGGCAGAACCTCCCGACGGGGGAGGAGGGCCGTCTCGCGCGGCGGCGAGAGCAGGCTCGCATAGAGCGCCGTGGGCGCCTCATAACCAGTCGTGGCGGCGACGGCGCCTCCGTCCAGCCCCGAGCAATGCTGCAGGCAGCAGGCGTCGAAGCTGTGAGAGGCGGGGCGGGGCGCTTGCGATCGACTGTCGACGCTGGCGCGGGCCGTCAGACAGACCGCGCCGCCCAGCGCTCCCTGACCGGCTCTGGCGCCGATCGAGACGCCCAGGGCGATGCCTTGCAGAACGAACAAATAAGCGACGAGCAGCGTCGCCGCCGTCTGTCCATATTGCCAGGATTTGTCGCTCTTCTGGGTCACGATCCGAGCAAGATAGGCGGCGACGCGCCCGCGGTCAATGGAGCGGCGCGCTGTTCGCTCGCCGTTCCGGGGCCGAAGAAGCGCCGGATCGGCGTCGCCCGGGGCGTCTGCCGGCGATCAGATAGAGCAGAACGCCCCCGGCGGCGCTGGCGTCGCCAGGTGCGTCCTCGCCCACAAAATCGCGCCAGGCGGCCTCGAAAAAGCTCTCCGACCCGCCGCCGGCCAGCACATTGTCCCGAATCTCCGCGCGCTCATAGGGGCCGACGCCCTCTGTCCGCCAGCGCTCCCACGCCGCCGCCATGGCGATTTCGGCTGGGCTCGAAAACGGCGGGATGTGGGGATGGGCCTTGTCCGAGAGCCAGACCTTCACGTCCTCGAGGCCGAGCCGCGCGAAGAGGCCCGGAAGCAGCTCGCCGACGTATTCCGCGCCTTTGCCGCGGCGCGCACGGCCGAGAACCTGCCGCCAGGCGAATTCCGACCGCCGGACGAGCCGGTCCGGCGGCTCTTCGACCATCGCTCCGCCGAATGGCAGACGCGCCACGAGATTATTCGGCTCGGCGCAGAGCACGAGGCCGCCGGGCGCGGTGATGCGGATCATCTCCGCGAGCGCCGCCTCGGGGTCGGGCAGATGGAGCAGAAGAGTTTGGCAGGTGGCCAGATCGAAAGCGCCGTCGGGCAGGGGCAGATGACGCGCGTCGGCCGTCAGCGCCTCGACCCGCCCGCCGCCCTGAAGGCGCGCGAGATAGTCGGCGACATGGCGCGGCTCGCGGTCGATTCCGACGAGCGAGGCGCCCGGAGCGAGGCGTGGAAGCAGCAGAGCGCTCCAATGGCCGACGCCGCAGCCGAGGTCGGCGGCGCGTCGGACGCGGCCGAGCGCGAGACGCGCGGCCATCAGGTCGAGAAAATCGGCGTTCCAGAAAAAATTCCGCTCCTCGCCGAAATATTCGGACGAATGCGGACGGGTAGAGTCGTGCTCGGACATGCGAATCCCCATGACGAAAACGGTCGCCCGCGAGCGGGCGTCGATGCGCGGTTTCGGATGGGGATGGCTCACATGCATCTTACGATAGCACGCGCCGGCGTGAAGATCGAGCTTATGCCGCGGCGCCTCGCCGCGTCGTTAAAACTCGAATTGCGGAGGACGCCCGACTGTTCTATTCCTAGCATAGGAACGAGGTCCGCCAATGGCTGAAATCTTGACCCATGCGCAGATCTGGGCGGCGCTCGACGCTCTCGGCGACCGCTACGGCCTCACGCCGTCCGGCCTCGCCCGCAAGGCCGGGCTGGACCCCACGACATTCAATCGCTCCAAGCGGCAGACCGCGGACGGCCATTTGCGTTGGCCTTCGACCGAATCGATCGCCAAGGTTCTGCAGGCGACCGGCGCCGGGCTCGACGAATTCATGGCCCTCGTCGCCTCCAAGGGCGCGAAGCCTATGCGCAGCTCGCGTCCGCTGATCGGCCTCGCCCAGGCCGGGGTCGGCGGCTTCTTCGACGACGCCGGCTTCGCCACCGGCGCCGGCTGGGAGGAGATCGACGTGCTCGCCGACGCCGACGAGCATTCCTACGCGCTGGAGATCTCCGGCGATTCGATGGCTCCGCTCTATCGCGACGGAGATATCGTCATCGTCTCGCCCTCGGCGCCGGTGCGGCGCGGCGATCGTGTGGTGGTGAAGACGACCTCGGGCGAGATCCTCGCCAAGGAGCTGAAGCGCCAGACCGCGAAAACCGTCGAGCTCAAATCTTTCAACCCCGACTTTCCGGACCGCGTGCTGCCGAAGGAGGAGGTGAGCTGGATGGCGCGCATCCTCTGGGCGAGCCAGTGAGCCCCGCGAACGCGGTCGCTCGTCTTTTTCCTACTGCGCCGGCAATGTTTCGTTCGAGCGAATTCTGATCGATCGAACGTTCCGTTCGATCGGAAAGCGCTCTAGATTGCGTCCGACGCCATTTCGACCAGCAAGGAGCGCCGATGTCTCTCGCCAAACGCAACGCCGTCGTCACCGGCTCGACCAGCGGCATAGGCCTCGCCTGCGCCCGGGCCCTCGCCAAAGAGGGCGCCAATGTCGTCATCAACGGCTTCGGCGATCCGGCCGAGATCGAAAAGGAGCGCGCCGGGATCGCCGAGGAGTTCGGCGTCACGGCGATCTATGACGGCGCCGACATGTCGAAGCCCGAAGAGATCGCGGCGATGATCGCGCGCGCCGAGCAGACGCTCGGCTCGGTCGATATTCTCGTCAACAACGCCGGGATCCAATTCGTCTCGCCGATCGAGGAGTTCCCGATCGAGAAGTGGAATCAGATCCTGGCGATCAATCTCTCGGCCTCCTTCCACACCATCCGCGCCGCGACGCCCGGTATGAAGGCGCGGCGCTGGGGCCGCATCGTCAACATGGCCTCGGCGCATTCGCTGGTCGCCTCGCCGTTCAAGGCGGCCTATGTCGCCGCCAAGCACGGGCTCGCCGGCCTCAACAAGACGGTGGCGCTGGAGCTCGCGACCTTCGGCGTCACCGCAAATTGCATCTCGCCCGGCTATGTGTGGACGCCGCTGGTCGAGCGGCAGATTCCCGATACGATGAAGGCGCGCAATCTGACGCGCGAGCAGGTGATCGACGACGTGCTGCTGCAGGCTCAGCCGACCAAGCAATTCGTGACGGTCGAGCAGGTCGCGGCGCTCGTGGTGTTCCTGTGCTCGGACGCCGCCGCGCAGATCACCGGCTCCAATATTTCCATCGACGGCGGCTGGACGGCGGCCTGATGCGCAAGAAGGTCACGCTCGCGCTGCAGGGCGGAGGCGCGCATGGCGCCTTTACCTGGGGCGTGCTCGACTCCTTCCTCGAGGATGGCCGGCTCGAGGTGATGGGGATCAGCGGCGCGAGCGCCGGCGCCATGAACGCGGTCGTCTATGCCGACGGCCTGCGCGAGGGCGGGCCGGCGCGCGCCCGCGCGCAGCTCGCCGAATTTTGGCGCACCATCAGCGTCGACGGCGACATGAGCCAGGCGCAGCGCGATCTCGCCGACATCGTGTTCGGCTTCATCGATCCGTTCAAGCTGCGCGGCAAGCTCGCGCAGAACGCGACCGCCTATCTCTCGCCCTACGAGTTCAATCCGCTCGACATCAATCCGCTGCGCGACGTGATCGCGCGTCTCGTCGATTTCGACGGGCTGCGCGCGACCGACGATCTGAAGCTGTTCATCTCGGCGACCAATGTGCGCACCGGCAAGGTGCGCATCTTCCGTCGTCCCGAGCTGACGATCGACATGCTGATGGCCTCGGCCTGCCTGCCGACCTTGTTCAGAGCGGTGGAGGTCGACGGCGAGGCCTATTGGGACGGCGGCTATATGGGCAATCCGGCATTGTTCCCGCTCTACACCGAGACGCCGTGCCGCGACATCATTCTGGTGCAGATCAATCCGATCGAGCGGGACGATGTGCCGCGAACGTCGGGCGACATCATGGACCGCCTCAACGAGATCACCTTCAACGCTTCTCTGCTGCACGAATTTCGCGCCATCGACTTCGTCGCGCGGCTGATCGACGCCGGACGTCTGAAAGGAACGCATTACAAGAAGGTGCTGCTGCATCTCGTCGAGGGCGGGGCCGAGATGAAGCGCTATGGCGCCGACACCAAGCTCGACGCCGATTATGATTTTCTGCGCTCCCTGTTCGACATCGGGAGAAAGGCCGGACGGCAATTCCTCGACGAGCATTTCGATTCGATCGGCGTCGAAGGCACGCTGCAATTGAAGGAAGAGCTCGTCTGACGGCGACGTCTCGTCGGCGCAAAGGCCCGGCGCGGCAAAGAACGGCCACAATTGTCTTTTTTGTGATAACGACGGAGGAAACCCGGCCGAAGTTCGGGAATATGCGTCCGCGACCGTTGTTTATCGGATGTTCGGAGGCGTCCTCATCAGCTTATATCGGAACGGCTTTCGACCATGTCGCCGGCCCTTCGAACGCGAACCGGAGGTAACAGCATGAACGCGCCCAGCGAAAAGAAGCTCTTGGACGAGTTCGAAGAGTTGAAAAAAATGCTGCGCGGCTCCGGCGCCGTCTCGCAGGGCGAAGCGCCTCCGGTCGCGCCTGTCGCCGATCCCGCGCCGGAGCGGCCAGCGCCCTCCGTGAGCCTGCCGCCGCGCGAGTCCCCGCGCCGGCCGAACGTCGCATCGGTTCCGCCGCAAAAGCCGCCGCCGCAGAAGGCGTCCGCGCCGGCGTCCCAATCCGCGCCGCGCGCGACCGTCGCGCCCGAGGGAGGGCGACGGCGCCTCGTCTATCTCGCCGCGGCTGTCGTCGTGCTCGTGGCCGGAGCCGTCGGGATGACGATGATGTTGCTGCGCGAGCCGGACGATGCGGGAGAGGCCGCCGTCCTCGAGACCGAGGCGCCGACGCAAGGGGCGGCGGTCGAGCGCCCGGATGCCAGCGACGCTACGGCCCGCGACGCCGGCGCCGAGCCGCCTTTCGATACGCCGCCGCAATCGACGGCGGACGCCCCCGCCACAGCGCCGGACGCTGCTCCGGTCGCAGCCGAGGCGGACATGGGCGCGCGCGCCGCCGCTTCGAGCGAGCCCGAGGCGGTTCCCCCGGCTGCGGCGCAGCCGCCCGCCAAGGCTTTCGCCGAGCCAGCGCCGGTGATCGCTCCCGTCCAACCTGCGGCGCCTTTCGCCGCTCCGGCCAAAACCGTCGCCGCTCCCGACTCCGCCGCGCCGGCGCAGACGCCGCCCGCCGCGGCCCATAAGCCGCGCGCCGCGGCGCCCAAGCCCGCCGCCAAGCCGCACGACGCCAAATCCGGCGACGCCAAATCCGGCGACGCCAAGACGAGCGACGCCAAGACGAGCGACCCGCATGCACGCGCCCCCAAGCCGGCCAAGCCCGCCAAGCGCAAAACCGACGAGAGCGCCGTCACGCCGCCGCCGGCTCCGGCCGCCGCGTCTGCGCCGACCGCCGCCGCGGAGGTCGCTCCGCCCGCTCCTCCGTCTCCGCCGCCTGCGGCGGCGGAGCAGCCCAATATCATGGAGCGCGCCGTCAATTCCGTCACCGGCGCGGTCGGCGACATCGGCCGGGCGACCGGAGTCATTCCGTAACCCGCGCGAAAAGCTCACGACGGCGAGCGCAGCCGTCGTTGCGTCTGGACCGCGAGCCTTCAGGCTCGCTCTTCGAAGCCCTTCGATTGGACTGACGCAAGCCCGCCGTCGATCGTGTCAGGCCGGCTCGTCCGCGAGCGCGGACTCTCTGCGCTCGGCGCCACCCGGCCGCCGATAGACGAAAGGCGGCGCCGGCAGGCGCGATTCGTCTTCGCCGAACGCCGTGAATTGCGCGTGATGGTCGGAGAGATGGCAGGCCGGATCGGTCGCGGTGGCGTCGCCGGTGACGGCGAGCGCCTGGCAGCGGCAGCCGCCATGGTCGATCTCGCGCCGCTCGCAGCTCTTGCACGGCTCCTGCATCCATTCCTCGCCGCGGAAGGCCTCGAAGGCCGCGCTTTTGCGCCAGATGTCGGCGAGGGAGCGCTCGCGCACATTGTCGAAGGCAAGGCTCGGAATCGTCTGCGCCGCATGGCAGGGCAGCGCCTTGCCCGAGGGCGTCACCACCATGATGCTGCGTCCCCAGCCGCCGGTGCAGGGTTTTGGGCGCGAGGCGTAGTGATCATGGATCACGAAATCGAAATTGAGCACGCCCTGCAGACGCTTCTTCGCTGCGTCGACGATTCCCACCGTCTCCAAAAACGTCTCGCGCGTCGGGATCAGCGCCGCGCGATTGAGCTGCGCCCAGGCGTAATATTGAATATGCGCCACCTCGAGCCGCTGCGCGCCGACCTCCACCGCGAAATCGATGATCTGCGGCAGATGGTCGATGTTCTGCCGATGGATCGGCGCATTGATGGTGAGGCCGAGGCCGAATTCGCGCGCCCAGCGCGCGACATCGCGCTTCCTCTCGACGCCGCCCTCGAACGCCGAAATGCGGTCGGAGCTTTCGGCGACGACATCCTGCACCGACACTTGCACATGATCGAGCCCGATCTCGGCGAGACGCTGCAGCCGCTCGCGGGTCAGCAGCACGGCGGAGGTCACGAGATTGCTGTAGAGTCCGGCCTCGACCGCATAGCCGAGGATCTCTTCGAGATCGCGGCGCAGCGTCGGCTCGCCGCCGGAGAGATGCAATTGCAGAGCGCCGATGGACGCGGCCTGGCGAAACGTCTCGCCCCATTCGGCCGCCGTCAGCTCCGTGTTCGAGCGCTCGAGCTCGAGCGGATTGGAGCAATAGGGGCATTGCAGCGGGCAGCGATGCGTCAGCTCGGCGAGCAGGCCCGCCGGTCCGCGCTCGAAAGGCGCATAGGAGCGCGCCGTATTGGAGAGGGCAGGGGGCGCGAAAGCGTCGGGGCCGTCGCGCAGCAGCCTCTTGTCGGCGAGACCCTGCAGCATGGCGATCACATCGCGCTCTATCACCTCGACCGGCGCCGAATAGGCCGCGGCGAGACGCTGCGAAATTTCGGCGACGCTGGCGGCGCCGTCGAGCAGCGACAAAACGGCGACGCCGATGGCGTCGAGCTCATAGGCGCGCTCGGGCGCGAGGACGACCTTGCGCCGCCGCACGACGTCCTCGTGCAGGCGCGAATAGCGCGTGAAGGCCGGCCTGCACTCCGGCGTCACCACGAAACGCGCGTCGCTCATTGCTTCGGCTTCCTCAATTCTCCGGCCGGAACGCCCCGGGCGGGACGAGGCCGGTCACATAGGCCTGATGCAGCGCGTCGAGCTGCGCCCACAGCACATTGCATTTGAAGCGCACGGCGTCGACGCAGGCCTCCTGCTCGGCCCGCGTATAGGCGTGCGCCTTGATATATGACAATGCGAAATCGGAATCGCGAGGGGCCTGCGCGAGGCGACGCTTGAAATAGGCCATCACGCTATCGTCGACGAAATCGTAATTCTCCAGCATTCCGGCGATGCGCTCGCGATGAATGGCCGGCGCGAACAGTTCGGTCAGCGAGGATGCGACCGCGATGACGAGCGGCTGCTCGACGACGAAGCGCACATAGGCTTCGACGGCGAATTTCGTGGCCGGCAGCGCGCCCTTGCGCGAGGTCACATAATCGCGCGGCAGGCCGAGCCCGTCGGTCAGCACCAGCCAGCGCTCGATGCCGCCCGCTTCCTCGCCGAGGCCGTCGTGATCATGGATGCGGTGAATCCATTCGCGGCGCAATTCGCGGTCGTGGACGCGGCTCATGAAGGCGGCGTCCTTGCGCGGCACCGCCTCCTGATAGCAATAGCGGTTGAGCGCCCAGGCCTGCACCTGGCCCTTGTTCAGCTTCCCGCCATGCAGAAGCTTATGGAACGGATGCTTGTCGTGATAGCGCTCCGCGCCGACGGCGCGGATCGCCGCTTCGAACGCCTCCTTCGACAGGGGCGGCGCGTCGTGCCATTCGGCCGTCGAGAACTCGTTCATAGCGTGACCTCCATGCCGTCCTCGCCGATCTCCCATCCGGCGTCGTTCACGATTCTGCGCTCCTTCGACGCAGCGTCGAGCGTCGGATTGGAGTTATTGATGTGCACATAGATTTTGCGCGCGACATCGAGATTCTCGAAGGCCGCCATCGAGCCGTTCTCGCCGGTCATGTTCACATGGCCCATGCGCGAGCCGGTCTTGCCGAGCAGTCCCTGCTCGATCATCTCGTTCTCATGGAACAGAGTGCCGTCGAAGAAGACGAGGCTCGCGCCTTTCAACCTGGCCTTCAGCGCGTCGTCGATCTCGGCGCAGCCGGGAATATAGAAGCAGCTCTTGCCTGTCGCCGTCTCGATGATCTCGACGCCGAGCGTGTCGCCGACTCTGGTGCCGAAATCGGCGGCGCTCTTGTCCTCGAGCCAGAGCGCGATTTTTCCATGCACCGGAAAAGCGCGTACGGCGAGGCCGAGATCGACGCCGGCGCCCTGCAGCGGAATCGCTTCGTCGAAAGGAAATTCGATGCGCGTCACCAATTCGGGAACGAGAATGTCGAAGATGCGATTGCCCGCGAGCACGTTCAAAATGCGCGCCGAGGAATAAATCGAGAAGGCCTGCGCCTCGCGCAGATTGAGCAGCCCGGCGACATGGTCGACGTCGCCATTGGTGAGCACGACGGATTTGATCGGGCTCGCGCGCAATCCATCGCTCGGCCCTGGCGAGAGCTGGGGCGCCGCGGCAATCTGTTGGCGCAAATCCGGCGAGGCGTTGAGCAGTGCGAAAGTCACGCCGTCGGCGCTGACCGCGAGCGAGGATTGCGTGCGCGGCGAGAAGCCGGGCTTGCCTTCGCGCACGGCGCGGCAATTGGCGCAATTGCAGTTCCACTGCGGGAAGCCGCCGCCGGCGCCCGCTCCGAGTATTTTGATGAACATGCGCTTGTCGGCGGCGCCGTGTGACGAGGCGCAGCCTCTCCCTCTCGAACCGACGTTCTAGAACGAAACCGGCGCCGATCGAAGCGCCCCTTCGTCCGCTCCCTTTGTTTTTTCCGCTTTTTCCCGAGCCCTGCGCAGGCCGAGGCAGCGTCGTGGCCGCACTATGTCGGGGCCTCGCGCGCAAGGCAAGCGCCACATGGCCGCAGCCGTCGCCGCCGGCTCGCGGCCGAGGGCGCATTCTCGTCGCTTTTTCGCCCTATGCCGGTTTCTGATACGCAGAGCGAATTCTGATCACGAGTCTGTTCGAGCCGAAAGCGCTTTTCCGTCGTGAAAGCTCTGGACTGGCTCGACCTCGCGAACGGGCGCTCTGCTGTCGATGTCTGATCGAGATCACGGGGGGTAATGATGGACGTCGCAGCGCAGCGTGCGAATTTACGGATGGCCGCGGCCGAAGTCGCGCAACGGATCCTGAGCGCGCCTCACGCCTATGCCTTGTTCCTCGATCTCGACGGAACTCTGCTCGACATCGCCGAGCGTCCCGATGCGGTTCGCGTCGAGCCGGGTCTCACGAGCGATCTCGATCGCCTGCGCGACAGTCTCGCCGGCGCGTTGGCGATCGTCTCGGGCCGCACGCTCGACGACATCGACGGCTTTCTCCATCCGCTGCGCTTCGACGCCGCCGCCGAGCACGGCGCGACGCTGCGTCTCGCCGATGGCGACGGCGCGTCGCTCGCCGCGACGATCGACCCCGACGTCATCGCCGCGGTCGAGACCGCGGCCGGGACATTCGCGGGCGTGACGGTCGAGCGCAAGCGCTCGGCGCTCGCGGTGCATTATCGCGCGGCGCCGCATGCGGCCGAAGCGCTCTCGGCAGCGTTGCGCGACATTCTCGCACGCTCCGGCGCCGAGCTGCGGCTGATCGCCGGCCGCTGCGTGTATGAGCTGACGCCGACGCTCGCGTCCAAGGCGCGCGCCGTCGAGCGTCTCTCCTCGTTCTTTCCCTTCGCCGGCCGCCGGCCCATCTTCATCGGCGACGACGCGTCGGACGAAGAGGCCTGCGTGCTGGTCGAGCGATCCGGCGGCGCCGCGCTCGCGGTCGCCGGCGAATATTTCGCTCCCGAGCGTTCGGCCTTCGCCGGGCCTGAGCAGGTTCGGCGCTGGATCGCGACGCTCGCCGCCGATCTCCGCGCCGCTTGCGGGGACCGTGGGCGATGAGGCGCGCCGCCGCATTGCTCGTCGCCGGGCGCCCGGAGGGAAAGCTGCTGTCGTCGCAAATGAAGGAGGCGCTGAGATATGGCGCCCTGAGCCTCGCCGTGATCGTCGGCTTGACTTTGGCCATCGTCCCTTTCGCACATTCGCTGATCGAGCAATGGTCGCGCCATGATGTGGAGCAGCGCTCGCGCCTCGTCTATAATTCGATCCAAGGCTCTGTCGTGCGCGCCATGGCGGACGAGGCCTGGGAACGGCTCGGCTCGATCTTCGAGAGCGTCGCGCAGGACGATCGCATCCTCGCCGTCGGCCTCTGCGACGAAAAGGGCGGTCTCGTCGAGCCGACGCGGCTGATGCCGCGCACCTTTTCCTGCGAGAAGGTCGCGCGCTCGGAGGCGGAGAGCTTCTCCAACATCTCGAGCGACGGACGGCATGTGCTGGTCGGCGCCTTTCCGATCGTCGACCGCGCGCGCAAGGCCTATCTGATCGTTCTTCACGATTTGAGCTTCATCGACGCGCGATCGGGCGAGGCGCAGACCTTCTTCGTCGCGGCGCTCGCTGGCGTTGCCTTGACGATCATGGGCGTCTCGGCGGTCTTCGCGGCGGTCCTGCTGCGCGGATGGATGGGCGCGCTGCGCCTCGCCGTCGAGGAGGCGCGGTTCGGCGGCCCGGCTCTGTCGGGCGGCCGCGAGCGCTCGGCGCTCGACAAGGAGATTCAAAAGCTGCTGCGCGAGGCCGAGGTCGGCCGCGTGCCGATCGAGACCGGACAGATCGAATGGTCGCCGGCGACTCTGCAAAATCTGCTGCGCGAGGCCTTGCCCGGCGCCGAGGTGCTGATCGTCTCCAATCGCGAGCCTTACATCCACAATCGTTCCGATGGCGGCGTCGTCGTGCAGACGCCGGCGAGCGGGCTGGTCTCGGCGCTGGAGCCGGTGATCCGCGCCTGCGGCGGCACATGGATCGCGCATGGCAGCGGCGACGCCGATCGCGAGACCGTCGACGAGCGCGACCGCATCGCCGTGCCGCCCGAGGCGCCGGCCTATTCGCTGCGCCGCATCTGGATCAGCGAGGAGGAGCAGGACGGCTATTATTACGGCCTCGCCAATGAAGGGCTGTGGCCGCTCTGCCATATCGCCTTCGTGCGGCCGGTGTTCCGCGAGGCGGATTGGCGCGCCTATGAGAAGATCAACGAGCGCTTCGCCGACGCCGTGGCGCGCGAGGCGCAGACCGATGATCCGATCGTGCTGGTGCAGGATTATCATTTCGCGCTCGCGCCGCGCATGATCCGCGAGCGGCTGCCCAAGGCGACCATCATCGCCTTCTGGCACATCCCCTGGCCCAACGCCGAGACTTTCGGCATCTGCCCGTGGAAGGAGCGCATCATCGAGGGCCTGCTGGGCAGCACGATCCTCGGCTTTCACACGCGCTTTCACTGCAACAACTTCTTCGAGACGGTCGATCGCTTCGTCGAGAGCCGCATCGATCGCGAGCATGGCACGGTGACGCTCGGCGGTCATGAGACCTTCGTGCGCGCCTATCCGATCTCGATCGACTGGCCGCCGAAGGCGCTCGCGGCGCAGCCGAGCGTCGAGGAATGCCGGCTGCAGACGCGCCGCTCCCTCGGGCTCGCGAGCGATGTGACGCTCGCGGTCGGCATCGAGCGTTTCGATTACACCAAGGGCATTCTCGACCGCATGAAGGCGGTGGATCTGCTGCTGACGCTCGATCCCACGCTGAAGGGGCGTTTCGTCTTCGTGCAGGCCGCGGCGCCGACGCGCAGCCGCCTGCCGACCTACAGCCGGCTGCAGAGCGAGGCGCAGGAGCTGGCGCGCGAGATCAACGCCCGCCACGGCGACGAGTCCTACCGGCCGATCCGGCTCGTCATCCGCCATCACGAGCCGGCGGAAGTGTTCGCTTTGTTCCGCGCCGCCGATCTGTGCATCGTCAGCAGCCTGCATGACGGAATGAATCTCGTCGCCAAGGAGTTCGTCGCCTCGCGCGACGACGAGCAGGGCGTGCTGGTGCTGTCGAGCTTCACCGGCGCCTCGCGCGAGATGGCCGAGGCGCTGATCGTCAACCCTTACAACATCCAGGAGATGGCCGAGGCCATCGGCATGGCGCTGCGCACTCCCGCCAATGAGCAGCGCGAGCGCATGCGGCTGATGCGCCAGCGCGTGCGCGAGCGCAATGTCTATCGCTGGGCGGGACAGATGCTGATCGACGCGGCGCGCAGCCGCCAGCAGCGGCGCATCCTCGACATCGCGGAGAAGAATCAGCGGCGATGAGGCGCGGCGCGATCGGCGCGCCGTCTCCGTCTCACGGCGGCTCAGCCGGCCCGCATCCGCGGCGTCTCCGCGCGGAGCGCGCGTCCGAGCGCCTCATAGATGCGCGGATCATCGGATTGCGAGACGTTGAAGCGGAGATAATCATGCGCCGTCTGGCCGAGGCTGAAGGCGTTGCCGGGCGCGAGCACGATTCCTTCGGCAAGGCAGCGTCGGGCGATTCGCGACGCGTCGGCGCCGTCCGGCAGGCGGGCCCAGACGAACATGCCCGAGCGGGGTTCGAGGAACGGCTCGATCCCGAGCGTGCGGAGCCGGCGGATGGTCGTCGTCATGGCGTCCGCGAGCCGGACGCGCAGCGCCTCCAGATGGCGGCGATAGCCGCCGTCCTTCAGCAGCGTCAGCACGATCTCGGCCGAGAGGCGCGGACCGCCGAACTGCGTGGCGAGGCCGATGTCGGCGATCTGGTCGATCCAGTCGGGCCGCGCCGCGATATAGCCGCAGCGGGCGGCGGCCGACAGCGTCTTGGAAAAGCTGCCGATCTGAATGACGTTTCGCAGGCCGTCCAGTGCGGCGAGGCGCGGCGTCGGAATCGTCTCGAAATCGGCGAAGATGTCGTCCTCGACGATGACGAGGCCGGCGGGCTCCGCGAGAGTCATCAGCCGATAGGCCGCGCCGGAGGATAGCGCGGCGCCGGTGGGATTATGCACGGCGGAATTGGTGACGTAGAGGCGGGGCTGCTTCTCCGCGAGGACCTTCGCGAAAATGTCGAGATCGGGACCGTTCGGCGTCATCGGCGCGCCGACCATATGGGCGCGATGCGCCTGCAGCAGAGCGCGAAAGTTGAAGTAGCAGGGATCGTCGATCAGCACCGTGTCGCCGGGCTCGATCAGGAAGCGGCAGACGAGATCGATCGCCTGCGTGCCGGAGCCGGTCAGCAGGATCTGGTCGGGCGTCGCGCCTATGTCCCGCTCGCCGAGCCGGCGGGCGATGAGGCCGCGAAGCGGCGCGAGGCCGAGAGGCTCCGAATAATCGGCGAGCGACGCGGCGCTGGCGCGGGCCGCCGCCTTCAGCGCTCGTCGGAGCGCCGCTTCCGGCGCCCAATCGGCCGGCAGCCAGCCGCAGCCCGGGCGCAGCATGCCGTCGCCGGCCTCCAGCGACTGACGCGACACCCAGAGCGGATCGACCTCGCGGTCGAGGCGCGGGCCGAGCTTGCCGAGCGCCAGCGGCGCGAGCGGCGCCGAGACATAAAAGCCGGAGCCGGGACGCGACCGGATCGTCCCCTCGGCGGCGAGACGCTCATAGGCCTCGACCACGGTCGAAACGGAAACGCCCATCGCGCCGGCGGCGCGCCGGACCGAGGGGAGGCGCGCCCCTGGGGTCAGCTGGCGCGCCGCGATCCGCTCTCGGATCGTCGTCATCACCAGCTCGATCCTCTTTTGCGGGCGAGAAGATCCGGTCAAGGCGTACCGCCTCTCGTATCATAACAGTTCTCGAAAACTGTATTCGTCTGTATCTGGCCGAGCAAGCGTCTTCGTCCGATCCTCCGCCTCGAAGCAGGGCGATCGCGTGAAGGATAAAATCCCGGACCCTCGTCCTGAGGAGCCGCTGCAAGCGGCGTCTCGAAGGACGGCCGCGAGCCGAAATCAAAGGCTTCTCCCGATTGCCGTCCTTCGAGACGCCCGCTTCGCGGGCTCCTCAGGACGAGGGGGGAGATAAATCCTTCGACCGATCGCCCTGCCTCGAAGAAAAAGGATATCGCGCATGGACAGGACGACGGAAGGCTGGCTGAACGGGGCCATCGGCATTTTGATCTTCAGCGGCTCGCTGCCGGCGACGCGCGTCGCGGTGGCGGGCTTCGATCCCATGTTCGTCACCGCGTCGCGGGCCTCGGTCGCGGGCCTGCTCGCCATCTGCATGCTGGCCCTCTTCCGCGACAATCGCCCGACCCGGCCCGAGCTGGTCTCGCTCGTCGGCGTGGCGCTCGGGGTCGTGGTCGGCTTTCCGCTGCTCAGCTCGCTGGCGCTGACGCAGATGACCTCGGCGCATTCGCTGGTCTTCGTCGGGCTGCTGCCCCTGACCACCGCGGCCTTCGGCGTGCTGCGCGGCGGCGAGCGGCCGCGCCTCGGCTTTTGGGCCTGCGCCCTCGCCGGCGCCGGCCTCGTGGTCGGTTTCGCCTGGACGCAGGGCGGCGGCGCGATATCGACCGGCGATCTGCTGATGCTCGGCGCGATCCTGGTCGCGGGCTTCGGCTATGCGGAAGGCGGACTGCTGTCGCGCCGGCTCGGCGGCTGGCGGGTGATCTGCTGGGCTCTTGCTCTGTCCTTTCCGGCGATGCTCGCCTGGACCGTCGCCGACTCACAACAGGCTTGGAGCCTCGCGCCGACAAGCTCCTGGCTCGCGCTCGTCTATGTCTCGCTGTTCAGCATGCTGATCGGCTTCGTGTTCTGGTATCGGGGGCTGGCGCTCGGCGGCATCGCCGCGGTCGGGCAGCTGCAATTGCTGCAGCCGCTGCTCGGTCTCGGACTCGCCGCGCTGCTGCTCGGCGAGCGGGTGGAGCTCTCCATGCTGCTGGTCACGCTCGGCGTCGTGGCCGCCGTCGCCGGCGCGAAAGGCTTCGCGAGATGATCGCTCAGGCCGGCTGCGCCTTCTCGGCCTCCTCGCGGGCGAGGGCGTTGTAGCGCCTCACGCCATAGGGAATGGCCGCGAGATAGGCGAGGCTGGCGAGGATCAGGGTCTCCATCGGATAGATGGCGAGCAGCAGCGCCGAGACGCCGACGCCGAACAAGACCAGGATCACCGAGTCGCGCGGAATGCGGCCGATGCGCTTGCCCGAAAGATGCGGAATGCGGCTCGCCATCAGAAAGGCGATGGCGAGCACATAGACGATGTAGAAGGCGACGAAGGGCTTCGAGCCCGGCAGCTCGGCGACCGAGAGATTGAGATAGAGCGGCAGCAGCACGGTGATGGCGCCGGCCGGCGCCGGCATGCCGACGAAGAAATCCGAGTGCCAGGCGGGACGGCCCGGCTGGTCCACGGTGACGTTGAAGCGGGCGAGGCGCAGCGCGCAGGCGATGGCGAAGACGAGCGCCGCGAACCAGCCGAGCCCCTTGATCTCGTGCAGCGACCACAGCCACAGGAGCAGCGCCGGCGCAACGCCGAAATCGACGAAATCGGCGAGCGAATCGAGCTCCGCGCCGAAGCGTGACGTTCCCTTCAGCGCGCGCGCGAGGCGGCCGTCGAGCCCATCGAGCACGGCGGCGGCGATGACCGCGGTCACCGCGGTGTCGAACTTGCCCTCTGTCGCATAGCGAATGGCGGTGAGGCCCATCGACAGCGCCAGCAGCGTGACGAGATTGGGCAGCACCACGCGCAGCGGAATGGCGCGGAAGCGCAGGCGCCGCCGCTCGGAAGGCGTCAGCTCGCCCTGCGGATCGGGGCGGTCGTCGAAAGAGGCGTTCATCAGCGATTCCCCCGCGGGGCGGTGCGTCAGCCGGCCTTGAAGCTCAGCGGCGCGGCGGTGGAGGTCACATCGGCGAGAATGGTCTCGCCGGCGATGGCGCGCGAGCCGACGGCGACGCGCGGCTTCACATTGGTCGGCATGTAGACATCGACGCGCGAGCCGAAGCGGATGAGGCCGAAGCGATCGCCGACGCCGATCGGCTCGCCCTCCTGCACGAAGCAGACGATGCGCCGCGCGACGAGGCCGGCGATCTGCACGACGCCATAGCGCCCCGAGGGCGCCTCGATGATGATGCCGTTGCGCTCATTGTCCTCGCTCGCCTTGTCGAGATCGGCGTTGAGGAAGATGCCGGGCTTATAGGCGATCTTGACGACGCGGCCGGTGATCGGCGCGCGATTCACATGCACGTCGAAGACGCTCATGAAGATGGAGACGCGCTGCAGCGGCTCGGCGCCGAGGCCGAGCTCGGGCGGCGGCAGGAAGAAGCCGATGGAGCAGACGATTCCGTCGGCCGGCGCCACCACCAGCCCTTCGCGCAGAGGCGTCAGGCGCTGCGGATCGCGGAAGAAATAGACGCACCAGCCGGTGGCGATGAAGCCGATCCAGCCCAGCGTCGAGGAAATCCAATGCAGCAGGAGAGCGGCGATGGCGAAGGCGGCGATGAAAATATAGCCTTCGGGATGCACCGGCACGAGCGATTTGCGGACCGATTCGAAGATCGACATGGAAAGAGGCTCCGTCGCTCGGCAGGGTCATGGAATCGGCGGGCGCCGGCCTTCCGAGGACCATCCTGCGGCTTCATGGAAGCCCGAGCGGTCGCCCGGGGCTCCGGCGTCGCCGGCGGGCAGACTATTGGCATTTCGCCGCGTGAAAGTCACGGGGGGCGGCGGGCGATGGCGCGCGGGACGGGGCAGGGCGGGCGTCGCGGGGGCGAAACCGCTTGCCTTATCCGCGCGCCGTGACAATGGTCTCGCCGCGGCGGCCGCATTGTGGGCATGCGCGCCGCTGATCCGGATCGCCGCGCCCGGCCCGCGCGATCGAAGCCCGAGGTTTTTCGTTGACAGCTGTCCCATGCGGCGTGCGGGCGCCGGCGCTCGCACTATCCGTGGCCGCGCTCGCTGTCGCCGTCGGCGCGCTTTCTCTGCTCGTCGGTCCGGCGCCTCTGTCGCCCGGGGAGGTCGCCGCCGCGGTCCTCGGCGACGCCGACCCGATCGTTTCGGACATCGTCTGGCAGATCCGCGCCCCGCGCGCCGCGCTCGCTTTGCTGATCGGGGCGATGTTGGGATTGTCCGGCGCCGCGCTGCAGGGGCTGCTGCGCAATCCGCTCGCCGATCCGGCCGTGATCGGCACGTCCAGCTCGGCTTCGCTCGGCGCGGTGATCGCGCTGTATTTCGGGGTCGCCGCCGCCGCGCCGCTGGCCCTGCCGCTGATGGCGGTGGCGGGCGCTCTCGTCGGGCTGCTCGCGCTGCTGCCTCTCGCGCGTCGAGGGGAGGGGCCGTCGACCCTCATTCTCGCCGGCGTCGCCATGTCGGCGCTCGCCGGCGCCGGCGTCTCCTTGGCGCTCAATCTCGCGCCCAATCCCTTCGCCGTGTCGGAGATCGCGTTTTGGCTGCTGGGCTCGCTGAGCGACCGGTCGGTCCGGCACGTCTTGCTGGCGGCCCCCTTGATTGCCGCCGGAGCCGCTCTGATCCTTTTGCAGGCTCGCGCCCTGGACGGCCTCGCTCTCGGCGAGGACGCCGCGCGCAGCCTCGGCTTCGACCTCGACCGGGTGGGGACGGCGATCGCGGCGGGCGTCGCCATCGGCGTGGGCGCCGCCGTCGCCGTCGCCGGCTCGATCGGTTTTGTCGGCCTCGTCGCCCCTTATCTGGCGCGTCCCTTCACCGATCAGAGGCCGAGCCAGTGCCTGCTGCCGTCAGCCTCGACCGGCGCCCTGCTGCTCGGCCTCGCCGATGTGGCCGTCCGGCTGGTTCCGACCGCGTCCGAGCTTCGTCTCGGGGTCGTGACCGCCCTGATCGGGGCGCCGGTCTTCATCGTCCTCCTGCTGCGGCCCCGGGCCGAGGAGCCGAGCCGTTGAGCGGCCTGAGCATCCGCGGCCTTTGCGTCGACCTCGGCGGAACGCCGGTTCTGCGCGGCGTCGATCTCGAGGCGGGGCCGGGCGCGCTGGTCGGACTGCTCGGACCGAATGGCGCAGGCAAATCGACCTTTCTGCGCGCCATTTGCCGGCTGGCTCCCGCCCGCTCGGGAACGGTCGCCTGGAACGGCCGGCCGCTCGCCCGCATGAGCGTGCGCGAACGGGCGACGAGCTTCGCCTATCTGCCGCAGGGCCAGACCTTGCACTGGCCGCTCAGCGTTCGTCGACTCGTCGAGATCGGGCGGCTGCCGCGCCTCGGGCCGCTCGGCCGGGTCGGCGCGGCGGATCGGGCCGCGGTCGAGGCTGCGATGGCTGCCGTGGACGTCGCCCATCTCGCCGAGCGCGCCGCGACGAGCCTCTCGGGCGGCGAGCGGGCGCGGGCGCTGCTGGCGCGGGCCCTCGCGGTCGAGGCGGCCGTGCTGCTGGCCGACGAGCCGACGGCCTCGCTCGATCCCTGCCACGCCGTCGAGATCATGCAGGCGCTGAGACGCATCGCGCGAACGGGTCGCCTCGTCCTCGCCATCACCCACGATCTCGGTCTCGCGCAGCGCTTCTGCGATCGAGTCGTGCTGCTCGACCAGGGACGGATCGTCGCCGACGGCCCGCCCGACGAGGCGCTCACCTCCGAGCGGCTGCGGACGGTCTACCGTGTCGATCCGGCGATGCTTTCGGGTTGGGCGCCGGCCGGCGCCGCCGGTTGACGCGCCCCGCGCCGCTTCGCCCGCGCCTGATTCCACGACTGTTGCCGATTTGACACAGCGCCCCACAAAAAGCCGAGACGAGCGTTTCGATCGCGCGCCTCTGTTGACGCTGCTCGTATTTGTCCGTACGTCTCGACGCGAAGCCGCCGGCTCTCTTCGAAAGGGCCGGCAACAGGCTGGATGCTTTTCAAGCCCGGTGGGTTTCGGCCGCGGCGGATCGAAAACCAGATATAGAATCGATGAGGGCCTTGTCATGAGATTTTCCCTGGCTGCTGCAACGCTCGCGCTCGCCGTTTCGGCCGGATCCGCGCTCGCCGCCGATCTTCCTTCGAAAAAGGCCGCGCCCCTGCTGCCGCCTCCTCCTCCGCCGCCGCTGTGGACCGGCTTCTACGTCGGCCTGAATGCGGGCTACACCTGGGACGAGAGAGGCAATGTCCTCGTCAACTCTCCCGCCAGCATCTGGGCCGTCGGCGTCAGCGGCAGCGGCGTCGCATCGCCCTCCAGCGATGGCTTCATCGGTGGCGGCCAGATCGGCTATAATTATCAGTTCGGCCAGACCTTCGTCGTGGGCGTCGAGGCCGATATCCAGGGCATCGGCAGCAGCGGCAACACCGCGACCCGCACCAATTTCTTGACTCCGGTCACCTCGACCATCTCCGCTTCGAAGCAGCTCGACTATCTGGGCACGGTGCGCGGCCGGCTCGGCTATCTCGTGACGCCGACGCTGCTCGTCTATGGCACGGGCGGCCTCGCCTATGGCCAGACCAATCTGAGCGCGACTGTCTCCCAGTCCGCGCCGGGCGGCGCGGTCGGCTCGTCGAGCGTCAGCTTCTCCGATACGCGCGTGGGTTGGACCGCAGGCGGCGGCGTCGAATGGCTGTTCCTGCCGCAGTGGAGCGCGAAGGTCGAGTATCTCTATTACGATCTCGGCCGGACGAGCGCGTCGAGCCCGCTCACCTTCCAGGGCGGCCAGGTCGGCTTCACGACGGTCTCCAGCCAGTTCAAAGGCCATGTCGTGCGCGCCGGCGTGAACTATCACTTCAACCTGTTCTCGCCGCCGGCGGCTCCGGTCGTCGCCAAATATTGATCGGCCATTCAGCGGATCGATCGAGAAGTCTCTGTCTCCGTTGCAGCATAAAGCCCGGCCGGACGGCCGGGCTTTTTCGATTCGATATGAATTCCTCGACGGCAGGTCGAGCCATCGTCGTGGATTAACGTCGGCTTTACCGTGATATTGTAAAAATCTGCCCTGTGAACGCTGCGTGAATTGTCTCGAGTCGGCGGCGTTTTTCTCGATTCCGCGTAACGAATCGATGCTCGCGCGCGCCGCAGCATGCGGCTGGCGCGCGTGTCGAATCTCGTCGAAAGGGCAATCCCATGAAAACATCCGTTCTCGCCACGGCCGCATTCATCGCGGCCCTGACCGCCGGCTCGGCCATCGCGGCCGATCTGCCGTCGCGCCGCCTGCCTCTGCTGCCGCCGCCCCCGCCGCCGCCGCTGTGGAGCGGCTTCTATCTCGGCTTCAACGCCGGCGCGACCTTCGGCGGCGGCCCGACCCACACCACTGCGGTCCCCGGCGTCGCCGCCGCGGCCTGGGGCGCCAATCTGGCGACCTCCGCCGCGCTGACGACCGGGAGCTACCCGGCCGACGACGCGCGCTTCCTCGGCGGCGGCCAGATCGGCTATAATTTCCAGTTCGGGTCCTCCTGGGTGATCGGCCTCGAAGCCGATATTCAGGGCGTCGCCGGCTCGCGCAGCACGGCCAAGAGCTCCAGCATCGGAGTTCCGGCGGGCGTCCTCGAATTCATCACCTCCGACACGAACGCCGCCAAGACGCTCGATTATCTCGGCACCGTGCGCGGCCGCATCGGCCTCCTCGCGACTCCGACGCTGCTTCTCTACGCGACCGGCGGTCTCGCTTATGGCGATGTCGGATCGAGCGTCTCGATCAGCCAGGCAAATCTCCCCTTCGCTCCGTCCTTCGCCTCGTTCGGCCGCTACTCGGACTTGCGCGTCGGCTGGACCGCCGGCGGCGGCCTGGAATGGCTGTTGGCGCCCAAATGGAGCGTCAAGCTCGAATATCTCTATTATGATCTCGGCAGCGTGAACTACGCCTTGTCCACCCTGTCCTTCCCCGGATTCTACGCCAGCACGCCGTTCGCGAAGACGCGCTTCGACGGTCATGTCGCGCGAATCGGCCTCAACTATCATTTCAACTGGTCGGAGCCGGCCCCGGTCATGGCGAAATACTGAAACTCGCCCATCCGCTCTGAGAAAACCGAAGCCCGGCCGATCAGCCGGGCTTCGCCGTCAGAGGCGGGCCAGAAACGCCTCTATGCCGGCGAAGTGGCTCGGCCAGTCGGGCGCTGCGAAGTCGCGAGC
Organism: Methylosinus sp. Sm6; assembly: GCF_019802345.1. Lineage (GTDB taxonomy): Bacteria > Pseudomonadota > Alphaproteobacteria > Rhizobiales > Beijerinckiaceae > Methylosinus. Next base: position 123,097 of record NZ_JAINDZ010000003.1, on the reverse strand, counting down.
CGAATGGGCCGCGGCGAGACGCCGGGGCCCGCGGCGGTCGGCGAAAGCGAGGATCGCCTCGCTCCATCCCTTCCCGTCGATCGGCGACAGAAACAGCGCGCTCCCCCGCGCCACCTCGCGAAAACTCGCAATATCCGAGACGATCGCCGGCGTCCCGAGGGCGAGCGCCTCGACCACGGGCATGCCATAGCCTTCGGCGAAGCTCGGCATCAACAGGGCGTTGGCGTTGGCGAGGAGCCGGCGCAGGCTCGGCGCCGAGAGATCGTGAACCCAGCGAACCGCCTTTCGCAGCGCCTCGCAGCGGCGCAGCATGTCGACGACAGCTTCGTTCTCCCAGCCGCGGCCGCCGACCAGCACGAGCTTCGGCGTCGGCGCGCCGGAGGCGGCGAGCGCGCGCCAGACATTTAAAAGCAAAAGGTGATTCTTGCGCGGCTCCAGCGTCGAGACGGCGACGAAATAGGGGCTTTCGGCGAGCGCCGGATCGTCATCGCCGGCGCTCTTTTCCCCGAGTGTCGAGGCGAGCGGCTGCACGCAAATGGGCGGCGCCGGCCGTCCGTGCGCGGAAATTTCGCGCTCCAGCCGATCGGCGACGACCGTCGTCGTGGCAATCAGCGCGCAGGCGTGGCTCAGAATGGTCTCGAGCCGGCGGCGAAACAGTCGCTCATAGCCGCGGCGGAAGAATTCGGGACGATCGAGCGGCAGGAGATCATGCACGAAGAACACCGGCCGCACATCCGGCCGCCGCGACAGCCAATCGAACAAAAGCGGAAATTCGCAGGCGTGCTGGGCGATGTTGAGATAGATCGCCGATTGCGGGATCGCGCTCGAGGCGTCGTGAGCGAGACGCCAGCGCGTCTGCCGCCAGAGCTCGCCCAATCGAGAGCGACGGGCTCGCTCGCGCGGCGTTTCGGACGCGCCGAGTAGCCATGCGCGCAGGCCCTCCCAGCCGTCGTCCGGCGAGGTGGCGCCTTGCGGCGCGATCTCGCCGAGCAGAACCTCGAGACGCTCGCGCGCAAAAAGATGCGGCCGCGGAACAGCATAATGCGCGGCGCAGGCGAGGCGAGGATGGGCGGCGAAATGGCGGGCGTAGGCGAGATCGACGCAGCCTATGCCGGCCGAGCCGATCGCGCGTCCGCGCGAGACGAGATGCGTGGCGTCATAGACGATCGGCCGGCTCATCGGCGCTCACCAGAGCGCGACATGCCGCGCATAGAGCGACAGGCCGGGATGATGGAACGGATCGTCGCGAATGACCTTGCGCCAGCGGTCGCGGAAATAGGCGCGCGAATTCGCATAGACGCTCATCGGCCGGAACATCGCCGCGCCGCGCGAGGCCGACTCCAAATGCACGAGCCGCGCCTCGGGGACATAGCGATTGGTCCAGCCGCGCTCGGCGAGGCGCAGGCAGAGATCGGCGTCGTTGAACTCGATCGGCAGATGCTCGGCGTCGAAGCCGCCGACCGCCTCGAACTTGCGGCGCTCCACCGCCATGCAGGCCGCGGTGACGGCGGTCGTCTCACGGGGATGACGCGCGCGGTCGAGCCAGCAGGGCGCCTCGGGCGGGACCAGCGCGCCGAAATGGCCGGCGTCCTGGCCAATGCCGATCACGACGCCCGCATGCTGCACGCGCCCGTCCGGGAAGGTGAGCAGAGCGCCGATCGCGCCGGCCTCCGGCTCGAGAGCGGGGCGCGTCAGCCGCTCGAGCCAGTCGGGCGACAGAACGATGGTGTCGTTGTTGAGAAAGACGAGGACCTCGCCGTTCGTCGTCGCCGCCGCGTCATTGTTGAAGCTGGCGAAATCGAAGGGTCCCGGCCGCTTCACGACGCGCACGCGCGGGTCCTGCGACGCTTTGTCGAGAATGGCGAATGTCTCGGCGCGCCGGCTGCCATTGTCGACGATTACGAGCTCGAAGGACGGATGCGTGGAGAGCCGCAGCACGCTGTCGAGACAGGGGCCGAGCAACTCGGGCCGGTCGCGCGTCAGCAGAATGATCGAGGCCGAGGGCGGCGCGACAGGCGCGGGCGGGGCGGCGAGCTCCGCCGGCTCCGGCGCAGCATCGTCGCGGGTCAGCAGCCAGCGGCGCAGCTGGACGATGCGCTCCGGCTCGAGTCCGAGCGCGGCGGCGCGAATCGCGCCGGCGAGCGCTGTCTCGTCGGGCCAATCGCGAGCCGGCGCCGCCAGCGCCGCCGTCGCGGCGAAGACGCCGCGGCCGAGATAGGGCCGAGCGCGCTCGAATACCGGGCTCCAGCCGGGCTTGAAGCTCGGCCGACGCCCCTCCGGCGTGCGAATGATCTCGTCCACATAGAACAGCCGCGCCTGCGGCGATCGGGCCGCCGCTTCGGCGAGGCAGGCGAGCGCATGCGGCGCGAGCTCGTCGCCTGCGCGCAGCCGGCAGATGAAATCGGCGTCCTGGGGGAGGGCGGCCGCGCGCGCGGCGCAAAAACGCGCGTCCGAGCGCGCGGCGACGAGGGCGCGCGCCTCCGCATCCTCATTGACGACGACGAGCCGCGCGCGCGGGTAGAGCTGCGCCGCGACCGAGTCGAGAGTGCGCGCCAGTGCGTCCGGCGCGCCGCCGCGGGCGAAGACGATGATCGCGAACAGCGGGCCGGCGCTCCAATCGCCGCGCGGCGCGTCGATTCCTCCCGGGTCGAAGGCGCGCTCGCGCCGCGCCAGAAAGGCGTCGAAGCTCTCGACCGGCTCGGAATTGGTCGCCCAGTCCAGGGCGTTCTCGGCTTCGGCCGCATAGCCGAACAGCGTCGGCAGGAAATAGGACCAGAGCTTGCCCGGCTTGCGTCGCCAGACGCAGGCGAGCATTTCGCCGAGCGAGACGGGGCGGATCGCTTCGATCTCGAACGAGAACGGCCCTGCGCGATTGGTCGGGGAGATCGAGACGGCGCGCGTTCCGTTCGGCAGGGCGCCGCGCCAGACGCCCGCGCCTGCGACGGGACCCGGTAGGATACGCTCGACGTCGCCGCGTTCGGTCGAAAAACGCAGAACTGGCCGAACCGGATCGTCGAGCAGGCTCGCGCGAAATGTGATCTCGACGAAGGGGCCGCGGCCGAGGTCCGCCTCTATCCGCAGCCAGGGCTCGTCCGATTGCGACTCGAAACGCCCGTCTGAGCGAATGACGCCCTCATCGGGCACGAGCTCGATCGCCGCACGCGTCACTCCGACACCCCTCCACGTCCTTCCACGATCGCGATTCGCACGATGGATGGTAAACGAGCCGCTCCGGGCGTTCACCATCCCGCAGAGGCTATTTTGTGGCGTCGTCCGCGTTATCTCACGTCGACGCGAACCATCGCGCCAGCGGCGACGCATCATCTCCGCCGTCGAACCGCCGAGCGCGTCGCGCGAAAGGGAGAGCGTCAATGCTTCGGCCGAACGGACCGCCCCGACACGCACAGCAGAACCGGCTGACACGCGGTCTCGACCTCGCGACGCTGCCGATCTCGCAATTGCTGGAGACGCTCGGCGTCGACGCGGCCCATGGCCTTTCCGCCGCCGAAGCGCGCAAGCGTCTTGCGATCTTCGGACCCAATGCGCTCGTCGAGCGGCGCGTCGGCTTTTTGCGAAAGGTCCTGCGCTATTTCTCTGGACCCATGGCATATATGATCGAGGCGGCCGCGCTCGTTTCCGCCATCATCGGCCATTGGGGCGATTTTTCCATCATCCTCGCGCTGCTGCTGTTCAACGCCGGCCTCGAGGCCTGGCAGGACCGCAAGGCCTCCGATGCGCTGGCCGCGCTGAAGAAGGGGCTCGCGCCCGAGGCGACGCTGCTGCGCGACGGCGAGTGGCGCACGGCGCCGGCCGCGGGGCTCGCGCCCGGCGACATTGTGAAGGTGCGGCTCGGAGTGGTCGTGCCCGCCGATGTTCGCCTCCTCGGCGGCGATTATATCTCGATCGACCAGGCCGCGCTCACCGGCGAGTCTCTCCCCGTCGCCAAAAAGCGCGGCGACCTCGCTTATTCGGGCAGCATCGTGAAGCAGGGCGAGATGACCGGCGTCGTCATCGCCACCGGCTCGCGCACGTTCTTCGGCCGCACCGCGAGCCTCGTCGAAGGCGCGGGCGCGGCGAGCCATGCGCAAAAGGCCATGTTCGAGATCGGCGATTTTTTGATGGTCGTGGCTGTCGCTCTCGCGCTGGTCATGGTGATGGTGCGCGTCTATCGCGATCTCGTCATCGTCGACGATTGGGGACTTGCGGACGCGCTCTCGATTCTGCAATTCGTGCTGGTGCTGCTGGTCGCCTCCATTCCGGTGGCGATGCCGGCGGTGTTCTCGATCACCATGGCGCTGGGCGCGCTGGCGCTGTCGAAGCAGAAGGCCATCGTCTCGAAGCTCTCGGCGATCGAGGAGATGGCCGGAGTCGACATTCTCTGCTCCGACAAGACCGGGACGCTGACCAAGAACGAGCTCACCGTGGGCGAGCCGCTTCTCGTGCAGGGGCGGGACGCGCAGGATTGCATTCGCGCCGCCGCGCTCGCCTCGCGCGCCGAGGATCGCGACGCGATCGACACGGCGGTGCTGGGCGCCTTGCGGGACAAGCATGCGATCGACGGATACAGGCTCGAGAAATATACGCCTTTCGATCCGGTGACGAAGCGCACCGAGGCGCGCGTCGCCGCGCCGGACGGCAAGACGCTCGTCCTCGCCAAAGGCGCGCCGCAGGCGATCGTGCAGCTCGCCGCGGCGCCGCCCCATGTCGCCGAGGCGGTGAAGGCGATCGTCGCCGACCTCGCCGCCAAGGGCTCGCGCGCGCTCGCCGTGGCGCGTTCCGAGGACGGCGGTCAGACCTATCAGGTGCTCGGCGTGCTGCCGATGTTCGATCCGCCGCGCGACGATTCCAAATCGACCATCGCGGCGGCGCGCGCAAAGGGATTGCGCGTGGAGATGGTGACCGGCGACGACACCGCCATCGCCAAGGAGACCGCGCGCCAGCTCGGGCTCGGCGACAATATCATCTCGGCGGCCGATGTGTTTCCGAAGGAGTTCGATCCGAACAATCTGCCGCCCGACATCGCGCAGGCGGTGGAGCGCGCCGACGGCTTCGCCCGCGTCTTTCCCGAGCATAAATATGCGATCGTCAAGGCGCTGCAGAAGAGCGGCCATATCGTCGCCATGACCGGCGACGGCGTCAATGACGCGCCGGCGCTGAAGCAGGCCGATTGCGGGGTCGCCGTCTCGGGCGCGACCGACGCCGCGCGCGGCGCCGCGGCGCTGATCCTCACGGCGCCGGGCCTCTCGGTGATCAGCAGCGCGATCGACGAGGCGCGGCGCATCTTCGGCCGCATCGAGAGCTACACGCTCTATCGCGTCGCGCTCACCATCGACATCATGTTCGTCGTCCTGCTTTCGACTGTGTTCCTCGATTTCGCGCCGCTGACCACGGCGATGATCGTCGTGCTGTCGCTGCTCGACGACGGGCCGATCATGACCATCGCCTATGACAACACGCCGGTGAGCCGCACGCCGATCCGCTGGCGCATGCCGCGCCTGCTCGCGGTGTCGAGCGTGCTCGGCATGTTTTGTGTGCTCGAATCCTTCGGCCTCCTGCTCATCGGCGTGCGCGCGCTGTCGCATCCGTCGGCGCAGGCGCTGCTCGGCATTTCGACGTCGCAGCAATTGCAGACGATGATGTTCCTGCAGCTCGTCGTCGGCGGCCACCTGCTGCTGCTGGCGGCGCGCACGGAGCGCTGGTTCTTCCTGCCGCCGTTCCCGGCCGCAAAGCTGTTCTTCGCGATCCTGCTCACCCAGATCGTCGCTGTGGCCCTGTGCTATTTCGGCTGGCTGGTTCCGGCGATTCCGCTGCGGCTCATCGGCCTCGTCTGGCTCTATTGCCTCGCCTTTATGTTCGTCCTCGGCTTCGTGCGCCGGATCTGCGAGCGCTTCGCCGACGGACGCACCATGCGCAAGACCAAGAGCGTCGAGTTGGTGCATCGGCCGCTCACGCCACATCCGGCCGTAAGGCCCTTCAAATCGGCGTCGTGAGGAGGAGAGCATGGATTGGAGCCGATACACAGTGGCGCCGGGCGAGAAGCTGCGTCTCGCAAAGATCGATCCGTCCGAGACGGGCAAGCACAAGTCGCAGGAGGAGGCGGCGCCCAAGATCGCGGCGCATATCGAGCGCATGGCGAAAGCGCAATATCTGCTCTACGCCGACGGCTCGCAATCGCTGCTGATCGTGCTGCAGGCGCTCGACGCCGGCGGCAAGGACGGCGCCATCCGGCATTTGTTCTCGGGGATGAATCCGCAGGGCGTGACGGTCGCCTGCTTCAAGCAGCCGACGCCGCTCGAGCGGTCACATGATTTCCTCTGGCGCATTCATGCGCATGCGCCGCCACGCGGATTTGTGACGATCTTCAACCGCTCGCATTACGAGGACGTGCTCGTCGCGCGGGTGCATAATCTCGTCCCGCGCGACGTGTGGTCGAAGCGCTATGACGAGATCAACGCATTCGAGCATCTGCTCTGCCGTGACGGCAATGTGCGCATCTTGAAGTTCTATCTGCACATCAGCCCGCAGGAGCAGCTCGCGCGCTTCAAGCAGCGGCTCGACGATCCGGCGCGCAATTGGAAGATCAGCGAGAGCGACTACACGGAGCGCGAGTATTGGCCGCAATATGTCGAGGCCTATGAGGAGGCGCTGGAGCGGACCAGCGCCAAGCATGCGCCTTGGTTCGTGGTCCCATCGAACCACAAATGGTATCGCGACCTCGTCGTCTCGCGCATCGTCGTCGACACGCTCGAGGACATGAAGCTGACGCTGCCGCCGACCCGCGTCGATCTGAAGCAGATCGCGGCGAAATATCACGCGGCCAAGGAGCGGGAGAAGAACGGCGGCTGATCCGTTCCGTGCGATCGGCGTGCGAGCGCCGACGTCGAGACAATAGCTGTGACAGGCTCAAAGTCTCGAAGAGCGAGCCTTCAGGCTCGCGGTCCAAGCGCGCCCTGGGCCGCGAGCCTGAAGGCTCGCCTCTCGAGATGCATGAAATTCGGCTGGTGCGAGCCGCTAGTCCGCCCTGCGCTGCGGCGCGCCGTCGCCGTCGCGCTCATCGCGGCGGCGAAAGCGCAGCACCGCGCCCGGCGCTCTATTGCGCGCGGTGATGCGCGTGCGGCCCGTTCCGGTCAGCACATAGCGGCCGCGGCTGTCGTCCCAGCGCATCAAATCACCCTGGATGGCGCGCTGACGCAGAGCCATGGTCATGGGGTCCTGTACATGGGGAGGCGCTATGTCCCCATGGACGTCGACCTTTTTCAAGGCCTCGATGAGCTTGGCTTCCTGAGAGTCGGTCATCGACAGCAGTATATGACGCCGATCGCGACGATGAGCAAGATTTTTGCGCGCTCGAGCCGCAGCCGAAACCGCCCCCTCAGCGCGGGCGAGACGAATGCGGCAGGCGGCGCTTCCATTTCTCTCCGGCCATCAGCTCCGTCCGCCGCACCCATCGCGCCTGAATGCGGCTGAGGCGGCGCGGCCCTGCCGGCGTCCGCTCTTCCTCGAACTCCTCGTCGAAAATCTCCTCGTCGAGCTCCGCCTCGTCGTCGCTTTCGGCGAAGATCGGGAGCGGCGCGACGAGGGGAGCGGGCCGGCGAGGCTTGCGCGGAGCCGGCGCGGCGACGACCGGGCGTTCCGCCTCGTCGGAAGCGGGCGGCGGCGGCGCGACCTTGCGCGGACGCCCGCGCTTTCGAGCCGGCGGCTCCGGCTCGCGAGGCGGCAGGACGTCCGCTTCGATCAGGCTGGGCAGGATGCGGCCCGTCGGCCGCAGAGCCGGGGCTTCGGCCGGCGCGGCCTCGGCGACGAGCAGAACGTCGCCCTGCGCGAGAGCAGGCTGCGGCTGTTGCGGCGAGAACGCGACCTCCGCCTGAGGGGGGGCCGGCGGGGCTTTCTTGCCGAAAACGAGGTCCGCGGCCCTCATGGCGGCTTCATAGCTGTCGTCGGCGTCGCGCACGCGCGGCGATGCAGGCGGCGGCTCCAGGAAGCGCGGCGGCGGCTCGAGGAAGCGGGGCGTCGGCTCGGAGGCGGCGTCGTCGGCTCCAGCGCGCGAGACGGGCTTCGCCGAGCGCGATTTATATTCCTTCACGAAGGGGCGGATGGGGCGGCGCATGTGTCTCCGGCGCAAATGAAAAATGGGGGGAGCCGAGGGCGGCGAGGACGCTCGTCGGCCGAATCGGACTCGCGGAAGGAGTTCGCGTCAGGATGAATGGAATCTCCCGACGCCGCTAGAGTGCGCGGTTACTTAGAGATTGTCGAGAAGATTCGGCTCATCCTGGGTATCGGCGGGATTTGACGCGCGTATCGCTGGTCTCCGCGCGCCGAGTTCTACTTTTTGGCGCGACGTCGACGTGCGTCTCATGGCGATGTTCCAGCCGCGGCCAATTCGCCGAAGCCGCGCGCGAGGATTGAAGTCCGCCAGCCTCCGCCTAGCTAATTTTCCACGGTGCGAAAGGACGAGACGATGGAGCCCTGCGATCAGCCTCTAGCCGAGATGGCGTTTTGCGAAGCGGTGAATTGCGTCTGGAAGAAGGGCGTCGGCGCGGTCCAATCGGTGATTCAGGCGCCGGCCTCCGCCAATATCTCGGACTGGGCGCTCGCCATTCTGTCGGCCCTCTGCGTGCTGGCCGTTCTGGCTCTCCTGCTCCGCGCTCTGGCTCCGCGCAGCCGCGTCCGCGAGCAGCCGCTGCCTTGAGTCAGGATCGGGCGCCGGCTCTTCGGCGGCCGATCCGCCGAGAAGGGCGAGGCGCGCCAAAGTCGCGGAATCGCCGGCGGCGCCGCACAGGCGCCTCAGAGCTTCGGCGAGGACGGCGTCACGCGGCGCGGCGGCGGCGAACAAGGTCATGCAGGAACGAAATTTCAGATCGTCCGACTGCTCTGGCTCCTCGGCGAGCGGCTGAGGCTCGGACGTCTCCCCGGCGATATCGTCATCGATCGCGGCAATGTCCAAAATCTACCGGCATGATTCAGCCGATTTGACAGGGTGAAAAGGCGAGCCTGAAGGCTCGCGGTCCGAGCGGCCCATGGACCACGAGCCGTCGGGCTCGCTCTCGAAGCCCGTCAAATTCGATGAAACGGACCACTACATCCCGCTCGCCGGCTCGCTCCTCGTGAGCATCGTGCTGAGCCTCGGCTTCTGGCTGTTCGGCCGAGGGTAGGGCGGGCCTCAATCCTCCGGCGGCAAGACGAGCTCGGCGACGGGCAGACGCTTCAACACATGCTGCTCGAAGATGCGCAGCAGATTCTCGCCTGTCAGCTCATGATACCAGACGTCGTCCGGCGTCACACGGGCGAGCGGCTCGCTGCAGCATTTGCCGAGGCAGTTGCGGCGCACGCAGGAGGCGAGGCCGATGGTCTCTTCGCTCAGGCCATTCCGGATCAGCAGATTTTTCAGGGCCGCGAGATTTTCCGACGCTTGTCCGTCTCGGTCGCAGCATGGGCCGGTGCAGATGACGAGACGCCGGTCCTCGACCGGACGCCCGAAAATGTCGAGCGGTTCTCCCATACGATCCTCATGGGAGGGGACTGCGCGGGGCCGGTCGCGACGGCTGGCAGGAGTGGAGGGACTCGAACCCCCAACCCCCGGTTTTGGAGACCGGTGCTCTAGCCGATTGAGCTACACTCCTGCGGAACGGCGCGGCGTCGGCTTCTCAATGCCGCATCGAGGGGCGCGATGCAAGCGCCCGGCGCCGAATTTATGAATTGCCGCCGCCGAGCACGGTCACCGCGCGGCGGTTCTGCGACCAGCAGGAGATATCGTCGCAGACCGCGACCGGGCGCTCCTTGCCATAGCTGATGGTGCGGATGCGCGCCGCCGAGAGGCCGCGCGAGACGAGATAATTCTTCGCCACCTCGGCGCGGCGGGCGCCGAGCGCGAAATTATATTCGCGCGTGCCGCGCTCGTCGGCATGGCCCTCGACGGTGAAGGAATAGCGGCCGTAGCGCTGCAGCCACTCGACCTGCTTGTCGAGCGTCGCCTGCGCCGTTTGCGTCAGCTCGCTCGAATCGGTCTCGAAATAGATGCGGTCGCCGACATTGACGACGAAATCCTGCGCGCTGCCCGGCGCCGCGTAGCCGGAGCCGCGGCCGGCGAGGGCGGAGTTCTCGTCCTCCGCCGCGTTCTTGGCGCAGGCGGCGATCGACAAGGCCGCGGTCAGGGCGGCGGCGACGCGCAGAGCGCGCGCGGCGGAGGTAATGTCCATGACCTCGAAACTCCTCTGACGACGACGGTCTTTCCGGTCGCCAGTCCTAGCGGGGCAGGGTTAAGCGAAGGTTCCGTCAACCTTGATGGAAGCTTGCCGCCGCGGCGCCGCCCGCGCGACGTCGGATTAAGGTTAACAGAAGCTCGATGGTCCGCAGGCTTGATGGCGGCAATGAGGCGCGGCCGCTGCTTTTCAGTGGGTTGCGCGGCGAAGATCGCGCTCCCTGCGGGAGACTCCGGGGCTGGACCTGCTCCAGGATCGTTGTTAGCAATTCGTCAACCATGCGGCGGGCCGAAGCCCCGGGAGGAGACGATGCGACAGCCGGAGGCGGGAGCGCGATTGGCGAGGATCTGCGCCGTGACGGCGGCCGCGACCGCGCTCTGCGGATGCGTCGATACGGCGGTGGAGGTGGGAGCGCGGCGGCCGAGCCCTTCGGCCGAGCGCCACAAGCCGCTTTCCCGGCCGGGCGTCAGCCCGCATGGGGCGAGCGTCGCCCTCGCCAGCATCGAAGGCGCGCCGGACGAGGTTCTGGCCCGTTTCCGGCCGATCTTCGCCCGCACGGCGGAGAGCCGCGACATCGCCACGGCGGGCGAGGCCGAGGCGGCCTATAAGCTGCGCGGCTATCTCACTGCTTATGCGGGACCCGAAGGAGCGACCCGCCTCGGCTATGTTTTCGACGTGTTCGAGCATGACGGCCGCCGGGCCCAGCGCCTGTCCGACGAGGTCGCGGCGAAGGGGGCCGGCGATCCGTGGAGCGCGCTCGGCGAGCAGGAACTGGCCGAGCTCGCCGCTCGCAGCGCCGACGATCTCGCGGCGTTTCTCTCCAACACGCCCGAGGCGCTGGCCGCGGCCGGCGGCGAGTCCGGCGTGACGATCGCGACCGCGACCCATCCCGCGCCGCCGGCTCAGGGCGGCGTGAAGCCGCTGGGTTTCGCCGAGGCGAAGTGACGATCGATCGCTCGCGGCGTTTAAGTTCCATAATATCGATTATGCGAATCGAGGAGAGCGCCGTGCCCACCGCCGTGACCGCTATTCCGCCCGCCTCCAGCGATCTCGCGAAGGAACACTTCGCTCGCGCGTTCGCGTTCGAGACCGACTTTGGGACGTGCATGACGCATTGTCCAGAGGTGCGGACTTCGTGCTGCTCGACGTGCGCAGCCCGGCCCTGTTCGCCAAGGGGCATATTCCCGGCGCCATCAACCTGCCCCACGGCAAGATCGTCGCATCGGCGATGGCGAAATGGAGCGACGACACCGTTTTCGTGACTTATTGTGCCGGCCCCCACTGCAACGGCGCGGCGCGTGGCGCGCTGCGTCTCGCCGAGCTCGGACGCCCCGTCAAGATCATGGCCGGCGGCGTGACGGGGTGGCTCGACGAGGGCTTTCTGCTCCAGCCGGAGGGCTGACGGAGCGGCGAGTTTCGCCTACAGGGTTGAATCCAAACGGCGCTAGACGGCGGGCGGAAGCGCGGCCCGGGATTTTTCGGCGACTCCGCGAATTCATCTAGCCATGATGGCCCGTTTCCTGGTAAAAAGGCGATTGCGCGGGACTATATGGCATTCAACTGGCACAGTTACCAACGCAGCGAAACCGGCTCTCCGACAGAGGCCGGCGGCTTTGCGCGTCGGGGCGTCAGCGCCCGGCGAGAGACCGTGCATGTGGCTATAGCGGTCTTCAGGCGGATGGCGGAGACGAGTACATACACATGAGCAGCAAAGGTCGAGATTTCCGGGGGCCCAGGAAGCGTGGGTTCGATGACGACGCCCCCTACAGCTATGACGCCCCGCGGCCGAGCCGGCCGCCGCGGTCGCCATTCGGAGGCGGCGGCTTCCCTGATTCGGCGCCGCCGACGGGCAATGAGCCCACCGTCGACGCCGTCGTCAAATGGTTCAAGCCCGAGAAAGGCTTCGGCTTCGTCGAGCTGGGCAATGGCACAGGCGACGCCTTTCTGCACATCGGCGCCGTCCAGGCGGCCGGCTACGACGCTCTGCCTCCCGGCGCCAAGCTGAAGGTGACCGTCAGCAGCTCGGTCAAGGGACAGCAGGTGTCGCGCGTGCTCGAGGTGGACCTCTCCAGCGCGAGCAGCGAACGACCCGCTTCACCGCGGGGCTTCGATCGTCCGCCGCGCCGTCAGGCTCCTGATCCGTCGACGGCCGTGCCGGTCTCCGGCAAGGTCAAATGGTTCGACGAGACCAAGGGCTTCGGCTTCGTCCAGTCGAACGACGGCGGCAAGGACGTGTTCGTCCACATCTCGATCCTCGGCCCCTCCGGCGTGAATCACCTCGCCGAAGGCCAGCCGGTGACGATGCAGGTCGTCGACACCGCCAAGGGCCGCGAAGCCTTGTCGATCACCTTGGATTGATCGCGCCGCCGCATCGGGCCTGAATAGGTCCGGCCGCAAAAGACCGACAAGACGCTTCGGATTCGTTGGACGGGTCCGAGGCGCTGTCGTTGCAAGGCGGTTCGCCCCGGACCCTCGGAATCGACTGCCTTTGGGCGGAAAGGCTAAGGGCGGGTCGATGCCGACGCGCTCATGTTAGAGCAAAACACCGCGAATCCCGCCAGTCATTCGACGCGCGCCCATGCGTCAAAACACCGCGCCGCCGCCATTCCTCCGGCAAGCCGCCATCCCTGCCGCGAAACAGCAGAATGAGGAGGTCATGACGCAGGACCGTCTCGCGCGTCTTCTCGGCATCATGGCCGCCCTGCGCCGTCCGGGGACCGGTTGTCCCTGGGACCTCGAGCAGAATTTCCGCTCCATCGCCCCGTACACGATCGAGGAGGCCTATGAGGTCGCCGACGCGGTCGAGCGGGGCGATCTCGACGACCTCAAGGACGAATTGGGCGATCTGCTGCTGCAGGTCGTGTTTCACGCCCGCATCGCCGAGGAGCAGCAGGCTTTCGCTTTCGGGGACGTGGTCGAGGCGATCTCGGACAAGCTCGTGCGGCGTCATCCGCATGTCTTCGGAGACGGGACGGCGTCGACGGCCGCGGCCGTCACGACGCAATGGAATGAGATCAAGGCGCGCGAGAAGCTGGCGCGCGCCGAACGCCGCGGGATGGAACAGACGACGCCGAGCCGGCTCGACGGCGTGCCGACCGCCCTGCCCGCTCTCTCGCGCGCCGTCAAATTGCAGCGCAAGGCGGCCGATGTCGGCTTCGACTGGGCCGACGCGCGGCTGGTGCTGGCAAAAATCCGTGAAGAGACGGAGGAAGTCGAGCAGGAGCTGCGCGAGGGCGCGTCGCATGCGGCGCTCGTCGACGAGATCGGCGATCTCCTGTTTGCCGTCGCCAATCTGGCGCGCCATGTGGACGCCGACCCCGAGCAGGCGCTGCGCGGCGCCAACGCCAAATTCGAGCGCCGATTTCACTTCATCGAGAAAGCGCTCGCGGACAAGGGGAGAGATCCGAGCGAAGCGACGCTCGACGAGATGGAAGCCTTATGGCAGGCGGCCAAATCGTCAGAATGACCGACCGGCCTCGACGCGCGGCGGCGCGCGATCCTTCGACCATTCCATCAGCAAAAAATATGGCATGCGCTCGTAGGATGCGATGAGGTCGGGGGCGCATCCGCGCGGCGTCGGCTCGGAAAAATGCTCGAGCCTGAGGCCTGCTCCGAGCAGCGCGGAAAAATACGAGCCGAGCGGACGATGCCAGTTCGTCACGCTGATCCCGCGCCACGATACGCGGAGCGGCTTCTCCTGCAGATAATTGTCGATACGAAAATGCGCCTTCTCGCCCTCGGCGTTCTCGGCCCATCCGAGGCCTTCGCCTATGCCGGCCGTGCCGAAGCTGGTGAGATTGGCGATCAGCAAAATCCCGCCCGGGCGCAGAACGCGAGCCATTTCGGCGATCGCGCGGGAAGCGTCGTCTATATCGATCAGCGTCAGACAGCTGATGACGAGATCGAAAGATTCATCGTCGAAGGCGAGCTCCTCGGCCCTTCCGTGGCGGTAGTCGCCGGTCGGATCACGCCTTCGCGCCTCGTCCAAGAGCGGCTCGGTCGGATCGATACCGACCGCCTCGACGCCGAACTCCCTCAGCATCCGGCAGAGACGCCCCTCGCCGCAGCCGACGTCGAGCGCTCGCGCGAAGCTTCGCCGGGCGAGCCGGTCGCGCAGGGCGGGGTCGAGAATAAATTCCCGGCCAAAGTCGCCATGTTCCCCCATTTCGGCGATCCAGGCCGCCGCCGATTCGCGCCAGCCGTTCGTCACGGGACGTCCCTCGGCGTTCGAAGCGCGCACGCCATGCGACCTCCTTCGTTTTCACTCGTCCCGATCGACGCCGACCGCGCCTATTTCTCGAATTTCTCGAGCACCCAGGGCTCGGCGCGTCCGCTCTCCACCCACTCCCGATAGGCCGGCAGCGCCTCGATCGCGCGCGCATAATTCTGCGCCTCTATCGAGATGACGAGACGATAGGTCGAGAAGCGGCAGACGACCGGCGCGAACATCGCGTCCGCTGCCGAAAAAGCGCCGAACAGAAACGGCCCCTCGGCGCCGAAACGGCCGCGTGCGTCGCGCCAGGCCGCGTCGATGCGGGCGATATCGGCGGCGGCCTCCGGACCGGGCGGCGCGATCGCGGCGGGCGGGCGCCGGAAATTGGTGGGATAGGCGCTGCGCAGAGCGGTGAACCCCGAATGCATCTCGGCGCAGAGCGAACGCGCCAGCGCGCGCGCCACCGCGTCGCGCGGCCACACGGCGCGGTCCGGGAACGTCTCGGCGAGATATTCGATGATTGAGAGCGAATCCCAGACGAGACTATCGCCATGGCGCAAGGCCGGGACCTTGCCTGCCGGCGAGAAGGCCAGCAGCTTCTCCTTCGAGTCCGGCCGGTAGAGCGGCGTGACGACCTCCTCGAACGGGAGGTCGAGCTGCTTCAGCAGCAGCCAAGGGCGCAGCGACCAGGACGAATAGGCCTTGTTGCCGATCAGCAGCGTCAATGTCATTGTTCCATCTCCCCGCTCAATGCGCGCCATTGGAGAAAAAGCCGAGCGTCACGACGCCGGCGACGATGAGGCCCATTCCGGCGAGTTCGCCCGCGTTCAGCGTCTGGCGAAAGGCGAACCAGGCGACCGCGGCGATCAGCGCCTGTCCGACGCCCGACCAGATCGCATAAGCGACCGCGACGGGAATGCTGCGCAGCGCCAGCGACAGCAGAAAAAAGGACACGCCATAGCCGATGACGACGACGATCGAAGGCAGGAGCCTCGAAAATCCTTCGCTCGACTTCAACGCCGAAGTCGCCGCGACCTCGGACAGAATGGCGATCGCCAGAAAAATGCGGTCCATCGCAAAGCCCCTTTCGACATCGACGCCAGCCGTTCGGGGCTCGCTATCCAACATGCCGCTCGCGAGCCGATCGGCCGGAAACCGCGTTATCGGCGCGCGCGGCGTCGCTCGGGCGCGCCCTGAAAAACCTCGGCCTGAGGAAAACGCCGCGTGACATTATCGAAACGCTCGGGCGCGACACGCACGACGAGACGCGCGCGGCCGTCGCCGAGCGTCTCGCGGTCGAGGACCTCGGCATGCGCATGCAGCCAGGCGAAGCCTTCGCCATCGGCGGGATCGAGGGTGATCTCCAGCTCGACGCGTCCTTCGGCGAGACGCGACTCGATCCGCTGCAGCAGCGCGTCGAGCCCCTCCCCGGTCAGCGCCGACACGAGCGACGGACGCTCCCGGCCCATCACGCTCTCGGCCGTGGCGCGCATCCCGGCGAGCCGGTCGGGATCGAGCGCGTCGATCTTGTTCCACACCTCCAGAATGCGCGCGCCGGCTTCGCCCGAGAGGCCGAGCTCGGCGAGGATCGTCTCGACATCCTCGGCCTGCGCCTCCCAGTCCTCATGCGAGACGTCGCGCACATGCAGCACGACATCGGCGAGCATCACCTCTTCCAGAGTGGCGCGGAAGGCGGAGATCAGCATGGTCGGCAGATCGGAGATGAAGCCGACCGTGTCCGACAGCAGCACGCGCGCGCCATGCGGCAGGCGGATCTGCCGCAAGGTGGGATCGAGCGTCGCGAACAGCATGTCCTCGGCGAGCACGCCCGCTCTGGTGAGGCGGTTGAACAATGTCGACTTGCCGGCGTTGGTGTAGCCGACGAGCGCGACCACCGGATAGGGAACCTCGCGGCGCTTCTTGCGATGCAGGCCGCGCGTGCGCTTCACCTGCTCGAGATCGCGCTCGATGCGCGCCATGCGCTCCTCGATGAGGCGGCGATCGGTCTCGATCTGCGTCTCGCCAGGACCGCCGAGAAAGCCGAAGCCGCCGCGCTGGCGCTCGAGATGGGTCCAGCTGCGCACGAGGCGGGATTTCTGATATTCGAGATGGGCGAGCTCGACCTGCAGCGCGCCCTCCTTGGTGCGGGCGCGGCGGCCGAAAATTTCGAGGATGAGGCCGGTGCGGTCGATGACCTTGGCGCTCCAGGCCTTCTCGAGATTGCGCTGCTGCACCGGCGACAGCTGGCAATCCATCGTCACCAGCGTCGCCTCGGCGGTCTTCACCATATCGGCGATCTCCTCGACCTTGCCCTTGCCGAGAAAAGTCGCCGGCCGCACCTGTGCGAGCGAGACGCCGATCGCCTCTCTGACGTCGAGATCGATCGCCTCGGCGAGGCCCACCGCTTCGGCGAGGCGCGCCCGGGGATCGCGCGTCGCGCCCTCCGCCGCGCCAGCGCGCGTGAGATAGGGGCCGACGACGAGCGCGCGCGTGCGGCCTTCGCCCTGCCCCGGCTCGCGGCCTTCAGACCCTTTATCGTTCAATCCATCCTCGGCGGTCTAGCGCTGCTTCTCCGGCGCGGCGTCGGAATCGTCGCCCGGCTCGAACATATGGATCGGATGGCCGGGCATGATAGTGGAGATCGCATGTTTGTAGACGAGCTGCGAATGGCCGTCGCGACGCAACAAGAGACAAAAATTGTCGAACCAGGTCACAATGCCTTGAAGCTTGACGCCATTGACGAGGAAGATCGTGAGCGGAACCTTGTTTTTTCTCACGAAGTTCAAAAAAGTATCCTGCAGGTTCTGCGCGCGTTCCGAGGACATCGGCTATCCTGTTCTCTTTTTTTCGTTTCCGGGCGACTTTCGCCGCTCACGTCCCATCCAAAAAGCCGTCCGGCGCCGCATTAGAGACCGCGTGCGCGCGATGCGCAAGCTGCGAGTCTGGCGCGGCGGTTTTCACGGCGTCGGCCGGACGCTGCGGATCGTGGCCGACTGTTGCGACGCAACTGCGACGGCGAGCTGCGCCTCAACTAGAGCCAAACGGCGCGCCCGCCAATAGGAAAATTTCGCAAGGCCTTGTAACGCCGCGATTTGCAGCCCGCCCGCCTCATTCGATGGAAAGCGACTTCAGCTTGCGGTGCAGCGCCGAGCGCTCCATGCCGATGAATTCCGCCGTACGTGAAATATTATTGCTGAATCGGTTGAGCTGAGCGATCAGATATTCCCGCTCGAACACTTCCCGCGCCTCGCGCAGCGGCAGGCTCATCAGCTTCTCGCCGCGCACGCCCGCCGGGGTGGCCGGCACCAGCTCGCCGACATCGGGCGGCAGCATGTCCGCGGTGATTTCGGCGCTGGAATCGCCGGGCGCGAGGATCATCAGCCGCTCCACATTGTTGCGCAGCTGACGGATATTGCCGGGCCAGTCGTGCAATTGCAGCACGGCGAGCGCGTCGGAGCTGATCTTGCGGCGCGCCATGCCGGTGGTCGCGGAGAGCTGCTCCATGAAATAATCGATGAGCTCGGGGATGTCCTCGCGCCGCTCGGCGAGCGAGGGCACGCGGATCGGCATCACCTGCAGCCGATGGAAGAGATCCTCCCGCAGCGTCCCCTCTTCGATCGCGGCGGGAAGATCGCGCGCCGAGGACGAGATGATCCGCACATCGACCTGCACGCGCGTCGCGCCGCCGACGCGCTGGAACGTCTGCTGCTCGACGAGGACGCGCAGGATCTTGGACTGCGTGTCCTTGGGCATGTCGGCGATCTCGTCGAGGAACAGCGTGCCGCCATGGGCCTCCTCGAGCGCGCCGATCCTGCGGGCGCCGTCCGCCTCTTCCCGGCCGAACAGCTCGACCTCCATGTTGTCGGGCGTGATGGTCGCCGCATTGATGACGACGAAGGGGCCGTCGGCGCGCGGCGAGGCGGCGTGGATGCAACGCGCCGCGAGCTCCTTGCCGGAGCCCGGCCGGCCGGTGATCAGCACGCGCGAATTGACCGGCGCGACGCGGGCGATCAGCTGCTGCAGCTGATGGGCGGCAAGCGAGCCGCCGATGATGCGGTCCGAGGCGCCGGAACGCTGTCGCAGCGCGCTGACCTCGCGGCGCAGCTGCGAGGCTTCGAGCGCCCGCTCGGCGACAAGCACCAGCCGATCGGCCTTGAACGGCTTCTCGATGAAGTCATAGGCGCCGAGCTTGATAGCGCTGACCGCGGTCTCGATATTGCCGTGGCCCGAGATCATCACCACGGGCAGGCCCTTGTGCTGCTTCTGGATCTGCTCCAGCACCTGCATGCCGTCGAGCCGCGAGCCCTGCAGCCAGATATCGAGAAAGACGAGATGCGGCCGGCGCGCCTCGATCGCCGCCAGCGCCGAATCCGAATCCTTCGCCGTGCGCACGCCATGGCCCTCGTCGCCGAGAATGCCGGCGACGAGCTCGCGGATGTCTTCTTCATCATCGACGATGAGTATGTCGCTGACCATTTCTTCTCACCATTCACGAGGCTCGGATCAGGTGGCGCGGACCGGCGCCGGCTCCTCTCGCGCGGGCTCCCCGCCGAGCGGCAGCAGCAGGCGCACGCAAGCGCCCCTGCCCGAGGGCGCATCGAGCAATTCGAGCCGTCCGCCATGGTCTTCGATGATCTTGGCGACAATAGGCAGGCCGAGGCCGGTGCCTTCCGCCCGCGTCGTCATATAAGGCTCGAGCAGGCGCTGGCGGTTGAAGGCCGGAAAGCCCTTGCCATTGTCGATCACATCGATCTGCGCCAGGCCGTCGCGCGCCGTGAGGTCGATCTCGATGCGCTTCGGCTCCTGGGCGGCGGATTCGTCGCGCGCGGCGATGCTCTCCGCCGCATTCTTCACGATATTGGTGAGCGCCTGCGACAGCAGCCTGCGGTCGAAGAAGGCGGGCGTCGGCGCGTCCGGCAGGCGCAAGGCGATCTCGACGTCATTATGGGCGACGCGCTGCAGAAAGGCCGCCTGCCGCACGCATTCGCAGAGGTCGTCGCGCTCGGGACGCGCCTTGGGCATGCGCGCGAAGGAGGAAAATTCGTCGACCATGCGCTTGATGTCGTCGACCTGCCGCACGATCGTGTCGGTGCATTGGTCGAAGATGTCGCGATCGATGGCGATGTGCTTTCCGTATTTGCGCTTCAGGCGCTCGGCCGAGAGCTGGATCGGCGTCAGCGGATTCTTGATCTCATGGGCGATCCGGCGCGCGACGTCGGCCCAGGCCGATGTGCGCTGCGCGACGACGAGATCGGTGATGTCGTCGAGCGTCACCACGAAATCCGAGCCCCCCTCCTCTGTCGCCGCCGAGGTGACGCGGACCGCCAAGGTCAGCTCCTTGCCGCCGCGCCGGATCATGATCTGGCGCTGGATGGCGCGCGGAAAGGCCTCGATCGCATCGGCGAGGATGGGCGCGATTTCCGGCATCGCTTCGGCCGCCGGCTTGCCGATCGCGGCGGCGGCGGCGCTCTTCTGCCCGCCGACCAGCAGCTCCTCGGCGGAGCGGTTCAGCACATTGATCCGTCCCTCGGCGTCGATGCCGATCACCGCGGCGGGCACGCCCGACAGCACCGCCTCGGTGAAGCGGCGGCGCTCGTCGATCTGGCGATTGGCCGAGATCAGCCGCCGCTGCTGCTGCTCCAGCTCGGTGGTCATATTGTTGAATACGTCGCCGAGATGGGCGAGATCGCCCTGCGAGCGCTCGACCTCGACGCGCACGTCGAGATTGCCGGCCGAGACCTGATCGGTCGCGGCGATCAGCGCGCGGATCGGCGCGACGAGCCTGTTGGCGAAATCGAGTCCGACCCAGACCGCAGACAGCAGCATGATCATCGCCAGCAGCGCATACATCACGACGAAGGCCTTCTTCACCGCGCCGCGATAGGCGTCGAAAGCGTCATAAGTGGCGATGAGGCTCGCCGCCTGCTCGGGGAATTGCACGCCGAAGGGATCGACCGGGCGCGTCGCATAGAGAAAGGTGTCGGGATAGGACGACAGCGGCCGCAGCGCGACGAAGGTGCGGCCCTCGTCGATGACGAGGCACAAGGGCTCGCCCCTGCGCGCATCGTCGAAATCCGCCTGCGGCGGCGCGATGACGATCGCCGAGCCGTCTTGCGACACGTCGACGCGCTCGACGATCTCGCCCTTCGTGGTGACGATGGCGGCGACGGAAAAGCCGAGGAAGCGCGCGCGCGAGGCGAAGAATTCATGAAAAAGGCCGCGGTCGGCGTTGAACATGGCGCGGGCGCGGTCGAGATCGGAGGCGGAGAGCTGCGCCTCCTGCAGCAGCGAGCGGCATTGCGTCTCGCGGAACACGCGCGCCGCCTCGGCCGTGCTGTGGACCGAGGTCTTGACCATCGCCAGGAATTTGGGATTGAGCGCGCGCTCGAGGGTGATCGAGCCGACGATCGCCAGAATGATCGCCGGCGCCAGCGCCAGCACGGAAAAAAAACCGACGATGCGGATGTGGAGTCCCGCCGCCGCCTCGCCGCGACGCCAGGCGCTGATCAAGGCGCCGGCCTTGGCGACCACCAGCGCGGCGAGCAGGACCAGCGCCACCGCGTCGACGAGGAAGAGCACGAAGACGACGTCGCCGGTCGGCGCGATCGGCGAGAGCTCCGCCAGAATGAAAAAAGTGGCGAGCGCGCAGGCGACAGCGCCGACCACGGCGATCGGCCCGAACCACAAACGCAGCGCGCGCCATGCCGGCGCGGGCGACGCGGTTTGGTCTCTGTCTCCCGCTGTGGACATGCGCCTGTATAGGTCGCGATAGAAGTCGAATCAATCAGGCGCGGCGCTCGCGCAGCATCGCCCCGAGGTCCGCGCCGCAATAAATTTGGTCGCCTTGCGTCGTGGCGGAAGCGGAGCCTGCCGAGGTTGGTCAGATCGCCCGAGGGTCGATGACGAGGGTGAGGCGATCGGCGGCCGCGACGCGCCTGCCAGAACCGATTTGATAACAGTTATTGGCCTATGACATTAGTTTCTGTATGGAAAGGGTCGTGAGTTCCTATATGGAAAGGGTCGCGCCATGGCCATCAGCGCAGACTTGGGAAGCCAATTGGAGGCGTTCGTCGTCCAACTGGTAGCCTCAGGCCGCTATAACTCGAAGAGCGAGGTTTTACGGGAGGGGGTTCGCCTCATCCAGGAGAGAGAGGCGCGTCTTGCCGCTTTGGACGCCTCGATTGCCCGAGGCGTCGCAGACGCCGACGCCGGGCGCGCCAAGCCCGCGGGCGCCGTCTTCGACCGGCTGGAGGCGAAATTCAGGGCCAAGGCGCAAGCCGAGGGCCGATGATCGTCGTTATTACCGAGCAGGCCGAAGCCGACATCGAAGCGATCGGCGAGCATATCGCCGAAGAAAGCCCCATGAGGGCCGTTTCCTTCATGGAGGAGCTTCGGGAGGCGTGCGAGGGACTCGGCGCCATGTCGAAGCGATTTCCTCTCGCGCCGCGCTACGAGCACGCCGGCATTCGCCGCCGCGTCCACGGCAATTATCTGATCTTCTACCGGATCGGGACTGAAACCGTCGAGGTCATCCATGTGCTGCATGGCGCGATGGACTATGAGCCATTGCTGTACCCGAAGGAGTGACGCAGCCGGCGAAACGCCCGCCGGCGCGTGATCGTATCAGCGTATCCGTTTTGCCGGAACCGACGCCGACCAACAGTTGAAAGGCCGACGACGCGACATTGGTTACCTCGGCGAGCGCATCAGCCGGATGTCGAGGTCGTTGACCTTCTTGCGCAGCGTGTTGCGGTTGAGGCCGAGCAGCTCCGCGGCCTTGATCTGATTGCCGCGCGTCGCCGCCAGGGCGGCCGAGATCAGCGGCACCTCGATCTCGCGGATCACGCGATGATAGAGGCCCGGCGGCGGCAGGCGCTCGCCATGATCGCGGAACAGCTTGGCGAGATGCTGCTCGACCGAGGTCGAGAGCGTCACATCCTTGTCGATCGGCCGCTCGCCGCCGGCCGCGGCGGTGGGCGCGCGGTCCCCGGGCGCCGCCTGGCGCATCTCATGCTCGAGCTCGAGCTCCACCACCGCCTCGGTGATCACCTCCTGCGGATGCAGAGCAGCGAGCCGGCGGATCAGATTTTCGAGCTCGCGAATATTGCCCGGCCAGCGGTAGCGCTTCATCCGGTCGAGCGCCGCCTGCTCGATATATTTCTGCGGCAGGCCCTCGCTGGCCGCGACCTTGAAGAAGTGATGCACGAGATCGGGAACGTCCTCGGTGCGCTCGCGCAGCGGCGGCAGGCGCAACGGCACGACGTTGAGGCGGAAATAAAGGTCCTCGCGAAACAGGCCCTGCTGGATCAGCGTGCGCAGATCCTTGTTGGTGGCGGCGATGATGCGGACATTGGTCTTGATCGGCGTGCGGCCGCCGACGGTGGTATATTCGCCCTGCTGCAGCACGCGCAGCAGCCGCGTCTGCGCCTCCATCGGCATGTCGCCGATCTCGTCGAGGAACAAAGTGCCGCCCTCGGCCTGCTCGAAACGGCCGATCGAGCGTTGATTAGCGCCGGTGAACGAGCCCTTCTCATGGCCGAACAGCTCGCTCTCGATGAGATCGCGAGGTATGGCCGCCATATTGATGGCGACGAACGGGCCCTTCTTGCGCTTGCCGTAGTCGTGCAGAGCGCGGGCGACCAGCTCCTTGCCGGTGCCGGACTCGCCGTTGATCATGACGGTGAGATCGGTCTGCATCAGCCGCGCCAGCGAGCGATAGATCTCCTGCATGGCGGGCGAGCGGCCGACCAGCGGCATGCCCTCCATCTCGTCCGGACCGTCGAGCTCGCCCTTCTTGCGCGGCTCGGCCATGGCGCGGCCGACGATGCCGACCAGCTCCTTCAGGTCGAAGGGTTTTGGAAGATAATCATAGGCGCCACGCTCGGAGGCGCGGATGGCGGTCATGAACGTGTTCTGCGCGCTCATGACGATGATCGGCAGATCGGGGCGCAGCTTCTTGATGCGCGGGAGAAGCTCGAAGGCGTTCTCGTCGGGCATCACCACATCGGTGACGACGAGATCGCCCTCCCCCGATTGCACCCAGCGCCAGAGGGTCGCGGCGGTCCCCGTGGTGCGCACCTCATAGCCGGCGCGCGAAAGCGCCTGCGCTACGACCGTGCGAATCGCGGCGTCGTCGTCGGCGACCAATATCTCGCCGTGCGTCATCGGCATCGTCTCCAGCGGAATGTCATCATGAGCGGCGGTCTTTTGGCGACCGCTCGTCCGTGTCGGCGGCGGAGGGCCTCCTCGCGCGGCGCTCGTCGGCGCGCTTGTCGTCGTCCTTGCGATGCTCGTCCTTGCGAGGGTCTTCTTTGCGATACATGGGCATGAGGATACGGAAAGTGGTTCGCCTCGGGTGAGATTCGCATTCGACGATGCCGCCGTGGTCATTCACGATCTTGGCCACCAGTGCAAGTCCGAGGCCACTGCCCGAGGATTTGGTGGTGACGAAGGGGTCGAACAGATGCGCGGCAATGTCCTCGGGAACGCCGCGGCCGTTGTCGCGAACGCAGAACTCGAGCGGAAGCCCGACCGGCCGTCCCTCGCCCATGGTCCGAAGGCTCACGCCCGGCCGAAACGCGGTCGAAAGCTCGATCTCGCCGTCGACCGCGTCGCCGATCGCCTCGGCGGCGTTCTTCACCAGATTGAGGAACACCTGGATGAGCTGGTCGCGACTCGCCGCGACCGGCGGGAGCGAGGGATCGTAATTCTCGATGAAGCGAATATGACGGGCGAAGCCGCTGCGCGCCACCCGCTTCACATGGTCGAGCACGATATGGATATTGACCTTGTCGCGCTCCGGCGGGCGCTGATCGGAGAACACCTCCATCCGATCGACGAGGCGCACGATGCGGTCGGTCTCGTCGCAGATGAGGCGCGTCAGCGCCCGGTCCTCGTCGCCGACCGAGCTCTCCAGCAATTGCGCGGCGCCCCTGATGCCGGACAGCGGATTCTTGATTTCGTGCGCGAGCATGGAGGCGAGCCCCGAAACCGAGCGGGCCGCCCCCCTATGGGTCAACTGCCTGTCTATTTTATCGGCAATCGTGCGCTCCTGCAGCACCACCAGCACGCCGCCGTCGCTGTCCGGCAGCGGGGCGCAATGCACATCGACGCGACGGTCGCCGTCGACGCCCGGCCGTCCGAGGTCGATGCGATATTCATTGATCGCGGCCGCGCGCTCGCGCACCTGGTCAATGAGCGCAAGCAGCGGCGAGCCGAAAGCGAGCAGCCGGGCGAGCTCCTGGCCGATGAGGATCGGCTTGCCGATCTCGAAGAACGCCTCGGCCGCGGCATTGGCGTCGGCGATCACTCCGTCCGCCCGAATGGCCAGGATTATGCTGGGCAGAGCCTCGAGAATGCAGGAGCGGTTCTCCTCGGAGATGACCCGCAGGCGCGCCCCGAGCGGAGGCGGAAGCGCGCTCCGCCGCTTGTGCGGATTGGATTCGGCCGTCATGTCGTCTCCTCGCACTCGTTTACGCAGCCTCGGGCGTTCCGCCCGGCGGAATGGACAGGATCAGCACGCCGGCGCAGTCTCGCATGGCGCATCCAGCGCGAACAGCCGCGCGAGCAGCCGCTTCGCCTCCTCGGCGTTCGTCGCGCCGACGAGGGCGCGGCGCAGCGTCTGCCGCTCGCCGGCGCCGTCGTCCGGCGCATGATCGGCGTAGGCTGCGAGATGCTTGCGCGCGTGGCGCAGCCCGGCGGCTTCGCCCATCAGCGTGAGCAAGCCGTCGAGATGCTCGAGCGCCGCCTCGAGCCGCGCCGCGCGCCCCGGCTCCGGCCGGCGACGTCCGGTGGCCAGAAAATGCGCGACCTCGCCGACGAGCCAGGGCCGGCCGAGCGCGGCCCGGCCGATCATGACCGCGTCGGCGCCGGACCTTTCCAGCATCAGTGCGGCGTCTTCAGGGCTCGCGCAATCGCCATTGGCGACGACCGGAATGCGCAGCGAGCGCTTGACCTCGGCGATGGCGCGCCAGTCGGCTCTGCCCTCGTAGAATTGCGCGCGCGTGCGGCCGTGCACCGTCACCATTGCCGCGCCCTCGCTCTCCACGAGGCGCGCCACCTCCGGCGCGTTGCGCGAGGCGTCGTCCCAGCCGAGCCTCATCTTGACGCTGACCGGAACGCTCACCGCTCCGACCGCGGCGCTCACCAGGGCGGCGGCGAGCGGCGGATCGCGCATCAGCGCCGAGCCGGCGAGGCCGCCGGTCACTCTTTTGCATGGGCAGCCCATGTTGATGTCGATGAGCTTCGCCCCGGCCGCCTCGGCGCGGCGCGCCGTCTCGGCGATCGCAGCCGAGTCCCGCGCCGCGATCTGCACGACATGCGCGTCGAGCCCGGCGCTGTCGAGCCGCTGGCGGGCCTCGAGATCGCCGCGCGCGAGCGCGCTCGCCCCGACCATCTCGCCGACCGCCGCCGAAGCGCCGAAGCGCAGCGCGATCCGACGCATGGCGGGATCCGTCACGCCGGCCATGGGCGCGAGCAGCGTGCGCCCGGAGAGATGAAGCGAACCGATGCGCAAAGGCGTGGCTCCCGCACTCTCGCCTAGAAATTCATCAGTTTTCATCGTGCCTACACTATATGCACACGGTACTACGTACGCAATGAGTACATCCCCCGAAAAATCGCCCTTTGCGTGAGCGAAAATTGACGCCGAAGCGAAAACGCGAGAGAGGAACGGCCATGAGCGCCTCCTCCTCCATCGCAATTCTGACCGTCGCCGGCGGCCGCGGCTCCCGAGCCGGCGACGGCCTTCCAAAACAATATCGTGCGCTTTTGGGCAAGAGCATTCTGACGCGCACGCTCGAGGCGCTGCACGCCGCCGCGCCGGAGGCGGCGCTGCTGGTCGTGATCCATGCGGACGACGCCGAGCTCTACGCGGAGGCCGTCGCGCCGCTGGCGCCCAATGCGCGGGCGCGTCTCATCGCGCCGGCCATCGGCGGGGCGAGCCGGCAGGAGAGCGTGCGCAACGGGCTCGAGGCGCTGGCGCGGCTCTCGTCCGTCCCCGAGATCGTGCTGATCCATGACGCGGCCCGGCCTTTCGTCGACGCCGGCCTCGTCGCCCGCGCCGTCGACGCCGCGCGCGCGCATGGCGCGGCCGTTCCCGGCCTGCCGCTTACCGACACGGTAAAGCAGGTCGACGCTTCGGGCGTCGTGGCCGCCACCCCGGACCGCGCCGCGCTGCGCAGCGTGCAGACGCCGCAGGCCTTCTCGTTTCCGCTGATCCTCGCCGCCCATCGCGCCGCCGGCTCCGGGGCGGAGCCGACCGACGACGGCATGGTCGCCGAGGCGGCGGGTCACGAGGTCCATGTGTTCGCCGGCGAGCCGGCCAATTTCAAGCTCACCACCGCGGAGGATTTCTTGCGCGCGCAGACGCAATTGCTCGGCGATCTCTCCGACATCCGCACCGGCCAAGGCTATGACGTCCACGCCTTCGGCCCCGGCGACAAGGTGTGGCTCGGGGGCGTGCCGGTGCCCTACTCCCAAGGGCTCGCCGGCCATTCGGACGCCGACGTGCTCGCTCACGCGGTGACGGACGCGATCCTCGGCGCCCTCGCCGACGGCGACATCGGCAAGCATTTCCCGCCCTCCGACCCGCAATGGAAGGGCGCCGCCTCCTCCATCTTCCTCGCCTATGCGGCGCAGCGCGTGCGCGAGCGCGGCGGGATCATCGCCCATGTCGATGCGACGATCGTGTGCGAAGCCCCCAAGATCGGCCCGCACCGCGACGCCATCCGCGAGAGCCTGGCGAAGATCATGCAGGTCGATATCGGGCGGGTGGCGGTGAAGGCGACGACGACCGAGCGCCTCGGCTTCACCGGCCGGCAGGAGGGAATGGCGGCGCTGGCGCTGGCGACGGTGCGGCTGCCGGAGCGACATCCGACGTGAGATCACTGCCGCATCCGACATCAAATTGCCATATGAATAGAAGGAGCTAAATGCTCTGGGCTTAGCTTTTTGGAAAGGCGCGACGGGGCATTTGGGTAAGGGTCCCTCTCAAAGCAGCTTTCGACCAGATGAAATCCAGCCTCGCGCGCAAACTCGGCGGCGTCGTAGCGCTGCTCGGCGCTCTCGCTCTCTGCCTCTCCTTTTTCACCGTCTGGCAATCACGCCTCCACTCTCGTCAAACAGAGGAGATAGAGGCGGCCTATGACTTCGCCTCTATGGCGCGAGGCCTCGCGCAGGCGACCCAGCACGCGGCGATCGCTGCGAATGCGGTCTTTTCGGCGGACGATAAGAACGAGTTCGGGCGCAAGCTCGATACACTGCGACAGGCGCTGACTCGCTTGCACGAGGCGAGCGAGGCGCTCTTGTTGCGCGCCGACGATCGCCTGACGGAGAGCCAGAGGACGCGGCTCGCGCTCGCGGTCCGCGAATTCATCGCCTATCAGAACGAAACCATCGAGCTCGGCCTCAGTGTCTCGCCGAAAGCGGCGCTGCTTCAGGCCAATGACGAGTCGACGGTCGCCAATCGCGAGCGGATGATCGCCGATATGGACGCTTTCGCGCGCGTGACGCTCGAGCGCCTCGCCGCCAACCGCCGTGCGCAGGAAGCCGAGCGAAGCCTCGGCGAAACGCTGACGTTCGTGGTTCCGGCCGCCGCAACGGTCATCGCGCTGGCGGTCTCCTTCTGGATCGTCGCGACGCAGATTCAAGGCCCGCTCGCGACGATCGCCCTGGCCATGAAGCGGGCGTCCGAGCAGGACTTCGGCGCGGACATTCCTTTCGTCGAGAGGCGCGACGAGATCGGCGACATGGCGAGGGCGCTGCGCGCCTTCGAGGCGGCGGCGCAGGAGAAGCGCCGTCTCGAGGCGGACGCCGAGACGCAACGCCGTCTCGCGGCCGAGCTGCAAGAAGCGAGCGAATTGGAGCGCCGCCGCGCGGCGAACGAGCAGGCCAAGGTCGTCGCCTCGCTCGCGCGCGGGCTCGAGCGGCTCTCATACGGCGACTTCACCATCCGGCTCGCAACGCCTTTCGCTCGCGATTACGAGCCGCTGCGGGCGGATTTCAACACCGCCGTCGAAAGGCTGGGACAGGCGATGACGGCGGTCGCGAAGAACTCCCGAGCGGTGCTCGACGGCACACAGGAAGCGGGTCGGGTGGCCGACCATCTCGCCGAGCGCAGCGAAAGACAGGCGGCCGACCTCGAGAAGGCGACCGCCGATCTCGACCGATCGACGGACGCGATCAGGCGCACCGCGCAAACAACCGCAAAGGCGCGCGATCTCGTGACGCGCGCCAGCGGCGGCGCGCGGGAAGGCGGCGAAGTCCTGCAGGAGACGATCACGGCGATGAGCGCGATCGAGGCTTCGTCCGGAGAAATCGGTCAGATCGTCGGCCTCATCGACGACATCGCCTTTCAAACCAATCTTCTCGCTCTCAACGCCGGTGTCGAGGCGGCGCGCAGCGGCGAGGCGGGCCGCGGCTTCGCGGTTGTCGCCTCGGAAGTGCGCGCGCTCGCTCAGCGCGCGCTCGAGGCGGCCAAGCAGATCGGCGTGCTCGTCTCGACGTCGCAGGCGCAGGTCGCAAAGGGCGTCGCGCTCGTGAACGAGACGAGTCGAACCCTGACCGGCGTCGTCGAGTTGACCTCGACCACCTGCGCGCTCGTGGACGAGGCCGCGGCGGCGTCGCAGGAGCATTCGACGAGCCTCGGCGATATCTGCGCGACGATCGGCCGCATCGACCGAACGACACGCGAGAACGCGGTCATGGCGGAGCAATCCTCGGCCGCCAGCGCTGCGTTGGCGGAGCGGACGCGCGAGCTGATCGAGCAGATCGGCCGCTTGCAGATCGTCGCGACCGATGACGCGAGAGCGGCCTGACGAGTCTCCAGGGGACGGGGACCGCGTGGTCGCGACTCTGGTCTCGCGATCTCCGAGGAGCTCATGGACGCCGCCGCGGTCGAAATTACGTGGAGGGTAAGCCCGTATCGCTTCATCTGCGGCATAAGAGAGGAGAAACCTATGCTTGCTTCCGGTCCTCTCCACCTCGCCGAGCGCCTCCTCGACCTCTGCCGGGCGCAAAGCCTCCGGCTCGCGACGGCCGAATCCTGCACGGGAGGCCTCGTCGCCGGGGCGATCACCTCGGTCCCCGGCTCGTCGGACGCCTTCGATCGCGGCTTCGTCACTTATTCCAACGCCGCCAAGGAGGAGATGCTCGGCGTTCCGCGGGACATTCTCGAGCGTTTCGGGGCCGTCAGCGCCGAGACGGCGCGGGCCATGGCGCATGGGGCGATCGAGCGCTCCTTCGCCGATCTCGCCGTGTCGATCACCGGGATCGCCGGGCCAGACGGCGGCAGCGCCGAAAAGCCGGTCGGGCTCGTCCATTTCGCCTGCCTCCGCAAAGGCTCCGGGATCGAGCATGTCGAGCGCCGCTTCGGGCCGCAAACGCGCGAGGCCATACGCGAGGCCTCGGTTCTCCAGGCGCTGGAGATGATGATCGAGGCCGCTCAGCGGCGGCCGTAGACCTCCCCGGCCCGCTTCACGAAAGCGTCGGAATATTTATGAAAAGCCTGGTCGAACATCGCGCCCATCACGAGGCCGAGCGTGCGGCTGCGGAACTCGTAGCTGATGAAGAATTCGACCACCGAGCGCGTCGCGCCGTCCGGCCCCGGCGGCTCGTCCACGAAGGTCCAGCGGTTCTCCAGCTTCTTGAACGGGCCGTCGATATATTCGACCAGGATTTCCCGCTTGGCGGGGTCGCAGGTCACGCGGCTGGTGAAGCGCTCGCACACGGCCTTGAAGCCGACCTCCATCTCCGCGACGATGATGTCCTTCCCCTCCTCCGTCCTGTTCCGCCGCTTGACGCGCAGCGCCTCGCAGAGCGGCACGAATGTGGGATAGGATTCGACGTCCTTGACCAAGGCGTACATGTCGTCGGCGCGAAAGTCGACGCGGCGGCGGTTGCGGAAGCTCTTCATGGCCGAAGCTAGTAGCACCATGCCGAAGCCGGGGAAATGGCTCGGGTCGTCTCGGGAGCGATTCGCCCTATGTCGCCGCCTCGAGACGAGATCGGGACGACCGCCATGTTCAAGATCAAGCGCGCCTATGATCCGCCCGCGGCGGAGGACGGCAAGCGGATCCTCGTCGATCGCCTCTGGCCGCGCGGATTGGCAAAAGAAAAGGCCGCCCTCGACGAGTGGGACAAGGAGATCGCGCCGAGCGACGCCCTGCGCCGCTGGTTCGCACACAGGCCCGAGCGCTGGGAGACGTTCAAAGCGTGCTATGCGCAGGAAATTCGTGAAGGCCACGCCGAGGATGCGGCGCGGCTGCGCCGGCTCGGGCGGAAGGGCGTCGTGACGCTGCTGTTCGCCTCCCGTGAGCCGGCCATGAACAACGCCGCCGCGCTGAAGGACATCATGAAGCGGGCACGCCCGTAGACGTCTCGTTCAACTGCGGCTCGCCGGCGCCCCGCGCGCCGTCTTCAGCCGCTCGAAATCCTCGCCCGCATGATGCGACGAGCGCGTCAGCGGAGAGGATGCGACCATTGCGAAGCCCTTGGCGAAGGCGATGGTTCGATAGGAGGCGAATTCCTCGGGCGCGACGAAGCGCGCCACTGCGTGATGCTTGCGGGTCGGCTGCAGATATTGGCCGATGGTCAGAAAATCGACCTCCGCGACGCGCAGATCGTCCATCACCTGCAGGATCTCGTTGCGCTGCTCTCCGAGCCCGACCATCAGCCCGGATTTGGTGAAGATCGTCGGATCGAGCTCCTTTGCCCGCTGCAGCAGGCGCAGCGAGTGAAAATAGCGGGCGCCCGGCCGCACCGTCACATAGAGCGACGGGACGGTCTCGAGATTATGGTTGAACACGTCCGGCCGCGCTTCGACGATTTGTTCGAGCGCGCCGGGCTTGCGCAGGAAATCCGGGGTCAGCGCCTCGATCGTCGTCGTGGCGCAGGCGGCGCGAATGGCGCGGATCGTCGCGGCGATATGGGCGGCGCCGCCGTCGTCGAGATCGTCGCGGTCGACCGAGGTGACGACGACATGGGAAAGTCCGAGCCGCGCCGTCGCCTCGGCGACGCGCTCGGGCTCGGAGGCGTCGAGCGGAGCCGGCAGTCCGGTCGCGACATTGCAGAAGGCGCAGGCGCGCGTGCAGATCGAGCCCATCACGAGGAAGGTCGCGTGGCGCTGCTCCCAGCACTCGCCGATATTGGGACAGGCGGCCTCGCGGCAGACGGTCGACAGCCCCTGCTCCGAGAGGATCGTGTCGGTCGCGCGGAAGGCGGCCGAGCCCGGCGCCTTGACGCGGATCCATTCCGGCTTGCGCAGGACGGGCGTGTCGGGCCGATGCGCTTTTTCCGGATGGCGCGCGGGCTTGCGCGGATCGTCGTTCAGCAGGTCGAGGAGGACGGTCATGAAGACAGGTTCCGCGCGATGGGTCGGAAGTGCGAGCCTGAAGGCTCGCGGTCCAGGGGACGCGCTTTGGACCGCGAGCCTTCAGGCTCGCACTTTCGATTTCCACGAAGATAAGCGCGATCCGCTCTCACGAGAAGAGCGTATGGCCGAACGCCAAAGGCAATCGGGTGAAGGATAAAATCCCCAACCCTCGTCCTGAGGAGCCGCCGCAGGCGGCGTCTCGAAGGACGGCCGCAGGGCGAAATCAAAGGCTTCTTCCCATTGCCGTCCTTCGAGACGCCCGCTGCGCGGGCTCCTCAGGACGAGGGTGATGGGGTTGTACGATTACCCTCCAGCCTTCATGCGATACATCAACCTCAACAAACTTATTATTGTCTTTCATATATTTGCACTGACTATCTGAAGCTCTGCCTCAACTCCTCAAACATGCTCCACAGCGGTCACGCCGGGGATCGTCATCAGCGCGCCGGCGATGTCCGGAGGCACCGAATAGCCGCCCGGCAGCTTTATCTCGACCTCGCTGGCCCCGCGCTCCAGGGATACGACGAGCGACACCTCGCCCTCGCCGCGCGCGGTGAGGCGCGACTTGATCCGGTCCAGCGGCGAGGCGTCGCGCAGGAAGATGCGCAGTCCCTTTTGCGTCTTGGCCACGGCGGCTGCGAGCGGCTCGACGGCGGTGATGCGGGCGCGCACATCCTCGCCCTCGACCGTCGCGCTCAATGTCACCATCACGGTCGCGCCCTTCTCGAGAAGGTCGCGATATTGGCTGAGGCCCTCCTGGAACAGAATCGCCTCATATTGTCCGCTGTCGTCCGAGAGCTGGACGATGCCCATCTTGGAGCCGGACTTCGTGCGCCGCTCGGCGCGGTCGAGCACCACGGCGGCGAGCCGCGCCGCCGTCGCGCCGCGCTTCACCGCGGCGGTGAACTCGGTCCAGCGCGAGAGGCGCCGCTTCGCCAGCACGCCGGCGAAAGCGTCGAGCGGATGGCCGGTTAGGAAGAAGCCGGCCGCCTCGAATTCCCGCTTCAGCGTCTCCGAGGCCGTCCAGGGCTCGGCCTTGGGCAGGACCATGTCCTCGGCCGGTCCGCCGCCGAACAGCGCGTTCTGGCCGAGCAGCCGATCCTCGGCGCTGCGATTGGCGGCGGCGAGAATCGTCTCGGTCGCTCCGACCACGCGGGCGCGGTCGCTCTCCATCTCGTCGAAGGCGCCGCAGCAGGCGAGGTTTTCCAGCACCTTCTTATTGACCTCGCGCGGATTGATCCGCCGCGCGAAATCCGAGAGGTTGCGGAATGGCTCGTCGCCGCGCGCGCGCACGATGGACTCCGCCTGCCCCTCGCCGACGCCTTTGACCGCCGAGAGCGCATAGCGGATCGCGAGCTTGCCATCGGCTCCCGGCGCCACGTCGAAATCGACGCCCGAGCGGCGGATGGAGGGCGGCTCCACGACAATGCCGAGCCGGCGCGCCTCATTGCGGAATTCGGCGAGCTTGTCGGTGTTGCCCTTGTCGAGCGTCATCGAGGCGGCGAGGAACTCGACCGGGTAATGCGCCTTGAACCAGGCGGTCTGATAGGCGATCAGCGCATAGGCCGCCGCATGGCTCTTGTTGAAGCCGTAATCGGCGAATTTCGCCAGCAGGTCGAAAATCTCGCTCGCTTTGGCCGGCTCCAGTCCCCGCTCCACCGCGCCGCTGACGAAGCGCTCGCGCTGCGCGTCCATCTCGGACTTGATCTTCTTGCCCATGGCGCGGCGCAGCAGGTCGGCCTCGCCCAGCGAATAGCCGGACAGCACCTGCGCGATCTGCATCACCTGCTCCTGGTAGATGATGACGCCGAAAGTCTCCTTTAAGATGTGCTCGATCTTGGGGTGAATGTAATCGGGCTCCTCGTCGCCGAGCTTCACCGCGCAATAGGTCGGGATGTTGGCCATCGGACCCGGCCGGTAGAGCGCGACGAGAGCGATGATGTCCTCGAAATGATCGGCGCGCATGTCGACGAGCGCCTTGCGCATGCCGGCGCTTTCCAGCTGGAACACGCCCACGGTCTCGCCGCGCCCGAGCATTTCATAGGTCTGCGCATCCTCGAGCGGAATGGTCGCGAGATCGAAATCCGCATCGCGCCGCCGCACGAGATCGACGGCGGTGGCGAGCACGGTCAGCGTCTTCAGGCCGAGGAAGTCGAATTTGATGAGGCCCGCCTCCTCCGCCCATTTCATGTTGAACTGGGTGGCCGGCATGTCGGATTTGGGGTCGCGATAGAGCGGCGCGAGCTGCTCGAGCGGCCGGTCGGCGATGACGACGCCGGCCGCATGGGTGGAGGCGTTGGAGTAGAGCCCTTCCAGCGCGCCGGCGATCTTGAACAGGCGCGCGACCTTCTCGTCCTCGGCGATGGCCTCGCGCAGCTTCTGCTCGCCGGCGACGGCCTCGGCGAGCGTCACCGGCTTCGCCGGATTCTGCGGCACGAGCTTGGCGAGCTTGTCGACCTGTCCGAGCGGCATTTCCAACACGCGGCCGACGCTGCGCAGCACGCCGCGCGCGAGGAAGGAGCCGAAGGTGATGATCTGCGCGACGCGCTCCGCGCCATAGCGGTCGCGGACATAGTCGATCACCTCGCCGCGCCGGGTCTGGCAGAAGTCGATGTCGAAATCCGGCATCGACATGCGCTCCGGATTGAGGAAGCGCTCGAAGAAGAGCCCGAAGCGGAGCGGATCGAGATCGGTGATGGTGAGCGCGTAGGCGACCAGGGACCCGGCGCCCGAGCCGCGACCCGGCCCCACCGGAATGCCCTTCGACTTCGCGTATTTGATGAAGTCCGAGACGATCAGGAAGTAGCCCGGAAAACGCATCTTCTCGATCGTGTCGAGCTCGAAGGCGAGCCGCGCCTCGTAAGCTTCGCGCGTCTGTCCCGGCGCCGGCGGATTGGCCGCGAGGCGCGCGTCGAGCCCCTCCTTCGCCTGGCGCCGCAATTCGCGCGCCTCCATGTCCTCGAGCGATTCGCCGCCCGCCTGATCGTCGCGCATGAAGCGCGGCATGACCGGCTTGCGCTTCACCGGCCGCACGGCGACGCGCCGCGCGATCTCCACGGTCGACGCCGTCGCCTCGGGCAGATCGGCGAAGAGCGCGAGCATCTCCTTGCGTGTCTTGAAATAATGCTGAGGCGACAGCCGCCGCCGCTCGGCGACGCTGGTGACCGTCCCTTCCGCGATGCAGAGCAGCGCGTCATGAGCCTCGAAATCCGCGGCCGCGGCGAAGAAGGGCTCGTTGGTCGCGACCAGCGGGAGGCCGCGGCGATAGGCGAGATCGAGCAGCTGCGGCTCGACCCGGCGCTCCTGATCGAGCCCATGGCGCTGCAGCTCCACATAGAGCCGTCCCTCGAACAGCGGCTCCAGCGCCTCGAGCCGGGCGCGCGCCTGCTCGGGCCGGCCGCGCGCCAGCAGGCAGTCGATCCCGCCCTCCGGGCCGCCGGTGAGCGCGACCAGCTCGCCGCTGTCGGCCATGAGCTGCTGCATCGTCACATGCGGCGCCTCGCCGAGCTCCGGACCGAGATAGGCGCGCGTCGCGAGCCGCATCAGATTGGCGTAGCCGGCCTCCGATTTGGCGATGAGCACGAGATTGCCGCGTCCGTCGGCGGCGCCCTGCGCGCCGTCGCCGAAATCGACGGTGAGCTGAATGGCCGGAATGGGCTGGAGCCCGGCTTTGGCCGCCTTTTGCGAAAATTCGAGCGCGCCGAACAGATTATTGGCGTCGGTGATCGCCAGCGCCGGCATCCGGTCCTGCTCGGCGAGCGCGACCAGGCGGGTGATCGTCAGCGCGCCTTCACGCAGCGAGAAGGCCGTATGCACATGCAGATGAACGAAGCCGACGTCCTCGCGCGCGCTCATTCTCGGCCGCTCCCTCCTGTTCGACGCTATTCATATCGCGCCGCGGCGGAGGGATTGGCAATCGCAGAGCGGCGGAGCGCGCCGCTTACGCACAGGCTTCGGCTGCCGACCGGAAAATGACCACGCCGAGCAGAACTGGCCTGCTCGGCGACGATCGGAACGCTTCGAGGACGCGTCGCGTCGCCGGCCGGCTTATTCGGCCGAGGTGTAGACCTTGGACGCGGCCGTCTCGACGGGCTTGAACGCTTCCTTGGCGAGGCTGGAATAGAGCTCGCCGATCTTCGTCGCCTCGGCGATGAAATCCTCATAGGCGCCCTTTGCGAAATCCGACTGCAGCTGGATAGCCTCGTCGATCTTCTTGACGCCGA
This sequence comes from Methylosinus sp. Sm6, assembly GCF_019802345.1. Lineage (GTDB taxonomy): Bacteria > Pseudomonadota > Alphaproteobacteria > Rhizobiales > Beijerinckiaceae > Methylosinus. Next base: position 87,091 of record NZ_JAINDZ010000003.1, on the reverse strand, counting down.
TCAGCTTCTCCGCCAGCAGGCGGCTCTTCTCAAAGGACTTTTTCGAATAGTCGGTAGCCTCCGCGGCGATCGTCTGCCAGCCCTTGGTGACGGCGGCGGCGGCCGCGGACACCGCCTCGAACTGCTCTTTGCCCAGCTGCTGAACGGTTTCGAATGTGGCAACCATCGGTGTCGTCCTCGTGTCGGGCGTGCGGCGCCGCCCCATGGCCAACGCTCCGCACGCTCTCATTCGACGCCACGACTTTATATGCGATGCACAATCGAAGTCAATACGTATGTTGCGCTGCAAAACCACGAGAGGGAAATCATTTCGCCTTAACTCGGGGGTAACCTCACATTCCTAGCATTGTAATCATGTGTCTTTTCGGCAACGCGGGGCGGGCGTGGCCGAGACCGTGGCAAAAATCGGGATCGCGATCAAATGACGAATGGCCGATCTATGACGAACGGCAATGTCGCCAGCCGGCTCATGCAACGCAAATGGGCCGCATTTCACGTCGCCGCCGTGTCGGCGCTGCTGATCGCCGTCTTCTCTCTTCCAGCGGAAGCGCGCCGGCATCATGGGCGCGGCCATGGGTCGGCCTTGCGTCATGCGACGCATCACCGAGGCGGGGCGCATCTCGTCCATGCGGCGCGGCGCGGCGGCGGCGGTCCGGCCTTTGCGGCGATCGTCGTCGACGCCAACACCGGCCGCACGCTCTATGGCAGGAACGAGAGCGATCTGCGCCATCCGGCGTCCATCACCAAGGTGATGACTCTCTATCTTCTGTTCGAGCAGCTCGAAAAAGGGCGGCTGCGGCTCGACTCGCCGCTCGTGATCTCCGCCCATGCGGCGGCCCAGGCGCCGACCAAGCTCGGCCTCCCCCCGGGCCAGACGATCGACGTCGAGAACGCCATCAAGGCCGTTGTCACCAAATCGGCCAATGACATCGCCGTCGCCATCGCCGAGAACATCGCCGGCGACGAGGACGCATTCGCCGATCAGATGACGCGCAAGGCGCATGCGCTGGGCATGAGCCGCACGCATTACGCCAACGCCTCGGGCCTGCCCAATGACGAGCAGGTCACGACCGCACGCGACCTCGCCGTGCTGGGCCGGGCGATCCAGGACCGGTTCCCGCGCTACTACCGCTACTTCTCGACCTATAGCTTCACCTATCGCGGGCAGTCGCACCGCAACCACAATCGCCTGCTCGGGCAGATCGAGGGCGTCGACGGCATCAAGACCGGCTACACGCGCGCCTCGGGCTTCAACCTGCTGAGCTCCGTGCGCCGCGGCGGCCGGCATATCGTCGCCGTGGTGCTGGGCGGGACCTCGGGGCCGGCGCGCGACCGCATTATGGCGGGCCTCATTTCCGAGCACATCGGCGAAGGCGATTCCACACGCACGGCGCGCGCCATCACCGAGAACGAGCCCGCCGCGCCGACGACGACCAATGATGCGGCCGAGGAGGAGGACGAGGCTCCGGCCGCCGCCGCTCCGGCGCATGCCGCAGCGGCGGCGCCGCCCGCCCGCGTCAATGTCGTGGCTCCGCTGGCGCTGGCGCCCTCTCCGCCGCCCGCGTCGGTCCCGACGCCGGACAAGGCCGAGAAAATCCGTCCGGCCTTCGTGCCCGGCGGACAAAAGCGCGCCGAAGACGCGGCCGAGGCCGCGGGATCGCGCCCGGGGCGCCGGGACCGCGAGCGCGCGCAGGCGGCGACGGACGGCTCCACCAATACGCGGCCGGGCCGCATTCGCGAGGCGAACGCCGCGACCACCCCGCCCGCGGCGCCCCGCGCAGCGGAGAAGGAGGTCTCGTCGTCTGCGCGCAACGCCGACGCCGGCGAGATCCAGAAGGCGGAGACGGGACGGCCGCCACACGGCGGCTGGATGATCCAGATCGGCGCGACCGACGACGCCGACAAGGCGCAGGCGCTGCTGTCACGGGCGCGCGCCAAAGGCGTGCCGTCGACGGCGAGGCCCTTCACCGAGAAGGTTCACAAAGGAAAGGAGATCCTGTGGCGGGCCCGCTTCGCCGGGCTCGAGGAGAAAAGCGCCGAAAGCGCCTGCAAGACGCTCAAGCGCTCTGGATTTTCCTGTTTCGCGACCAAGAACTGATCTTCAGACCCGAGCCATTTTCCGTTTGAAGCGTAACGCGTGAAACGAGAGCCGAGTTCAATGATGACGACGCATGAGGACTTCCTTGGCTTCGTTGACCCGGGCCGCGAGATCGGTCGTCCCGCCATGGTCCGGATGAAGCTTCTTCATCAAATCTCGATGCGCCCGCGCGATGTCCTGGCGCGCCGCTCCTTTCTTCAGGCCCAGAATTTCATAGGCCTCATCTTCCGAAATCGTGCCGCTGCGACGGTTTGGTCCGACGCCGCGCGCATCCGCGCCCCCAGGGTCGCTTCGACCGTCTCCTGTCTGACGCCATCCGGCAAACCGGCGGTCGAAATACACCTCTAGGAGCCGCGCGCCGTCCGGGTCGACGCTGCGGCAGGTGCGATAGAGCTCCATCAGCGCCGACTTGGTCAGCGCGTCGAGGCGCTTGCCCTCGTCCTTGCCGGCCAGGATCACGCCACGGACGGCGCCGCTCGCGTGATCGAGCTCCATTTCGATCATCGCCGAGCGAACGCGCGAGACGCCGGGACCCTTGGTTCCGAAGCGCTTCACGCCGCGCGTCACCGCGCCGATGATCCAGGCGCCGACAAAGATCAGGAACAGACCCGCGTCGATGCGCCCGCGCAGGATGAAGAACAGGCCGAGCGCGATCGCCCCGGCGCCGCCCGCCTGCTTGACGAGCCGAGCCAGCGTCGCCGGCGAGGCGCGGCTAAAGGCGCGCAGGGCGTAGAGAGTGACGACCAATGCGAGAAAACCGATCAGAATGGGCATCGAAGCGCGCTCCTCACCCCATCTGCGCCAACAGGAGCCGAGCCGCCTCTTCCCCAGCGCCGGCCCGGCGCTCCAGCGCGGGCCGGCCGCCGGCGGCATAAGCGGCGGCGGCGGACAAAAGCTCGGCGAGGCGGCGAGGCGCCGTTGCGTCGAAGGCGGCATAGGCGCCGCCGGTCAGCCGCGCGATCTCGCGAAAGCCCGCGCCCGCGGCGGCGTCGCCGCCCTCGTGAAACATGAAGGCCTTCACGCCGACGAGGCCGAGCCGCCCGGCGAGGACGCACAATCGGTCGGCGTTCTCCTCCATCGCGTCGCCGACGAAGACGAGCGCGCCGACGCGATGCGCCGCGGCCTCGTCCAGCGCATGTTGGAGTACTTTTGCAATCTGAGTCTGCCCGCCTCGACAGGAAATCTTCGACATCAGAGCGGCGAGCCCCTGCCCGCCGTCGACGAAATGGGACGCGCGACACTCGCCGAAGCCGCGGAAGAAAACGAGCTGCACGGAAAGGCCGCCGAGCGCCGCCGCCGTCTCGAACATGCGGCCCTGAATCGACTGCGCCAGATTCCAGGTCGGCTGGCGGCTCATGGTGGCGTCGAGCGCGAAGATCAGCCGGCCGCGTTCGTCCGACGCGCCGACGGCGACGCGCCGGGCGGTCTCTATGAACGCATCCACCGCCTCCGATCCTGCGGAGCGCGGAAGCGTCGCCTTGCCCAGGTCATCGTTCACGGAAGTTCACGTCGCGTCTCTGAATGTCTATATCAGATCGGGCGAACCCGCGGAATGACAAGAGGCGCGAGCCTCGCCGAGACCTCTTCCGCGGCGCCCGACCGGGGAGGATAGACAAGAACCACTTCCCCAGGAACCGAAAAATCGCGCCCCTGCGGCGCCGCCGGACCACAGCGATGACCGATCACGCTTCCCCTCTTCCCGTCGCCGCGACCCGCATCGCCGCCCTGCCCGGCGAGCCGAGCGCCGACATTCAATCTCTGATGGCGCATTTCGCGCGCCGGCTCGGAGAGCAAGGCGCGCGCGTCGCCGGCGTGACTCAGACGCGGATCGTCGACCCCGCCACCGGACGCAGCCGCATCGCTCTGCGCGACGTCGGCAATGGCGCGCTCGCCGCGATCTCTCAGGATCTCGGGCCGGGCTCCGTCGCCTGCAATCTCGATTCGGGCGAGCTGGCGCAGGCCTGCGCCGCCATCGAGCGCGCCGCCGCCGGCGGGCTCGACCTCGCGGTCATCAGCAAGTTCAGCAAGCAGGAGGCCGCGCGCGGCGGCTTCGCCGACGCCTTCCGCGCCGCCATCGCCGCCAAGGTCCCGGTCGTCACCGCAGTCTCTCCTCATTATCTCGACGAGTGGCGCGAGTTCGCCGGACCGCTCGCGCAATTCGTCGAGCCCAGCGATGCCGCGCTGGAAAATTGGTGGCGGCGCCTCGGCGCGATCCCGTCGTATGGGACCAACGCGCCGATCTGACAGCCCGGAGAAAGCTATGCAGAAATCCGTCGTCGTGACCGTGTCGCACCAGCTCGGCGTCGAGGTCGCCCGCAAGCGGGTGGCGGAGGGCATAGAGCAGCTGCGCACGGCCTATGTCGAGAAGATCGCCCATTCCGAAATCGTGTGGATCGGCGATCGGGCCGATCTGAAGCTCGTCGCCTTCGGCCAGACGACGACGGCGCGCATCGACGTGCAGACGAACCAGCTGCGCATAGAGGTGTTCCTGCCCTGGATCATCGCGGCGCTCGGCGGGCGCGTTCAGTCGATTTTGGCTGCGAGCGCGGAGAGCGCGCTGCGCATCGAGCACAAGCCGAAGAGCTGAGCGCTTCTATCCGCGGGCGGCGTCGCGCCGACGATAGTGCTGCACGCGCGTCGCGCGCAGCCCGGGCAGGCCGTGCCGATCGATGAATCCGCGCCAGGCGTCGAATTCGTCGACCGTCAGCGCATAGCGCCGGCAGGCCTCCTCCAGCGACAAGCGGCCATCGCGCACCGCCTGCACCACCTCCGCCTTGCGGCGGATCACCCACCGCGTCGACGGCGAGGGCAGCGTCGCTGCCGAAATCGCAAAATCCCGTGTGCCGGCGTCTTCGGCGCCGGCCGGAGGAAACGTCGTCATGCCGCCCATCCGCGCCTTCGCTCCGCATGACATCGCGGAGCCCTGTCGGCTCGGGATCATTTTCGTCAAAGGTGAACAAAGGATTAAGCGAGGACAAACGCTTAACTACGACTTCACCGCCGCGCCCCGGCTGCCGCGCGATCGGCTAGGATGATCGTCGACGCACAGGAAAGGCCCCGCTCATGATGAAGCACACGCTGATCGCCGCGACGCTGACGGCGATTTTCGCCGCCTCTTCAGCCGCTGCGAATGACGAGCTCGGCGCCGGCGGCGCGCCGGCCAGCCCCGGCTATTCAGAGCCGCAGGACCGCGCTCCGCCCATGCCGGAGCGACGCCGTCACAGAGAGCGACGCCGCTATCACGGCGCCGACTACCTTCCCGGCTATGGCCCGCCCGGCCGCGCGATCGACGACGCTTATTCGCTCGGCGAGTGGAACTATGGCCAGCCGCCGCAGGAGGCCCCGGCGCCCTCGCCGCGCGGGCTGCACAATGGTCTCTGGTATTACTGAGCCGCGGCCGATCCGCGCGACATGCGCGCGATCGCCGCGCCGACGATCTCCAGCGCGATGGCGAGCAGCGCCTCGGCGTCATTGGGCTTGACGAACACCTTGTCCGCGCCGGCGCGCATCGCCTCCTCGTGGATCGCGGGCGCGGTCGAGGTCGTCAGCACAAAGACCGGAAGATCCTTGAGCAGCAGCGAGCGGCGCAGCGACTTCAGAAATTTGACGCCGTCGAGCCGCGGCATGTTGAGATCGAGCACCAGCACATCCGGAAGCTTGTCCGTGATCTCCTCGCGCGAGACCAGGAAGATCGCGTCGAGGCCATTGTCCACCTGCTCGCATTCGATTTCGCGATCGAGAATGGAGCGCGCCGAGTCCAGCGCGCGCTTGAACAGGAACACGTCATCCTGGTCGTCCTCGATGATCAAAACCCGACAAGCGCGTTCCTTCGTCTCGACAGGGGGCATCGCAATCACCATCTCCTAGGCGTGCTCGTCCCTTCGCGAAGAAAAACGAACGCCCTCGGGCCGTTATCGAGCGCGAAGGGTCCGCGCGGCAAGGGGTGCGAGGATGAGTTTCGACAGCATAGGCGACGATCAGTTTCGCCTCGCGGTGGAATCGGCGCCGGCGGCGATGATCGTCAGCGACGCCGGCGGTGTGATCGTGTTCGTCAACGCCGAGACCGAGCGAATGTTCGGCTATGGTAGCGGCGAACTGATTGGAAAGTCCATCGATATTCTCGCGCCTGCGCACATGCGCGCCGCGCATGCATCGCTGCGTCACAGCTTTCTCTCGGCGCCGAGCAAGCGCCCGATGGGCGTCGGCCGGGATCTGAAGGCGGCGCGCCGCGACGGCAGCGAATTCCCGGTCGAGATCGGCTTGACGCCGATCGACACGGAGAGCGGCCTCGTGGTGCTGGCGACGGTGCTCGACATTACCGCGCGGCGCGCGGCCGAAAGCGCGCTGTCGCAGCGCGCGGCGGAGCTCGAGCGCGCCAATGAGCGCCTCGCGCAATTCGCTTATGTGGCCTCGCACGACCTGCAGGAGCCCTTGCGCAAGATCGCCGCCTTTTCCGATATACTCGAGCATGCGATCGCCGCGTCCAACGAGACCGACATGAGCTACGCCAACAGGGTCATGCGCAGCTCGGCGCTGCGGGCGCGCGAGCTCATCGACGATCTGCTCACCTATTCGCGCGCGATCAACGATGTGCAAAATCTGCAGAGGCTCGATCTCCGCGAGGAAATCGAGCGCGCGCTCGACGATCTCTCCGAGTCGATCGCCGAGGCGCGCGCGACCGTCACGGTCGAGGCGCCGCATGCGGCCTTCGAGGCGGATCGCTCGCAATTCGTGCGGCTGACGCAGAGCATCGTGTCCAACGCGCTCAAATATCGCAAGGAAGACGAGCCGCCGCACGTGCGCATCTACACAAGGTCACAGGAGCCGGGCCTCATCGTGCTCGGCTTTTCCGACAATGGCATCGGCTTCGAGAGCAAATATGAGCACATCGTCTTCGAGCCGTTCAAGCGCCTGCACCCGCGGGGCCGCTACCCCGGCACCGGAATCGGCCTCGCGATCTGCAAATCCATCGCCGAGCGGCACGGGTGGAAGCTGTCGGTCGCGTCGCAGCCGGGGGTGGGATCGACGTTCTATGTGACTATTCCTCTGAGCGAGTAGCGAATAGCAAATAGAACGAGTAATGCTCACTACTCACTATTCGCTATTCGCTATTCGCTTCCAACCGACGAGGTCCCCATGATCGACCTGCACTACTGGCCTACCCCCAACGGCCACAAGATCACGATTTTTCTCGAGGAAGCCGGGCTCGACTATCGCATCGTCCCGGTCGATATCGGCAAGGGCGAGCAGTTCCGGCCCGAATTTCTCGCCATCTCGCCCAACAACCGGATGCCAGCGATCGTCGACCATGCACCCGCCGACGGCGGCGCGCCGCTTTCCGTGTTCGAATCCGGGGCGATCCTCGTCTATCTCGCCGAAAAGACCGGCTGCTTCCTGCCGAAGGACCCGCGCGGGCGCATCGCCACGCTCGAATGGCTGTTCTGGCAGGTCGGCGGCCTGGGGCCGATGGCCGGGCAGACCCATCATTTCCGCAATTACGCCCCCGAGAAGATCCCTTACGCGATCGACCGCTACGTCAATGAGACCAACCGGCTCTATGGCGTGCTGGACCGTCGGCTCCAGGGCCGCGACTTCCTCGCCGACGATTATTCGATCGCCGACATGGCCGCTTTTCCCTGGATCGTTCCGTTCGAGCAGCAAGGGCAGAAGCTCGAGGATTTTCCCGATCTGAAGCGCTGGTTCGACGCCATTTACGCGCGGCCGGCCGTCGCGCGCGCCTATGCGGAGGGTGAGGCCTATCGCCGGCCTTCGGCCTCGGGCTTCACCGAGGCGGAGCGCAAAATCCTGTTCGGCCAGACCGCGGCGAGCTTGCGGCGCGGCGAGTGAACGTCACTCGCCATTCTTCGCCGCGGCGGCGAGGCGGCGCTTCTTGCGCCGCCAGGACACGAAGAAGATGCAGGCCACGATGAGATTTGCGCCGATCATCGCCTTGTCGGACCAGGTCAGATAACCCCAGATCGTCTGAATCGTCGACACCACTTCCTCCTCTCCGAGCGCTTCGCCGCGCTATTTTCATTGTTCTTCTTTGCCGCAACACGGCGCGTGAGACTACGCCCAACCGCGGCGCGGATAAAGGCCCGCTCATCCGGCGCGCAGCAGCCTGACCGCTTCGTCGCGCTCGAACAGATAGAGCAGGATGCGCAGCGCCTCGCCGCGCGGGCTCGCCAGCTCCGGGTCGCGTCGCAGGATCAGCTCGGCGTCGTCGCGGGCGATGGCGAGCAGCCGCGCATGGGCCGAAATATCGGCGAGGCGAAAGCCCGGCAGGCCCGATTGGCGCGAGCCGAGGATTTCCCCCTCCCCGCGCAGGCGCAAATCTTCCTCGGCGATGCGGAAGCCGTCCTCGGTCTGGCGCAGCGTGACGAGGCGCGCCTTGGCCGTCTCGCCGAGCGGACCCTTGTAGAGCAGCAGGCAGGAGGATTTGCCGGAGCCGCGCCCGACGCGCCCGCGCAGCTGATGCAATTGCGCGAGGCCGAAGCGCTCGGCGTGCTCGATCACCATCACCGTCGCCTCGGGCACGTCGACGCCGACCTCGATCACCGTGGTGGCGACGAGGATGCGCGTCGCGCCGTCCTTGAACGCCTCCATGGCGGCGTCGCGCTCGGCGCCCTTCATGCGGCCGTGAACGAGGCCGACGATGGCGCCGAAGATGCGGGTGAGATCGTCGTGGCGGTCCTGTGCGGCGGCGAGGTCCAGCTCCTCGTTCTCCTCGACCAGCGGGCACACCCAATAGACGCGCGCGCCCGAGGCGAGCGCCCGCCGCACGCCCTCCACCACATCGCCGATGCGCGAGACCGGCAGCGCGCGCGTGTCGACGGCCGAGCGGCCGGGCGGCTTCTCGTCGAGGACGGAGCTGTCCATGTCGCCGAAATAGGTGAGCGCCAGCGAGCGCGGAATGGGCGTCGCGGTCATCACCAGAACATCCGCCGCCTCGCCCTTGGCGCCGAGCGCGAGGCGCTGCTGCACGCCGAAACGGTGCTGCTCGTCGATGACGGCGAGGCCGAGATCGGCGAAGGCGAGATCATTCTGCGCCAGCGAATGCGTGCCGACGACGACATCGACCTCGCCGCGCGCGATCGTCTCGTGCAGCCGCGCGCGTTCCGACGGCTTGGCGCGGCCGGTGAGCAGCGCCAGGCGCAGGCCGGCGCCCTCGGCCAGCGGCAGCAGGCGGTCGTAGTGCTGGCGCGCCAAAATCTCCGTCGGCGCCATCAGCGCCGCCTGCCGTCCGCATTCGACGACGCTGGCCATGGCGAGCAGAGCCACGATCGTCTTGCCCGAGCCGACGTCGCCTTGCAGCAGGCGCAGCATGCGCCGCGGCGAGCCGAGATCGGCGCGGATTTCGTCGAGCGCGCGCTTTTGCGCGCCGGTCAGGGCATAGGGAAGCGCCGCCTCGATCGCCCGAGAAAAACGACCGTCGCCGGCGTTCTCGCGACCCGGTAGACGCTTCATTTTCGCGCGCAGGAGACGCAGCGCCAGCTGCTGCGACAGCAGCTCGTCGAGCGCGAGGCGTTGGCGCGCCTTGCTCATGGGCTCGACGTCGGCGCGCGATTTCGGATGATGCGCCTCCAGCAGCGCGGCGCGGAAATCGGGGAGCTTATTGGCCGCGAGCACCGACGGGTCCTGCCATTCCGGCAGCTGCGGCAGCCGTTCCAGCGCCCCCTCGACGGCGCGCTGCACGAAGCGCTCCTGCAGCCCCTCGGTGAGGCCATGGACCGCTTCGGCCGGCGGCAACTTGGCGATCCCCGCCTCGTCGAGCACGCGGTCGGGATGCACGATCTGCCGGCGCCCGTCATAGAGCTCGAGCTTGCCCGACACCCAGCGCGTCGCGCCGATGGGCAGGCTGCGCTCGATCCAATCGGCGTTGGCGAGGAAGAAGATCAGCTGGCAATCGCCGGTGTCGTCCTCGACCAGCACCTTATACGGCGCCTTGGCGTAGCGGCCCTGCGGCTTGCGATGCTCGGCGACGCGCACCTTCAGCACGACGATCTGGTCATAGGGCGCCTCGGCGATGGTCGGGCGCAGGCTGCGGTCGAGTAGATTGATCGGCAGATGGAAGAGAATATCGACGAGGCGCGTCTCCTTGCCCGGCGTGGCGAGCAGCCGGTCGAACAGCTTGGCGGTCTTCGGGCCGATCCCCGGCAGGGCGGCGGCGCGGCCGAACAGCGGATCGAGAATGGAGGGGCGCATGACGCGCCTTTTCCTCTATCGCAGGCGGTTTGTCATGCCTCGCGTGACCGCCGCCCAGTCGAGGGTCGCTTCGGCGGCGCCTTTCCTCTATCCATCCTGTGGCGCGCGACCTGCTGGTGGCCTGCGTCATCAAAACCGAATGCTCTCGAGAGCGAGCCTGAAGGCTCGCGGTCCAAGCGCGGCCCTGGACCGCGAGCCTTCAGGCTCGCTCTTTCAGCCCTGTCAAATCGGCTGAATCACGCCACTAAGGCGGCCCGCAACCGAGGAGGACAAGTGACTCACGGCGTCGACCTGCTGACCACCATCGCCGCCGCTCTCGGCCTCGCGCTCGTCATGGGCCTGGCGGCGTCCCGGCTGCGGCTGTCGCCGCTCGTCGGCTATCTGATCGCCGGCATGATGCTCGGCCCGGCGACGCCCGGCTTCGTGGCCGATGTCGCCCTCGCCGACCAGCTCGCCGAGATCGGAATCATACTTCTGATGTTCGGCGTCGGCCTGCATCTCTCGCTCGACGATCTCTTGTCCGTCCGCCGCGTCGCCGCCCCCGGCGCGCTGGCGCAGATGGCCATTGCGACGGCGCTCGGCGTCGGCCTCGCCACCGCCTGGGGCTGGAGCTTCGGCTCGGCTCTGGTGCTCGGCCTCTCGCTCTCCTGCGCCTCGACGGTCGTGCTGCTGCGCGCGCTCGAGGAGCGCGGCGAGCTGGAGACGATCGACGGCCGCATCGCCGTCGGCTGGCTGGTCGTCGAGGATCTCGCCACCGTGCTGCTGCTCGTGCTGCTGCCGGTGTTCGCGGAGATGCTCGGCGCGACAAATGGCGCCGAGGTCGATCTCTGGCCGGTGATCGGCATGACCCTCGCCAAGGTCGTCGCCTTTCTCGTGCTGATGCTGGTGATCGGGCGGCGCCTGTTCCCGCGGCTGCTGTTCTGGGTGGCGGGCTCGCAATCGCGCGAATTGTTCACGCTCTGCGTCGTCGCCACGGCGATCGGCGTCGCCTACGCCTCGGCCAAGCTGTTCGATGTCTCCTTCGCGCTCGGCGCCTTCTTCGCCGGCATGATGATGCGCGAATCGGAGTTCAGCCACCGCGCCGCCGATCAAACGCTGCCGCTGCGCGACGCCTTCTCGGTGCTGTTCTTCGTCTCGGTGGGGATGGCTTTCGATCCCCGCGCCTTCATCGACGAGCCGTTCCGCGTGCTCGGCGTGCTCGGCATCGTGATGATCGGCAAGACGATCGCCGCGATCGGCCTCACCCTGCTCTTCCGCTATCCTCTGAACACGGCGCTGACGGTCGGCGCGAGCCTCGCGCAGATCGGCGAATTCTCCTTCATCCTCGCCGGACTCGGCGTCTCTCTCGGCCTGCTCTCGCCGGAGGGGCGCAATCTCGTCCTCGCCGGCGCGCTCGTCTCCATCGCGCTCAATTCTCTCCTCTTCGAGGCGATCGAGCCGCTGCGCGCCCGGCTCGGGGCGCGCGCTCTGCGCGCCGATCCGCTCGCCGAGCTGCCCGCGAGCATCGATGATGCGCGCCTCGAGGGACAGATCGTGCTGGTCGGCTACGGCCGCGTCGGCGGCCGCATCGGCGAGGCTCTGCTGGAATGGGGCGTCCCCTTCGTCGTCATCGAGCAGAACCGCGAGCTGGTCGAGGCGCTGCGCGCGCGCGACATTCCGGCGGTGTGCGGCGACGCCTCCGAGCCCGCGTCGCTGGTCCAGGCGCATATCGCGCAGGCGAGCGAGCTGATCGTCGCCGCGACGCCCGACAGCTGCGATCTGCGGAAGATGATCGACGCCGCCCGTCGCGCCAATCCGCTGCTGCGGGTCGCGCTGCGCGCCCGCGACGAGGCGGAGGCGGAACTGCTCGAGGGCGAGAAGATCGGCCGCGTGTTCATGCCGGAGAGAGAGCTCGCGCTCGGCATACTGAACTATCTGCACGAACGCTTCGACAAGAAGGCGTGAAAAAGCGCCTATTCGATCTCGACGTCGAAGCTCGGCGCGCCGGCGGCGCCGCGGAAAGCGTAATGCCACCATTCGGTCGGCAGATTTTCAAAGCCGTGGCGGCGCATCAGCGCCTCGAGCGTGCGACGATGCGCGCGCGCCGCTTCGCTCACATCCTGGCTCGCGGTCCAGGAACGCTCGTCGAAATAATCGAAAGGCGTGCCGAAGTCCCAGCCGAGAACGCCGAGGTCCACGGCGAGGCCGGTCGAATGGGTGGATTTCTCGGCGATATAGCCGCGCGCGAACAGATCGCGCTTGTTCTCGTGAGGATAATATTGCGCCTTCATGCGCTCGTCCGGGCTCTCGGCCCAATCGATGAAGGCAGCGACGGCGCGACGCGGACGGTAGCAGTCATAGACGATCAGCTCGAAGCCCTTCGTCCTCGCCTCCGCTTGCGCGGCGACGAGCGCCTGCGCAGCGTCCTCGCGCAGCCAGCATTGCGGCGCCTTGTAGCCGGGCACGGGACGGCCGGTGAAATTATCCGTCCCCGCATAGCGCATGTCCTGCAGGATTTGCGGCGCTATATCGGCGAGCCGCACGAAGCCGGGCGGAAGCGTGGCGGCGGCGGCCGAACAGGCGACGCAGGCGCTCGCGGCGGCGACGATGTCGCGGGTGGATTTGGAGGTCATGCGACGCGGTCCCCTGTTGACGGCGGCTCGCCGGAGCCGCAGTCTTAGCCCCGAAGCCAGAACGGATCAAAGGCGCTCGCCCATGCTCATTCGCGATGAAACGCCCGACGATCATCGGGCCATCCACGGCGTCGTGGACGCCGCTTTCGCGCACATGCCCTACAGCAACCAAAAGGAGGGCGATCTCGTCGACGCGCTACGCGGGGCCGGCGCGCTCACGCTGTCGCTCGTCGCCGAGGAAGCGGGCGAGATTCTCGGTCATGTCGCGGTCTCGCCGGTCACGATCGACGGCGCCGCGCTCGGCTGGTTCGGGCTCGGCCCGCTCGCCGTCCTGCCCGCTCGCCAGCGCCAGGGCGTCGGCTCGGCCTTGATCGAGGCCGCCCTGTCGAGGCTGCGCGCGGCGGGCGCCGCCGGCTGCGTCGTCTTCGGCGAGCCGGCCTTCTACGGGCGCTTCGGCTTCGCAAAATTCGACGGGCTCTGCTTCGCCGGCGGCCCGCCGGAGCTGTTCCTGGGGCTGTCCTTCGGTCCGGAGACGCCGCGCGGCTCGGTCGACTATCACCCATCGTTCGCGCTGGTCGGCTGAAGGCGGTTATAACCGCCGCAGCAGCACCACGCGATTGGTGTTGGTGCCCTTGGCGTTGTTGCCGACGCCCCAGCAATTGCTGGTCTTGGTGAAATTCTGGCTGTTCACGAGCACGAATAGCCGCTCGAACGGCAGCCCCTCCGCCGCGCGCCAGACGAGGCGCTCCAGCAGCACCTTGCCGCCGCGCACCTCGCCGACCTCGAAGGCGACATGGCCGCCCGGCGCGACGATGCGGGCGAATTCCGCGAGGCAGGCGCGCGCCATGCGCTCCCATTCCGCCTCGCTGCGATGGTTGGAGATGCGCATTCCGCCGGGGTCGACCCCGGCGAACCAGTTGCGCAGCCAATTGTCGCTCGCATAATGAACCACATCGAGAAAAGGCGGCGAGGTGACGACGAGCCGAACCTCGCCCTCGCGAAGGAAAGGCGCGCGCCAGGCGTCGGAGGTCGCGAGCAGCGCGGGCGGATGCGGCGGCGGCGCGCCGTCGGCGAGCAGCGCGCGCGATTTGCGCAGGATCAGCGCGGCGACGTCGCGCGGCGGCGGCGTCTGCCGGCGCTTTTCGTTGATCCTGGCCTGCGCCTCGACCGAGACCGCCTGGTTCGGCGGCAGCGAATAGACCGAGAAGAACCCCGGCGAATGTCCGGTGAGGCGGTTGATCGCGACCATCCGAATCCAATCGTCGATCGGATCAGGCGCGGCGCCAGCGGCGCCTTCGATCAGGTGGCGGCGCAGCGCGCAGAGCCGCCGCAACGTGTCAGGATGATAGAAGACGAGCAGGTCCTCGCGCTCGATCTCGCCTTTATCCCAGGGGATTTCCGAAAGGCGCCGCTCGATGGCGTCGAGGCCGGGCGGCGCGAGGCGCGGGCGCGTCAACAGGATCGAGAGCGGATTGACGTCGGCGCCGACCGGCCGCCGCCCCTGCAAAGCGGCCTGCACCGGCGTTGTGCCGCGCCCCATGAAGGGATCGAAGACAGCGTCGCCGGGCGTCGTCAGCCGCGAGATGAAAAACTCCGGCAGCTGGGGCTTGAAGCAGGCGCGATAGCTGATCTCGTGGATCGAATGCGCCTGCCGCTGCGCCGAGGTCCAGAACTCGTTGACGAGATAGGCGACGCCCTCCTCCTCCATTCGCCGCGTCGGCGCGCCGAAGGCGTCGAAGGCGAGAAGCTGCGCTTCGAGCGCGCAGCCCGCGAGCGCGCTGGCTTTCATCTCGTCAAGAGAAGCGATGCCGATACGAAGGACCTTCATTCGATTGATTACAGCCCTCAGCGCCGTCGCCGCATCACGACAGATGGACACGAGCAGCGGACCTTCTCCCACGAATGGGAGAAGGAGCGCCTATCAGGTAGCCTGTCGATCGGGACGCCGCAAAGCGATCCGCTCGTCTCTGGGTCATCGGGTGAAGGACTATAGCCCGATCACCCTCATCCTGAGGAGCCCGCGAAGCGGGCGTCTCGAAGGATGGCAATGGGGAGACGCCTTTGATTTCGCCTCGCGGCCGTCCTTCGAGACGCCGCCTGCGGCGGCTCCTCAGGACGAGGGGTAGGGTTTTATCCTTCGCCCGATAGCCCCGTCGTCTCTCCTCTCGCCCATCCTTCCTCGGTCTCGCCGATGAAATCCGCGAGCCGCCCCTCCTCGATCGCGCGGCGCAGACCGGCCATCAGCTCCTGATAATAGGCGACATTGATTTCGGTCAGCAGCATCATGCCGAGAATCTCTCCCGCCTTCATCAGATGATGCAGATAGGCGCGCGAATAGACGCGCGCCGATTCGCAGGAGGAGTCCGCGTCCAGCGGCGCCGGATCATCGGCGTGGCGGGCGTTGCGCAGGTTCACGCGGCCGAAGCGCGTATAGGCGAGGCCGTGGCGGCCGGCGCGCGTCGGCATCACGCAGTCGAACATGTCGACGCCGCGGGCGACGGATTGCAGGATGTCGTCCGGCGTGCCGACGCCCATCAGATAGCGCGGCTTGCCCTCGGGCAGATGCGGCATGACCGTCTCCAGCATCGCCAGCATCACCTCCTGCGGCTCGCCGACGGCGAGGCCGCCTATGGCGAGGCCGTGGAAATCCATGGCCGCCAGCGCCTGCGCGCTCTCGACGCGCAGCGCAGGCGAGTCGGCGCCCTGCACGATGCCGAAGATCGCCTTGCCCTTCTGCTCGCCGAAGGCGGCGCGCGAGCGCTCGGCCCAGCGCAGCGACAGCCGCATGGCGCGCTCGGCCTCCGCCTCCGAGCACGGCAGTCGCACGCATTCGTCGAGCTGCATGTGAATGTCGGAATCGAGCAGGCGCTGAATCTCCATCGAGCGCTCGGGCGTCAGCAGATGGCGCGAGCCGTCGATATGAGACTGAAAGGCGACGCCCTGCTCGTCGAGCTTGCGCAGCTTGGCCAGCGACATCACCTGGAAGCCGCCGGAATCGGTGAGGATCGGATGCGGCCAATTCATGAAGCGATGCAGGCCGCCGAGCGCCGCGACGCGCTCCGCGCCGGGGCGCAGCATCAGGTGATAGACATTGCCGAGCACGATATCGGCGCCCGTCGCGCGCACGTCCTGCGGAAACATCGCCTTGACTGTCGCCGCCGTTCCCACCGGCATGAAGGCGGGCGTGCGGATCTCTCCGCGCGGCGTCGAGACGAGGCCGCGCCGCGCGGCGCCGTCCGTCGCGAGGAGGCGAAAAGAAAATTGCTCGCTCATGCGTCTCCCGTTCCGCTCTTCTCGCCGATTTCGCTCTTGGCGCCGAGCGTGGCGACCTTGACGATCTCATAGAGGCCGCAGTCGCATTCGTTCCAGTGAACGGTGAAGCGCTCGCCGACGCGCATCACGGCTCGGCGCACATCTGTCCGCCAGTTGTCGCGCGCGCCAGCGCCGAAGTCGATGGCGCCGTCGCGCCGCAGCACGAAAGGCCGGAATTTTCCGCCGTCGAGATCGCAAGCGCCGAAGCTGTCCCAATGCGAGACGATGCGGCGGCTCGCGGCGTCGATGCGCAGATCGAAGGTCAGCGGCGATTCGGTGCGATCGTCGCGCCACAAGGCGAGCATTCGCACATCCTGGAATGGCGCGTCATTCATCATCGCAGCAGCAGGCAGGCGTCGCCATAGGAATAGAAGCGATAGCCGGAGCGAAGCGCATGGGCATAGGCCGATTGCATCCGCTCGAGCCCGGAGAAGGCGCAGACCAGCATGAACAAGGTCGAGCGCGGCAGATGGAAATTGGTGAGCAGCGCGTCGACGGCGCGGAAGCGATAGCCGGGCGTGATGAAGATCGCCGTCTCGGCGGCGAAAGGCTCCAAGAGTCCGTCCTCGCGCGCGGCGCTCTCCAGCACCCGCAGCGCCGTCGTGCCGACCGCGACGACGCGGCCGCCCCGCGCCCGAGTCGCGTTCAACGCTTCGGCGGTCGCGGCGTCGAGCGCGCCCCATTCGGCATGCATCTTATGCGATTGGGTGTCCTCGGCCTTGACCGGCAGAAATGTGCCGGCGCCGACATGCAATGTCACGCGATGCAGCGCGACATCCCGCTCGCGCAGAGCGTCGAGCAGGCGCGCAGTGAAATGCAGGCCCGCCGTGGGCGCGGCGACGGCGCCGGCGCGTGCGGCGAACAGGGTTTGATAATCCGCCTCGTCGCGCGCGTCGGCGGCGCGCTTGCCGGCAATATAGGGCGGCAGCGGCATCACGCCCGAGGCCTCGATGGCGGCGTCGAGCGCCGCGCCGGCGAGTGGGAAGGCGAAAAGAATTTCGCCAGCCTCGCCCTTGTCGACGACGCGCGCCTCGAGCGCGTCGTCGAAGCGCACGCTCTCGCCGACGGCCAACTTTTTCGCCGGCCGCACGAGCGCGCGCCAGCGGTCCGCGCCGACGCGCTCGATCAAGGTCGCCTCGATACAGGCCTGCGACTCGCCGCGCGTGCGAAAGCCCGAGAGCCGCGCGTGAATGACGCGCGTGTCATTGACGACGAGCGCGTCGCCCGGCGCGAGCAGCCGCGGAAGATCGAGGACAGTCCGGTCGGAAAAATCGCCCTCGGGCGGGACGACGAGCAGCCGCGCGCTATCGCGCGGGCTCACGGGTCTGAGCGCGATCGCCTCTTGGGGCAGCTCGAAATCGAAGAGATCGACGCGCATGATTTTTTGAGAGGAATCGGTGTGCGCGACTCCTTCTCCCGCACGCGGGAGAAGGAGTGCGAGCCGTTCAGCCCAGCGTCGCCTTGACGATCTTGTCGGGGTCCTGCACCGGCTCGCCGCGCTTGATCTTGTCGACATTCTCCATGCCGGAGATCACCTCGCCCCAGACCGTGTATTTCTTGTCGAGGAAGCGGGCGTCGTCGAAGCAGATGAAGAATTGCGAATTGGCGGAATCGGGGTGCTGAGCCCGCGCCATGGAGCAGGTTCCGCGCACATGCGGGGCGGCGTTGAACTCCGCCTTCAGGTCCGGATATTTGGAGCCGCCCGTGCCGGTGCCGTGCGGGCAGCCGGTCTGCGCCATGAAGCCCTCGATGACGCGGTGGAACACGATTCCGTCATAGAAGCCTTCCGACACGAGCTTCTTGATATGGGCCACGTGACCCGGGGCAAGGTCCGGGCGGAACTTGATCACCACATCGCCCTTGGTGGTCTCGAGCTTCAACGTATCGGCGTCGCTCATGTCGGCTCCTGTTCAGTTCGGATGATTGTCTCGCCGCAAAGCAATCCGGGGGCCGGCGGCTCCCCGGATCGCGGTCTCGGCTCAGCTCTCGTCGCCGGCGAGGCGCAGCTTGATGATCTTGTCCGGGTTCGTGACCTTGCCATTGTCGGCCTTGTCGCCCTTCTTGATCTTGTCGACGACATCCATGCCGGAGGTCACCTCGCCGATCACCGTATATTGCTCCTCGAGATAGCGCGCCGGCGCGAGGCAGATGAAGAATTGCGAATTGGCCGAGTTCGGGTCCTGGCTGCGCGCCATGCCCAGAGTGCCGCGCAAAAATTTCTCCTTGGAGAATTCGGCGGGGATGTTGGGCAGGTCCGACTTGCCCATGCCGGTGCCGGTCGGATCGCCGGTCTGGGCCATGAAGCCGTCGATGACGCGGTGGAACACCACCCCGTCATAGAAATGGCGCTTGGCCAGCGCCTCGATCTGCGCCGCATGCTTCGGCGCGATGTCGGCCCGCAGCTTGATGACGATGCGGCCGTCCTTGGTGTCGAGATAGAGCGTATGCGGCTCGGCTGCTCCGGCGGCATGGCCGAAGGTCGGGACGGCGGCGACGAGCGCGGCCGCGAGCGCGAAGGCGCGGCGATCGATGAGCAATGGAACCTCCCTTTTGCTTTATGGTCGGCGGTCGGAGAGCGCGCGGCGCAGAGCCTCGGCCGCCTGCGGCGGGACGAAGGGCGAGACATCGCCTCCGAGCGAGGCGATCTGTCGCACGAGCGTCGCGGTGATGTGCCGGACGGCCGGAGACGAGGGCAGAAAAATGGTTCTGATCTCCGGCGCCATGGCGAGATTCATCCCCGCCATCTGCATTTCATAGTCGAAATCGGCTCCGTCGCGCAATCCACGCAGGATGATCTCGGCGCCGTGCTCGCGGGCGGCCTCCACCGCGAGGCCGGCGAAGGAGACGACCTCGAAGCTCCCTTCGAGCCCGGCGCACACCTCCCGGATCAGCGCGACGCGCTCGTCGAGCGCGAGCAGCGGCGTCTTGCCCGGATGCGCGCCGATGGCGACGACGAGCCGGTCGCAGAGAGCCGCCCCGGCGCGGATCACATCGAGATGGCCGAGCGTGAGCGGATCGAAGGAGCCGGTGTAGAGAGCCGAGCGGTTCATGGAGGCCGATATAGGCGATTTTTCGTTATCGGTAACCTATGTGCGCTCTCCTTCTCCCGCTCTGGCGGGAGAAGGTGGCCCGGCGAAGCCGGGTCGGACGAGGGCCGGCACCGTGATCGCGTCGCGTGCGGCGCAAGACATGACAGTGTTTTGTTACATTGTCGCAACGCCCGACGGAGCGCGCGAATGGCGGCGCCGACCCTGTTCACGAAACGGCTCATGCTTCGCGGCTGGCGCGACTCGGACCTCGAGCCATTCGCGGAGCTCAACGCCGATCCCCGTGTCATGCAATTCTATCCTCGAGCGCTCGACCGCGCGCAAAGCGACGCATCGGCCGATCGCATTCGCGCGAAGCTGAATGCGATCGGCTTCGGCCTATGGGCGGTCGAAGCCCCGCATGTCGCGGCGTTTCTGGGCTATGTCGGACTTGCCGAGCCGGCGTTCGGCGCGCATTTCACGCCCTGCGTCGAGATCGGCTGGCGCCTCGCGCATCGATATTGGGGACAGGGATATGCGACAGAGGCGGCGATAGCGGCGCTCGATCACGCGTTCGGCGTCCTCGGCCTATCGGAGGTCGTGTCGTTCACGGCGCAGGACAATCTGCGCTCGCGCCGCGTGATGGAACGGCTCGGGATGAGCTACAGCGCCGACGATGATTTCGAGCATCCAGACCTTGCGGTCGGACATCCGCTGCGGCCGCATGTCCTCTATCGCCTGAGTAGAGCACAATGGACGCAGTCTCGGTCTGCGAATGGCGCCGAGCGTTGAACGATTGGCAGGGCAATCGGGTGAAGGATAAGATCCCCGACCCTCGCCCTGAGAAGCCGCCGCAGGCGGCGTCTCGAAGGACGGCCGCGGGGCGCAATCAAAGGTTTCTCCCCGTTGCCGTCCTTCGAGACGCCCGCTTCGCGGGCTCCTCAGGACGAGGGTGAGGGGACTGTAGTCGATCACCCGATTCCCCTGTGAACGACTGTCTTTGATCTTGAAACCCTCATCCGACCCGGCTGCGCCGGGTCACCTTCTCCCACGAGTGGCAGAAGGGAGATTCGGTCCTCACCCAAGGCTCGCCTTCACCGTCTCGATCAGCTGCTTCAAGCTGAACGGCTTGGGCAAGAACCCGAAATCGCCCTCCGGCAGATTTTTCGCGAAGGCTTCCTCGGCGTAGCCCGAGACGAACACCACCTTCGCCGTCACGCCGCGCTTGCGCAGCTCCGCGAACATGGCCGGGCCGTCCATCTCCGGCATCACCACATCGGAGACGATGAGATCGATGCGCGCCCCCTCGCGCTCGACCACCTCGAGCGCCTCGAGGCCGGAACTCGCCTCGAGCACGCTGTATCCGCGCGAGACCAGGGCGCGGGCGGCGAAGGCGCGCACCGCGTCCTCGTCCTCGACCAGCAGAATGCTCCCCTGCCCCGTGTAATCGGCGGCAGCCTTCGGCGCCTCCACCTTGGAGGGAAGCTCCCCCGCCTCCGGCACATGGCGCGGCAGCAGAATGCGAAACACAGTGCCGCGGCCGACCTCGCTGTCGACGAAGACGAAGCCGCCCGACTGCTTGACGATGCCGAACACCATGGCGAGGCCGAGGCCGGTGCCCTTGCCGACCTCCTTGGTGGTGAAGAAGGGCTCGAAAATCTTGGCTTTCACATCCGCCGGAATGCCGGAGCCATTGTCCTCCACTTCGATCAGCACATAATCGGCAAAGATGAGCGAGGCCTCGCCGAAGCTCCCACATTCGGCGGCGGCGATGTTGCGCGTGCGCAGGATGATGCGGCCGCCCGTCTCCGGCATGGCGTCGCGGGCGTTGACGACGAGATTGATGACGACCTGCTCGAACTGGTTGATGTCGGCCTTCACGAACCAGAGGTCGCGGCCGTGCTTCAGATCGACCTCGACCTTCTCGCCGACGAGGCGGCGCAGCAGCAATTGCAGCTCCGACAGCACGTCGCCGAGCTGCAAGACTTGCGGGCGCAACGTCTGGCGACGGGAGAAGGCGAGCAGCTGGCGGGTGAGCCCGGCGGCGCGATTGGCCGTCTGCTTGATCTGGATGATGTCCTGAAAGGATGGATCGGTCGGGCGATGATTGGCGAGCAGGAGATCGGAATAGCCGATGATCGCCGTCAGCATATTGTTGAAGTCATGCGCGACGCCGCCGGCGAGCTGGCCGACCGCCTGCATCTTCTGCGATTGGGCGAAGCCCTCCTGCAGCTTGCGCTGCTCGGTGGTGTCGAGCGCATAGATCATCGCGCCCTTGCCGCCGGCGTCCTCCGCCGGCGCGGCGAAGAAGCGCGCGGAGCGCGCGGGCCTCCCCTCGCAGTCCTCGAGCGCGGCGTCGACGGGCTCGACGTCGCCCTTGTCGTCGAGCGCCGCGGCGATCGCCTCGCGCAGCGCCGGACGGTCGCGCTCGATGACGCCGTCGAGGATCGGCCAGGCCGCGCCGCCCTTCATCGCTTGCGGCAGGAGCTTGGCGAAAGCCGCGTTGGAGCGGGTGACGCGCCCGTCCTGATCGAGCGCGGCGATCGCCATCGGCGTCGAATTGAAGAAGCGCGCGAAGCGCACTTCGGCGGCGCGCAGATCCTCCTCCGGCTCCTCGCCCGCGGCGCGGTTCAGCACCAGAGTGCGCGACGCGCCGGGCGTTCCGTCCTGGCCGAAGGCGACGCGATGCAGCAGGCGCACCGGCAGCGTGCGGCCGTTGCGGCGCTTCAGATCGAGGTCGATCTGGGCGGTGCGCACCTCGCCCGCGCCGCCGGCGACCGAGGTGATGAGCGTCGAGCCGCTGTTGGCGACGATGTCGGCCAGCGCGATCCCGCCCGAGCCGACCTGGGTGAGGTCATAGCCGAGCCAGCCGGCGAGCGTCTTGTTCATGTAGGAGATCGCCCCGTCGGGCGCGGCGGACAAGAATCCGGCGGGCGCATGATCGAGGAAATCGATGGCGTGCTGAAGCTCCTGGAAGAAGTTCTCCTGGCGCTGACGGTCGGCGGTCGCGTCGACGACGGTCCACAGATTGGCGACGCCGCCGCCGTCGCGCGTGAGCGGGCGCACGCGAATGCGGTACCAGCCGACCTCGGCGTCGCCGGTGAGCGGCGGCGCGAGGCGAATGTCCTCGGCGTGAGAGCGGCGCGCGCGGGCGGCCTGGGCGAGGCGATAGATCGCCTCCGAGACATCGGCGGGGCCCGAGAACAGGCGCTCGACGGTGACGAGCCCGGCGGCGTCGCGCGCGCCGCACAGATCCATATAGGCGTCGTTCGCATAGACGATCTGCGAATCGCCTTCGGTGACGAGCAGGCCTTCCGAAAATGTGTCGGCGATCTGCCGCGCGATGTCGCGCCGCGCGGCGGCGGCCGGGAGGCGCAGAAAGCCGACGGCGTAAGCGAAAGCCGAGAACACGCCGGCGACGGCGAGCAGCGCCAGCAGGCCCGCCGCGAATTTCGGCGCGAGCGGCGCCGGCAGCAGCGAGGCGAAGACGATCGCGCCGACGAGTCCAACGGCGAGCGCCAATACGAGCCCGATATTTCCGGGTCGTTCGGTCCGATCGTAGGCGGGCGGCGCCGGCTTTTCGAGCCTGTCGTGCATTCTGAACGGAGTCTCGCTCGGTCTCGCCCGGCGAAATGCGCCGGCGCTGAGGTGAATCGCGCTAGACAATGACCTTCCGCGCGGCGCAAGGCAACGCCCGCGCGCCGAAATCCGCTAGCGTCGCGCTGGAGCTTTTCGCGCGTTAACCATTGATTAACCTTTCGGGCGCGCTTGCTTCGAAAACTGATAGATTGCATGCTCGCGCCGCGTCACGACGAGAGAAAAAGCGATTCATGCCCCCCAGCATCACCCAATCCCAGCTTCTGCCGATCCTCGCTGCGGTGGTGGCGTTCCTGTTCGCGGCGCTTCTGCTGCTCTACATCTATCGGCTGTTGTTCGGGCGGCGCATCAAGGCGCCCGGCCCGCGCAATCGTCCGCGGCGCCTCGACATCGTCGACACGTTCGAGCTCGACGGAGACCGTCAGCTGGTGATCGTCAGGCGGGATAATGTCGAACATCTGCTGCTGATCGGCGGCCCCAACGATCTTCTGGTGGAAGGCGCGATCACGCGGGTCGAGGCGCGCGACACGCGGCCGCGTGAGGCGCCTTCGGCCGCCGGGTGGCCGCTCGCGCCGCCGCCGCCGATCGGACCGATTCCGCCGCCGCCCGCCGCCGAGGTCGGCAAGCGGCCCGTCGACGTTCCGCCGCTCGCGCCGCCGTCCCCGCCGGCCGGTCTCGGGCCCCTGCCCTCGGATATGTTCGCTCCGCCGCCGCCTCCCCCGCCGTCGGTCAAGCCGCCTGTCGCGCCGCCTTCGCCGGCAGTCGGCGAAGGCCAGCCCGCGGCCGCGCCGCGGCCTGCGGCGACCTCGCGCTTCACCCCGCCGCCGCGCCCCGGCTTCACGCCGACTCCCAGAGCCCCGCGGCCGCCGCCGCCGCCCTTCCTCTCGCGCACACAGCGGCCGGCCTCCGCGCCGGGCGCCGCCGAGGGCGCGGCTCTTGCGCCGGTTCCTCCGCCACAGGCCGAAAAGCCGGTCCCCGAGCTTCCGCCCCAGCCGGCCCCGCCGCCCGCCGCGGCCACGCCGGCGCCTGAAGCCGCTCCGCCCCCGGCGGCCGCCCAGGCCCCCGCCCCGGCGCCTGCGAAGCCGGCCCCCGAGGTCGACCCGCTCGATTCGCTGGAGGCGGAAATGGCGCGGCTGCTCGGCCGGCCGGAGCCCAAACAGAAGTGACGAAACGACAGCGCCCGCGGAAGTCCGCGGGCGCTGTTCGATCCCCATCCCCAAATAGAAAAGAGTGAACGGCGTCAGTCGTCGCGGTAGACGCGCTCGCGGCGCTCGTGACGCTCCTGCGCCTCGATGGACAGGGTGGCGATCGGCCGTGCGTCGAGCCGCTTCAGAGAAATGGGCTCGCCGGTCTCCTCGCAATAGCCATAGGTGCCGTCGTCCAGCCGCGACAGAGCCGCCTCGATCTTGGCGATGAGCTTTCGCTGTCGGTCGCGGGCGCGAAGCTCGATCGCCCGGTCGGTTTCGGATGAAGCGCGATCGGCGAGATCTGGATGATTCTCGTTCTCGCTCTGCAGAGTCGCCAGCGTGTCGCGGCTCTCCTGCAGAATTTCCTCTTTCCACGCGAGCAGCTTGCGCCGGAAATACTCGCGCTGCCGCTCGTTCATGAAAGCTTCCTGCTCGGACGGCTTGTAGCTTTCGTCTATATCCACCGCCATGGCCTCGAATCCTCTCTCAGCCTGAACGCGGCGTCTATATAGCCGCGCCGTCCTGGCAGCACAATCACTTCCATCCGGAGCCCCTCAAGCGCGCCCTGCGAGCGCTGTTTTCAGGTTGGAATCGATCTTGTCGAGGAAGCCGGTGGTCGACAGCCATTTCTGCCGGTGGCCGACGAGCAGGGCCAGATCCTTGGTCATGAAGCCCTGCTCCACCGTCGACACGCACACGTCTTCGAGCGACTGCGCGAAATTCGTCAGCGCGGCGTTGCCGTCGAGCTTGCCGCGATGGGCGAGCGCCCGGGTCCAGGCGAAGATCGAGGCGATCGAATTGGTCGACGTCTCGTGCCCCTTCTGATGCTCGCGGTAGTGGCGCGTCACCGTGCCATGAGCGGCCTCGGCCTCGACGGTCTTTCCGTCCGGCGTCATCAGCACGCTGGTCATCAGCCCGAGCGAGCCGAACCCCTGCGCCACCGTGTCCGACTGCACGTCGCCGTCGTAATTCTTGCAGGCCCACACATAGCCGCCGGACCATTTCAGCGCCGAGGCGACCATGTCGTCGATCAGGCGATGCTCATAGGTGAGGCCGAGCGCCTGAAACTTCGTCTTGAACTCGGCGTCGAACACTTCCTGGAACAAATCCTTGAAGCGCCCGTCATAGGCCTTCAGAATCGTGTTCTTGGTCGAGAGGTAGAGCGGGAACCTGCGATTGAGCGCATAATTCATCGAGGCGCGGGCGAACTCGCGGATCGAATCGTCGAGATTGTACATCGCCATGGCGACGCCGGCGCCCGGGTATTTGAAAACTTCCTTCTCGATGACCGTCCCGTCCTCGCCCTCGAATTTGATCGAGAGCCGTCCCTTGCCGGGCGTGCGGAAATCGACGGCGCGATATTGATCGCCGAAGGCGTGGCGGCCGATCACGATCGGCTGCGTCCAGCCCGGCACGAGACGCGGCACATTCTTGCAGATGATCGGCTCGCGGAAGATGACGCCGCCGAGGATGTTGCGGATCGTGCCGTTGGGCGACTTCCACATTTCCTTGAGGCCGAACTCCTTCACGCGCGCTTCGTCCGGCGTGATGGTCGCGCATTTGACCCCGACGCCATGGCGCTTGATCGCCTCGGCCGCGTCGATCGTCACCTGATCGTTCGTGGCGTCGCGATTCTGGATCGAGAGATCATAATAGAGCAGCTCGATATCGAGATAAGGAAGGATGAGCTTGTCTTTGATATAGGCCCAGATGATGCGCGTCATCTCGTCGCCGTCCAGCTCGACGACCGGCTGCTCCACCTTGATCTTGCTCATCCAATTCTCCCGCGTCAGGCCCCGGCCTTATAGAGCGCTTTCCGATCGAACGGAATCGTTCGATCGATCAGAATTCGCTCAAACTAAAGAATGCTAGGCCGGCGCGAGGCAAAGCAGGCGCCATAGGCGGGCGAGCGGACGCCGTATGCGGCGCCGCTTCCGCCGAAGAGCCGTCATTGCAAGGAGCGCAGCTATGAAGAAGCAATCGATCGCGATACCGGCCGAGGCGAGGCGTCCCGTGGAAATCACGGCGCGCAGACCGGCCGCTCGCACCGCTTCTTCACCGCATCGATCTCGGCGAGCATTTTTCGCAGCTCGTCGAGCGCCTTCCGCTCCTCGGCGGTGAGCTCGCGGCGCGGCTCGAAATGAGCGAGCAGAACGGCCAGCGCGTCGCCGATGCGGCCGAGCTGCCTGCCATAGCTGCCGACGTCCATCAGCACCTCCTCTTCCACCCGAGGGGAGCTCGAGCGGCCGAGGTTGATGTTGATCAGACCGAGCTGGCTTCCGTAGGGGCTGAGAAAGGCGGTCAGCGGACTGATCGTTTGCGTCACGTCGCCGGAAAGGGGGAGCTTGAAAAGCGGCATGATGGAGCCTCACGAAAAATGAGCGGAAAGCCGCCCATATTCGCATGGTTCTATCCGATGTTCATTCCGCCGCGTCCGTCGGCGACGCCGCCGCGCGCGCCTTTTTGGCGAAGCACAGCCACAGCGTGACCGAGCCGAGCGCGATCGAGATCAAAGAACCGGCGAGCACGCCGATTTTCGTCGCGCGCAGCGCGCCGGGATCGGCATCGAAGGCGATCTGGCCGATGAACAGGCTCATGGTGAAGCCGACGCCGCAGAGGACCGAGACGCCATAGAGCTGGCCCCAGCTCGACCGCGTCGGTCGAACCGCGAGACCTGTGGAAATGGCGAGCGCCAGCGCCGAGAACACGCCGAGCTGCTTTCCGACGAACAAGCCCACCGCGACTCCCATCGAGACCACGCCGACGGCTTCGGAGACCCCGCCCTCCCCGATCGTGACGCCCGCATTGGCGAAGCCGAACAGCGGCAGAATCAGCAGCGCGACGAATGGCCCGAGGCGGTTCTCCAGCCGATGCAGCGGCGTGTGCTCATGCGGATCGGGCCCGGTCAGGCGCAGCGGAATGAACGCGGCGAGCAGCACGCCGGCGAGCGTCGCATGCACGCCGCTTTTTTCGACGCAATACCAGAGGACCGCGCCGAGCAGGAGATAGGGCGTCAGCCGGCGCACCTCGAAGAGATTGAGGCCGAGCAGGAGGAAGAGAGTGACGCCGGCGCCGAGCGTCGGTCCCGCCGCGGGCTCGCCGGCGTAGAACAGCGCGATGATGAGGATCGCGCCGAGATCGTCGAGAATGGCGAGCGCCGTCAGAAACACCTTCAGCGCCGCGGGCACGCGGTCGCCGAGCAGAGCCAGAACGCCGAGCGCGAAGGCGATGTCGGTCGCGGACGGAATCGCCCAGCCGCGTCGTGTCTGCGGCGAATCCACGTTGAACGCGGCATAAATGAGCGAGGGCGCCAGCATGCCGCCGAGCGCGCCGAGGCCGGGGAGAATCCGCGCCGACCACTGGCGGAGATGTCCGTCCAGCAATTCCCGCTTGATCTCCAGCCCCACGAGGAGGAAAAAGATCGCCATCAGCCCGTCGTCGATCCAATGCAAAGCGGAGAGCGGGCCGAGCTTCGTCTCGAGCGTATGAGCATAAATCTCGGCGTAGGGCGAGTTGGCGGTGACGAGAGCCAGAGCGGCGCTGCCCATCAGGATGACGCCGCCCGCCGCCTCGCTGTCGATGAATCGACGCAGGGTCGAACGAAAGCGGTGACGCTGGCGGTTCATGAGAAAATCCCCTACGGAACGAAAGCTGCGCGCAGCTTCCCCCTCTTGGGCGATTTTCCATCCTCGTTCAACGGGATTCGGGAGCTGCGCAAGCGCCGGCGCCGATTAGGCGGGAAAAAATGACGACAGGAGATGAAGACATGTCCCTCGTCCGCGCCATCGGCCTGATGTCCGGCACCTCGATGGATGGCGTGGATGTGGCGCTGCTCGAAACCGACGGCGTCCAGCTTCTCTCCTTCGGGCCGACCCTCTCCGCGCCCTATGGCGAGGAGGACCGGGCGCTGCTGCGGGCGGCTCTGGCGAAGGCTGTCGACCTCGAGGACAGGATGGCCCGACCCGGCCCGCTCGCCGAGGCCGAGCGCGTCGTGACCGAACGGCACGCCGAGGCGGTCGAGGCGTTTCTGCGCGAAAATGAGATCGACGCGGCGGCGATCGATGTCGTGGGGTTCCACGGCCAGACCGTGCTGCATCGTCCCGAGCGGCGCCTCACCGTGCAGATCGGCGACGGCGCCGCCCTCGCGCGACGGCTCGGGATCGATGTCGTCTATGATTTGCGCGCCGCCGATGTCGCCGCCGGCGGCCAGGGCGCGCCGCTGGTTCCGGCCTATCATCGCGCGCTCGTCGCCGCGAGCGGACTCGACGGCCCGGTCGCCGTGCTGAATATCGGCGGCGTCGCCAATGTCACTCTCGTCGACGGGGCCGCCGAGCCGGTCGCCTGCGACACCGGTCCCGGAAATGCGCTCATCGACGATCTGATGCTGGCGCGAACGGGCGTTGCTTTCGATCGCGACGGCGCGGCCGCCGCGGCCGGCCGGGCGGACGAGGACGCGCTCGCGCGGCTTCTCGCCCATCCTTTTTTCGAGGCGCCGCCGCCGAAATCGCTCGATCGAAACGATTTCTCGCTCGCCCCTGTCGCGGGCCTCGCGACCGCCGACGCGGCGGCGACGCTGACCGCCTTCACGGCCGCTTCGATCGGACGGGCGTTTCCGCTGCTGCCGGCGCCGCCGCGCCTCGCCATCGTCTGCGGCGGCGGCGCGTACAATCCGACGCTCATGCGCGAGCTGGCGGCGCGCTTGCCCTGCGCGGTCGAGCGCGCCGAGGATATCGGCTGGGCGGGCGCAGCGATCGAAGCGCAGGCCTTCGCCTTTCTCGCCGCGCGATCGCTGAAAGGCCTGCCGCTCACCTTTCCAAAGACGACCGGCGCGCCGGAGCCCCTACCCGGCGGCCGTCTCGCGCGCGCCTCCGGTTGACGACTTCTCGAGACTTTGCGGCCAAGCTTCCGGGAGAGGGAGGTCGCAATGACTGACGAGAATGGGAGAGAAGCCTCGGTCGGCCGGCGGGGCTTTCTGCTTGCCGCCGGGGCAGGCCTCGCTGCGGTGGCCGCAATCCGCGCTGATGTGGCCTCGCGCCTGTTCAACCCGTTGTCTCTCGACAGCTTCGAGCTCGGCCCCTCCCCCGGACTCCTCGACGCCGCGGGCCGGCCGCTCGCCGGCCTTTCCTCCACCGATCTCGCCGGCCGGCGATCGGTCCTCAATTTCTGGGCGTCCTGGTGCCCGTCCTGCCGGGAGGAGCATCAGCTGCTCGTCGAATTCGCCCGCCTTTGTCCGGTCCCGGTCTATGGCGCCGCCGTGCGCGACGCCCCGGACCATGTGCGCGACTATCTCGCGCAGCACGGCAATCCCTATGCCGCCGTCGGCCTCGACAGCCGCGCCCTGCTGCAGCGCGCGCTCGGCGCCCGCGGGGTTCCGACGACTTTCGTCATCGGCCCCGGGCCGTCGATCGAGCTCGCGCTGCACGGTCCTCTCGACCCGCAAATCCTGGCGGCGCGGCTGCTGCCGGCGTTGAGCAAAGCCGGCTGACCTCGACGCGGATCGAGAACATCGAGCGTAAAGCATCGCATCTCGAAAAGCATTCTGGCAGGATTACAACCTGACGCCGACGACGAAAAAAGAAGGCGAAACTGTGGAGAAACGAGTATTTGTCTGCGGCCTTCCTGCAAAAGGACAAAAACATCATTTCTATGATGTTAACGACGGCAAGATGTAAAAAAATTAACTTGAATTTCATCCGCCAGAGCTACAGCTTCTCTACCGACGCTCGTCGTCGCGGTTCAACGCGGCTCGCCGCGAGCCTGCGGCGTCGACGCTCCAGCGCGTCCGGACAGAGCGAAAAAACGGTATCGAGAGGACTGGATCATGAAGAAATATGTCGTCGCCGCGAGCATGCTCGCCTTGGCTGTCGGGATGGGCTCGGCGTCGGCCGCCGACCTTCCGTCGCGCAAAGACGCCCCGGCCTTTCTGCCGCCGCCGCCGCCGCCGCCGATGTGGACCGGCTTTTATTTGGGCCTCAACGCCGGCTATGGCTGGTCGAACACCGATACGGTCACCCAGTCCTATTATGACACCGGCTCCGCCGGCTTCGGCGCGCAGGCGCTCGCCGGCAATTTCCCCTTCGCCCCCTCGGTCAAGAACGAGGGCTTCATCGGCGGCGGCCAGATCGGCTATAATGCGCAGGTCTACAACAGCTTCGTGCTGGGCCTCGAGGCCGACATTCAAGGCGTCGCCTCCGATCGCCAGTCGACGACCTATACCGGTCCGACCGCCTCGGCCTCGATTTCGCGCGGCCTCGATTATCTCGGCACCGTGCGCGGCCGCGTCGGCTATCTGGTGACGCCGACCCTGCTCGCCTATGCGACCGGCGGCCTCGCCTATGGCCAGACCAATCAGAGCGCGACCTATTACGGAACCGCGACCGGCTCCGACTCCTTCTCCGACACGCGCGTCGGCTATTCGGTCGGCGGCGGCCTCGAATGGCTGTTCCTGCCGCATTGGAGCGCCAAGGCCGAATATCTCTACTATGATCTCGGCAAGGCGACGACCTCGGGCGCGTCCTTCGCTTATGCGGACGCCGCCGGCGCGCAGAACTCCTGGGCGCAGTCGACCTCCCGCTTCGACGGCCATGTCGTCCGCGCTGGCGTGAACTATCACTTCAACTTCTTCGACGCGGCGCCCTCCGCGGTCAAATACTGACGCTGGTCGGCGGCCGCTCTCTTCAATCTCGAGAGCGGCCGCCGAGCGGTTCCGATCGAGCCGACGTCAGCGCCCTCGACACGAGGCGCAGCGCGGCAATGATCTCGTCGCTCTCTCGATTTTCGGCCTGAGCGCCGACGATCGCGCCGTCCGCGGCGAGC
Organism: Methylosinus sp. Sm6; assembly: GCF_019802345.1. Classification (GTDB taxonomy): domain Bacteria; phylum Pseudomonadota; class Alphaproteobacteria; order Rhizobiales; family Beijerinckiaceae; genus Methylosinus. Next base: position 56,238 of record NZ_JAINDZ010000003.1, on the reverse strand, counting down.
CTGGCTGCATAGGCGACGACCATCCGGTCCGGCGCATCGTCGGGAAGCAGCGACAGAATGGCCTTCGTCAGCGCGCCCTTGTGCCTCGATGCGATCTTGGCGACGTCGGGCAAGGCGTCGCCGATCTCCGCGACGGAATTGATGAAGGCGCAGCCTCGATAGGACGGCTGCGCGAACCAATCCGCGAGCGCGAGGACGAGCGGCGCGAGCGGTTCCTGTCGACGCTCGGCCTCGCTCTGCCCTTCCGCGTGACGCGCGAGCGCCGCTTCGAACCAGCGCATCCAGCGCTCGTGCCGATGCTCGAGAAAAGCGCGGATGAGATCGTCCTTCGATGGGAAGTGACGATAGAACGTGACCTTGGTCACTCCCGCTTCGGCGATCAGGCGGTCGACTCCTGTCGCACGCACGCCGTCGCGATAGAAGAGATCATGCGCCGTCTCGAGGATGCGATCGCGGGCGGATTTGGTCTCGCGGGTCATGACCGAGCTATAGACAACTCTGTCCACCTGGGCTAGGCAGACGACGTAGACAGATCTGTCTACGTCGCCCGGAGCGCCCGCCGATGGAACAAAGACCGCCGCTTCCTCCATTTACCGAAGAGACCGCTCGTCAGAAGGTGCGCGCGGCCGAGGACGCCTGGAACTCTCGCGACCCGGCCCGCGTCGCCGGGGTCTACGCGCCGGATACGAAGTGGCGGAATCGGGCGGAGTTTCTCGAGGGTCGCGACGCCGCACGGGCCTTTCTCGAGCGCAAATGGGCGCGCGAGCTCGACTATCGCCTCATCAAGGAGCTTTTCGCCTTCACGGGCGATCGCCTCGCGGTGCGCTTCGCCTATGAGTGGCGCGACGACTCCGGCCATTGGTTTCGAAGCTATGGCAACGAGAATTGGGAGTTCGACGCGAACGGCCTGATGCGGCGTCGCTACGCCAGCATCAATGATTTGCCGATCGCACCGGAGCGGCGCATGTTCCATTGGCCGCTCGGCCGCCGGCCCGACGATCATCCGGGCTTGAGCGATCTCGACTTGTAACGGAGGGTTCGAACTGCGAGCTCGAGGCTCGCAGCCTCAATCGCCCCGCGCCGGAATGGCGATGCGCGGCGGATTGCCGAGCCGGCGGTCGAGATAGGCGTCGACCTCCGAGATCAGCGGCTCGATGCGGTTCTCGAAGAAGTGGTTGGCGCCCTGGACCACCGCATGCTCGATGACGATGCCCTTCTGCGTCTTGAGCTTCTCGATGAGCCCGGTGACTTCCTTCAGCGGCGCGACGCGGTCGAGATCGCCGTGGATAAAGAGGCCCGAGGACGGGCACGGCGCCAGGAAGGAAAAATCGAAGCGATTGGCCGGCGGCGCGATCGAGACGAAGCCCTCGATCTCGGGCCGGCGCATCAGCAATTGCATGCCGATCCAGGAGCCGAAGGAGACGCCGGCGATCCAGCAGGCGCGCGCTTCCGGGTTCACGGCCTGGGCCCAGTCGAGCGCGGCGGCCGCGTCGGAAAGCTCGCCCGCGCCGTGATCGAAAGCGCCCTGGCTGCGGCCGACGCCGCGGAAGTTGAAGCGCAGCACCGAGAAGCCGCGTTCGGCGAAGGCGTAATAGAGGTGGTAGACGATCTGATTGTTCATCGTGCCGCCGAACTGCGGATGCGGATGCAGCACGATGGCGATCGGCGCGCCGCGCTGCGCCGACTGATGGAAGCGGCCTTCGAGCCGGCCTGCGGGGCCGGTGAAAATGACTTCGGGCATGGAACTCCTCGTCGTGCCGACGCGAGAACGTCATTTTCGGTCGGGACGGTTTCCGCCGACGCCGAAAATGCGTTATGATCCGGACGGGCCAGTCCCGGCGGGGCGCCACGCTCCGACGCGCCCGGGCTCCCGCAGCCTGTCCGGCCGAGCGGGCCTTCTAGCATGTACGCCGGGGCGATAGGCAAGAGTTTTGAAGCTCCCGTCGCGCCATGACATCGGCCCGGCGCCGAACGGGAGCCCGCCGGGTTCGATGCGCGCCTATCTCGATCACAACGCCACGACGCCGCTGCGGCCCCAGGCCCGCGCGGCCATGCTCGCGGCGCTGGACATGGTCGGCAACCCGTCTTCCGTCCATGCCGAGGGCCGCGCCGCCCGAGCCGCCGTGGAAGGCGCGCGAGCAGAGATTGCCGCCGGCGTCGGGACAGCCACTAAAAATCTCGTCTTCACCTCGGGCGCGACCGAGGCCGCCAATCTGATTTTGACGCCTTTCTTACAACGCGGCCACGACGAAGCCACCTTCGATCTGCTGCTGGCCGGCGCCGGCGAGCATGCCGCCGTCCTCCAAGGCCGCCGCTTCCCCCCGGGGAATGTGGAAAGCGTTGCGCTGACCGCCGACGGGATCGTCGCGCTCGACGCCCTGTCCGGCTTGCTGCAGCGCAACAAAGAACGCCGCATTCTCGTCGCCCTACAGGCCGCCAACAACGAGACCGGCGCGGTGCAGCCGACGCGCGCCGCGGCCGATCTGATCCATGCGGCGGGCGGGCTCCTGATCTGCGATGCGACGCAGGCGGTCGGACGCATCGAGACGACATTCGCCTCGACCGGTGCCGATGCATTGTTCTTTTCCTCACACAAGCTCGGGGGACCCGCCGGCGCCGGCGCACTGGCGCTCGCCGACGACGCTCTCCATATCAGGGAGGCGCTTCTGCGCGGCGGCGGGCAGGAGAGCGGCCGGCGCGCGGGAACCGAAAACCTCGCCGCCATCCTCGGCTTCGCCGCGGCTTTCGCAGTCGCGAAAGAAACGCTCGCCGAGGAAGCCGAGCGGCTCTCCGGGCTGCGCGGCCTGCTCGAGGAAAAAGTAAAGGAAAGCTGGCCGGAAGCGGTGTTTTTGAGCGCCGGAGCTCCGCGTCTGCCCAACACGTCGGCCTTTCAGACGCCGGGCGGAAAAGCGCATACGCTGCTGATGGCGCTCGACATGGAAGGGATCGCCCTCTCCACGGGCTCCGCCTGTTCCTCGGGCAAGGTGCGGCGCTCGCATGTGCTCGCCGCCATGGGGCTCGAGGAAACGGAAGCTTTGCGGGCGAGTCTCGGTTGGTCGACGACCCGAGAGCATGTAGATTTGTTTGGTATCGCTTTTGCACGGATCGCGAAGAGGATCAGGGCGCGGCGGACGGCCGCCTGAAAAGGCCGCCCCGGCGGCCCGAAATTTCGGCCGGCGGGCCTTGAACCCGTCGAGACGAGGAGAGGACACATGGCGGCTCGCCAGGAGACGGTGGCGCGCGTCGAGGAAATCGACGTCGACGCGTATAAATACGGCTTCACGACCGATATCGAATCGGAAAAGGCCCCCAAGGGCCTCAGCGAAGATATCGTCCGCTTCATTTCGGCGAAGAAGAACGAGCCCGAATGGCTGACCGAGTGGCGCCTCGAGGCCTATCGGCGCTGGCTGACGATGGAGGAGCCCAAATGGGCTCGGGTCGACTATCCGCCGATCGACTATCAGGACCTCTATTATTACTCCGCGCCGAAATCGACGCCCGGGCCGACCTCGATCGAGGACGTCGATCCGGAGCTGCTGCGCACCTATGAGAAGCTCGGCATTCCGCTGCGCGAGCAGGAGATCCTCGCCGGCGTCGAACAGCGCAAGATCGCCGTCGACGCGGTGTTCGACTCGGTCTCGGTGGCGACGACCTTCAAGGAGGAGTTGTCCAAGGCGGGCGTGATCTTCTGCCCGATCTCGGAAGCGGTGCGCGAGCATCCCGAGCTCGTTCGCAAATATCTCGGCTCGGTCGTTCCGGTGACCGATAATTTCTATGCGACGCTGAACTCGGCCGTGTTCTCGGACGGGTCCTTCGTCTACATCCCGCCGGGCGTGCGCTGCCCGATGGAGCTCTCGACCTATTTCCGCATCAATGAGAAGAATACGGGACAGTTCGAGCGCACGCTCATCATCGCCGACGCCGGCTCTTACGTCTCTTATCTCGAAGGCTGCACGGCCCCCAAGCGCGACGAGAACCAGCTGCACGCCGCGGTGGTCGAGCTCGTCGCTCTCGACGACGCCGAGATCAAATATTCGACGGTGCAGAACTGGTATCCCGGCGACAGCGAGGGCAAGGGCGGCATCTATAATTTCGTGACGAAGCGTGGCGATTGCCGCGGCAAGAACTCGCATATCTCCTGGACGCAGGTGGAGACGGGCTCCGCGGTGACGTGGAAATATCCATCCTGCATTCTGCGCGGCGACAATTCGCAGGGCGAGTTCTATTCGATCGCAGTGTCGAACGGCTATCAGCAGGTCGACAGCGGCACGAAGATGATCCATCTCGGCAAGAACACCAAGAGCCGCATCATCTCCAAGGGCATCTCCGCCGGCAATTCGCAGAACACCTATCGCGGACAGGTGTCGGCGCATCGCAAGGCGGAAGGCGCCCGCAATTTCACCAACTGCGACAGCCTGCTGATCGGCGACAAATGCGGCGCGCATACGGTGCCCTATCTCGAATCGAAGAACGCCTCGGCTGTCTTCGAGCATGAGGCGACGACGTCGAAGATTTCCGAAGACCAGCTGTTCTATTGCATGCAGCGCGGCCTCTCGGAAGAAGAAGCGACGGCGCTCATCGTCAATGGTTTCGTGCGCGATGTGCTGCAGAAGCTGCCCATGGAATTCGCAGTCGAAGCACAGAAGCTGATCGCGGTGAGCCTCGAAGGCAGCGTGGGATGACAGCTCGAAAGATGCATCTCGTTTTGCCGGGCGATCTCGAGGCGGAAGTCGCCTCGGCCGTCGCGACAGGCGAATATGCATCTGAAGAAGATGTCCTTCGCGATGCTGTCGCCGAGTGGCGAGCGCAGAGATTGGCGGAGGCGATGGGGCTCGAGGAGCTGCGTCGTCTCTGGCAAGAGGGCGTCGAGAGCGGCGCGGGTCGGTCATGGTCGATCGATGAAATCAAAGCGGAAGCGCGCCGCCGAACGTCTCTCACGAGAAGCTGAGTGCGCATTGTTCGATCAGCACGCGCAGAAGAGGATTTGATCGAAATTTGGGCCTATGTGGCCCGGGACGACGAAAGCGCCGCGGATCGCCTGCTCGATCGTTTGGAGAGAAAAACCAGACTGCTCGGCGAGAATCCGAAGATAGGGCGCGAGAGGAATGACATAGCGGTCGGAGTGCGAAGCACCGTGTGCGGGTCTTACTTGCTGCTGTATCGGATCGAGGCCGATCACGTGGAACTGGTTCGCTACATCCACATGAGACGGAGCCTCGAAGGCGCGGCACGGTAATTGCGGTCACAGCGTAACGCCAGACGGAACGTCGTCGAGAGGAACCAGAGCAAATGATCGAAATCAAGAATCTCCACGTCTCCATCGGAGAACGCAAAATTCTCGACGGGCTGAACCTGACGGTGAAGGACGGCGAGGTCGCCGCCATCATGGGTCCGAACGGCACCGGCAAATCGACGCTCTCTTACGTGATCTCGGGACGCGAAGGTTATGACGTGACCGAGGGCGAGGTGCTGCTCGACGGCGAGAATATTCTCGGTCTCGAGCCGCATGAGCGCGCCGCCAAGGGCGTGTTTCTCGCCTTCCAATATCCGGTCGAGATTCCGGGCGTCGCGACGATGACCTTCCTCAAGGCCGCGGTGAACGCGCAGCGCCGCTCTCGCGGCGAGGAGGAGCTGCAGACGCCGGACTTCATGAAGATGGTGCGCGAGGCGTCGAGCAAGCTCGGCATCAATATGGACATGCTGAAGCGTCCGCTCAACGTCGGCTTCTCCGGCGGCGAGAAGAAGCGCATGGACATTCTGCAGATGAGCCTGCTGGAGCCGAAGTTCGGCATTCTCGACGAGACCGACTCCGGTCTCGACATCGACGCGCTGCGCATCGTCTCCGAGGGCGTCAACGCGCTGCGCTCGCCGAGCCGCGGCTTCCTCGTGATCACCCACTATCAGCGCCTGCTCGACTACATCAAGCCGGACACCGTGCATGTGATGGCCAAGGGCAAGATCCAGAAGACAGGCGGTCCGGAGCTCGCGCTGGAGCTCGAGAAGAGCGGCTATCGCGATTATGTCGGCGAAGCGGCGTGAGGTGAAGCCATGACCGTGCAGGCGATCGACAAGAAGAGCGAAGCCGAGACGGCGCTCGCTGGCGCCTTCGAGGCGATGAAGGGCAAGGGCGCCGCGGCGCTGCGCCAGGCCTCTTGGGAATTCTTCGCGCGCAAAGGCCTGCCGACGCGGCGCGTCGAGGCGTGGCATTACACCGATCTGCGCGCGGCGCTGCGCAGCGTGGCGCCGCTCGGCGCGCCGGGAACGGTCGCCGTTCCGGCTGCGGCGGACGGGCGCGTGCGCCTCGTCGTCGCCGATGGCGCGTTTCGTCCGGATCTGTCAGACGTCGCCGCTCTGCCGGCCGGCGTCGAGCTGTCTTCGCTCGCCGATGCGCTGGCAAAGGACGATTCCGCTGTTCTGACCGCGCTCGGCCTACCCGAGAACGCCGGCGCCGACGCGGTCGTCGCGCTCAACGCCGCGCTGATGCAGGACGGCGTGGTGCTGCGCATCGCCCCGGCGACCGAGGTGGCGAAGACGATCGAGATTCTGCTGCTATCCTCGGGCGACGCCGCGCGCTCGGCCTTCACGCGCTCGCTCGTCGTCGTCGGCGACGGCGCCAAGGCCAAGATCGTCGAAACCTCCGTCGCGCTCGCGCCTGCCGGCGTGCAGGAGAACCATGTGCTCGCCTTTTCGATCGGCGCGGGCGCCGAGGTCGAGCATATCGCCGACATCGGCCCGCAGTCGGAAGCGGCGATCCGCCTGTTCAGCCTGATGGTGACGGCGCAGACCAAGGCCTCGTTCAAATCGCTCGGATTCGTCGAAGGCGGCGGCCTCGTGCGCCGGCAAATCTTCGCGCGTCTCGCCGGTGAGCAGGCGAGCCTCTCGCTCGATGGCGTCGCCCTGCTCGGCGGCAAGGATCACGCCGACACGACGCTCGTCGTCGAGCATGCGGCGCCGCATTGCCAGAGCCGCGAGCGCTTCCGCAGCGTGCTCGACGGCCAGTCGACCGGCGTGTTCCAAGGCAAGGTCGTGGTGCGTCCCGGCGCGCAGAAGACCGATGGCTCGATGCAGTCGCGGGCGCTTCTCCTCAGCGAGAACGCCACGATGAACAACAAGCCGGAGCTCGAGATCTTCGCCGACGACGTCGTTTGCGGCCATGGCGCCACTTGCGGCCGCCTCGACGCCGACCAGCTGTTCTATCTCGAGGCGCGCGGCCTGCCCAAGCGCGAGGCCGAGGCGCTGCTGATCGAAGGCTTCGCCGGCGAGATCGTCGACGCGGTCTCCGAGGAGGCGACACGCGAATCCTATTTCGCGCGCATTCGCTCCTGGCTCGGCAGACGGGAGGACGGCAAGTGAACCAGCCGCTCTTGAAGGAAGCGACCGCGGCCTATGACGTCGAGGCGATCCGTCGCGATTTTCCGATCCTCTCGGAAAAGCCCTATGGCAAGGATCTCGTCTATCTCGACAACGCCGCTTCGGCGCAGAAGCCGAAACAGGTGATCGAGCGCATCTCCCAGGTCTACGAGCACGAATACGCCAATGTGCATCGCGGCCTGCATTATCTCGCCAATGCGGCGACCGACGCCTACGAGGGCGCGCGCGAGACCTTGCGCCGCTTTCTCAACGCCGAGTCGCGCGAAGAGATCATCTTCACCCGCGGCGCCACCGAAGCCATCAATCTCGTCGCCTCGTCCTATGGCCTCGCCCATATCGGCGAGGGCGACGAGATCATCCTCTCGATCATGGAGCACCACTCCAACATCGTGCCCTGGCACTTTCTGCGCGAGCGCAAGGGCGCGGTGCTGAAATGGATCGAGACCGACGATGACGGCGTGTTCTCGCTCGAGGATTTCGAGAGGCTGATCACGCCGAAGACCAAGATCGTCGCGCTGACGCATATGTCCAATGTGCTGGCGGCGCCGACGCCGGTCGCCGATGTCGTGCGCATCGCTCACGCCCATGGCGTGCCGGTGCTGGTCGACGGCTCGCAGGGCGCCGTGCATCTCGACGTCGACGTGCGCGCGCTGGACGTCGATTTCTACGTCGTCACCGGCCACAAGCTCTATGGGCCGACCGGCATCGGCGCGGTCTATGGCAAGAAGAAATGGCTGGAGAGCCTGCCGCCCTTCGCCGGCGGCGGCGAGATGATCGAGATGGTCACGCGCGACACCGTCACCTACAACACGCCGCCGCATCGCTTCGAGGCGGGCACGCCGCCGATCGTGCAGGCGGCGGGGCTCGGCGCGGCGCTCGACTATATGCAGAAGATCGGCCGTCCGGCGATCCGCGCGCATGAAGCCGATGTCACGGCCTATGCGCATGAGCGGCTCGCCGACGTGCCGGGGCTGCGCATCTTCGGCCACGCCAAGGACAAGGGCCCGATCGTCGCTTTCGACATGCCGGAGGCGCACGCCCACGACATTGCGACCATCATCGACCGCTCCGGCGTCGCCGTGCGCGCCGGCACCCATTGCGCCATGCCGCTGCTGCAGCGTTTCAACGTCACCTCCACCTGCCGCGCTTCGTTCGCCATGTATAATACGCGCGGCGAGGTGGACCGCTTGGCGGAAGCGCTGTTGAAGGCCAAGGCGCTGTTTTCCTAAAAAGGAGCGACGAGCGTGACCAAGACGGATGATGCGGTGGAGCCGCAGGAAATCGTCGGCGATGCCGGCCTCTCGGCCGAAGCCCCCCTGCCACACGGCCGCACCAAGGAGCAGGTGGAGCAGCTGACGCAAAACATCATCGCTGCGCTGAAGACCGTGCAGGACCCGGAGATTCCGGCCGATATTTTCGAGCTCGGCCTCGTCTATCAGATCGACATCTCGCCGGAGGATGTGGTCCATATCGAGATGACCCTGACCGCGCCGGGCTGCCCGGTCGCCGGCCAGATCGTCGAGCAGGTGCAGAGCTCGGTGAGCCTCGTGCCGGGCGTTCTGGCGGTGGTGGTGAAGCTCGTCTTCGATCCGCCATGGGATCAGAGCCGCATGTCGGACGAAGCGCGCATGACGCTCGACATGTGGTGAGATCGGAGGGGCCGAATGAACGCTCCCGCGCCGAGAATCGACGGCTGTCTCGAGACGGCGATTTATGTCGACGATCTGGCGCGGGCGGCCCGGTTCTACGAGACGACGCTCGGCCTCTCGCCCATGTTTTCGGACGAGCGGCTCGTCGCCTATGATTGCGGTCCGCGCAGCGTGCTGCTGCTGTTCTTGCGCGGGGCGACAACCGAGACGGTGAGATTGCCCGGCGGCGAGATTCCGCCGCACGACGGTTTCGGCAGGATGCATTTTGCTCTGGCTACGCCGGCCGAAGATATGGAGCGTTGGGAGCGGCGCCTCGGCGAGACGGGAGTCGCGATCGAGGCGCGGATGGAATGGCCGCGCGGCGGGCGGAGCCTCTATTTCCGCGACCCCGACGGCAATCTCGTCGAGATCGCCTCGCCGGGCCTTTGGGCGAATTACTGAGCGCGCCGAGCGCTGCGGACGAATGGACCTAAGGAGAGAACAATGACGGTCATGACCCTCAGCGACGCCGCTGCCGAACGCGTGCGCGGCCTGCTCGCCGGGCACGAGAACCCCAGCGCCGGGCTGCGCATCTCGCTCGAAAAGAGCGGCTGCGCCGGCATGGCTTATAAGATGGAGCTGGCCGCGCCGGCGCCCGGCGACGAGGTGATCGAGGAGAAGGGCGCGCGCGTCATCGTCGACGGAGCCGCAGTGCTCTATCTGCTCGGAACGCGCATGGACGTCGAGACCTCGATGTTCTCGTCGAGCTTCGTGTTCCAGAATCCCAACCAGACCTCGGCTTGCGGCTGCGGCGAGAGCGTGGAGCTGCATCCGGCCGATCAGGGCGAGGCCGAGAAGCAGCTGCACGGCTGAGAACGAGGCGTCTTCGATCTGCAAAAATCAGCGAGCCTGAAGGCTCGCGGTCCAGGGCGAAGTTCGGACCGCGAGCCTTCAGGCTCGCATCTCTCCGCCGCCCCGCGAAACCGATTGCGCCGGCGCGCGTAAGGCGTTAGGCCGCTGGCTCGAAATCATCGCGGGACAGGGCATGGCGGAAAAGGGCCTCACTTATGCGCAGGCCGGGGTCGACATCGACGCCGGCAATCGTCTGGTGGACCTCATCCGCCCCGCGGTTCGCGCGACCCGCCGGCCGGGCGCGGACGGCGAGATCGGCGGCTTCGGCGGCCTGTTCGACCTGAAGGCGGCGGGATTTGCCGATCCCGTGCTGGTCGCGGCCAATGACGGCGTCGGCACCAAGATCAAGATCGCGATCGAATCCGGCATTCACGACACGATCGGGATCGATCTCGTCGCCATGTGCGTGAACGATCTCGTCGTCCAGGGCGCCGAGCCGCTCTTCTTCCTCGACTATTATGCGACCGGGAAGCTCGCGCCCGAGGCCGCGGCAGCGGTCGTATCGGGCATTGCGGCCGGCTGCGTCGAAGCCGGCTGCGCGCTGCTCGGCGGCGAGACGGCGGAAATGCCGGGCCTCTACGCGCGGGACGATTATGACCTCGCCGGCTTCGCCGTCGGCGCCGCCGAGCGGTCGCGCCTGCTGCCGCGCGCTGTGAAGGCAGGCGATATTTTGCTCGGCCTGCCCTCTTCCGGCGCCCATTCCAACGGCTTCTCGTTGATTCGTCGCATCGTCGCGCTCTCGGGCCTCGCCTTCGACGCGCCCGCGCCTTTTGCGCCGGGCGCGAGCCTCGCCCGCGCGCTGCTGACGCCGACGCGGATTTACGTGAAGCCGCTGCTCGCCGCGCTGAAGGCGAGCGACGCCATTCTGGCGCTCGCGCATATCACCGGCGGCGGCTTCCCCGACAATCTGCCGCGCGTCCTGCCGAAGGGCCTCGGCGCCACGCTCGATCTTTCGGCTTTCGCCGCTCCGCCCGTGTTCGCCTGGCTGGCGCAGCAGGGCGGCGTGGAGCAGGCCGAAATGCTGCGAACCTTCAACTGCGGAATCGGCATGGTGGTCGTCGCCGCGCGCGGGGGCACCGAGGATGCGCTGGCGGCGCTGCGCGCGGCCGGCGAAGCGCCGATCGCGATCGGCGAGATCGTCGACGCGGGCGACGGCCCCCGCGTCACGACGCGCGGGACGCTTCGCTTATGAGGCGGCGTACGGCGATCCTGATCTCGGGACGCGGCTCCAATATGGATGCGCTGATCGAGGCTGCGCGCGCCCCAGATTTTCCGGCGGAGATCGCGCTCGTCGCCTCCAACAAGCCGGACGCCGCCGGGCTGGCGCGCGCCAAGGCGCAGGGAATCGCCGTCGCCGCGGTCGACCACAAGATCTACGCCGGGCGCGAGGAGTTCGAGCGCTCGCTGCAGATCATCCTCTCGACCCATCGCATCGAGCTCATCTGCCTCGCCGGCTTCATGCGGCTGCTGACGCCCTGGTTCGTCGAGCAATGGCGCGGGCGCATGCTGAACGTCCACCCTGCCCTGCTGCCTGCCTATCGCGGGCTGCACACGCATCGCCGCGCTCTCGCCGACGGCGCGAAAATCCACGGCTGCACGGTGCATTTCGTCGTGCCGGAGATGGATGAAGGGCCGATCGTCGCCCAGGCCGCCGTGCCCGTGCTGGACGCGGACACGGAGGAGACGCTCGCCTCCCGCGTGCTCACGCAAGAGCATCTGCTCTATCCGCGCGCGCTGCGGCTCATCGCCTCCGACGCGGTTCGCGTCGAGGGCAATCGCGTGCTGGGCGCGGGTGCCGTCGCCCCTGGGACGCTGGCGGTTCCCTCTTCGGCGGCGGACGCGGCGGAGCAGGAGGCGCCGTCGCGAAATCCGTGAGCGAAGGGATAGGCCGCGCCGCTGCGGCATGGGCTGCGCGCGACGAAGGCGAAAAAATAAGCGCAGAGCGCCAGCAATTTGGCGAGAACGATCGCGCCGTCGGACGGCGCCGCGAACACAACGGCGGCGAGCCCCGAAAGGCCCGCGATACGCCAGATCCATCCGCCTCGAGCCATCATCGCCTCCGCCCGGTTGCCTCTTCGCCAGTCCTGTAGAGCGCACGCCGTGATTTTCCAAACTGTCCTGCCGCTAGGTCGCAAAACAGCTTGACGTTCTTGTTTTGTTCGTTTATCCGCACGAATCACGCGATCACCGCGCAACATCCGAGGGTCGATTGTCATGATTACCCTTTATTCGTTCGGACCATTCTTCGGCCTGCCCGACGCCAGTCCCTTCGTGCTCAAGGCCATGACCTTGTTGAAGCTCGCAGGCCTGCGCTACGTCGAGGATCACGGCGGCTATTCGCGCGCGCCGAAGGGGAAGCTGCCCTATATCGACGACGAGGGGACGATCATCGCCGATTCGGCCTTCATCCGCTTCCATATCGAACGAAAATACGGCGTCGATTTCGACCAGGGCCTTTCGGCCGAACAGCGCGCGAGCGGCTGGGCGATCGAGAAGATGCTGGAGGATCACTATTATTGGGCTCTCGTCCACACGCGCTGGGTCGACGACGCCAATTTCGCGGCGAGCGCGGCGCAATTCTTCGCCGCGGTTCCGGCGCCGTTGCGACGGCTGGTCGAGGCGATCGTGCGCCGGAAGATCGCCACGAGCCTGAGGGCGCAAGGGATGGGCCGGCATTCGCGCGAAGAGATCGCCGAGCTCGGCCGGCGCGACATTGAGGCGCTCGCCACCCTTATGGGCGACAAGCGCTTTCTCTTCGGCGACGCGGCCTGCGGCGCGGATGCGACTGCCTTCGCCTTCGTCGCGGAGAGTCTTGCTCCCGAGCTCGATTCGCCCTTGCGCGCCGCGACTTTGGCGAACGCCAATCTGGTCGCCTATCGCGACCGCATGCTCTCGGCCTATTTCCAGAAATACGCCGCCTGACGCGCGCGCGTCGCGATCAGCCGACGATCTCGTTGCCGGAGAAGAACTGCGGAATCTCGATCGCGGCGGTCTCCGGCGCATCGGAGCCATGCACCGAATTCTCGCCGATCGACACCGCGAATTCCTTGCGGATCGTGCCCGGATCGGCGCTCGCCGGATTGGTCGCGCCCATCACGGCGCGATATTTGGCGATCGCGCCCTCGCCCTCCAGAACCTGCACGACCACCGGGCCGGAGGTGATGCTCTCGATCAGCTCGCCGAAGAAGGGGCGCTCCTTATGGACGCCATAGAAGGTCTCGGCCTGCTCGCGCGTCATGCGGATGCGCTTCTGCGCGACGATGCGCAGGCCCGCGTCCTCGATGAGGGCGTTGATCTTGCCGGTCAGGTTCCGCTTGGTGGCGTCCGGCTTGATGATGGAGAAAGTGCGTTCGATCGCCATGCGCGCGTCGTCTCGTTCGTTCGGAATTGAAGAAGCGCGGCGCTTATAGCGAGCGGCCGGGGACGCGGCAACCCGCCCCGCGCGAATTGTCGCGCGCAGCGCCTGAGGCCAGCCGAAGCCTCGCGCGCGGAACCTTCGCCTCCCCGCGCGAATTGCGGAAGCGCGGGGCCGCTGATATGGCCTCGCTCTCGCGTCCGCTCCGATTCTAGAGCAGTTTTCGTTCCGAATGGATCGAAAACGGCTCCAGGTCTTGTTTAATTTGGAGCGAATTCTGATCGATCGAACGATTCCGTTCGATCGGAACGCGCTCTAGAGGGAAGGCTCGCCATGGCTTCCGATCCGCGTCCGCTCGTCGCCGGAAACTGGAAAATGCACGGGCTGAAGGCCGCGCTCGGCGAAATCGAGGCGATCGCCGCCGGCTATGACGCCCTCCGCCCGCGCGTGGAGCTGGTCGTGTGCCCGCCCGCGACGCTGCTCGCGGCGGCGGCCGGCCTCGCGACGCGCTATGGCCTCGGGCTCGGCGGACAGGATTGCCACGCCGAAGCGTCGGGCGCGCATACGGGCGATATCTCCGCCGCAATGCTGGCCGACGCCGGCGCCTCTTATGTAATCGTCGGGCACAGCGAGCGGCGCGCCGATCACGGCGAGAGCGACGCGCTCGTGCGCGCCAAGGCCAGCGCCGCGCTGCGCGCCGGCCTGACGCCGATCGTCTGCGTCGGCGAGACGCGCGCCGAACGCGATGCGGGGCGCGCCGTCGAGATCGTCGAGCGGCAGCTCGCCGGCTCTCTCCCGGACGATGTCGCGGCGGAGCGGCTCGTCGTCGCCTATGAGCCGGTCTGGGCGATCGGCACGGGACTGACGCCGACGACCGCCGACGTCGCCGGCATGCACGCGGCGATCCGCGCGCATCTCGACGCTCGCTTCGGCGCCGGGGCGAGCGCGCCAGCGCGCATCCTCTACGGCGGATCGGTCAAGCCGTCCAATGCGCGAGAGCTGCTCGGCGCCGAGCATGTCGACGGCGCGCTCGTCGGCGGCGCCTCGCTGACGGCGAAGGATTTTCTGGCCATCGCGCAAGCCTGCCGATGATCCGCCGCCGAGCCGCGGCTTGACACGATCCCGCGCGCCGATTTAACTCCAGTCCCATGACCTTCGTGCCCGCCGCGCCCTTCTATTGGTATTTCGGCTATCCCGCGCCGGCGGCGAAGGGCATGCGGGCGGTCGACACCTGACCGTCAGACCCGCGAAACCCCTGGAGCCGCCAGACCCGCTGGCGGCTTTTTTTGCGTCGCCGGCCTCATTCACCGCAAGGAGCCGCGCCGTGCCGACCGAAACCGACGATCTGCGCATCGTCAAGATCAAAGAGCTGACTCCACCCGCGACGATCATGCGCGAATTGCCGCGCAGCGAGCATGCGAGCCACGTCGTCGCATCCGCCCGCGCCGAATTGCGGGAGGTTCTGCGCGGCCGCGACGATCGTCTCGCCGTCGTCATCGGCCCCTGCTCCATCCATGATCCGGACGCCGCCCTCGATTATGCGCGCAAGCTCGCGCGGGCGCGCGACGAGCTCTCCGACCGGCTCCTGATCATCATGCGCGTCTATTTCGAGAAGCCGCGCACGACGGTCGGCTGGAAAGGCCTCATCAACGATCCGCGCCTCGACGGCAGCTTCGACATCGAGACGGGGCTGCGCCTCGCGCGGCGCCTGCTGCTCGAGGTGAATGAGCTCGGCCTGCCCGCCGGCTGCGAGTTCCTCGACATGACGACGCCGCAATATATCGCCGATCTCGTGGGCTGGGGCGCGATCGGCGCGCGCACCACGGAGAGCCAGGTCCATCGCGAGCTGGCCTCCGGCCTCTCCTGCCCGATCGGCTTCAAGAACGGAACCGACGGCAATGTGCGCATCGCCGTCGACGCGGCGCTGTCGGCCGCGCAGCCGCATCATTTCCTCGCCGTCACCAAGGATGGGCGCTGCGCCATCGCCGCGACCAGCGGCAATGAGGATTGCCACCTCATCCTGCGCGGCGGCAAGACGCCGAACTTCGACGCCGCCAGCGTCGCCGCCGCCTGCGCCGAGGCGGGGAAATCCGGCGTCTCGCCTTTCGTCATGGTCGACGCCTCGCACGCCAACAGCGGCAAGAAGCCGGAGAACCAGCCTCTCGTGATCGAGGAGCTGGCGCAACGCATCGAAGCCGGCGAGCGCAGCGTCATCGGCGTGATGATCGAGAGCCATCTCGTCGGAGGCCGCCAGGACCTCGTCGCCGGACGCCCGCTCGTCTACGGCCAGAGCGTCACCGACGGCTGCCTCGATTGGCCGCTGTCGGTCGATTGCCTGCGCCGGCTCGCCGGGGCCGTCGAGCGCCGGCGCGTGGCGGCGACGATCGAGGCGAGGCTCTGACCCCGGGGCGCGGCCTGCGACGATCCGCCACATCGGAGTCGTACGAGCGCCGTGGGACAGACTTGGCGCGGCCACGAAGCGCGCCTGCGAGGGCCGATGGAGTCGACGCAAATGGAAGTTTCTCTGGACCAGGCCGTGGAGATCCACGCCCGCGTGCTCACGCATCGGCTGGCGCGCGAAGCGCCCGCCAAAGCGCGGGAACACGCGATGGATCTGCAGCGCGCCGGCGACGACGAGGGTCACGAGGTGTGGCTCAAAGTCGCCCACACGGCCGAGCGTTTGCTCGGCGGGGAGGCCGCCTCCACGGCCGAGGCGACGCAGCTTCAGTAATCTCCACAGGCGCGGCGTCACGAAAGGTCAGTCTGAGACCGTTAGAGCCCCCGTCGACTCGAAAGTCGACGGAGCCGATAATGACCTTCCTGACGGAATCGCTCGAGCCCTTCGGCCTGCCCTGCGTCCCGCAGTCGGCTCCGTCCGACGCGCATCAACGCAGGCTGAACAGCTATCTGCTCAACCGCCATCGCGGCGCGGCGGCGGTTCGCGACATCATCCTCGCCGACATTCGCGGCTTCGCCGATCTCGGCTTGCCCGATGTCGCCGCGGATCTCGCGATCGTCTTGCGACTGCTGCTCGTCAAATGCCCTGAGGCGCGCGCCGAGATGCGCCGGCTGCCGGCCTGGGACGATAGCGCAGCGGCGCGCCTCGGGCTATAGGCGGCGCTTCGGCCATTCTGCAGCCTCGAGAGCGAAGCCTTCAGGCTCGCCCTTTCACCCCTGTCAACTCGGCTGAATCACGCCACTAGGCGCTGGCCGGCGCGGAGAGCACGGAATCGAGAGCGGCGAGAATGCGCTCGACGGCGGCGCTCTCCTGTTCGAAATAAGCGCGCTCTTGCCGTTCCAGCTCGTCCGCGCCATCGGGCTCGCAAAGCTCGCGTCGAATATCGCACAGACGCTCCGCCCGCCGTCGCAGCGTGCCGACGAGCGCTTCCACGTCGCTGCGCGCGAGCGTGAGCACGACGGTCTGTTCCATCTTCCCCTCCTCGAGAAATAGAACAAATGGCGTCGGCGCCATGTGTACGCAACGAGCCGAGCGGGCAAAGCATTGATCCATCGCAAATGCGCTCCAAATGGGAAAAAACTTTTCCCGAACGAGGGAGGAACGACAAATGGAACGCCGTCAATTCGTCGCCGCCATCGGCGCCGCCGCCGCGGCGACGTCGGCCCGGGCTTTTGCTCAGGCGACCGCGCCGGGCGCGCCTGTCCATCACCATCCGGCAAAATTCCGCACGCTGATGGAGACGAGCGCCAAATGCGTGTCCACGGGCAATGAATGCCTGCGCCATTGCTTCGGCATGCTGTCGATGAACGACGCCAGCATGGCCGATTGCACCAAGGCGTCCTACGATCTCGTCGCCGCCTGCGCGGCGCTGGAGACGCTGTCCGCGGTCAATTCGCCCGCGACGCCGGCGCTGGCGAAGACCGTCTATGACGTCTGCATGGCCTGCAAGAAGGAATGCGACCGCTTCCCGCAATATGTGGAATGCAAGAATTGCGGCGATGCGTGCAAGGCCTGCGCGGACGAATGCCAGAGAGTGTCGAGCTGACCAGCCGCCGCGCTCGGCGCGCGCGAGAGACGCGAGGCGCCGCCGCTGGGCGCAGCGTCGCCTCCGCGCGGGCGAGCACGTTCGAGTCGTGATCTTTTGTCGTCCTTGCCAAAAACATGACGTCAGGGCATTCTTCGCGTGAAGCTCTAGCTGGCGCTCGAGGGCGTCCGTTTTTTCAATTTCTGCTCATGCGGGGAATTTTCACGATGAAGCTGCATCTGATCCTGGCGCTCGTCGTCACGGCGCTGTCCACTCTCGCCACGCAGCCGGCGCGGTCTGCGAGCTACTCGTTCACCTCGCTGACCTATTCAGGAAACTTCCAGCGCGGCGGCCAGATGAATGTCGTCGCCACGCTGACCTCGTCGGCGGCGATCAACTCGAATTCAGTGTGTGTGACTTTCGTCGCCGCGGACCAGTATAATTTCTGGAGCTGTCGCCCGGTGTCGCTCGCCGCCGGCGTCAACACGATCGATTTCGACCTGACCATACCCGCCAACTCCGAAATCACCAGCTACAACGGATTTATCACCGTCAACAACAACAATCCATGGACCGAGCTCGCTCACTCGCCGACCCTGGCGACATTGACGGTCTCCCAATTCTCGCCGGCTGTGCTCTTCACATTTTCTTCGCTCAATTACACCGGAGCCGCAGTGAGAGGCGGGCAGTTGAACGTGACCGCCGTTTTCAACGCCTCGACGGCGACAACCTCCGATTCGGTCTGCGTCGGATTCGTGGCGCCAGATCAATATGCATTCTGGAAATGCCTGCCCATGACGATCAACGCCGGCGTCAATACGAAGAATTTGACGGTCGACATTCCGGCCGACGCCGAGCTCACGACCTATACGGGGACGATCGGGATCGCTTATAACAATCCATGGACCGACATCGCGCGGTCGCCCGTGCTGTCGACAGTCGCCGTCGGCGCCAATCCCTCGACCAGCCCGCCGCCGCTCACCGGCAATGGGGCGGCTCTGGTTTGGCAGCAGGACTTCAGCGTCACGCCGCTGACCTTGCGGACCGGCGCGAACCCGACCGCGGGCGTGTGGATGCCGAACGACATGACCTGGCAGTCGCCCGTGCAGGGCTATGTCGATTTCGCCGTGCAGCCTTGCGCCGCGGCCGATGTCGCCTCCGGCGTCTGCACCCGCGCCGGCGGCACTTTCGACATCAATCCTAATGATCCGACCATGCTCGGCGTGAGCCCGTTCAGCCAGGGGAACGGCTATCTGACCATTTCCGCGCGCCCGACGCCGAGCAATCTCGTGTCGGCGATCCAGGCGGAGATGACGGCGCAGGGAAACGGCGGACTGGTCCCGTCCTACATCGGCGGACATCTCCAGACCAATCCGGCGGTCTTTCCCGGATTCACCTATGGCTATTTTGAATTTCGCGCCGCCTTTCCGAATGGCGGGCGAGGAATGGCTGCGGCGCTCTGGTTCTATTCGACGCCGGGGCAAAACCCCGGCAGGCCGCGCGCGGAAATCGATCTGGTCGAATTCTTCGGGCATTCCGACGTGTTCTACACGACGATATATTCCGGCATAGACAACAACAACGTCGGAACCAGCGTCGGAGAGCATGCAGCCTATATCGATGGGAACTTTCACACCTATGGCGTCGACTGGACGTCCGATTATATCGATTTTTATGTCGACTATCATCTGGTCTATTCGGCGCCGCCGTCGCTCGCCATCGCCTATCGTGGCCTGTCGCTGAGCCCGATGTTGAACTACGCCGCGGACTCGAACTGGATGGAGTCCAACATATATTTGCGTCCCGACGCGACGACGCCCTTCCCGCTCCTCATGCATGTCAACTACGTCCGGCTCTACGACAAGAGGCCATTCACTCCCGTACCGTGACCGCGCCCGCGCCGCGCGCATTTGCATAGAGCGATCGCGCGGCGCGCTCAGCCCGCGAGCATCCGCATCGCCGCCTCGTGCAGGCGGCGGTCGCCGGCCGCGATGATCGCGCCTCCCTGCGCGGCGGAGCCGCCGTCCCAGGTGGTGACGATCCCGCCCGCGCCTTCCACGATCGGGATCAGCGCGACAATGTCGTAAGAATTGAGATTGGTCTCGATGACGAGATCGACATGCCCCGCGGCGAGCGCGCAATAGGCATAGCAGTCGCCGCCATAGCGCGAGAGACGCGTCGTCGCCTCCACGCGGAAGAAGGCGTCGCGCAGCTGCTCGTCGATCAGCTTGGGCGACGTCGTCATCAAGGTTGCCTCGGCGAGGTCCGCGCAGGCGCGCACGCGCAGCCGGCGGCGCTCCTCGGCCGCGGGCTGCTGCGCCTTCCGCGCCGGCTCCGCTGGGCGTCGCGCCGGGCCGCGCCAAAAAGCCGCCTCCCCGTCCCCGGAAAAGCGCTCGCGCGTGAAGGGCTGATGCATCAGCCCGTAGCAGGGACGCCCGCGATGGGTGAGGCCGATCAACGTGCCCCACAGCGGAAGCCCGCAGATGAAGCTCTTGGTGCCGTCGATCGGATCGAGCACCCAGACATATTCGGCGTCCTCGCGCAGATTGCCGAACTCCTCGCCGATGATCCCATGGCTCGGAAAGGCGCCCTCGATCAGCCGGCGCATGGCGAGCTCGGCGGCGCGGTCGGCCTCGGTCACCGGATCGAAGGCGCCGCCATGGGCCTTGTCCTCGGCCGCCAGGCTCGTGCGGAAGAACGGCAGAATCGCCTCGCCCGAAGCGTCGGCGAGACGCTCGACGAATTTCTCGAAATCGACGGCGGTCATGCGTTCGCTCCTCGCGCGGCCTATTCGGCGGCGGCGCGCTGCTCGCGCGGTCCGACGGTCTGCGCCAGCAGTCGCGCCAGCTCGCCGAGCCGCGCGACGAGCAGATCGAACGCGTCATTGCGCGCGAGATCGCCCTCGTCCATGTAGAGGTTGCGCGCGATCTCGATCTGCACCGCATGCGACCCGGCGGACGGCCTGCCGTAATGCTCGGTGATATAGCCGCCCGCATAGGGCCGGTTGCGCTGCACGTGATAGCCCCATTGCTCGAGCCGCGTCTCGATCGTCTCGACGATCTCCGCGGAGCAGCTGGCGCCGAAACGGTCGCCGAGCACGAAATCGGGCTTGCGCCGATCGCCGCGCGGCGTCGGGCTCTCCTTGGCGACATTGGACGGCATCGAATGGCAGTCGACGAGCAGAGCGACGCCGAAGCGACGCCGCGCCCGCTCCATCAGCTCGCGCAGCGCCGCGTGATAGGGCTTGTGCAGCTTTTCGATGCGGCGCAGCGCCTCGCCGACGCGAAGCCGCGTGGCGTAGATCTCGCGGGCGTCGGCGACGACGCGCGGAATGGTGCCGAGGCCCGCGGCGACCCTCAGCGAGCGCGTATTGGCGAATTCCGGCAGCGGGTCCTCGAACATGCGGGGATCGAGCTCGTAAGGCTCGCGATTGAGATCGAGATAGGCGCGCGGGAAATGCGCCTTGATGAGCGGCGCGCCGGTCGCCGGCGCGAGAGCGAACAGCGCATGCACATGCGCATCCTCCGACCGGCGCAGGCTCGCAATGTCGAGCCGCGAGCTCGCGAGAAAGCCGGCCGGATAGAGGTCGCCGGAATGAGGCGAGGAGAAGACGAGCGGAGAGGCGAGCTCCTCGGGCTCGAGCACCTCGAAGGGAAAAGCGAGCTCGGGATCCGGCGGCGTCACGGCCTGCGTCCCCTCGCCACGCTCGTCTTCCTTCCTCGGCTCGGAACTCATCGACTGGGGCCCTCGATCTCTTCGCGAACGATCCGATCCATCACCATAGACCGATCGGCTGCGGGATTCCCGATTTTTTATCGATATGCGAAACAAGGGCCACGGCATGGCGGCTCGAGCGCCGCCGCGCGCTCGCCATTTCACCCGATTTTTACCAAACTGCGCCCTTATGCTTCGAAAAGCGAGGAGCGATATGACCGAGAAGATTTCCGCGAAAATCCTGCTGGCGGAGGACGACAACGACATGCGGCGCTTTCTGGTGAGAGCGCTGCAGACGGCGGGATTCGCCGTCAAATCGTTCGACAACGGGCTCGCCGCCTATGATCAGCTGAGAGTCGAGCCGTTCGAGCTGCTGCTCACAGATATCGTGATGCCGGAGATGGACGGCATAGAGCTCGCCCGGCGCGCGACCGAGCTCGACCCCGAGATCAAGGTGATGTTCATCACCGGCTTCGCCGCGGTCGCGCTCAATCCGGACAATCAGGCTCCGCGCCAGGCCAAGATTCTCTCCAAGCCCTTCCATCTTCGAGACCTCGTCAACGAGGTGCAGCGTCTGCTCGCCGCCTGACGCGGCTCCGCAACGAGACGCGCGCTTGCTCCTTGCCGCGCATTGCGCTAAGAGCGCGCCCAATCTGCGGATGTCGAGGAAAGAGATATGAAGAAGGAAATCCACCCCGATTATCATACGATCAAGGTCGTCATGACCGACGGGTCGGAATATTTCACCCGCTCGACCTGGGGCTCGGAGGGGGACATCCTGAACCTCGACATCGACCCCAAGACTCATCCGGCCTGGACCGGCGGCTCGCAGCAGCTGCTCGACCGCGGCGGCCGCCTGTCGCGCTTCAACTCGCGCTTCGGGAATATGTCTTTCGGCAAGAAGTGATCTGATTTCCGGCTGATCGGACAGCGGCCGCGTCGAGACCGCCGGTCCCCCCCGCCCCTCGGAGACGCCCGCGCAGCGGGCGTCTCCGAGGGGCGGGGCGCGCTGTCGCGCCTCCCGGAGCGTTTCTTGCTCAGCGCAGAAAGCGACTCAGTTTCGATTTTGCCGCGAGGCGCAGTGATCGATCGGAGCCATTGGAGCGGGAGCCGCGCGCGGCTCTCCCATTTCTGTTGCTCTCACTTGCCGGTCGCGAAGGCGTTGCGTAGCGTCTGCAGCTGCGCCTCGACCGGACTCGGCGAGGCGCTTGTCGCCGGAAGCGCGGTCGCGCCATAGATCAGCTGATCGAGATGGATGACGCGCGCCTGCAGGCGCAGCGAGTGGATGGCGATGTCGCGCAGCTTCTCCGGCAGATGCGAGAAAATCTCCGGATTGGATGCGAGCTCCTGCTGAGACAGCCTCACCTTGTGCTTGTCGCTCGCGGCCTGCGCCCGAGTGATCTCCCCTTGATTGACGGCGCGCTGCAGCAGCAGCCACGAGGCGATCTGCATGAGGCGGGTCGTCAGCCGCATGCTCTCGGCCGCGTAAGCAAGGGCCTCTGGACGCGGCAGCGATTTGGCGTCCTCCCGGCCAGAACCGTCGAGATAGGCGGCCGCCTCCTCGACCAGCGCCATGCCCTCCCGGAACAGGGCGCCGAACGCCTCCGAACCTGCGAGCTTCTCCGCGAAGGACACGGGAGGCTGCACGCTTTCGACCAAATCCGACGCTTGCGCCATTTGACACGCTCTCGAACGCTTCGCTACGCCGCGGAGTCTCACCATCCGCGGTCCGATCGGCTACCTATGTATCGCAATTTCGCCGGGCGCGCCTTATTAGGTTTTGCTTAACCTTAATCTTTGATTCCGTACGTAATGCCGCGCTCTGGCCGCGTAAGGCCGAAGCAGACGGCCGGCTCCGGGTCGGGCTGCGCGTGGCGAAACGCCTGCGCCAACTCGGGACTATGGTCGAGGCAACGCTGCTAGGCCGGTGAACTTTCAGATTTTATCGGTTGAGATTTACCAACGAGGCAAGCGCCCGGCGTCTCGGCGCTGCGGGCCGCCTGCGCTTTGGCCGCGCCCACATGGACGCCCGCCGCGCAAACGAGGCCCGCCGCCAGCAGCAGAGCCGCCCGCATGATCTGCGCGGTCGAGAGCGTGGCGCGCTGGGCGCGAAGCGGCGTGCGTGCGGCGCTCTCGCGCCGAGCTTGGCGCGTCATTTCCCGTATGCGCGCGACCGGCCGGCGACTCGTCCCCTCGGTAATCCTTCGCGCGTCCATCCGCCCCTCCTCGATGCTCCGCCGCCTCGATGCTCCACAGGGCAATTTGTCCGCATGGGATTTACGAAGCGTAAAAGTGCTTAGAGCGCTTTCCGATCGAACGGAATCGTTCGATCGATCAGAATTCGCTCAAAAGAAAGAAGGCTAGAGCGTCATCTCGATCCAATTGGATCGGATGACGCTCTAGCGACTTGCCGCAGCATCGGCGCCGGCGAACGCCCTTGCGTTGCGGCGCCGAACAGGCACGCTCACGCCATGAGCGAACCGATTCTCCTTTGCGCCGGCGCCGACGACCGGGCCTCCGTCTCGCCTCTCGGCGCGCAATTGCTGTCCTGGCGCGCGCAGGCGATCGAACTGCTCTGGTCGCCCGACGCCGCCGTCTGGAGCGAGACGGCGCCGCTGCTCTTCCCGGTCGTCGGCTGGACGCGCAATGGAACGACGCGCGTCGCCGATCGGGAGTTCACGCTCGGCCTGCACGGCTTCGCGCGGCGCAAGCGCTTTTCGCTCGTGGAGCGGTCGCAGGCGGCCGCGCGCTTCGTCCTCGAGGCGGATGAGGAAACGCTGACCCTCTACCCCTTCGCTTTCCGGCTCGAGGCGCGCTTCGCGCTGCGCCCGGGAGAGCTCGAGATCACGCTGCTCGCGACCAATCGCGACGAGCAGCCCCTGCCCTATGCCGCCGGCCTGCACCCCGGCTTCCGCTGGCCGCTGGCGGGCTCCCGCGCCGATCACACGATTCGCTTCGAGCGAGCAGAGCGGCCCGAGGTTCCGGTCATCGCGCCGGGCGGGCTGTTCTCGGAGCGCCGCCGGAGCATTCCGCTCGACGGCGCCGTCCTGCCGCTGACGCGCGAGCTGATGGCGCGCGAGGCGCTGTGCTTCCTCGACGCCGCGAGCCGGCGCCTCGCCTATGACAATGGCGCCGGCCTGCGCCTCCATGTCGAGCTCGATGATTTTCCTCATATCGCCTTGTGGTCGGCGCCGCCGGCGCCCTTCCTCTGCATCGAGGCGTGGACCGGCCATGGCGATCCCGAGGATTTCCGCGGCGATCTCTATGAGAAGCCGTCGATGCGCATCCTCGACCCCGGCGCGAGCGCGAGCCATCGCGCGACATTCCGCCTCGAGACAGGCGCCCCGGGAGCAGCGGAATAATCCTTGCTTCTACTGAGCCGATAGGATAGCGCGGCGCCATCCCGCGCAGAGGAAAAGCTCCATGAAATTCGCCGGAAATGTCATCGAAGCGATCGGCAACACACCGCTCATCGAGCTGAGGGCGGCCTCGAAGGCGACCGGCTGCCGCATTCTCGGCAAGGCGGAGTTCATGAACCCGGGCGGTTCGGTGAAGGACCGCGCCGCTCTGTCGATCGTGCAGGACGCCATCGCCCGCGGAACGCTGAAGCCGGGCGGCGTCATCGTCGAAGGCACCGCCGGCAACACCGGCATCGGCCTCGCGCTCGTCGCCAATGCGCTCGGCTTCCGCACGGTGATCGTGATTCCGGAGACGCAGAGCCAGGAGAAGAAGGACACGCTGCGCCTGCAAGGCGCCGAGCTGGTCGAGGTTCCCGCCGTCCCCTACGCCAATCCCAACAATTATGTGAAGCTCTCCGGCCGTCTCGCCGAGCGTCTCGCCGCCGAGCGTCCCGAAGGGGCGATCTGGGCCAATCAATTCGACAATGTCGCCAATCGCGACGCGCATGTGCAGACGACCGGGCCGGAAATCTTCGCCGACGCCAATGGCGAGATCGACGGCTTCGTCTGCGCGGTGGGCACCGGCGGCACGCTCGCCGGCATCGGCATGGCGCTCAAGGAGCGCAAGCCCTCGGTTGCGATCGCCATCGCCGATCCGATGGGCGCGGCGCTCTATTCCTATTACCAGACTGGAGAATTGAAGTCCTCCGGCTCGTCGATCACCGAAGGCATCGGCCAGGGCCGCATCACCGCCAATCTCGAGGGCGCGCCCATTGATCTCGCTTTTCAGATCGCCGATCAGGAAGCGCTGCCGATCCTGTTCGATCTCGCCGAGAACGAGGGGCTGCTGCTCGGCGGCTCGTCCGGCGTCAATGTGGCGGGAGCGATCCGGCTCGCCAAGGAGCTCGGCCCCGGCCATACCATCGTGACCATTCTCGCCGATCTCGGCACGCGCTACGCCTCCAAGCTCTATAATCTCGAATTCTTGCGCGGCCTGAACCTGCCGACGCCGCGCTGGCTCGAGCGCGCCGGCAAGATCGACCCGGGATACGTGTAGCGCGCCCGACTCACGGTGCGTGCGCCAATGTCTCGATCGCCTCGGCCATGTCGACGTCCTCCGGCCGGTTCACATTGAAGAACGGGTCGAAAGGCGAAACTGGCCATTCCGCGGTCACATTGGGATAGCGCTCGATGAAGGCGCTCACCTTGCGCAGATCCTCCTGCACCAGCGCATGGCGCAGCTCCTCGCGCAGAGCGACTGGCCAGAGCGCGACGGCATGATGCACGCGCTCGCCGGAGGAGGCGACCGCGATCGCCGCGCCTGCCGCAGCGCGCGCGGCGGCGAGACGTGCGACGAGATCGGGCGGAACGAAAGGCGTGTCGGCCGGAACGCTCAGCGCCAAACCGACGTCGGGATGCGCGGCGGCGACATGGTCGAGACCAGCGAGAACGCCGGCGAGCGGCCCCGCAAAGCCCGGAACGCCGTCGGCGAGGATCGGCAGGCCGAAAGCCGCGAAACGCTGGGGCTCGCCATTGGCGTTGAGCGCGAGGCCGACGCATTGCGGCGCGAGCCGGCGGATGACGTGCTCGAGGATCGAAGCGCCGCCGATCTCGATCAGCGGCTTGTCGGCTCCGCCCATGCGCCGCGCCTGCCCTCCCGCGAGAATGATCCCGAAGCACTGCGTCATTCGACTCCCCGCCGGCCGGCTGCTCTCAGAATCTATACCATAGGGCGCCGATGAGGCCGCGCTCCGAGGAATCATTGACGCCGCGCAAAGCCGCGCGCGCGCCGATCTGCACGGCGACCTCGCGGGTCACATCATAGACGGCGCTGAGCTGCAGGCGATGCGAGGCGGTGAAGGCGGAGCCCGAAGCCCAGGGCGTGAAATAGGCGAAGCCCTGCGCCAGCAGCAGCACGCTGTCCAGCGGCCGCAGGCCGGCGGTGGCCTCGGCGCGGACCTCGGCGCCGTTCTGTCCCGCCGAGCGATAGCCGACCACGATTTCGGAGAATCCCGGCATGCCGAGCAGCTCGACCGGCCAGCCGATCTGCAGGCGGCCATCCCCCTGAACATGCTCGCTCATGTCGAGAAACTTGCGCCCCTCGCCGACCGCGGCGCGCAGGCTCGCCTGCGCCGAGACGATCGCCGGCCCGAGCTGCAGCAGTTTTACACGCGCGCCGAGCGATTGCGAGCCTGGGCCGGCGTAGCGCGCCCCCTCGCCGACGCCCGGCGGCAGATGGAGCGGCGTGCGGGACTTCGCCTGCTCGATCAGGACGGCGAGCTGCGCGGCCTGCTTCTGCGCGTCGGAGCCGCGAAAGCGCAGATAATTGGTCTCGGCGACGAGCGTCAGCTCGTCGAGGAGTCCATATTCGGCGTAGAGCTGCGTCTCGAGCTTGTGATAGGAGGGCGCCGCGACGAGTCGGCCGAGAGAGTCATAGGCCTTATGCGCATCCGCGAAGCTCGTGGTGAGGATGGCGACGCCCTCGCCCACAGGTTGCAGAAAGGCTCCGGCGGCGCCGGGCGTCGTGAAAGAAATCGACGCGAGCAATCCATAAAGCCGAGGGTCCGCCCACCCACGCATGGAACCACGCACGAAAACGACTGAAAACGAAAGGCTAGAAGATACAGCTGCGACCACGCTATTGCGAAACGGATTCGCGGGCAAGTGGCGTGTGAAGGACGGAGATGGCGTTTTACCCTGCCTTTTAGGGGGAGGTTCGGACCTCGAAGAGTGGCCGTCCTTCGAGACGCCGCCTGCGGCGGCTCCTCAGGACGAGGGTTGGGGAATTTTATCCTTCACCCAATTACCCCCTCCCGAGCGCCTTCGGCGCAGGGCCTCCCCTCGCGGGGGAGGTGGGAACGCCCTTTCCAGCTATGATTCTCGTTCGCCCGATCGCCCTGCGGGCTCATGGCGGCAGCGCTGATCGCGATCGGCGCCAAACCAATATATTGGAGCAGCGTCCGCCCTGCGCGACGTTATTTCATGAATTTGACGGCTCGAGAATGAGGCCGCCGATCGCGATGAGCCGCCGTGGTCTCGATCTTGGCCTCGAGCCGCAGCTCGGACTCGCGCAGATCGGCCTTCGTCGCCACCGAGTCGCGCAACGCCGCGTCAAGCGCATCCGCCTGGGCGCGCGCCTGCTTGTCGTCGAAGCCGGCCTCTTTCAGCCTGCCGATATAGGCGAGCCGATCGAAGGTGATGGCGGGCGAGGTCATGCGCATAGGATAGGCGCAGGCAAGGCCGGAATCAATCGACAGGGGGGCGGGGCTCAGGGCAATCGTGAGAAGGACTATAGCCCCATCACCCTCGTCCTGAGGAGCCCGCGAAGCGGGCGTCTCGAAGGACGGCAATGGGGGGGAACCTTCGGTTTCGCCCTGCGGCCGTCCTTCGAGACGCCGCCTACGGCGGCTCCTCAGGACGAGGGGGTAGGGATTTTTATCCTTCACCTGATTGCCCTGGGGCGGGGCTGCGGCTCGGCTGGATTGGCGGCTCCGCGCCAGGAGTGGATATTCGACCTGCCGGAACCGTAGGTCGACTTTCCTCTGATCTCGCGGACGTTCGCGGCGCTGGATTCGCGGTAACAAGGTCGAATCCCGCGAGACCCGCCATTTTCTGCCGTATGGCTCCAAACGGTACGGGGGGCCGTCTCGATCCTGTACTTTAGCTTGAAGCCTCTCAGCACTTTTCCGATCGTGCTTCAGTTCACCCAGTTGCGACGGCCGTCTTCAACCAATCGCGCACAGCCCGCACATCGTTGCATGCCATCTTCTGCAGCGTCGCAACGACATGATACGTCTCGCCCTCGATCACAGGCCCGAATGGATGGACAAGCGCCCGAGCCCCGATTTCCGGCTGCGCGAGTACGAGACTGGCTATCGCGACGCCATGCCCGGCGATAGCCGCTTGGAGGGCGTGGCCATCCTCCGAAAGGCGCGGGCCCTCTTCAACGGCCAGGTCGGTGACGCCCGCCAATCTCGCCCATCTCCGCCAGTCGGGCGCTATACTCGGCTGCTTCCATTCGACATGCAGCAGCGTGGCGCGCCTGAGGTCGTCCGGGCTGGAAAGGCGAAGGCTTGGGCTGCACAGAACTCCGAATCGTTCAGATAGAAGCGGCTCCGCCACCAGTCCATCGAACGGTCCGGCTCCATAGCGAACGGCAATATCCGCGACACCCGAGACCAAATCGACCAATTCGTCGGAGGCGTGCAGCCGCAGATCGAATTCGGGGTGGTCTGATCGAAATGATCCTAGCGCGGGAAGTAGTCGTCGGGCCGTGAACAAGGTCGTCGCCGCCAGCGTCACTGCCTTGCGCCGGTGCTGTGGCGCAAGGTCCGCGATTGCGCGCTCAAAGGCGTCGAAGCCGTCGCGAAGGGTTGGATAGAGGCGCTGACCCGCCTCGGTCAGCGCAACACGTCGAACCTGACGGACGAACAACGCCATTCCCAGCGCTTCTTCCAGAAGTCTGATCTGGTGACTGATTGCGGTCGGCGTCACGAGCAGCTCATCGGCTGCTCTTCGGAAGCTGAGATGACGGGCGGCGGCCTCGAAGGCGCGCAGAGTTGCGAGCGGCGGCAGCCGTCGATGACGGGATAGAGATGAGTTCATCTCACTTATCAGATGAGCGATTTGCATTCGTTATATGCCATTGTTCAATGGTAATCGCATACGCAGAACAATTATAACAGATGAAGGGATTTCTCTATGCCGCCCGATGAGTCTCACTCGATCCGCCTTCTCCATATCGACGCCAGCGCCCGAACCGGCATATCGGGCCGCGATCGCCATGGCTCGCACACTCGGCGCCTGAGCCAACGCTTTATTGAGCGCTGGTTGGAAGCTCGGCCGATGGACGTGGTCACGTATCGGGACGTCGGAAGCGCGCCACCCAAACCTGTCAGCGAGGACTGGATCGCAGCCGCATTCTGCCCGCCGGATTGCCGTAAGGAAGCCCAGCAGGCTGTGCTGGCGGAAAGTGACCAACTGACGGCTGAGCTAGTGGCGGCCGATCTCATCGTCATTGGCGCGCCGATGTATAATTTCGGCTTGCCGGCGCAACTCAAGGCATGGATCGACAATATCGTGCGCGTCGGCGTTACCTTCGGCTTCGACCGGTCGCGCTCGGGCGAGCCCTATTGGCCAATGTTGCCTCTGGGCAAGCGGTTGGTCATTCTGACGGCGCGCGGCGATTTCGGCTACGATCATGGGGGCCGACTGGCTGGGATGAATCTCGTCGAAGCGGGCTTGAAGATTCCGATGGCCTATATAGGGCTCCACGACACCAATACCGTGGCAATCGAATATGACGAGTTCGCCGATGGACGCTTGATGGCTTCGATCGCAGCGGCGGAAGTGGCCGTCGATCATTTGGTTGGACGCCTCCTGGCGAGCGACCCGGCCGGGAATTGAATCGATCATTAACCCGGATTCGGAGCCCTGCGGCGGGCAGCGGCTCGGATTGACCGGCTGGCGCTGCGCCAAAAGCGAGCCTTCCCGCGCAGCTCCATAGTGGCGGGTTATGCGAATCTTAACTGGAAATCTGTAATATCGACCAAACTATCGAGACCGAGATTTAACGCCATGGATATACATGCCGGCTTGCCTGACCAAATCGATATGGCCGACGCGGAACAGGATAAATGGGTAAGGGCGAGCAACGATCCCGCTATCTGGCACGAAGCCGCAATCGCCGTCTTTCTTTACCTTGGCGATAAGCACGGTTTTCTGACCTGGCTCGTGCAGCAACCAGATATGGATCGGGCGACTGCAGGATGGTTGTTTCTCAGCCGGCGAGGATCGGAATATCTTCAGGGCGCGCGAGATGGCTTTTACTCAAAGCTTCCCGACGATGAACACTGCAAATTGCTAGACGCTCTCTGCAAAAGAAGCGAGAGATTGGGCTTTCGGTTCGATCGTATGGGAGTAAATTCCACTTGTGAAGAGGAGAGGCAACGCTGCGGTGAGGTCATCGCTAAAGGCAAGATTGCCGCTGGCATTGTTCCACCGGTGGCCATTCTCGAGAAGCCATTTACAAAATCACCGGGAGCGTCCATCTACGAATGCCATGACGGCGAACTCCTGAGCCTTAACTTCCTTCGGGCGTCGCTGCCCGAAATTTACGGAGATTGAGCAGGGCGGACGCTATGCTGCATTGCTGAACATCGATTGTTCTCGTGGAGGCTACGCAAGAGATTTTAAGAAAAAATCGCTGCCTGCCGATGCAACGCCTTCCTCATTCATTGCGTGTCCATCCGGTTGAGCTACCCGCGACGAGGGCAGGTGAAACACTTGGCCCGGCCGGCCTATTCGAGCTAGCTCGCGCATCCGGCGTCGTTCGGGAAAAGCTGCTGGAATCCGCGGGAAGCGACTTCGGAAACGCCAGCCCCGCGCGGTCGAGAACGAACTACATCTGGTGGGTGGATGCGAAGGGTCATGAGCGGTCGACTCCAAACAACCGCCACCGCAAGGCGCAATTGCGCTACACGGTAAACCTCTCGCCCTTGAAATCCACCCGCTCCAACCGCAGCTCGCCCTTCGCCTCGAACGCATCCGCCCGCAACCGCAGCGCGCCGTCGACCATTTCGATCCCGAGCAGCGCATAGGCGGCCGAGAGCATGCGCGCCGCGGCGCCCGAATACCAGGCCCAGCCGCCGCGCCCCTCATAGCCCGGCCCCTCATAGACATCGGCCGGCTGCTGATGCGGCGGCAGGCCGTAGATGTCGGCCTGCGCGGGGGTCGCGAGCTTGGAGAGCGGCGAGATCGCTGTCCAGGAGTCGAAAGCGCGCGCGAACAGGGCTTGCGCCTCGACTGTGTCGCCGCGCGACGCGGCGTCGACGGCGAGGCGTGTCAGCGCGTCGACCAGCCAGGAGACGCCATGCGAATATTGGCCGCCGTTCTCGCGCACGCCGGGCGGATATTCGGCGCTGCGGCCAGGATAGGGGCTCGAATGCTCGTCGAAGGGCGGCGTCACCAGCAAGATGCGGTCCGGCCGCGCGAGCTGCGCCAGCGCCGCGTCGAGCGCTTCCTTGCCGCGGGCGAAATCGACGGCGCCGGACAGCACTGGCCAGGAGGCGGTCATCGCGCTCATCGGCGCGACCTCGCGCCCATCATCCGCATAGGCGCGCAAAAAACGGTCGCCGCGCCAGCAGGCGTCCAGCGCCGCGCGCAGCGCCTGCGCGCGTTCGCGATAGCGCGCCGCCCGCTCGGTCTGCCCGCGCAGCTCGAACAGAGGCGCGATGTCGGCGAGAATGCCGTGCAGGAAGAAGCCGACCCAGACGCTCTCGCCGCGCCCCTGCGCGCCGAGGAGATTGAGGCCGTCGTCCCAATCGCCCGCGCCCATCAGCGGCAGCCCATGGGCGCCGAAACGATCGAGCGTGAAATCAATCGCGCGCGCGCAATGCCCGAGGAGATCGTCCTTGTCGCGCGAGGTCAGCGGCACGCTCGCATGGCCTTCTCGATCGGGCGGCGTCAGCTCCGCCTCGAGGAAGGGCTCGACCGCATCGAGAATGGCGACGTCTCCGGTCCCCGCGACATAGCGGATGGTGAGATAAGGCAGCCACAGATGCGGGTCCGAGGCGTGGGTGCGATCGGCGATCCCGCAGCCGCCGCCCGGCGCGTCATGCCACCATTTGACCGCATCGCCCTCGATGAACTGATGCGCCGCATGTTTTAAAATCTGCGCCCGCGCCAGCTCCGGCGCGAGATGGATGAGCGGCAGCACGTCCTGCAATTGGTCGCGATAGCCGGTGGCGCCGGAGCGCTGCGCCGGGCCGGTGCGGCCCCACAGACGCGAGGCGAGCAGCTGATAGGGCAGCCAGTCGTTGACCATGCGGTCGAAGTCCGGCCGATTGGTTTTTATGCGCAAGACGCCGAGCCGTGCGTCCCAGGCGCGCCGGGATTCTTCGAGCTCCTGCAACGCATAGTCGGGCTCGCGCGCGCGCAGCGCCAGCGCCTTCGAGGCGTCGAGCGAGCGCGTCTGGCCGAGCGCGACGACGACGAGCGCCTCGCCCTCCGCCGGCGCGTCGATGGTTCCGGCGAAGCTCGCCACCTTGCGTTCATGCTCGGGCGCGCCGGCATCGGGATGGCCGTGCTCGACCATGTAGGGAAGCTTCGGATCGCGGCTCTCATGGCCGAGGAAGCGGCGCCGCGAGGTCTCGGCGAATTCCGCCGGCAGCGAGGTCGACACGAACGCCCAGCCGTCGACGAAATTATTGCTCGGATTGCGGAAGTAGAGCGCGCGCTTGTCCTCGCCGACCAGCGCCTCGATGCGGCCGAGGCTCTCGTTGGGCGTCTCGGCCAGCACCATCTCCATCATCGGCACGATCTGCAGCAGCCGCTCGTGATCGCGGCGATTGCAGATGCGCAGCAGCCGGTATTCGACCGGCTCGTTCGGCGCGACGAAGACGGTGAGCTCGAGATCGAGCCCGTCGCGATGGGCGCGATAGATCGCATAGCCGAGGCCATATTCGACCTCATAACGCGCGTCGCGCCGGCGCAGCGGCACGAAGGTCGCCGAATGCGGATCCTGGCGGGCGAGGTCGTAGACATAGATCGCCTGCCCCGCCGGAGCCATGCGGCCCTCGCCCATGCGGAAGGGCGTCAGCGCATTGAGCCGCGAATTGCCGTGGAAGGAATAAATATCGCCGTGATTGCCGAGCACGGCGCCCTGGCCGAAGGCGTTGGCGATCACATGGGCGTAGGCGCGCGGCGTGTCGGGCGTGAGCGTCAGGCTGCGGCCGTCCTCGGCGAAGCGATAGCGATGCTCGGCCGGCGGCGCCGGATGAATCAGCGCGCGGCGCCTGGCGAGCGCCGTCTCCACCGCGTCGAAATCGACGCCCGTGCGCGCGAGATGCTTTTCGATCGCGCGCGCCGCAGCGCGAATGTCCTTCGCCCAGCCGTCGACGATGACGATCTCCGCCGAACCGCCGGGCGGAATTTCCAGCTCCGCGCGCAAGCTCGCGATCGGCTCGAAGCCATAGAGCAGGCCTTCGTCCGAACGGTCGCGCGGCGCGTCGCCGTCGAGCAGGCTGTCGGGCGCGCCGGCGGGCCCGAGGCCATAGAAGCGCGCCTTCACATCCTCATAGCCGATGACGCGAAGATGGGTCCCGTCGCCGGCGCCGATCGCATGAAAGCCGACCTCGGGCGAGAGACGGCGGTCGACATCGTGGCGCGCGCCGCCCTTCAGCAAGCGGTTCTGCGCGATGATCGCATCGAGCGCGCCGATGTACCATGTGCCGATGTGAATGGCGTTATAGGCCGCGTCGCGCTGCTCGACGCCGGTCTCGTTCAGCACCCATTCGCGCAAGCTCGCGAGCGTCAGCCGGCGCGGCCGCTGCTCGAGATCGACGAGCCGCAGCCGCGTGATCTCGACCGCCTCGTCGGGAGCGAGCGAAATCTTCGCCTCCATGGCGAAGCCGTTCTGCTCGCTCAAGAAGTAGAGGAAGGTGCAGCCCTCGCTCTCGAGCGAGATCTTTTCGCAGCGCGTGCAGGTCGGGGCGGAGCCGAACGACCACAGCTCGCCGCCCTCCTCGCGAAAGAACAGGAAGCGCCCGCGCGGATGGGCGTGATCCTCGGGACGGCGCGTCAGATCGATCGGCGGCCCGCCGCGCGCGACGCCTTCGACGCGCATCGCGCCCTGCCCGTCCTCGAACCATTGGCTGGAGACGAGGCCATTGGTCAGCTCGAAGGGCTTGGAGCCCGGCGCGCCGCCGCGGCCGGTGATGCCTTCCAGCGGCAGCTTGCCGGCGCGGGCGAGCTGCACCAGCAGGAAGATGACCAGCGCCAGCGCCAGCAGGCCGGCGTAAGCGAGATAGCCGCCGAAGAGATAGGCGTAGGACGGCGGCCGCAGCGTCGACATGCGCTCGGCGGCGCTCCAGGCGGAATCCCATTCGGCGCCGCGCGGAATGTAGAAGGGCAAAAGCAGCGGCGCCCAGGTGCCGAAGCGGCGCAGCCCTTCCGGGATCGCCCGGCTCTTCTGCGCCTTGCCGATGAAGCGCGCGGCCTTCTCGTCGGCGATATCGCCGCCGACGAAGGAGAGGTTGACGAGCGTCGCGACGCGCAGGCCCATGTGATCGAACCAGATCACGACGCGCACCACGTCATAGGCGAGCAGCGCGGTGAAAATGTCGAGGCTCCAGGCGCGGAAATCCTGGCCCGGCAGCGCATAGCCCATCCAGGCGGCGACGCCGGTGCGAATGAGTCCGTCCTGATTGTACCAGGTCGGATCGGGCGTCGCCTTCAGGAAGGAATAGATCACCGGCGCCATCCACAGGCCCCAGCGCAGCACGCGCACGGCGTTCTCGATCAGCATGTCGAGCCCCTCGAGGCTCGCGAGCTGACGCAAGGGGGCGAGGCTGCGCCTCACCAGCGCGGTGAGGAAGAACAGATTGATCGAGAACAAGGGCGCCGCGAACACCCATTGAATGACGCCCGAGAGCGACTCGTCGAAGAAGAGGCGCACGCCGCCGTCGACGACGCCGAGATCGGTCGCGCCCCATTTGGAGAACAGCGGACGGATCACATAGGCGTTGAGCGGACGGCCCTCGGCCGAATAGCTCAGCGCGATATAGGCATAGAATTTGTCGACGATGGTCTTCAGCTGACCGGCGTCGAGATACCAGCCGATGGCGCCGCCGACGAGGCCGCCGAGCAGCGCCCCGAGCGCATAGACGCGCCAGCTGCGCAAATGCTGGCGGCGGTCGTTCATCAGCGCATGGAGGTCGAAGCCGGCGTCGACGCCGGCATAGGCGAGCGCGCCGGCGAGCGCGCCGAACAGGAAGCGCGCGCCGCCATCCTGGTCCGGCAGGCCGAAGACCAGCGCGAGCCCGACCGCGGCGCCGGCCACCGCGCCCCGCGGAAAATTCTCGATGCGGCGATATTCGTGCTCGAGCCGGGCAAAGAAGGGCGGCGTCGAATCCGTGCTCTCGACGATGGCGCGCGCCAGCGGATAGGCCGCCGCGCCGATGATCGCGCCGCCGACCGGACCCGCGGCGGCGATGACCGCGAGCGCCGGCGGGAAGGTCACGACGAGTCCGACGACGAGCAGCAGCGCCATGAAGACGAGGCCATAGACGGCGCCCTTGGCGGCGCCTGTGCGCCAATCATTGAAGACGATGACCGGCAGCGAGGGCGTTCCGCGCAGCATCCCGGCCATCGCCTGGGTAACGAGATAGGTCTCGCCCCAGAGGCCCGCCTGGGCGACGGCGGCGAGCGTCGCGGCGGCGACGACCGCGACAGGGCCCGGGAGAGACGCGACGAAAGACGTCGAGGCGAGGCTGGCGATCTCGGGCGTGAGCGCCGCCGCGAGCGCGGCGAGGGACAGCACGCCATGCGGACGCCATTGCTGCGGAAGATAGCGGCCGAGCGCCAGCGGCGCGCCGACGATCGCCGCCTCGTTCAGCAGAAACAGCACCAAGGTCCGCCCGACGACCACGCGCGCCTGTTCCGGAACGGCGAAGCCGAGAAACAGCGCGCCGCCCAATTCGCCGATGACCGGTGAGCCGAGCGCCGCCAACAGGCAGAACAGAATGGGAAGAGCGAACAGCGCCGCGCGCATGGCGAAGCGCGAGGCTCCCGGCGCGACGGCGACGCCGACGAGATAGAGCGTAACCGCGACGGTCGCTCCGACCGGGGTCAGCGCGAGCAGCTGATCGAGCCGCTGCGGCGCCCGCCACAGGACGCCGGCAGGATCGCAGAGGAAGGCGAGCGCGCCCACAGCGGCGAAGTCGATCGCGAAATCGACGCCCTGGCGCAGGCGGCCGACGGCTGGGCGCAGCACATAGAGGGCCGTCGCGGCGAAAAAGCCGGCGATGAGGAGACGCTCGGAGCCGCCGCCTGCTTCGAAAGCCGCGGTCGCGGCGCAGAGCGTCCCGGCGACGAGGCGCTCGAAGCGCCCGATCGCGAAGGACAGGCCGACATCGGATGCCGCCATCGAGAAACCTCCAACTTGCGCACCGGCCGGCGACCGGCGCGCCAGGCCCGGAATCGAGCCGACGAGCCTCTCGGAAGACTTGCCGGATGGAGCGGCAAAAGTCGACCCTCTCCGCCGGCGGGCGAGAGTCGGACGGCGCAATAAGCGTTTTCACCGAGGCCGCGCGCCCTCGCGCGCGCCGATTGCCTTGCTTTCTCCGCTATCTCGATCAGAAAACGCAAGAATCATTCGCGATCCTGAGCCATGCCCGCGATCGCGCGGCGCCGGCCCGCGGCGACGCTTTCCGGTCGCCAGCCGAGCGCGGCAGGCTATAATGTCCGCAATGCGCCATGCGGCCCTTCGTGCGAATGAGTGAGATGGACGAATCCCAACGGCGCGGCCCGGGAGCCGCGATCGGCGACTTTCCCGCCGCGGCGGCCGTCGCGGAGCGGCGCGTTCCGCGGGCCCGCATCGCCAATGGAGCGCGCGCCGAGCCCGCGCCCCCCGAGACCAAGGAGGCGCGCGTCGCCAATCTGACCAGCGCGCTGCGGCGCGCCCGCCTCGCCAATGCGGAGCGTTCGGACGTGATCGCCGATCTGCGCGAAGCCGAGGTCGCCCGGCTGGAGATTTTGCGCGATCATCTCGCGCCGGTGCTCGCGCAGGTGCCGAAAGACTGCGATCTGTTCGACGTCGGCGTCACCCATGGCGAGCGCCCGCGCCTCTTCGTCGATCACGTCGGCTTCGTCGAGATGGGACGCGACCGCCGCGTCTATCGCTTTCTTCAGGACACGCGCCACGGCCGCGTCACCATCGGCGAGAGCGAGAATGTCGCGACCGTGGTCGACGCGATCACCGAATACATCGCCCATCGGCTGGTCGAGCGCGAGCGCGCCCTCGCCTTTGATTTCGCCGGACAGGGCGGCGCCCGCGCCTTCGCCGCCGAGGCGCGCGCCCCGCGCTCCGCCCTGCCGCGCCGCGCCGCCGGCCTGCGCGAATCGGCCTATTCGGCGGCGTTGTTCGTCGCCCAGGGCGCCGGCGCAGCGGCCTTCTTCGGCCTCGCATGGCTGCTCGCGACGCATTGGCTGCGCTGATCTGATAGAGCTGCTAGAGCGCCAGCGGCCCCAGATCCTCCACCGTCTCGCGGCCCTCGTCGATCCCGCGCGAGCGTCCGGTGACGACGACGCCCTCCCCGCCACGCTCGATCTCATAGAGATTATAAGCTGCGGCCCGATAATGCGCCCCCGGCCGCGCCGAGGCGGACGCCGTCCCGACCACCGGCGTCGGGCCGTCGCGGCCCGCGAGGCGATGCACGCTGATCGCGTGATTGTGCCCATGCAGCACCAGCTCGGCGCCGTGGCGGGCGATCGCCGCTTCGAATTCGGCCGCGTCGTCGAGCCCGCGCAGCGGCTTGGCCCCGCCCCGATACGGCGGATGATGCAGCAGCACCACGCGCGCGAGCCCTTCGGCCCGGGTCTGATCGAGCAGCATCCCCAGCCGCTCCAGCTGCGCCGAACCGAGCCGGCCGGAGGCGACGAAGGGCGCCGTCGGCACGGCCGAATCGAGGCCGATGAGCGCGACGCCGTCACGCCGGCGCAAATACGGGAATCCCTCGCCCTGCCCTGCGCTCGTCCATTCCGAGCTGGTCCATGGCGCGAAAGTCTCGGCGACCCGCGCGACCGAAGCGCGCACATAGGCGTCGTGGTTTCCGGGGGTGAAGCTCACCTGCTCCGGCCCGCCGAGCGTCATCAGCCAGCCCCGCGCAGCCTCGATCTCGGCGTCGAGCCCGACGTTCACAATGTCCCCGGTCATCGCGATATGGTCGGGCTTTTGCGCCGCTATGTCGGCGACGATGCGCGCGAGCACGCCCATGTCGTGGAACTGCGCGCGCTTGTGCAGCCAATTGGCGTAGCCGGTGATCCGCTTGGACGCGAGCTCACGCAGGCTCGGCCGCGGAATGGGACCGATATGGGCGTCGGAGAGATGCGCGAGGACGAAGGCCATTGGCGAATTCTCAAGCGCCGCCGATGATGACGCCGGCGGCGAGCACGATCGCCCCGCCGAGCACGATCTGGAACACGGCCTGCAGGAAAGGCGTGTCCATATAGCGTGCGCGAATGTAGGCGATGGTCCAGAGCTCGACGAACACCACCGCGGCGGCGATGGCAGTGGCGATCCTGAAGTGATCGGGGATCGAATCCGGCACGAGATAGGGCAGCGTGTGGCCGAGGCCGCCGAGCGCGGTCATCAGCCCGCTGACGCCGCCGCGCAGCAGCGGCGAGCCGCGTCCGGTGAGCGAGCCGTCGTCCGACAGAGCTTCGGCGAAGCCCATGCTGATTCCGGCGCCGATCGAGGCCGCGAGGCCGACGAGAAAGGTCTCCCAATTGTTCTGCGTGGCGAAGGCGGCGGCGAACAGAGGCGCGAGCGTCGAGACCGAGCCGTCCATGAGCCCGGCGAGCCCCGGCTGCACATATTGCAGGATGAAGAAGCGCCGATAGGCGACATCCTCGTCGCCGCGCGCGCCGGGCGTGAGGATGGTCGAGCCGAGCCGCACCGCGAGCGTCTCGTGGCCCTGCTCGGCCGCGGCGAGATCGCCGAGCAGCTTGCGCACGCCGACGTCCGTCGCCCGTTCCGCCGCCTTTTGATAAAAGCGCGCGCTCTCATATTCCATCACCTCCGCTTCCTTGCGGATCGTGTCGAGCGGGAGGTTGCGCGTGAGCCAGACGGGCCGGCGGCGCAGGAAGCCCTTCACGTCCTCGCGGCGGATCGGCGGCAGATGGGGGCCGAAGCGCTTCTGATAGAGGCCGAGCAGAGCGTGGCGATGCGCGGCCTCCTGCTCCGCCATCTCCTCGAAGACTTTCGCCGAGGACGGATAGCGCTCGGCGAGATCCTCGGCGAAGCTGAGATAGATGCGGCCGTCCTCCTCCTCGGAGGCGATCGCCACCGCCAGAATCTCGCGCTCGGAGAGGTCTGAAAGCGATTTCAAACGGTGTGGCTCCTTGCGGACGACGCCGGATCAGGGCTAGAGCGCTTTCCGATCGAACGGAATCGCTCGATCGATCAGAATTCGCTCAAATTAAAGAATGCTGCAGCGTTATCCGATCCATTCTGGGTCGGATAACGCTGCAGGCAGGCGTCGGACGACGCGACGAGATTGGACGTCTTCTTAAGATGCGCGAGACCGAAACGCCAGAAAAGAGCGCAGCGATGCGCGACGCCCGCGACGGCGGCTTGCTGAGCCGGCTCACGACCCGGCTCATCACCTATGGCGCCTTGGCGGCGCGGCCGCTGACGCTCGGCGTGCGCGGTCTCGTCGTCGACCCGGACGGCCGCGTTCTGCTGGTGCGGCACACTTACGTCTCCGGCTATTACCTGCCCGGCGGCGGCGTCGAGCCGGGCGAGACGCTGGAGCAGGCGCTGGCGCGCGAATTGTCGGAAGAAGGCAACATCGAGCTCGAAGGTCCGGCCGAGCTGCGCGGAATCTATCTCAACCGCAACGTCTCGCGGCGCGACCATGTCGCGCTGTTCGTGGTGCGCGCCTTCCGCCAGACGGCGCCGCGCACCCCCGATTATGAGATCGCCGAGGCGGGCTTCTTCGCGCTCGGCGCATTGCCCGAGACGACCACGCGCGCGACGCGCGAGCGGCTGGAAGAGGTTTTGGTGGCCGGCGCGGCCTCGCCTTATTGGTAGGCGGGCCGGGAGGGCGCGCATTTCGAAGAGGCGCTGTCTCCCCGCGAGAAGGCCCGCTTCTCAACCAAGGTCGCCGTCGCCCGCGAGCCGCGCCAGATCGCGCCAGCCATAGGCGAGCTGCGGAGCGCCGCGCCGAACCGTCTCGCGGCCGAAGCGGCGCCCGCCCAGCGCTTCATAGAAACGACGGGCCGGGAGATTGTCGCGGAGCACGACGAGGCCCGCCCATTTCAGCCCGTCGGCGCGCATCTCCTGCGCCATGCGCCGCATCAGCGCGCGGCCGAGGCCGCGGCGTTGCGCCGAGCGCAGCAGATAAATCGCCGAAATCTCGGCC
Source organism: Methylosinus sp. Sm6 (assembly GCF_019802345.1). Classification (GTDB taxonomy): domain Bacteria; phylum Pseudomonadota; class Alphaproteobacteria; order Rhizobiales; family Beijerinckiaceae; genus Methylosinus. Next base: position 15,954 of record NZ_JAINDZ010000003.1, on the reverse strand, counting down.
CCACGGCCGATCCGCCCGCGAAAGGCGAATTGATGCGGCCGCCACTCCGAAAAGCCCACGGCGACGCCGTCGTCGTCGATCGTGAGCAGAACATTCGCCGTGTCCGCGGCGAAGGCCGCTCGCCAGTGATGGAGGCGCTCCGCCGATGTGAGCTCCGCCATCGTCTCGGCGGGGAGAAGGCCGGAATAGGTCTCGCGCCAGCAGGCGAGGTTCAGCGCGGCGATGCTCTCGGCGTCCGCGGCGCCGGCGGCGCGGATGCGAGAGCCGCTCACCAGGGTCTCGCCGGCGGCGGATCGATCAAAAGGCCGAGGTCGCGCCAGCCATAGGCGACCTCCGGCACGCCGCGCCAAGCTCCTTCGACGGCGATCTTGCGGCCGCCGATCTTCTCATAGAAGCGCCGCGCCGAAAAATTATGGCGCAACACCCACAGGCTCGCCCATTCGATCCCTCGCGCGCGCAAATCTTCCGCCATGCGCCGCATGAGCCGCCGCCCGAGCCCGCGGCGCTGCGCCTCCTTCAGCAGATAGATCGCCTGGAACTCGCCGGCATAGCCACGTTCGCCCAAGACGTCGTTCTGCTGCCCGCCGCAGGCGCAGAAGCCGACCGGGACGCCGTCCGCGCGCAGCGCCAGAAACACGCTCGGCGCCGGCCGTCCCGCGTCCGCGGCGCCGAGCGTCTCGCGCCATTGGGCGAGCCGCGTCTCGAGCGTGTAATCGGCGAGAACCTCCGCCGGCGCGAGGCTCGCATAGCTCTCCGCCCAGCTCGCCACATGCAGGGTCGCGATCGCATCGGCGTCGGCGGATGTCGCCGGTCTGATCTCGAGCTCGCTCATGACGGCCTTTCAGCAAGACCGAGGCCAGCCGCGCTCTTTTCTCACAGCCGGGCCGCGTGTTATGCGCGCTCGTCATGATCGATCTCGTCATTCGCTTCTCGCCGCAGACGCCGGCCGACGCGCCCGCCATCGAAAAGCTCGAGGAGCGGGCCTTCGGTCCGGGACGCTACGCGCGCACGGCCTATCGTCTGCGGGAGGGCGTCGAGGCCGATCTCGCGCTCTCCTTCGTCGCCCATGTCGGAACGCTGCTGGTCGGCGCCAACCGCATGACCAGGATTCTGATCGATTCCTCCCCGGCCCTGCTGCTCGGCCCGCTGACGGTCGAGCCCGCCTTCCGCTCGCAGGGCCTCGGCGAGGCGCTGGTCAAGAAGTCGCTCGACGCGGCGCGGGAAGCCGGCCATGGGCTCGTCCTTCTGGTCGGCGATCTCGACTATTACGCGCGCCTCGGCTTCGCCCGCGTGCCGCGGGGCAAGATCATCATGCCCGGCCCCGTCGATCCCGAACGGCTGCTCTATTGCGAGCTCTGCGAAGGCGCCTTTGCGGCGGCGCACGGCCGGATGCGGCGGCTGTGAGAGGGAGGCGGCATCCCCTCCTCGCCCGCTATGAGGCTCTCATCGCGAACGGCGCGCTCGAGCGCGATCCCGCTCAGCTCGAAGCGCTGGCGCGGCTCGAAGCGCTGGCGCTGCGCCTCTCCGAGCCCGAGCCGGGCGGGATCGGCGCGCGGCTGCGCGCCCTGCTGCCGGGCGGCGCGCGCGAGGCGCCGCGCGGGCTCTATATTCATGGGCTCGTCGGGCGCGGCAAGACGACGCTGATGGATCTGTTCTTCGACGCGGTCGCCGTCGAGCCCAAGCGCCGCGTGCATTTTCACGCCTTCATGGGCGAGGTCCACGCGCGCCTTCTGCGCGCGCGCCGCGCCGGCGAGAGCGATCCGCTGGCGCGCGTCGCCCGCGATATCGCCGGCGAGGCGCGGGTTTTGTGCTTCGACGAATTCTCGGTGACCGACATCGCCGACGCGACGATTCTCTCGCGCCTCTTCACCGCGCTGCTGGCGCAGCGCGTCATCATTGTCGCGACCTCCAATGTCGAGCCGCGCCGGCTCTATGAGGGCGGACGCAATCGCGATCTGTTCCTGCCCTTCATCGCGCTCGTCGAGTCGCGGCTCGACGTGCTGCGGCTCGACGCGCGCGCCGATTTTCGGCTGGAGAAGCCGGCGCTCGGCGAGGTCTTCTTCACGCCGGCCGACGCGCGCGCGCATGCGGCCGTCGACGCGCTGTTCGCCGAGCTCGCCGGCGCCGCGAAAGGCGTTTCGACGCGCCTTCGAGTCGGCGGCCGCGACGTCGAGATCCCCGAAGCGGCGAATGGCGTCGCCCGCTTCGACTTTACGGATCTCTGCTCGCGACCGCTCGGCGCCGCCGATTATCTCACCTTGGCCGAAAGCTTCGACGTGATCATCGTCGAGAATGTTCCCGCCATGACGCTCGACCGCCGCAACGAAGCGAAGCGCTTCATCACGCTCGTCGACATTCTCTACGAGAAGAAGACGCGGCTCATTGTCTCGGCCGAAGCGGAGGCCGACGCTCTCTACGCCGCGCCGACGGGCCATGAGGCGCAGGAATTCGCCCGCGCCGCGTCGCGGTTGATCGAGATGCGCTCCGGCTCCTATCTGGAGGAGAGCGCGGCTCAGACGTCGATCAGCCCGGCGTAGATGGCCTCGGCGACCGCCCGCGCGATCGATCGGAAAGCGCTCTAGCCGCCGATCGGGGGGACAAGTCGCGAGGCCAGTCGTATGAGATCGGCCTGACGCCCGACGCCGGTTTTTGCGAATATCGCCTTGAGATGCGTCTTGACCGTCGTCTGCGCAATGCCGAGCTCGGCCGCCGTCTCGTTCAGCGTTCGACCCGCGAGCAGGCTGGCGACCACTCTCGTCTCTCCCCGCGTCAGATCGAAAGCCTGACGCAGGAGATCCGCGCCGTCATCGTCTTGCGCCGGCGAGCCGATGAACACGGCCGCCGTCGCCTCCGGCTTCAATCGCGTGCGCAACTCGCTGCCGATCAGAGGAAGAATGTGAGCGAAGACCGGAGAGCATTCCGGGGCGGTGAGATGAATCGCCACTCCAGCCTGCCCTATTCCAGCCTCGTCGCGGGCGGCGACCGCGATCGCAGTCTTCATCTCCTCGCGGGCGGGAGAGCGCTTTGCGCGCAGAATGCCGCGGACGCATTCGAGACAGCCGTCGCGTTGCAGCATTTTTTCCGCCGCGCGATTGACATGCAGCACCGCCGCGCGCTCATTGGTCAGGATCACGCCGCACCTCAACGCGTCCAGCGCCTCGGTCATTCGAGCCCGCTCGATCGTTCGCGCGTCCAACACATTGCTGATCGTGATCGCGCGCCGAAGATGCGGAAGCAGCAGCGCGGAGAGCTCGAACTCGCGATCGGCGAAGACGCCTCGACGCTCGTGCCGGGCGAGCACCAACTCGGAGAAATGAGCCGACTGTCTCATGAGAATCAAATGCGCCATGTCGACGAGGCCTTGCGGGGCCAGGCAGTCCCGCACGTAGCGAGAGGCTTCGACGTATTCGCGGGGAAGAATCCGAGATGCGACGAAAGGCTCGTTCGACCGAGGATCTCGCGCGAACCATTCATGCAATCGCGCATGGATTTCGGGAAGGTGCTTTGTCCGCTCCTTCAGCCAATCGGGCTCCCAACCCATGGTCTTATAGATGACCGCTCGGTCGTAACGAAGATCGTTCAGCGATACTATCGCCTTCTCGCATTCGAATTCCCGAGCGAGGGCCAGAAGCGTCGTTTCCCATCGGGACGGATCGAGCGCGCAATCATAGATCGATCCGATGAGATCGGACAGCAGCCGAGGCGATAGCGTCGCGAAGTTCGACTGTTCCATCTCAGATAATGAGCCACGATGAAATAGCCGAGCCGCAGTGCGGCCGTTTCGGCGCCGGCGAGAGAAGGCCTTCGCCTTGGTTTACGGCATTGTTTCCGCGGCGCCCGGCGATGTCAATGACTTATGCCGGGCTGGTCGAAGCAATCGGGTGAACGCAGGAAAAGGCGTATCCCCTTTAGGGGCTACCACATGCACACATCTCGAAATGCACAGCGCCGTCATGGCCGGGCTTGTCCCGACCATCCACGCCAAGCCGCGGAAACAGCTCGGGAAAGCGCCCGCGATCTGCGGATTTCGTATGTTGCGGCAAGTCGCGGAGCCTGTCCCCGCAACGTCGTCGCCGTGCCTAAAATTTCAGAAAACCTCAGCGTTACGGCATCCAGCAACAATTCTCGTTCACCCGATTGCCCTGCCGGACTGGTGGGGCTCGCGCTGATCGGTCGCGCGGGTCGGCGGCGCTCCCGTCCGACAGCGGGACATGAGGCGGCGCGCGGACGATTGCGCCGGCCCTGCGAAATGCCCTACACGAGCGCCCATGCTCTCGATCGACGATCTCACCTATCGACTGGGCGCCCGAGTCTTGTTCGACAAGGCCGGCGTCTTCCTGCCGCCGCGGGCCCGCGCGGGCTTCGTCGGCCGCAATGGCGCGGGCAAGACGACCTTGTTCCGGCTCGTCTGCGGAGAGATCGCGCCCGAGAGCGGAAGCATTTCCCTGCCTGCGCGGCTGAAGCTCGGCCGCGTCGAGCAGGAGGCGCCGGGAGGGCCGACGGCGCTCATCGACTTCGTGCTCGCCGCCGACGCGGAGCGGGCCGAGCTGCTCGCACGCGAAACCTCGGCGACCGATCCACACGAGATCGCCGAGATCCAGACCCGCCTCGTCGACATCGACGCCCATGCCGCGCCGGCCCGCGCCGGCGCGATCCTCTCCGGCCTCGGATTCGACTCCGAGGCGCAGAAGCGCCCGCTCTCGGAGTTCTCGGGCGGCTGGCGCATGCGCGTCGCGCTCGCCGCGGTGCTGTTCGCGGAGCCGGAACTGCTGCTGCTCGACGAGCCGACCAATTATCTCGACTTCGAGGGCGCGCTCTGGCTCGTCGATTATCTCTCGCGCTATCCGGCCAGCGTCGTCGTCATCAGCCACGACCGCGACCTGCTCGACGCCGTCGCCACCCATATCCTGCATTTGGAGCGCGGCAAGCTCACGCTGTATAAGGGCAATTACAGCTCCTTCGAGACGCAGCGGCGCGAAGCCCAGGCCCTCGCCGCCAAGGCCGGCAGGAAGCAGGAGGAGCGCCGCCGCGAGCTGCAGGCCTTCGTCGACCGCTTCCGCGCCAAGGCGACCAAGGCGCGTCAGGCGCAGTCGCGCCTCAAGATGCTCGCCAGATTGGAGCCGGTCGCCGCGATCGTCGACGACGAGTCGCTGCCGATCTACCTGCCCTCGCCCGAGAAGCCGCTGTCGCCGCCGATCATCACGCTCGACCAGGTCTCGGTCGGCTATGGCGAGCGCATCGTGCTTTCTCGCCTCACGCTCAGCCTGTCGAATGATGACCGCATCGGCCTGCTCGGCTCGAACGGCAATGGCAAATCGACATTCGCCAAGTTGCTCGCCGGCCGGCTCGAGGCGGCGAGCGGGCATGTCGTGCGCGCGCCGAAGCTCGAGGCCGGCTTTTTCGCCCAGCATCAGATCGACGATCTGAACGAAAGGGATACGCCCTACTCCGTGTTCGCGGCCCTGATGCCCGCCGCGCCCGAGGCGCGCATCCGCGCGCGGGCGGCGCAGACCGGCTTTTCCGGCGCGCGCGCCGATACGAAGGTCGAGCATCTCTCCGGCGGCGAGAAGGCGCGGCTGCTGCTCGGCGTCGCCTCGTTCCATGGGCCGCATCTGCTCATTCTCGACGAGCCGACCAATCATCTCGACATCGACAGCCGAGCGGCGCTCGTCGAGGCGATCAACGCGCATGAAGGCGCGATCGTGCTCGTCTCGCATGACCGTTACCTGCTCGAGGCCTGCGCGGACCGCTTATGGCTCGTCGACGGAGGAACGGTGCGCGCCTTCGACGGCGACGTCGACGATTATGCGCGGATGGTGCTCGGCCGCTCCGGCGGAGAGGGTCGCAAGGAGCGCGAGACGCGCGAGGACGCGCCTGAGAAGCGAGGGAAGCCCGCGCGCAAGGACGCCGGACAGGCGCGCCGTCGGCTCGCGGCCGCGGAGGAGCGGATGCAGAAGCTCGGCGTGCTGTTGGCGCGCGTCGACGCGGCGCTCGCGGATCCGCAGGCGTTCTCGCGCAATCCGCAGGAGGCGAGCCGTCTCTCGCAGCAGCGCGCCGAGCTCGCCGAAGCGCTCGCCGGAGCCGAGGAGCAATGGCTCGCGCTCGCCGACGAGGTCGAGCGCGCCTCAGGCTGAGGCGCGCGGCGCCGCCAGCAGATCGGCGTATTGCGGATTGCGGACGATGAGCTCGGCCACGAAGGGACATTCGGGCACGACCTTCAGCCCGCGCGCCCGCGCCCAATCCAGCGCGCCGCGAATGAGCTGCGAGGCGGCGCCGCGTCCGCGCAGCGGCTCCGGCGTGTAGGTGTGGACGAAGACGACCGAGTCCGGCGTCAGCCGATAATAGGCGACCGCCGTTCCTTCGTCGAAGTCCAGCTCGAAACGATCGAGCTCGACATTGTCGTGAATGGCGCCCTGCGCCTTGCCGCTCGGGCGGTCCAGATGGACGATCGAATTCATCGCGCAGTCTCCTGGAATTGCCCCCGCTCCCATCGCCGAGCCCCTGTCAAGCAAGACACAGGCCAGACATTCCGGCGGGATGATGCGCCTCGGAACGCGGATATAGGACGTCGTCCGTCGATTTTCCGTCAACGCCGCGCCCGGCCGTCGCTGTTTTCTGGCGCCGGCGACGGGAGGACGCCGCACGGCTGTTGCGCATGCCGCTCCGGTCGAGCTAAGGTCGGAGCGAATCCGTACGGCTGATTTGTTGCGACGACGGCTCGGGGCGCTCATGATCCGATTGGCGACGATGCTTTTTCTCTGCTTGGCGCTGGCGTCGCCCGCCCTTGCCGCGACGAAGATCGGCGGCGCGACATCGATCGAGAAGGACGTGCGCGGAGACACGGGCGCCGGCGCGCAGAAGCTCGGCGTGGGCGATGCGGTCTATGCCGACGAGGTGCTGACCACGGCGGCGGCGAGCCGCGGCAAATTCGTCTTCGACGATCGCACCGATCTGCAAATGGCCCCGTCCTCGCGGGTAAAGCTCGACAGCTTCGTCTATTCGGGAAACAAGGGCGTCGTGTTCGACGCGGCCAAGGGCGCCTTTCGCTTCGTCAGCGCGCCGGCCGGACACAAGGACTATAATGTCCGCACGCCCACGGCGACGATCGGCGTGCGCGGCACGGGCTTCGCCGTCCGCGTGATCGGCGGCCGCACCGACGCCCTGCTCTATTCCGGCGTCATCGAAGTCTGCAGCCGCGCGACCGGACAATGCCGTACGCTCGACGCGGCCTGCACCTTCGTCACCGTTTCCCGCTCCGGCGTCACGCAGCCCAAGGGGGTCGGCAAGAACGACTGGACCTTCGACTCGACCTGCCGCGTCCCGGGCCGCCGCGGCGACAATTCTCCGCCGGCCGGGGCGCCGCCCATGGGTCCGGGCGGGCCTTCCGGCGACGAGCCGCCGGCCCCGCCCTCCTTCGGCTTCGGCGGACCGTCCTTCGGCTTCACGGTCGGCTCGGCGATCGGCGACGGCGAATTCGCCGATCCGGTGCCGATGAACGGCGCCGGCTTCCTCGGCGGCCTGCGCCTCGGCTACGACTTCCAGCCGACCCCGGACATTCTCGTCGGTTTCGAGACGGATGCGCAATATCGCAGCGATCTCGGCGGCGGCAGCAACGGCCATGGAACGATCTCGGGCGTTCGCGGCGGCTATCTCGGCACGTTTCGCGGCCGGCTCGGCTATGTCTTCGAGCGCTGGCTGGTCTACGGGACCGGCGGCCTCGCCTATGGCCACATATTGGCGCCGCGAAGCTTCTCCGGCGCCGGCGTGATCAATTCCTTCCCGACTTATGGAACCAGCCAGAGCCATGAATTCGTGCCGGGCTGGACGATCGGCGGCGGCGTGCAATTCGCCCTCGCGCCGGGCCTCTCGCTGCGCGCCGAATATCTCTATATTCGGCTCCAGCACACAAATCCGACCTATATGACCACCGCCTCGCCGATTCCGGCGGAGGTCTGCACCAAGACCGCAATGCACGGATTGCGCGTCGGCGTCGATTTCGGTTTTTCCGCCCTCGATCTGCTGACGCGGCCCGCTCACTGAGGATATCTCCTCGCCGTCCGTGTGGAGCGATTGCCGTCTCTCCCGCGAGCGCCTATAAATTCCCAGCGTTCCGCCGAGGCGGCGCGCTTCATGTCCCGCCAGCCGAAGATATCGACATGCCCTGGAGCAATCAAGGCGGTCCGCGCAAGCCCAACGACAATAGTCCTTGGGGACAGCAGAATCCGTGGGGCTCCCCCGGCGGCGGACCCCCGGATCTGGAGGAGCTGCTGCGGCGCAGCCAGGAGGGGCTGCGGCAGATCCTGCCGTCCGGATTCGGCGGCCGCGGAATTGCAATTCTCACGCTGTTGACCCTGCTCGCTTGGCTCGCCAGCGGTTTCTATACGATCGGCCCGAACGAAGTCGGGCTCAATATGATCTTCGGCAAATATCGGGGGAAGACCCAGGCTGGCCTCAACTATAATCTGCCGTCGCCGGTCGGCTCCGTCGTCAAGCTCGCCGTGACCGACCGCAATGTCATCGATATCGGCTTCCGCGAGCAGCCCGCGACGCGCCGCGGCGGGGTCCAGAGCCCCGAAGCGCCGGAAGAGAGCCTGATGCTCACCGGCGACGAGAATATCGCCGATGTGAAGTTCCGCGTGTTCTGGCAGATCGATCCGGCCAAGCCCGAGGAATTCGCCTTCAATGTCGCCGATCCGCCGGCGACCGTGAAGGCGGTGGCCGAGAGCGCCATGCGCGAGATCGTCGGCCAATCGCAGATCCAGAAGATTCTCACCGCCGACCGCAAGCTGATCGAGCCGGCGAGCCAGCAGCTGATGCAGAAGGTGCTGGACGATTATCACAGCGGCGTGCTGGTGCTGCAGGTGCTGCTGCTGTCGGTCGACCCGCCGGCCTCGGTGATCGCCGCCTTCCGCGACGTGACCGCCGCCCAGCAGGATTTGCAGCGCCTCGGCAACGAGGCCGAGGCCTACGCCAACCGGGTGGTGCCGGAGGCGCGCGGCGCGGCGGCGCGCATTCTGCAGGAGGCCGAGGCCTATCGCGAGCAGGTCGTCGCCGAAGCGCGCGGCCAGGCGGCGCGCTTCGACCAGATCTACGACGAATACAGGAAGGCGCCGGCCGTGACGCGCCAGCGCCTCTATCTCGAGACAATGGAGCGCGTGCTCGGCGGAGCCGATAAGGTGATTGTCGATGAAGCCGCGTCCGGCGGCGGCGGCTCCGGGGTGGTTCCTTATCTGCCGCTGCCCGGCTTCACGACCCAGGGAGGCAGAAAGTGAGAGGCGTGTCCTTCCTTCTCGCGCTGTTGGTCCTCGCGGGACTGATCGCCGCCAGCGGCGCGCTGTTCACCGTCAGCCAGACCGAGCAGGCGCTGGTGCTGCGCTTCGGCGAGCCGGTCGCCGGCCGCGGCCTCGTGACCCAGCCCGGCCTGCACTATAAATTCCCGATCGTCGAGAATGTGATCTACCTGGACAATCGCATCCTCGATGTGGAGAGCCCGGGCCTCGAGGTGCTCGCCTCGGACAATCAGCGGCTCGAGGTCGACAGCTTCATCCGCTATCGCATCGTCGATCCGCTGCGCTTCTACCAATCGGTGGGCGGCATCGCCGGCGCCAACAACCAGCTCGCCTCGGTGCTGAACTCGGCGGTGCGCCGCGTGCTGAGCGAGGCCAATCAGCGCGAGATCGTGCGCGACGAGCGCGCCGCCCTGATGGTGCGCATCAAGGAGCAGGCCAATCTCGAGGCGCGCAAATTCGGCGTGACGGTCGTCGACGCGCGCATTCGCCGGGTCGATCTGCCGCAGCAGATTTCCGAGAAGGTTTATGGGCGGATGCAGACCGAGCGGGCGCGGGAGGCGGCCGAATATCGCGCCCAGGGCGCCGAGCAGGCGCAGAAGATCACCGCCAAGGCCGACCGCGACGTGATCGTGCTGAAAGCCGAGGCGCAGCGCGAGGCCGACCGCCTCAAGGGCGAGGGCGACGCCGAGCGCAACCATATCTTCGCCGACGCTTTCGGCAAGGATGCGGATTTCTTCTCTTTCTACCGCTCGATGCAGGCTTATGAGACCGCGCTCAAGACCGGCGACACGCGCTTTCTGATCAGCCCGCGCTCCGAATTCTTCCGTTATTTCGGCGCGGCGGGCGGCAAAAGCGGCGAAGAGCCGACGCCGTCCAAGAAGTAATTTCGGGTCACCGATCGAAAAGGTAAGGTAAAGAACCGAATACGCCTAACTCTCGCCGTTTTGCTGGCAGAGTGCCGTTGGCGCGGCGATCCGGACCCCCGCCCGAATGTACCCGGCCTCTTCCCCGGCCGCCGCGCGGACATGGAGCGCCGATCGAATTGCACGCGCCCGAACACGAAACGCGCCTCAGGAGAGCAAGAGTTATGACATCAGCCGCCAGCGTTTGGTTCCTCTCGGCGCGACGAGCGCGGCGCGCGCTCGCCGCATTGCTGCTCGTCCCCGTCCTCGCCGGCCTGCCGGCGATCGCGCCCGCGGCGGCCAAGGGCCCGGACTCGCTCGCCGATCTCGCGGTCACCGTGCAGGACGCGGTGGTCAATATCTCCGCGACGCAGACGGTCGACCCCAAATCCACGCAGAAGGGCGGACCCGACGCCGGCCCTGGCGGGCCGCCCGGCACGCCCTTCGACGATCTGTTCGAGGAATTCTTCCGCCGCCGCCAGCAGGGCCAGAGCGTCCCCGAGCTGCCGCGCCCACGCAAGTCGAGCTCGCTCGGCTCGGGCTTCGTCATCGATCCGGCCGGCATCATCATCACCAATAATCACGTCGTCGCCGACGCCAATGAGGTGACGGTGATCTTCACCGACGGCCAGAAGCTCAAGGCCGAGGTCCTCGGCAAGGATCAGAAGGTCGATGTGGCCGTGCTGAAGGTGAAGCCCGACAAGCCTCTGAAGTCGGTCAAATTCGCCGACAGCGACAAGGCGCGCGTCGGCGACTGGGTGCTCGCGGTCGGCAATCCGTTCGGGCTCGGCGGCTCGGTCACGGCCGGCATCGTCTCGGCCCGCAACCGCAACATCGACAGCGGTCCCTACGACAACTACATCCAGACCGACGCCTCCATCAACAAGGGCAATTCCGGCGGCCCGCTGTTCAACATGGACGGCGAGGTGATCGGCATCAACACGGCGATCCTGTCGCCCTCGGGCGGCTCGGTCGGCATCGGCTTCGCGACGCCGTCCAACACCGTGCAGCCGGTCATCGAGCAGCTGCAGAAATTCGGCGAGACGCGCCGCGGCTGGCTCGGCGTGCGCATTCAGAAGGTCGACGACGCGATCGCCGAAAATCTCGCGCTCGGCCAGCCGCGCGGCGCGCTGGTGGCCGGCATCGACGACAAGGGGCCCTCGAAATCCGCGGGCCTCAAGGCCGGCGACGTGATCGTCAAATTCGACGGCAAGCCGATCAAGGAGTCGCGCGATCTCCCCAAGCTCGTCGCGGCGACGCCGGTCGGCAAGGAGGTCGAGGTCGTCATCATCCGCGGCGGCAAGGAGCTGGCCAAGACGATCAAGCTCGGCCGGCTCGAGGATGGGGAGAAAGTCGCCTCGAACGGCGCGCCGGAGGGCGGCTCCACCGACAAGCCCTCGTCGCAGAAGGCTCTCGGCCTCGAGCTGTCGAGCCTCTCGGACGAGCTGCGCAACCGCTTCCAGATCAAGGACGCGGTCAAGGCCGGCGTGCTCATCACCGGCGTCGATCCGCGCTCCGACGCGGCCGACAAGCGGCTGCAGCCGGGCGAGATCCTGCTCGAGATCAATCAGGAGCCGGTCGCCGATCCGGCCGATGCGGTCAAGAAGGTCAAGGCGCTCAAGGACGGCGGCAAGAAATCGGCGCTGCTGATCGTCGCGAATGGCCAGGGCGACACGCATTTCGTCGCGCTGAGCATCGACTGACGCCGTAGAGCGTCCGATCGAACGGAATCGTTCGATCGATCAGAATTCGCTCGAAAGAAAGAAGGCTGGAGCGTTATCCGATCCAATTGGATCGGATAACGCTGGCGCAGGCCCCCTTCTCCCGCTTCGGCGGGAGAAGGGCAATTCCTCCTTCACGTTCCGCGCGGCTTCGCCCTCGTGGTCGGCGCGGCCTTGGCCGGATCGTCGGGCCAGAGATGGCGCGGATAGCGGCCTTTCATCTCGCGCTTCACCTCCGCCCAGGAGCCGGCCCAGAATCCGGGCAGATCGCGCGTCGTCTGGATCGGGCGATGCGCCGGCGACAGCAGCTCGAGCGTCAACGGCGCCCGCCCGCCCGCCAGGGTCGGGTGGACCGAGAGGCCGAACAGCTCCTGCACTCGCACCGAGAGCAGCGGCCCGTTTGCCGCGGCATAATCGAGCGCATGGCGTGAGCCGGCCGGCGTCTCGAAAAAAGCCGGCGCCTCGCGATCGAGCCGGCGCGTGAGCTCATAAGGCGCGAGAGCGGAGAGCGCGGCCTCGAGATCCTCCGCCGTGATGGCGGCGAGGCTCGCGCGGCCGATGACAAAGGGCGCGAGCCAGTCCTCGGCGCGCGCGGCGAGCCCCTCGTCGGAGACATCCGGCCAGATGTCGCCGTCCGCGCGGCGCAGGAAGGCGAGCCGGTCGCGCAGCTGCATCTGCGCCTTGCTCCACGGCAGCCGTCCGATCCCGAGCGTCGCGGCGCCGCGCGCGAGGATCGCCGCGCTCTCCTCATTCGGCTCCGGCGGCAGATTCTGCTCGGCCAATCGAATGGCGCCGAGCCGGCGAAAGCGCCGCCGCCGCAAGGCGCCGCTCGCCGGATCGAACAGGGTCTCGTCGCGCGTCTCGATCCGCTCGCCGCCGAGACGCTCGACCTCCTCGGCGCCGAGCGCGCAGGCGGCGAGCACACGGGCCTGGGCGGCGCGGCCGGCGACCTCGGCGATCGCGAGGAAAGGCGCGCCGGCGAGCGGCTCCTGCGGCGCCACGGACGCGGCGCGCCCGCTCGCCATCAGAAATTCGCCGCCGGAGCCGCGCGCCTTGGCGATGCGATCGGGAAAGGCCATGGCGATCAGCGCGCCGTCCGAAAGATCGGCGGGCGCGCCGCCAGCGGCCGCCGCGCGCGCCTGCTTCGCCCATGACGCCGACAGCCGCCGCGCGTCGCGGGCGCGGCGCGAGCCGTCGGAGCGGAAGCGCTCCAGCCTTTCGGAGAGATCGCAGGAATTGCCGCCGAGGCCGCGCTCGGAGAGCAGCAGGGCGAGATCGGCGGCGCGCTCCGCCTCGCCATGGCGCGCCGCCGCGAGCGCCATGCGCGCGAGCCGCGGCGCGAGCGGCAGAGCGCGCATCGCCCGCCCGAGGGACGTCAGCGCGCCGGCCTCGTCGAGCGCGCCGAGCGCCCGCAACAGCTCGACCGCCTCCGTCCAGGCGGGACGCGGCGGGGGATCGAGGAAAGGGAGCTTGCCCGGATCGTCGACGCCCCAGGCGCGCAGATCGAGCGCGAGGCCGGAGAGATCGGCGGCCAGAATTTCCGGGGCGGCAAAGGCGGGAAGCGAAGCCGTCGCCGCCTCGTCCCACAAGCGATAGCAGACGCCCGGCTCGGTGCGACCCGCCCTGCCCCGCCGCTGGTCGACCGAGGCGCGCGAGGCGCGCACCGTCTCGAGCCGGGTGAGGCCGAGATCGGGCTCGAAGCGCGCGACGCGGGCGAGCCCGCAATCGACGACGATGCGCACGCCTTCGATGGTCAGCGAGGTTTCGGCGATCGACGTGGCGAGCGTGACCTTGCGCCGCCCCGGCGCGGCGGGCGCGACGGCGAGGTCCTGGTCCTTGCGCTCCATTGCGCCATAGAGCGGCGCGACGTCGACGTCGCCGGGCGGGCCGCGCTCGGCGAGCAGCGCCGCGACGCGCTGGATTTCCGCCTGGCCGGGCAGGAAGACGAGCAGCGAGCCGCGCTCCTCGGCGAGGGCCCGGCGCAAGGCGCGCGCCACCGCATCCTCGATGCGCTCATTGGCGTCGCGGCCGAGATAGCGCGTCTCCACCGGAAAGGCGCGGCCCTCGCTCTCGACGATCTCGGCTCCGCGCATCAAGGTCGCGACGCGCGCGCCGTCGAGCGTCGCGGACATTGCGAGGATGCGCAGATCCTCGCGCAGGCCGGACTGCGCGTCGAGCGCCAGAGCGAGGCCGACGTCGGCGTCGAGCGAACGCTCGTGGAACTCGTCGAACAGGACCGCCGCGACGCCCTCGAGCATCGGATCGTCGAGGATCATGCGGGCGAACACGCCCTCGGTGACGACCTCGATGCGCGTGCGCGCGGAAATTTTGGATTCGAGGCGCATGCGCAGACCGATCGTCTCGCCGACGGGCTCGCCGAGCGTCGCCGCCATGCGGCTCGCCGCCGCGCGCGCCGCCAGCCGGCGCGGCTCCAGCAGCACGATCTTGCCGCCCTTCGCCCATGGAGCCCCGAGCAGGGCGAGCGGAATGCGCGTCGTCTTGCCGGCGCCGGGCGGCGCGACGACGACCAGATTGCCGCGCGTCTCCAGGGCCGTTTCGATCCGCGCCAGGACGTCGTCGATCGGCAGGCGGTCACTGAAGACGCGAGTCAAGCGCGCCCCCGGCGCGCGCTCGCGCTTCTCGATGATCTCCTCATGGACGCTCTCGAATGGTGTCGCTCTCCGCCGTCATAGGGACGGCGCCCGCCCTTGGCGAGTCCCGAGTAGCGACGCCCTATTCGAAGGTCGTCTGGAAGCGCACGATCGCTCGCGCCATCGGGCGCGTCGGCAGATAGCAGAAGGAGTTGGTCGCGATCTGCGCTTCCTTGCAATGGTCGTGATCGGCGTTCCACTCGTAGCCGAGCCGCTGCATGCAGCCGACGATGTAATCATGCAGCACTCTGCTGTTCTTGTGCCGCTCCTCGGGCAGCTTGCTCTCGCCGTCGAGCTCGCAGTCGGTGACGTCGACCTTCAGGCCGGCGAAATACCGCCCGGAGCTGCTGGAGGTGACGAAGATGAGCTCGGTCGCGACGAGGAAGGCGAGGCCGATGGCGAAGGCGACGCGCGATTTGAACTTGCTCTCGAAATAATCGACCCCGAGGAAGGACAATGCTCCGAGCGCCAGCAGCCCACCCCCGAGGATGAGCGTGAGCGGCGCGACAAAAGCCGCAATATCCTCGTTCATCGGCGCCTTTCTCCAGTCTGTTCCGACAGGGCGCCGCATCCCCTCTTCGTCTCATCATAAAGTGGAGCGGGTCCGAAGGGACGGCAAGCGCGGCGCCCAAAAACCGAGCTTAGCCGCGCCGCCGCCGTTTCGCTATTCGAATCTCAGCTGCAGTGCAGTAATGGCGCGGTCGAAGGAGCCCGTCGGCAGGTAGCAATAGGGATTGGTGGCGACCGCCGCGTCTTTGCAATTGTGGTGGCCGGGCGACCATTCATAGCCTGCGTCCTGCATGCAGGCGCGAATATGCTTCTGGATGACCTCCGCGTCGGCGCCGAGCCGCGCCTCGGGATGAGCGGACTCGCCTTCGAGCTCGCAGGCCGAGGTTTGCACCTGCTGCGCCTTGAAGAAGGAGACGCTGCTGCCCGCCAGCACGACCTCGAGCGCGCCGAGCACCGCGAAGCCGGCGACGAGCGAGGCGATCGCCTGCGTCTGCGAGCGCAGGAAGCGGATGTCGATGAAATAGAGAATGCCGCCGGCGACCAGCGCGCATCCGATGATGAGCGCGAATGGGGTGACGAAGACCGAAAGATCCTGATTCATTACGTTCCTCCTGCTCCGAGAGCGCGACCGCCCTCGTTCGGCGGTCAGATCGATCGCCGAATTCACGCAGGAGTCATCAGCCTCTTCGGCGGTTATAGGGGGCACCCCATCCCCTGGCGCGGAGCGCTGCGCGACCGCGACCTTGTGTAAAAAAATCGATACAGAAGGGCGGGTGGAGCGTCAATGCGCGGCGAAAGGCCGACAGGGCTCTGAATCCGGGTTAACGGTCTGAGGCTTCCAAGGCGATGGCGAGATAATCCTCGCGCCAGCTGGCGATTT
>NZ_JAINDZ010000039.1 GCF_019802345.1 Methylosinus sp. Sm6 | reverse complement strand
AAAACCCTCACCGACGAGCGCCTCGCGACCGCCCCGCGCTTCTCCGATCCCTGGAAAACCCCGACAGCCGCGAAATAGATGCGAGACCGCGCCGCCGCGTCCCTTCTCCCGCTTGCGGGAGAAAGGGACGGCGCGTCGAAATTCGGAAATGGCGTCGTCACCAGCCCCAGCCGCCGGCGCCGATCGCATAACCGCCGAAGCCGGCGTCGATGATTCCCGAGCCTCCATAGGCATAGCCGTAAGGATAGCCATAGCTGCCGTAATAGCCGACCGAATAGGCCGGATAGGCGTAGGAATAAGCGGGATAGGCGACATATACGGGCGCTGCGACGACCGCCGCCGGCTCGACGTAAACGGTGCGGCGCTCCACCACGCGGCGATAGACCGTGCGGGTCTCGCAGGGCCGCTCGGTCTCCGTTTTCTCCACCGTCTTCTCAGGGCAGACGCAGCGGCGCGCGCGCGTCCTGGCGAAGGCTGGATCGGCGCCGATCTGCGCGCAGAGGGCGGCGAGAACAGCGAGGCAAGTCGGCTTTACGAAATCTCTCATGGCCCTGTTCCTCAATAGCGACGCGGCCGAGCTGCGGCTTTCGCTCCAACCGCTTGCGCGAAAGGAATTAACGCGCCCGCGCCATCCGGCGAGCCCGCAGGCGGGCGACGCTCGCCTCTCATCGGAGCTTTCTGTGGAATGCAAAAAGCCTCGAAGAATGGTTCGGCGCGCGCAACGGCCCCCTTCGAGACGCTCGCTGCGCGGGCTCAGGGCGAGGGGATTGTTTGTCTCGACACGGCCGGGCTCCCGAGCCGATCGGCCGGAAACGCCCTCAGCTCGCCTGCGCGAATTTCTCGGCCTGCTCGAGATCGACCGAGACGATCTGCGAAATGCCGCGCTCGGCCTGGGTCACGCCGAACAGGCGATCCATGCGCGCCATGGTGATCGGATTGTGCGTGATGGCGATGAAGCGCGTGTCGGTCTTCTTGCGCATGTCGTCCAAGAGATCGCAGAAGCGCTCGACATTGTAATCGTCGAGCGGCGCGTCGACCTCGTCGAGCACGCAGATCGGCGAGGGATTGGTGAGGAACACCGCGAAGATCAGCGACATCGCGGTCAGCGCCTGCTCGCCGCCGGAGAGCAGCGTCATCGTCTGCGGCTTTTTGCCCGGCGGACGCGCCAGAATGTCGAGCCCGGCCTCCAGCGGATCGTCGCTTTCGACGAGCTGCAATTCCGCCGTGCCGCCGCCGAACAGAATTGCGAACAGCTCCTTGAAATGCGCGTTCACCTTGTCGAAGGCCGCGAGAAGGCGCTCGCGGCCTTCCTTGTTGAGGCTGGCTATGGCGCCGCGCAATTTCTTGATGGCTTCGGCCAAGTCCTCGCGCTCGGCCATCATCTTGTCGCGCTGCGCCTCGACCTCGGCGAGCTCGTCCTCGGCGCGCAGATTCACCGCGCCGAGCCGCTCGCGATCGGCCTTCAGCCCCTCGAGCCGCTTCTCCACCTCGGGGATGGCCGGCAGAGGCGCGTCGGGAGCGACGCCGGCGAGTTCGGCGAGCGCCTGCGGCGCGCTCTCCAGCTCCATGGCGATGGTGTGCTCGACATCGGCGGCGCGGCGGCGGGCGGCGTCGAGCTCGGCCTCGCTGCGCGCCTTGGCCTCGCGCGCGGCGCTCATCGCCTCGAGCGCGGCGCGGGCGGCGCGGTCGGCCTCGGCCAGGGCCGCCTCGCCGGCGACGCGCGCCTCGGTCGCGGCGATGCGCGCGGCCTCGGCCTCGGCGATGCCGGAGAGCAGCGAGCGGCGCTGCAGCACGAAAGTCTCGGGCGCGTCGGCGAGCCGCTGCTGCTCCTCGCGCGCATCCTCGAGCCGCTGCTCCAGCTCCGCGATGCGGTCGCCGGAGCGGTCGCGCCGCTCCATCCAGGAGGCGCTCTCGCGCATGATCGCCGCCTTGCGCGAAGTGCGCGTCTCGGCCTGATGGCGCAGCGACGTCAGCATGGCGCGGGCTTCGCCGGCCTGGGCGCGCTCGGCCGCGGCGCGGGCGCGCACATGCTCCAGAGCGCCGGCGAGCGAAGCGGGCTCGTCCAGCTCGTCCAGCGCCCGCGAGGCCATCTCGCGCTTCTGCACGGCTTCGTCGCGATTGGCGACGATCTGGCTCTTGGCCTCCTGCAGCGCCGAGAGGCGCTGGGCGATCTGGCCGAGGCGACGCTCGGCCACGACATGGCGCTCGCGCGCCTCCTCGACATCGGCGCGGGCGCGGCGCTGCGCCTCGCGCGCCTCGCTCTCCATCAGCGCCGCGGCGCGCACCTGCTCTTGGGTCGCCTCCGCCTCTTCGGCGAGAGCGTCGGCGACGGCCCGCGCGGCGGCGGCCTCTCTGCGCAGATCGGCGAGGCGGTTCTTCTCCGCGAGGCGGCGGGCGGCCGGCGTCGGCGCCTCGGCCGCCTGGGTGAAGCCGTCCCAGCGCCAGAGATCGCCCTCCTTGGAGACGAGGCGCTGGCCGGGCTTCAGCAGCGCGCGCAGCGAGGCGCCCTCGCCGCGCAGCACGACGCCGATCTGCGCGAGACGGCGGGCCAGCGCCGGCGGCGCACGCACCATTTCGGCGAGCGGGCGCACGCCGGGCGGCAGCGCCGGATCGCCGGCGGCGGCGGTGAGCGCCCAATGGGCGGGGGCGGAGGTCTCGATCGAGGCGTCGAGATCGTCGCCGAGGGCGGCGCCCAGCGCCGTCTCATAGCCCTTCTCGACCTCGACGCTCTCCACCACCGGCGCCCAGAGGTCGCCGCCGCCGCCCTCGAGCAGCTTTTCCAGCGTGCGCGACTCGGTCTCCAGTCGTCCGGCGCGCTTCTCGGCGTCGGCGAGCGGCGCGCGCGAGGCGCCTTCCGCCGCACGCGCCTCGGCGGTCGCCTCCTCGGCCCGGCGCGCCGCCTCGTCGGCGTCATGGGCGGCGTCCATCGCGATCTCGAGCCCTTCGGCGAGGCGCTCGACCTCCTCGATCGCGCCGCCCTGCCCGGCGATCAGCGCGAATTCGGTCTCGACGCGGGTCTGCTCCGCCTCGAAACGGGCGACGCGCTGGGTCTCGTCGCGCAGCGAGGCCTCCAGCGCGGCCCGCTTGGCGTTGACGCCGGCGAGCGATTGCTGCGCGTCGGAGAGCTCGGCCTCCGTCTGCGCCAGCGCCGCCTCGAGCTCGGCGAGGCGCGCGCGCGCCTCCTCCTCCTGCATCGCGCCGATCTCGTCCTGCTCGGCCAGTTCGCCGCGCTCGTCCTCGAGCCGCTGCGCCACTTCGGCGGCGTCGTCGATCAGCGAGCGCTCGCGCGCGAGGTCGCGGGCGAATTGCTCGGCATGGCGGGAGAGCTCGGCGATGCGCTCCTTGGCGCGCTTCTCCTCGCCGTCCAGCGCGTCTCGCGCGACGATCAGCCGATGCAGCGCGGCTCCGGCCTCGGCCTCCTTGTCGCGCAGCTTCGGCAGCTCATGGGCGGCGATCGCCTGCGCGCGCGCCGTCTCCGCCTGCTGCAATGTGCGCTCGGCGACGAGCTTCACATCCTCTTCGAGCCGCCGCTCGGCGCCCGCCAGCTGCTCGCTGGCCTGGCGATGCGCGATGAAAGCGATGAGAGCCTCGTTCTGGCGGATCTGCGCAGCGACGGCGCGATAGCGCTGCGCCTGCCGCGCCTGGCGGCGCAGGCTGTCGGTCTGGCCGTCGACCTGCTTCAGCACATCCTCGAGCCGGGTGAGATTTTCCGACGCGGCGGTGAGGCGCAGCTCGGCCTCGTGGCGGCGCGAATGCAGGCCGGCGACGCCGGCCGCCTCCTCCAATATGCGGCGACGCGCCTGCGGCTTGGCCGAGATGATCTCGCCGATCTGGCCCTGGCGCACCAGCGCCGGCGAGCGGGCGCCGGTGGAGGCGTCGGCGAACAGCAATTGCACGTCCTTGGCGCGCACCTCACGGCCGTTGACGCGATAGGTGGAGCCCGATTCGCGCTCGATGCGGCGGGTGACCTCGAGCGTCTCGGCGTCGTTGAAGGCGGCCGGCGCGGCGCGGTCGCTATTGTCGAGAACGAGGCCGACCTCGGCGACATTGCGCGCCGCCCGCGAGCCGCCGCCCGAGAAGATGACGTCGTCCATCCCCGAGCCGCGCATATTCTTGTAGGAATTCTCGCCCATGACCCAGCGCAGGGCCTCGACGAGATTGGATTTGCCGCAGCCATTCGGCCCGACGACGCCGGTGAGGCCCGGCTCGATCAGGAAATCGGTCGATTCGCAGAAGCTCTTGAAGCCGAGGAGTCGCAGCCGCTGGAATTTCATGGACCGAGAGCGCCACAAAATAGCGGGGAAATCAACAATGGCGACGCGATATGTTGTGGAGGCGGGGGCCCACGATGATGAGGCTCTTCCTTCTCCCGCCATCGCGGGAGAAGGGATACGCCCCTTCTTGCGAGAGCGAAGACCCCCCTACTCCAGCGGCTCCACCGCCACGATCTCTATGCCGAAGCCGGACAGCCCGACATAAGTCCGCGGCTTGGGCTTCGACGTGCGCAGACGGATCGAGCCGACGCCGAGATCCTTCAAGATCTGTGCGCCGAGGCCGACGTCCAGCCATTGCGCCGTGCGCGCCTCCTCCGAGCTCTTGTCGGAGCCGGCCGGATTGACCGGCACGCCGGCCGCGCCGTCGCGCAGATAGACCAGCACGCCGCGCCCTTCCGCCGCGAACCGCTCCAGCGTGCGGCGGATGGCGTCGGCGCCGCCGAACACATCGGCGAGAATATCGGCGCGATGCAGCCGCGCCGGCACGCCCTTGCCGTCGCCGATCTGGCCGACGACGAAGGCGAAATGCTGGACTGGATCGAAAGCGCTGACATAAGCGTGGCAGGTCGCCTCGCCGGCGAAAGTCTTGACCGGAAAGGTCGCCACCCGCTCGACCAGCTTTTCGCGCGCCTGGCGAAACGCGATCAGGTCAGCGGTCGAGACCAGCTTCAGGCCATGGGCGGCGGCGAATTCGACGATCTGCTTGCCGGCCATCACCGTGCCGTCGTCATTGGCCAGCTCGCAGATGACGCCGACCGGCGGCAGCCCGGCGAGGCGGCAGAGGTCGACGGCGGCCTCCGTATGGCCGGAGCGCATCAGCACCCCGCCCTCCTTGGCGATGAGCGGGAACACATGGCCGGGCCGCACGAAGTCGTGCGGGCCCATATTGCCATTGGCGAGCGCCCGGACCGTGTTGCAGCGCTGCTCGGCCGATATCCCGGTGGTGAGCCCGTGGCGGACGTCGACAGAGACGGTGAAGGCGGTGCCGAGCGGCGCGTCATTGGCGGCGACCATGGGCGCGAGATGCAGCCGCCGCGCCTCCTCGAGCGTCAAGGGCGCGCAGACGATGCCGCAGCAATGGCGGATGATGAAGGCCATTTTCTCGGGCGTGCAGAGCGAGGCGGCGACGATGAGGTCGCCCTCGTTCTCGCGGTCGTCGTCATCGGTGACGACGACGATCTCGCCGCGCCCGATCGCCTCTATGGCCTCGGTGACGGAATGGGACAAGGGTGGCTCCGATGTGGGCGCGGCGCGGGAGGCGCGCCGGGGCCGGTGGGGAGTGGTTTACTCTCGGGGCCGATGGGATTCAAATGGCGGCTTCTTCGCCGGTCCATGCCGGCGCCTCGTCGAGAGAGACTTCAGGTTCCGTTTTCGCCGCAATAGGGTAGGAAAGGACCGATCGCCCCTTACGACAGAGGAAATGGATAGCATGAAGTGCCCAAAATGCGGTTCGGAATATGCCTATCAGGACGGCGCCTTGTGGACCTGTCCAGAATGCGCGCATGAATGGAGCGAAACGGAAGCCGCGCCCGAAAGTCCAGCGCAAGACGAGGTCGTGCATGACGCCAATGGCAACCCGCTGGCGGATGGCGACACGGTGACGCTGATAAAGGATTTGAAGGTCAAGGGATCGTCATCGACCGTCAAGAGCGGCGCCAAGGTCAAGAATATCCGCTTGGTCGCCGATGCTGTCGATGGCCATAATATCGCCTGCAAGATCGATGGCGTCGGCGCGATCTATCTGAAGTCCGAGTTTGTCAGAAAGGCTTGATTGCTCGGCGCCGCCGCACAGCGGCGTGAGCGGCGGCTGACTTTCACGAGCGGGCGGAAAACTCCGCTTGCTCGCGCGCTATCGCGAGACGCGCATCGCGGAGTCGACAATGCATTGGAGCGCGACCAGGACCCTCGCCGCGCTTGGCCGACATCGACGCGGACCGGGCGAAGGAGTGCGACGCGGAGGCCAGCATCGCCAGAGGGAGGGAGCTATCGGCCGAGCGCTGAACCCGTCTGCCCGAAGCGGCGGAGACTGACCTCGCCGAAATCTAACTTTTGTCGCAGACGACGGTGCCGAAGCGAGCGCGACGTTCCTGCTCGACAAAATCTGCGAGAGCTTTCTCTTGCGGCTCATACGTTCGAATACGCGCTTGCCAACGACTCGGGCGAGGCTAAATTCCGAGACGAAACGCCGCGCATGGACCCGAGGGCGACCTGGGGCGGATCGTGCGGCCTCGATCGTGCATGAATTACTTTCGATCAACAGTATATTGTTCGACGTCGCATTCGACAGAATTTGACACCGGCGCCTCGGCGGATGGCCGGCGCGATCAGAAACGAGGAAACAGCGGTCCGGCGGGCATATGAGGACGTGGAGCAAAGGCGCAAGCCTGCGCTCTTCCTTCGAGTCGGCTTCGACATGCCAGCGACAAACGCAGATGGAAAAAGCGTAATGACGAGCGTCTTGCACCAAAACGATCGGATTGCGCCTTGAAAGTTCTCCACATCATTGCTTCCGTCGATCCTCGCCACGGAGGTCCGATCGCCGGTGTGACGTCGAGCGCGGAAGTCTGGTCCCGACACGGTCACGTGCGGCACATCCTCTCGCTCGACGCAGCCGATGCGCCGCACATCGCCGATTGTCCGGTTCTCGTTTTTCCCATCGGCTTCAAAGGACGCCTCTATGCGTTTGCGCGCCGAGCGCTTCCGTGGCTTCGCTACGGCTATTCTCCTCATCTCACGAGTTGGCTGAAGGCCCATGTGCATGAATACGACGCCGTGATCATCAATGGGCTTTGGAACTATGCCTCACTGGGCGGCTGGCGCGGGCTGCGGGGCCTCGACGTCCCCTATTTCGTCTTCACCCATGGCGCGCTCGACCCCTGGTTCAATCACGCCTATCCGATGAAGACCATCTTCAAGTCGATCTTCTGGAGATTATTCGAGCATCGCGTGCTGCGTGACGCCGCTGGCGTGTTTTTCACGTCAGAAGAAGAACGTCTCGTCTCGCGAACCTCTTTCGCTCCGTATCGCGCGAAGGAGATCGTCGTCGGCTATGGATCGCGCGACATCGTCGGCGACGGCGACGCGCAACGCGCCGCTTTCCTCGAACGCTATCCGGCGACGAAAAATCGCCGATTGATCCTTTTTCTCAGCCGAATTCACAAAAAAAAGGGCGTCGACCTCCTGCTCGACGCCTTTGCGCAGATCGCGGCAGATTTTCCCGATTTCGATCTCGTGATCGCCGGTCCGGATCAAGTCGGCTTGCAGGCGAGTCTCGAAGCGCGGGCGGACCGCCTCGCGATCGGCGATCGCGTGCTGTGGAGCGGAATGTTGTCGGGGGACCTCAAATGGGGCGCTTATCGCGCCGCGGACTTCTTCGTGCTCCCGTCGCACCAGGAGAATTTCGGCATTGTGGTCACCGATGCGATGGCGCTGTGCGTGCCCGTTCTGATCACGAACAAGGTGAACATCTGGCGCGAGATCGAAGCAGACGGCGCCGGAATCGTCGTCGACGATGAAGCGAATTCGATCGCCCAGGGCCTGCGCCGCCTTTGCGCGATATCGGCGGAAGATCGCGCGGCCATCGGTCGGAAGGCGAGAGCGAGCTTTCTCGCGCGCTTTGACCTCGAGGCGAACGCGATCGACTTGCTCGAGCAGATCCGCCGCTCGATCGGAAATGCCGACGCCTCTGTCTCTGAAGTGGCGCGAGCGCACGAACAACACGTTCCGGCGCAGGATTCGGTAAGGATTGCCACATGATTTCAGTGATCGTTCTGACCTATAATTCGGCGAAATCGATTTCGAGAACAATCCGAGCCGCGAAACTCGTATCGGACGATATCCACATCGTCGATTCGTACAGCAATGACGACACCGTCGCCATCTGCCGCGCGCTCGGCTGCCATGTCGTTCAACGCGCCTTCAAAAACTATGCCGACCAACGCAATTGGTCGATCGACAATTTGCCGCTCGCGCATCCATGGCAGCTGCATTTGGATGCGGATGAAGAGCTCGAAGCGGAGCTGGCGCGCGCCATAAACACGATCGATTTGTCGAGTTGCCCATATGACGGATTTATCATCGGACGAAAGATGGTCTTCATGGGACGCACGCTCAGGTTCGGCGTCCTGAACAAGACCTGGCATTTACGTCTGTTCGCGAACGGCAAAGCCAGATGCGAAAACAGGCTGTACGATCAGCACTTCATCAGCCCCGGCAAAATCGGACGAATCAATTGCTATGTGCTCGACCATCAGGACCAACCCCTATCCGAATGGACGATACGTCACAACAGATGGTCGGACCTCGAATTGAACGAACTTTTGCGAGGGGGACGCTTGGACCAGGACGTCGTTGCGCCATCGCTTATCGGCACGGTCATCGAGAGAAAACGCTACGCAAAATTGACCTATTATGCTTTGCCGTTGTTTTTCCGCGCCTTTGGATATTTCTTCTATAGATATGTCATGAGGGGCGGCTTTCTCGACGGAGCCGAAGGCCTCATATTTCATGTCCTGCAGGCATTTTGGTTCCGCTTCCTGGTCGACGCCAAAATCTACGAAGAGCGTCTGACGCAGGGCCACGGCAGCGCTGTGCTCTCGGATCGCGTCGAGGGGATTTGAGAGCGTGTCGCCTCGAAGGATGAGGGGCTCGAGCTTGCCTCGAAGCGCAGCAATCAACGGGAAATCACGCCATCCGCGTTTCGAACAGCAATTATGGCATGGTAGGATTCGTCTGCCGATTCCGGCCCGCGGGTGCGCGCATTATATATTTTGAAGCCGGCGCCGACGAGAATTCCTCGAAACTCGCGATAGGACTCGTTTGCAATTCCATCCGAGAAAACCACCCGCAGCGCGCCGCGCGCGAGCAGGCCGTTCGCCCCGCGCAAAACCTCCAGCTCGTGGCCCTCGACGTCGATCTTCAAAGCGATATTGCCGACGTCGCCGAGGCAATCGTCCAAGGTGACGGCCGCAATCCGAAGGCGCTTGCTCTCATCGGCGTCATTGAAATTGCTCTTCGTGACACCGAACACCCCGGACGTGGTCGATTCAAAAAAATCGAGCGTACCGTTGCGATCCGACAGCGCGAGGTTGTGTAGCTGGACATTGTTCAATTCCGAGCAATTTTCTCTCAGCCTTTGGAAGGTCCGCGGATGCGGCTCGAACGCCACGACCTTCAGACCATCGACGATCTGTCCAAGGCTCGCAATCTGCTTGGTCCAGGTTCCGATATTGGTGCCGGCATCGACGAATATCATTCCCGGAGAGAGCGCCGCAACAAACGAAATGAATTGTGGAACCTCGTCTCTGAAAAAAATATTCGAGTTGTTGGCAATAGACGCCCTGTAATACCCGACCTCGGACTGACAGTCGATTTTGAATGCCTGACCGAGCAGCGACACATTTTTTTCGCCGACCGGATACACGAGTTTCTGAATCCATCCTCTGAGCTTTGGATTGCGCATTATGATTCTATAAACGAGATAGTCAAAAAACTTGTTCCGTCCGTACATTGCGGCCTCGATCAGGTTCGGCTGAAGTCGCTGCAGCAGCCATTTTCAACATCGGTGTCCCTCAGGAAGCTTCCGACATGCCGCCGCCGGCGACGCGCGAAAAGGTGCGCTTTCGAATTGCCGTCTCGAATACAGTGCGCCGAAGCAAGCTCACATGTCGGAACGCTCGAGTGGCTTCTTCTTCAAGACGAAAACAATTCTGTTGGAAAACAGCTCGTCGTCATCAAATTGCGACGGTATCGCGGCGCGGCGGTCGCCGGTGAGATATTGCGCGCCCAGTCGACCATATAGGCAATGCTCTTCGACGATATCGAAATATTTCGAAAACGCCGCCCTGAAATCAGCGGCCGTCATCTCGTTCAAAAACGTATCCGCGCCTTTCGATTCCCCCGTCAAATGGCCCCAAGCCGGCCCTCGCTCTATATATCCCTGGTCGACCTGATGTGGATACCAGCCCAGCTCATGGCCTCCGGTTATGCCGGTGAATATCACCGGCGCGACAAAGGCAACCGAGTCGAGGTTCATATGGTTAAACATATGAGACAACACTCTATCGAGATCATTTCTCGGAATATGCTCCATGACGTCGAATGAATAGAGGAGATCGAAGACTCCGCCCGCTCTTTGCCAAACCTCATCATCCGCCAGATCGCCGACGAGGAGGCGCGAGAGCGAAGGGCGGAGCGTGGCGCCGCGAGACCGCAGAAACAGGTCCAACCATCTATATTGATGATGATCGAACGCGATATATCTGAAAACCGTCTTTGCGCATCTGTAGATACCGTTCTTTGTAAAAATCTGTTGCGCCTGCCGAATGATAGGCCTGTACATCGGCGCATCCAGATCTATTCCACTCGCATCATACCCCAGCGATTGCAACGCGAACAGCCTGAACGGCCGCTGCCCGAAGCCGAGCTCCAATATCCTGGATTCGTCTATGCGTTTGGTCGAGAACCTGCTCATGGCGGCGGTCATGAGATCGATTTCATTGCCTAGCTGGCCGAACGAATTTCGCGCTCCGTATCCCTTGATATAGAGCGACAGCAGACCGAGCACGTATCTGCCCCTCTCCGCCGGACCAAGTCCCCGCCGTTGCGAATTCGATCTCTTCTCGACACGCATCGATCGCGCTCTTTCGAAGGACAACTTTTTTTCAAACCGGCTTGCGCTCATTCCTCGCTCCAGCGGTCGAAACCCCTTTCGACGCGAGCCGGCGTCAGCGCCCGCCCTGCGTCAGCCCGGCCCTTGCTCACAACATCAGACGCGGCAACGAGGAGTCCGAGCTCTCTTTTCTCGAGCCGGATTTCCTGCATAGACTTTCCAGCGTTCCAAGTTCCGCATCGCGACCGCCCTGGCGCCGAGAACAGCGCCCTCTCCGATCGCGACGCCGGGTCCGACAAAGGCCTCCGCTGCGATCCATGCGTAGGGGCCGATGACGATCGGCTTTGCAACGAGCTGAAAATTCGGATCGTCGAGGTCGTGCGTGCCGGCGCAAAGATGCGCCCCCTGCGATATGATCGCGCCCTTCTCCACACGAATGCTCGCCATATTGTAGCATATGACGCGGGGGCCGAGCGAAGCGTTCTCGCCCATGATCAGATTCGGCGGATACCATATTTTGACGCTCCCTCGCACAGCCGAGCTCGCCGCGAGCTGCGCGCCGAAAAGCCTCAAGAGAAAGCAGCGCCAGCGGTTCATAAAAGGCGGCGTCCAAGCGGCCGTCGATAGCCAGGTGAGAGTCCAGACTGCGCGAAACATACGATTGGCCAGACCGAAGCTGGGCCCTCCTTCGCACGGCTTGTATTTGGCGGCGTCGAGCGGATTCATGAAGCGAGCTCTCTCATTTTTCTCCGCGAAGATAGATCGGCCCTTTCGCGAGGCGCTCGACAAAACCGCGCGGATTGCGCAAATGCTTCCAGAGCCGCAGCAGGATCGCGATCGCCACATCATAGGGACGCCAGTCGCGACCCATGAGCTTCTCGAAACGCTTGCGCGCAAACAACGCCATTTGATCGGACATCGCGCCGCTATTGGTGATGCTCACTTCGTGCAGGCGATAGGAGCTCAAGCAAGCGTCGATCACTTCGATCCTGGCGCCGCAGAGGAACAGATCGGCCATCAGCTCGCCATCCCAGGACCGTCTGTTCGCGACATTGAACCCTCCTGTCTTCAGAAAGACGTCGCGGCGAAAAAACGTCGAAGGTTGAATCTGAATAGCGGCGCCATAGGCAGAGGACAATCGCGTGAAGGGTTCGGACCAGCCTCTACGCAGCCGATTGTCGCGCCCGTCGGTCACCCAGCAGTGACCGCAGACGACATCCACCTCGGCGTGGCGCTCGAAGTGATCCGCGACTCGTCTCAACGCGCCGGGCTCGAACACATCGTCGGAATTCAAATAGCCGTAAATCTCTCCCGTCGCAGTGGCGAACCCTTTGTTCAGCCCGTCCGCCGGCCCGC
Organism: Methylosinus sp. Sm6; assembly: GCF_019802345.1. Taxonomy (GTDB): domain Bacteria; phylum Pseudomonadota; class Alphaproteobacteria; order Rhizobiales; family Beijerinckiaceae; genus Methylosinus. Next base: position 31,436 of record NZ_JAINDZ010000039.1, on the reverse strand, counting down.
GATCCGGCTCGAGGATCACGCGCGAAATCCGGTTCTGGTGACGAGCGATGATGTCACGGCTGCCGTCGGTCGAGCCCGGGTCGACCACGATATACTCGACCTCGACTCCCTCTTGCTCGAGCACGGAGAGAATGGCGCGCTCGAGGAAGGCTCCCTGATTATACGAGATGGTGACGATCGAGAATTTCATGCGCTCGCCCTCTTTCGTCCGAAGCGAATTCCGATCGCTCGAACGAGCGCGCTCGAGCGGAACGCGCTCTACCGACTCGGCGTTGGAAAAGCGAGCCCGAAGGCTCGCTCGAGGCCCCCTCCCCGGCCCTCCCCCGCTGCGCGGGAGAGGGAGCAGAGTCGGCGCGTCATCGAAATTCTCGACACATCGGCCGTCCCACTCCCGAAAAGGGACGGCCCCTTCAGCTCGCGTCGTTGCGCGACGTTCCTCGCGCCAGACGCCGTTCGGCAGCTCGCGACAATCTTGCGAGGCACAGCAAGGACAGAGCGGATTCGGGCGCATGAGGGTTCATGCCGGATAGGATCTGCGCGACCTGGAACTTCAACGCCGACGGTCCTTGCCGACCACTCAGCGCCGCGACGCCATTGCGATGGTTATGTGGAAAAATCTCGACATCGAAACCCAAGGGCCGCAGCGCGTCCGCGAACAGCTCATGCGTCACTCCATCGCCCGGATTATGGTGTAGTTCCGAAGCGAGAACCGCGGCCTGCTCTTCGCTGGTGGAATGAAAGCCTCTTTTCATCCAGTGATAGATCCAAAGCCGCGCGTTCCAAAGCCACAGGCCCAGACCTTTGAAATCCCATGCGCTCTTTTGCGGGTCCTGATCGGCCGCCAAGAGACCGCCCGGAGCGACGAGGCGTCCGGCCTCTTCGATCACGCGCGCCATGTGCTCGCAATGGTGGATCGTCGCGTTGAGAATGACGATATCGGCGACTCCGGACGCGAACGGCAGGTCATGAGCGTCGGCCAAGAGCACCTCGTAACCGGTTGTGCGCGCCTGCTCCAGAGCGCCCGCGGCGACGTCGACGCCGACCAGAACCTTGGGCCTTAGTCCAAGCGTCGAAAAAACGTTGCCGGGGCCGCATCCGATCTCGATGACAATCTTGTCGGTCACGTCTCCCAGAAGCGCTGTCCAACGCTCCCTGAACGACGCTTCACGATGGACGTAATCGAAATAGCTCTTCGTCCAATTCGGATTGCCGAAGTAGCGCCGGTGAGCTTCAATTCCTTCCGACGATTGCATTTTGGCGTCGACTGGAATCGCGCCTGACCAGTCGATCTCCGCATCGGACCTCAGCAGGAAGCGCAATTGGGACTCCAACTCGACCGAACTTTCGTGGCCGCGCACTCGACTGTTTGCTTGGCACATGCAAAGCACCCCTATTTGGCGGCGACCCGGAGACGCGATTTGCGGTCTCGTTTCTCACGACTGCCTTTCACCTGCGAGGCCAAGGGCTTTCCGCCCCTCGGCAGTTCCACCGCATCCCGGTCATGACCGGGATGCGGATTTGTCTGGTGCCTGCGCGCCTGTCGATGGCCGAAGACCTGCGCGACGGCTGCATTTCGGCGCTCTCGGCGCATAGGCGAAGCGTCGCGCCAGGCGCATGTTCGAAATCTTTCGCGTAGATGGCTGCGCCGCGGCTCGCGCGGCGTCAGCGCCGGAATACAAGGAGATGGTCGCCGCGATCATGATCAGCACGGCCGCGTCGGATACGCGCGACGAGTTCGCGAAAGGAGAGAACGGAATCGCCCAGGCGAAACCGAGCAGATTGTAATAGACGAATGTCGAGTATTTGGTGGACCGCGATTTGCCCGTGGCCGCGCCTTTGAACGCGACATATGCCGCAGCAAATATCAACGCCAGACAATAGGTCCAGAACACGCCGCCGAAAATTCCGGCGTCCACCCACGACCCGAGAATGTGAGAATGCGTCGGTATGGTGAAGTCATCGACGCGGTAGATGTCGTCGTAATTCGCATTGCCGGCGTCTTCCAAAGCGATATACAGTGATCTCACATATTTTTCGTCTTTTGCCCACGACCCGTGCCCGATGACGGGCGAGTCTCCTATCGCTTCGAGCGATGCCAGCGATTCCACCCGTCCCGCCTGCAACAGACCGAGGCTGCCGGACGTCTGCCGCTGATATTTCTCGAGGGCGGCTTCGCCGAGCAGATGATTGACGGCCGCATATTCGTAAATCCCCACGAGGCCCTTTCCCGAAAGAGCGGCGAAGGCCAACAGAATCACAAAGCGCGGCAATGTGATCCGTCGGCCGAGCGCTGGCCGCCGCGCGACGAATTGCGTGACCGCGCCGGCAGCCGCCGCCGCTACGGCAATTCCAAAAGCGCTCCTGCTGTTCATAGCCAGATTGACGACTCCGGCAATCAACAAGGGGAGATATTCCGCAGCCATGCCGATCATGCGATAGAGCAGATCGCTCACGCATAGCGCCGCCGCAGCGGCGCCGAAGAACGCTCCCACGCCGAACTTCCACATTCCGTCCGCGAAATCGCCGTCGGCCTGCGCCTGATTTGGAAAGAGGATCGACTGCAATAGAAAGGCGACGCCGAGTCCCAATGACAACAGCACCGCCGATCGCATCCTGAATCGTGTCGACAGCGCCAGCCCCATGAGGTCGATCATGAAAAAGATGATCTTCGCCCAACCGCGAGACCAATCCTCGAATGGCGTGTTCCTATACACATCTGTGAGGATTTGGCCGAGCAGCCACAAGCCGGCGAGAATGAAGGCCCATTTGAGCATCCGGTTCCGAAACATGCCGCCTATGCGCCGCCATCCGGCCGCGACCACGACCGCCAATATGATCTCACAGATGTACAAGTCTCCGATCAGCTTGACACTGATGCGGCTCGACGCCCCGATGAAAAAGATGAACAAATCCACGCGGGACATGCCGATCACCTCGCAGAGTCTGCGGCCTGCTCGAACAATGAGCGGTAGGCGCGCGCGACGGCGGCGGGACCGTATCTCGTCTCGAACCGCTCGATTGCGGCCTCCGCCAGCATGAGCCGATCGCGAGCGCCGCGCAAAGACCTCAGCGCGGCGCAAACCGCCTCCGGCGTCGTCGCCACATTGACGCCGGCGCGCCCGTTATCGAAGATTTCTCTCTGCACTTCCCAGTTCGGCGCGATCACCGCGCAGCCGTGGGACATGGCTTCGACGAAGACGAGGCCGAAGGTCTCGAAGCGGCACGGCATCACATAGACATGCGTCTTGTTCAGAATGTCGTCGAGAGATCGATCGTCGATCTCTCGATGAACACGCAGATCCATGTTCGCCGAACAATCGATCGGACCGTCGCCGAAGGTCGTGACGACGTCGAAGCGCATTGCCTCGCGCTCGACGTCGCTCATCATTCTCAAAGCGTCGAGAACAATGTCCAAGCCCTTGCGGCGCGCCTGCCGGCCGACGAAAGCGAGCCGCAACCGACCATCATCGGCGTGCTTTGCGCGAACATATTCGAGCGACGCCGCGGAAAGACCCGGACGAAACCATGGCGCCCGTACAAATTTATCGGCGAGCTCGGGGAATTTCTCGCGATGGCGGGCGACCTCGGCGTCCGACGTCATTTGCACCTTTGTCGCCGAGCGATAGCCATGGGCCTGCCTTTGATAGTCGGCCTCGATTTCTTTCTCGCCGGCGCCATTGGCTTTCATCATCGCCGGATCGGCAACGGAATGGAACCAGACGAAGGGGGTCGCCCGAAGCGGCGTCGGCAGCTCGGCGCGATGAGAATAGATGACGTCCACATCACGGCCGACACGCACCCTGCGCCGCGGCGGCGCGCCTTGCAAGGGAGCGGCTCCCCCTTTCAGCAGCCGACCGAGCTTGCTGGAAATGAAGCCGATATTTGCTCCGAGCACGTCGAACGGATCGAGCGGATATACAAAATCGACGCTCTCATATTCGGAGATATGGCGTAGCTCCCGCATATATCTCCAATCCGTGTTCGTTCGCGGGCGAATGAAATATGCGGGCGTGTCGATATGGACTCTCATTCCGGCCGCCTGCCTTCGATGGCGCTTCGTCGCATGTCGGCAGCTTCCTCCTCATTCGTCATCGCACAGAAGCTTCGGATCGCGTCTACGCCCGGCGCGAGGCGACGGCGAACTCGGCCGCGGACAGCAGGACCTCGGCGCAGCGACGCCGGCGAGCCTTTCCCAGTCGACGCAAGTCTTCGATCGGCATGCGCTCCGCAGGCGCGTCGAGCATCGACTCCATGCTTTGATGCAGAGCGTCGACGTCATTGGACGGAAAATAGGCCGTGACCCATTCCTCGATCTCGCGATTGACCGAAATGTCGGAGACGATCGTGCGCACGCCGAGGGAGATCGCATCATAGACGCTCAGCCCCCCGGGCGTGCCCTCGAATTCAGTGGGCTGGATGACGGCGAGGCAGTGCTTCATCAAGGCGATCTGGTCGAGCTTTGGAATGAATCCCAATATGCGGATCCGCCCCTCGAGCCGGCGCTCCTCGATGAATTGCAAAAGACGCGGAACATATAGCGGATCCCGATGCTCCTCGGCCTTGCCCGTGCAGACGAGCTGCACGTCCGAGTGATCGCGCGCGAGCTTTTCGAAAGCCGCAAATGCGACGTCATGACGTTTGCTCAGCCAGAATTGATTGCTGATCAGAAAATAGCGTTCGCCGACCCCATATCGGCGCGCGACATCGCGCTGGTCCGTCAGCCACTCCTCAGCGGGAGCGGCGGCGAAGGGCAAGGGAAACATCGTCGCGGTCAGGCCGGGATAGAATTTTCGCGCGTCCGCGGCGGCGTTGCGCGACAGCATCACGACGGCGCGCGGCTCGGTGAGCATGCGGGCGAGGAACCGGTCACGCTTGTCGCGAAATGCGGGCGCATAATTTTGCGGAAAATATCGGTATTGAAAATCATCGATGAAGCCGGCCCATGGGATGGAAAAATTGGCGCCGAGCGGAAATCCCGCCGGCAGCACGGCGTCGAGACGCTCTTTGCGGGCGAGCGCCGCGAGCGCGCCGCGCCAATCATCTATGTGATGAAATCGCGCGCCGATTTGTCCCTCGCCCAGAGACGCTTTCACCAATTCGGATGAAATCCCGCCGGGCTTCGGCGAGACGTCGCCCAGAAGCGCGCCCCGGACGACGGCTCTGACGCGCCACGCGAATGTTCTGGCGCGCAGCACGGGGCCGCGATCTGGAATGATGACGTGCAGGTCCAAGCGCCGATCGTCGAGACCGCCGAGCGATTCGATGACCAGCCGGGCGAAATCGAGCCCACCGCCCCAGCCGGTGTAGCCGCCGCAGAGAATGCCGAGCTTCATCGATGTCATGCCGGCTCACCTCGGAGCCGCTTGACGCCGATGAAGCTATAGAGCCGGCCCGGCGTCCGGTCCAACCATCCATAGAGCTCGAGAGCCAGATGCGGAATGGCGGCGGGAAATGGCCACGCCAATTTTCGTGCGACATGTCGTTTGAGATCGGCAATGGCGGCGGGATAGAGATTGATATCCGACTCCTTGGGGTTGAGCGTTCTCACCACGTCGATCTCCCCGCCGCGGATCGCATTCAGATATTGCGCCAGCAGATAGGCGTTTTCGCCGTGGTGCAGCCGATGCAATGGATGACTGTCCAGAAAGGCGTCCAAATCCGCCTCCTTCGAAATGACATGCTCACGCGCCGCAATGAACATCCCGCCGGGACACAAGACGCGCCCCGCTTCTCTGCACATCTGAAACAGGTCGCGGGAGTGATGCAGCACCGCGCGGCAATAGACCAAATCGAAAGCCTCGCTCGCAAACGGCAGCGACTCGCCGCAAGTTTCGACGACCTCGATGTGGACCTTGCCGGTCCGCGCGAGCTCATGAATTGCGCCGGCTCCGATGATCTCGCTTCGGTCCGGCTCCAGGGCCGTGACATCCCAGCCATTCCGGGCGAAACAATAAGAGACGATCCCTCGCCCTGCGCCGATATCGAGGACCTTTCCGCGCCGTTTCGGCAAAAATGCCTGTAGCGCCGCCCACTCGCCGCCAGAATGGAAGCGCTCGGCGGCGTCGATCAGCGGGTCGTCGAATCCGCAGGCTTCGACCAGCTGGCGTAGATGAGGCTGATTGCGCAGGTATATGACCGCCTGTTCCGCGGTCATCGACATTGGCGACATCTGCGGATTCCGTTGGTTGTCGACACAAAAATCCGAACTCAATGACGCGCACGCGCATTGAGATAATCGCGTAAGAACTTCAGTGTCGGCGGATGCCCCGCAGCAACTCGTATCAACTCGAATCGCGCAGGTTGGTAAATATCCGAGATCGAATACCCAGAAAACCCAGAGGCCTTGTCTTTTCTGACAAAAAATGCATTGGCCCCTGAAGCGTTGCAGCAAACAAGAACGTAGTCGGAAAGCAGCTCGCAAAATGCGCTCAACGACGCCCCGTGATAATCATCGCCAGCCCATTGGACACCCTCGCTGTAGGCGATCGAGATAGCGACAGGCGGCGGAAATTTAGCATTATACTCGACGCAGACAACCTCTGGATTTGATATTTTCATGATCTCGCCGAGAACATAGAGATCATTTCCATCGATGTCCAACGAGAGAAATCCGAGCGACTCGGAGCCGATGAATTTCATGCAATCATCGATCAAAGCCCCTATATTATCTCTATTCACGAACGCATTTATTATATTGAGACTGTCGAATTGAAGCCGTCCCAACTGTCTTTTGATTTGCGCGATGTTTGCGGCAGAACCGTCGATCCAACACCCATCATAGCCGAGAAGAGCCAGAAAATGCGTGTTGTTTTCGACGCCAGTTCCACAACCGATCTCGATGAACGTACGGCTGTGATTTGGAATTCGGCCGAGAATGTTCTGAATGATCCCGTCCTCGTCGACCTGAGAATATACCTTGTAACCGAACACGCACGGATTGTCCGGCATGCTTTCAGCGATCTGACGTCTTATGGAAAAGAGGCGCTCACGCTCATCGCCAAACTCGGCTTGTCGCCGCGAAATATCGCTGGGATAGCGCAACTTGTTCACGACAGTCTCCCACAAGAAGCCCGTCGGCCTTACTCTCCAATCGATGCGCGCTGACATTTCGATCTCTCTATTAGAAAATACAATATCAACAAAACCACATTCACACCTTACGTCCTGTAGCCTTGTTTTTTATTACATACACATCATAATTAATAATATTACTGTGTATTATTCATGACAAGATTCGACATCGACACGCGAATGCTGAAAAAATCCCAAGCTTGCGGCCGTCTTTAAGTAAATTTTCGTTTTATGCGCAAAACTGACGTTAAATATATTTCTGTGCATATATCGATCGAGACGCGGATCTACCTCACATGCCGATGGATGAGTTACAGGAAAGTGTAGTTCACTCGCTCCATACTTGCGGACATACCAGGGCGCCTTGCCCGCGTGCGTGGCGCCGATGTCGAAGCCGATATTGGATACGATCGAGTTTCGAGGCACAATCGTCTTGAAGTTGCATTCAAAATTCTTGAATAGCCATTGGTAGTCCCAGGTCACCTTGTTGTGGCTGCGGTACATGCGCTCGAAAACGTCTCTCCAATGATTTTCAAAAAACCTGTCTCCCCTCGACAAATTGGCCAGTCCTGCGGCTCGGTCCCAGTTCGGCCACGTCCGCATTTCATAGTCGTAGTGCCTCCAGGCTCGCTTCCAGCTCGCCCATCCCCAAATCAAGGGGAAGGCAGAAAATTTGTAGCTGAATCCCTCGAACAGACGAGACGGGGCAAAGCAGCTGCCCGCGATCATCGATATTTGCTCATTATCTTTATATTTGTCGAGCATGGCGTCGCAGAACGCAAAAAAGCTCCGCGTCGGCAAGATGTCGTCCTCGAGGATAATTCCCGCGTCCTCATTGGCGAAAAACCAGGATATAGCTTCGGAAGCCCCTCGCCCGCACCCGAGGTTGTCTTCCCGAAACAATGTCTCGATTCGACATGGCCAATCGACGAAGGAGATCAGATCCCGTACTTGGCCACAGAGCGCATCATCGTCCGGCGCATGGGGGCGTGGGCCGTCCACGGCGACATAGAGTCGCTTCGGAGCGGCGAGGCGGATTTTTTCCAGCACCATTCTGGTTTTAGAAGGTCGATTGAACGCAATTAACAAGACCGGATGACGTGTCATGTCGACCCTTTCCGCGTGACAACGGCGAGAGGTGCGGCGGCCGCGCGCAAAGCGCGTCCTATGCGCTGCTCCAGCGTGTTTTGATTTGGAACAAATTCTGATCGATCGAACGATTCCGTTCGATCGGAAAGCGCTCTAATCAGCCTTCACGAAAGCAATATTCTGATACGCGAATATCTCGGCGAAAAGCGGACGGTAGGGCGTCAGCGGAAGCAGCCTTCCCTGCGGCAATATCCGGAAGGGCTCATATCCGGGGAGCATATTCGTGATATCGCGAAGAAAGCAATGAGAGATAATATTCATCTCATTAAATTCCATAATGATATACTGCGGACAATGGCGCCGGATCGTCTCGCCCAAGCCGACCAGAACGTCCCTCTCGAACCCTTCCACGTCTATCTTTATGATTTGCACTCGCCTGTCTTGGTTCAAAATGATCGAATCGAGCTTCTTCACGGGAACGTCGATTGCTGTCGCAACGCCTTTGTGCAGGTCTTCGATGGCTTCTCGATAGAAGGACGCATGACCGGAACCGTCCCGAGCTTCGTAATCGAACAAACGGTGGGCGCGATCCTCGGGCCCGGCGCCGACGTTCAGCAATTCGATGCGCTCCGAGTTCGAGAACCTCTCGGCCAGCCTGGAAAATGTCTTTGGATGCGGCTCGACGCACAGGACGTGAATATATCTCGACGACGTCAAGACGACATCCGCGAAATCTCCCTCATTGGCGCCGACGTCGAGGACGATCGAGCGGCCATCGTCCAGCTCGGGCAGGACGCGAGCGACAAAGGCGTCTTCTCCGCTCGCCTCCGGCGTCTCATAATTGAGTATCCCCAGGCCCTTGGCGGCGAGCACGAACAAGAACCGGTTGAATTTTGCGAAAATCGGGCGAGCAAATATTTTCACATATGCATGTGAGACGATGTTTCTCATGAGACCTCTCGTGTCATGACGGCCTCACGCTTCGGCGCGAAGGACAAGCGTCGCCGCGGTCGTGAAAATCCAAATTGCATGATGAAAATGTTCGGCGCGAACACGAGGTTGAGAAAGATCGCAGCACAAGCTTGCGACAATATGTAGGACACGGCCGCTCCTCGCAGGCCCATGATCGGCAGGAGGACGACATTGGCGCAAATGGAAACACAGGCCCCGATCAGCACGCGCCAGACGGCGAGGCGCCCCTCTCTTTCGTTCACCACCCAGAGCCCTTGCGCAACTCCCTGGAAGACGAAGAAATTGCCGAAAGCGTGAATGGCGAGCAGCTGGTCCGCGCCTTTGTATTGCTCGCCGAACAAGAGGCCGACGATCAAAGGCGCCGCGGCCGCCGTGACGATCGACGACAAGAGGCCAAAGCTCCCGAACACACGGAAGACCAGCGTGAGCGAGTCATAATAGGCGGCCTCGCTCTCGTTTTTTTTCCGGGCGATGAAGGGGGCGAGGCTCACGGCGAGCGTCGTCGGGATCACCGTCCAGACCGTCGATAGAGGGACCACCGCCGCATAGACGCCCGACGCCTCATAGCCGAGGAGATGGACGACCATCAGCTGGTCTATCCTCATATAGACGACGATGGCGACGGCGCCGAGCATATAGGGAAAGGATTCGCGGACCTGCTTCTCGGCGCGCTCCAAGGTCGCCTTCAACGGCTGCCCGGCGGGAAAAAGGCGGTAGGCCACACAGAGGCCGACAGCGGCGATGAGACCGTCCATCGTCTGGACCAGCGCGAAAACTAACAGCGGGGCCGCCTGAATGATCGCCATCACCTTGAATGCGCTCGCGCAGAGATAGGCGACGAGCTTCGGAACAATGGTCCGCCGGCTCTGGCTCCGACTCTGGAACCATAAATCCACGGTGTCGAAGGCTTGAAATATCAGTCCTCCGGCGGCGAGGGCGCAGAGCATGACCTCGCGGCTGCCGGGGCCGCGCCACAGCGCCAGGCCGCCGACCGCGAGCCCGAAGCAGGCGACGCCGGCGGCGAGGCGAACCGCGAAAGTGGCGCCGAGAATTGCGCCGGCTTCGGTTCGATCCACCGCCAGATCGCGGACGACGACGGCGTCGAGCCCCAAAGGCGCGGCGCTCTGAAACAGCGCGAGAAAGGCAAGAACGAAATAGAGCTCGCCATATCGCTCCGGTCCCAGATAGCGGGCCGTCCACACTCCGACGGCGAGAGCCAGCCCCATGCGCGCGAAGCGGTCGAACAGCAGCCAGGCGCTGTTGGACGCGACCGCGCGAAATGCCTGGCTGGCCGCGAGGCTGGAAAAAAGCGCGCTCGAAGACTTGATCGTCACGTGCGAAGCATCCCCCCGACGACGGCTGCGCGAGCGCTCGGAGCGGCGGCGTCCGTCGTCGGGGAAGCCGCCGCAACGCGGCGCCGCGACCGCCGCTCGCCGAACGAAGTCGCGCCGGACCAGATGTCGGCGCTCGTCACTGTCCCACCGCCGAAATCATGCGATCGGCGACGTCCGCTGCGATCTCCGCCGCCAGAATGGAGCCGAGCATTCGGTTTCCCTCCACATTCGGATGCAAGCCGTCGCGATAATGGCTCTCGTTCCATTCGATCTTTGCAGCGACGTCGACGATCCTCAGCCCGTTGCGTCTCGCCATGGTCTCGATCAGCGCGCGCTCGGGCAGCCATTCTTCGCCGCGCCTCGCCATGCGCAGCTGTTCCTGAGACGGGTACAGCCAAATGAAGCCGGGACGATCGCTGCGCGTGCTCGCCGCGAGATCATGCAGCATGCGATCGAAATCGGCCGCATGGGCATTCTCCGCGTTGCCCCGCGGCGGCAATTCGCTGGCGAGCGTTCCCGGAACGAGCCACGGAATTGCATAGCGACGCAGCGCATACCAGGCGGCCGAGACCGGCCTTTGCGTCGGAAAGACATATTCGCCTCGCCAGGCCGAAGCGGACGAGAGCCCTCCCGCCATATATTCCCAGGCGACATAGCCCGCCGCGCGGACGATCTCTGGGCGCCGATCGAGATAGGCGACCTCATTGGGCTGATTCCAGCCGCCCACGGCGATCGGCCACACCGTCGATCGCGCGCCGAGTCGACTCTGGATCTGCGCGACCAGCTTTTCGGGCTGCTTGTAAGGATTTCCGCCCATGACGATCGAATTGCCGATCAGCAGCGCATCGATCGCGCCGCCTGGCTTCCAATCCTGCGCGAGCGGCATGCTCTCGTTGTTGAAATACCAGTCGTTGGCGTTCATGAAGCGGCCGGACTGCCCGGCTTCGGGGAGATATTCCGTCCCCGGCTCGCGTCGGTAGACCGGGACATCGACAAAGCCCAGCGCCCTCGCCGTGAGTTCCGCGGCGACCAGGACCGCGAGAAGGCCAAAGCCAATCGAATATCCGGGGCGCTTCGACACGAACGCTCGCGATCGCGAGCCTGCGCCTGCCGACCCCGCCTCGCGGCGACGGACGCCCTCGCGCTCCACCAGCAGCTGCTCGAAAGCCGGCAGCAGCCGCGCGGCGCTGAAGGATTCGGCCAAGGCCAGCCCGCGCGCGACTTTGTCGGACGAGTCGCGGGATCTCGCCGTCAGGATCGATGTGGCCAGCGCCTCGTCGTCGCCCGGCGCCGACAGCAGCGCGATATCCGCGAGAAGATCGGCGATTTCCGTTCCTGGCTTCGCCGTGGCGGCGATCGGCCGACCGCTCGCGAGCATGCCGCCGAGCTTCGACGGCAGGACGAGATCCGCCGCGCCGACATGCTGCGGCAGCACGTGAAGATCCGCCATCGCCAGCAATTCGTTCACTCTCACTGCCGACTGCAGCGGCAGGAAGGCGACATTGGCGGCGTCGCGGTATGTCTGCAGGAGCCCCTCGAGAGCAGGGCCTTCGCCGGCGACAACGAAGCGAATGGAGCGTTGGTCGGCGAGACGGCGCGCCGCCTCGAACACCACATCGAGCGCCTGCTTGGCGCCGATATGGCCTGCATAGAGGACGACGAAATCATCCTCCGCAAAACCCAATTGCAGGCGAAACGCATTCGACGCGCTTTTCGGTTGCGGCCGGATGGCGTCGAGGTCGACCCAGTTCCGGAGAACGACCACCTTCGCAGGCTCGAGCCCTTTGGCGGAAAGCGCCCGCCTCATTTTGTCTGAAATCGTCACGATGCAATCGAACCCGCCGAGAAGACGCCGTTCGAGGAAATTCGCCGCCTTCCGGACCGAGGCGCCGCGCAACCGCCCGAGCTCGAAAGCGGCGTCGACTTCGAGGTCCTGCACATGCAGCACGCTGCGCGCTCCGACGAGCTTGGCGGCGAGCAGGGCCGCGGGCGCGGAGAACAGGGTCGGCTCCACGCACAGCACGACATCCGGCCGGCGCCGCAGAATGCGCCAGGCGACGATCGGAGCGGCGGCCACCGCGAAACTGAGCGGCGCCAGCAGGCGCCACACACCAGCCGCTCCCGCTTTCGTGGCCATCGGGCAGCGGATCAGACGTATGGAGCCGAGCGTCTCTTGCCGATAGGCCGAGCCGCGATAGGGAGCACGCACGATCCATCCTGGATAATGCGGCGGCGCGGTGACGACTTCGACTTCATGTCCCCGCGCCGCGAGATATTGCGCGAGCTCGGTCGTGCATTTCGCGCACCCGATGAGCTCCGGCGCGAAATTAATGGCGTGAACGAGGATCTTTTGCGTGAGCCGATCCGCGCTTCGCGACCTATCGTCCAAAAGAGGCCTCGCTTTCCGCAACGCTGCAAATCGGAGGACGTTCGGCCATGCAGCCGCCGTTCGTCCGTGCGATGAAACGACTGTTTCGATGGTCTGCCGAGCGGAACAGAATCGGTTCTCGCGGCTGGCTGGAGCTTCGGAAGAGACGGTTAGTCGAAAACGCTCTAGTGAACTGCTTCATCGAATTTGATGGGCTTCGAGAGCGAGCCTGAAGGCTCGCGGTCCATGGGCCGCGCTTGGACCGCGAGCCTTCAGGCTCGCAATGTCACGACCCGCTTCGGCGCGGCGCGCTCATGCGCCATCGCAGAGCCGGCGACGGCGCGTGAACGCCGCCAGAAGCATCGGTGAAAGCTCGGCGGCGGCTCTGTTCGGATCGCTTGTCCGCGCCGCCGCGGCCAGCTTCGCGACGCTCGGTTCTGGGAATGGCGCACAAGACGGCGCCACAGAATGCAAATACCGCGGCGACTCCCGATGTGCGCAACGGATAATCCCAGAGCGAGTGAACGAACAGCAATATCGCGACGAGGAGCGCAGCCGATCGTTCGGTCGCGACGGTCGCGTCGCCTTCGCGAAGGCAACGCCAGGCCGAGAGCCCCGCAAAGACGATCGCGCCGATGATGACGACGAGGCCGACGAGACCGAGCTCGACCACGAGCTCGAGCACATCATTATGCGCATGATTGACGAACGCCGGGACGATGCCCGCGGCGCCCTCGAACACGGGATACACCCGATCGAAAGCGCCGAGACCGGAACCGAACGGGAAAAACGCCTCGGCGGCCGAAAACGACGCTTTCGCGACCGACCAGCGCGCATCGGCCGCAATCTTCTCCTCGCTGAGACGAGCGAGAATGCCGGACAATCCGAACGAGGTCGCAAGACCGCCGGCGCCGGCCAGGAAGCCGCCGGCGATGAGATAGTCGGCGACCCGCAGCTGCTTCAACAGGCCCATTCGCCCCCGCATCAGCAGAGCGGCGGCCCCAACTGTCGCGATAAAGCCCATCAGCAGCGCGGAACGTGACGCTGTCATCATGAGTCCGAGCCAGGCCGTCAGCAAATAGCCGAGCAACAGCGCGACGCCATGGTTCCCGTGTCGAATAAACCGATCCGAGGCGAACGCCGCGATCGGGATCGTCGCGTAGAGAAACGCCGCCGTGTGATTCCGATTGGCGAAAAACCCGACCCCGACATCGCGAAACGTCAGCGCATAGAAACGCAAGGCGCTGTCTTGACCCTGTACCAGCTGCATGATCTCGAGGACGACGGTCGCGACGCCGAACGCCAGAATGAGCAAGGCGAGACGTCGACGCTCGCGGCGCCCACACATCCGCACGCCGAGAAAGATCGTGACAGGCGGTATGAGCGCGAATGCGGACCGTGTCGTCGCCCAGCGGCTGACGGAGATGCTCGACCATGGAACGTCGAGCCCCGCGCTGTGATATGTCGCGGCGATCGTCGCGTGCCCCGGCAGCGCTGTCCAAACCGCAGGAGGAAGCGGGATCGTTTGAATGATCGGAACCGCCGCCAGGATCGCCGAGCCGAAAAGGACCCAGGCGAAAGAGCCTCCACACGATCGATATTCGAGAATGATGCAGCCGAGCAGCGGGAGACAAAGGAGCTGAACACTGTCGTCCGATAGCGCGCCTTTTTGGGTCGCTCCCCCCAGCAGAAGCGACGCGGCGATAGCGAGGCCGCTGGCAATTTCGATCCGTCTCACGCCGACCCTCTCGATCACGGACTGAGAGTCAGCGGCAAATTATCGTTGGGATTATTGTTGCTGCTGTTCACGCTGGAAATGCCGACGCCCAATCCCACGCCCAGGGCGCCGAGAGCGCCGCCGGCCAGGAGCAGCCCCTGCGCGTCGAGGCCCCCACCCTGCTCCGCCTGACCGACAGCCGACGGGCTCGCGGATACGCGAGCAATGCAGACAGCGCCGTCCTTCTCGCCGATCGTGATCATCACGCCGTCGCTCACGCGCGCCACGATCGCGCCGCCCATCACGACATTTGCGAATCCGTCCCGGGCGATGACGTGGTCGCCAGCCGCCAGCCGCATGCCTTCGGACGCTTGCGTGAACGACCCGCCGCGGGAGACCAGCACGGCGCCCTTCACCGCTTTCAACCACGCTGGACCCGCGGCGCAGACCTTGCCGGGCCCCTTCGATTCGACGCGCTGGTCGCGCTCTTCGGCGGACGCGGATGCGAGCGCCAGAGCGTTCAAGACGACGATCGCCGCGACTGTCTTTCTCATGGGAGACGTCCCTTCAAAGATGAAAGCGCAGAACAGATTGCTCGAAACACGACGAGCCTATAGCCGATCGGCTTCACTGTCGAGGCGCTCGATCTGCAGAGCCTTGTAGCGCGCTTCGCCGCTGACCTGCGTTTCGAGAACGGCGCGCGCCGGGATTTCGAGCACGAGCCATTGCGCCGGGCAGTCGGTGGGGGCGACCACGAATGTCGAACGAAATGGCGTCCATGGCGTCGTTCCGACGAGCAGATCGGTCGCGCCCAGCGTCGCTTTCGTCTGGTGACAATAGAGCCTCCAGCGAAGGCCCCGCTCGCTCTCGACATGATCCAATTTCGCAGATCCGGAAAAGGCGTAGGTTCCCGCCGGAAGCGCCAAGAGATGCATCACATGCGCGAAAAGCACGCGCGTTCCGAAAAACCGCACTCTGAGCGCGCTCGCGTTTCCGTCCGGAACAACGTCGATCTTGGCGCCGCGAGCCGGAAGGAAGCGCCAATCGAACGCGAGATTCGAGACCGCGTGCCGGAAGCGGCCGTTGTACAGATAGCCGAGCTCCTTCCACCTGCTCTGCGGCACTTGCGCGAGCCAGAAGAAATAGGCCTCGTCCACTCGTCCATCCCGAACGAGCCGATCGAGAAACGCGCGCCTTTCCTCTAGGGATGGCGGCGCGCCCGATGCGCTCAATTGCTGGAACAGCGCTATCAGGACGTCTGTTTTCTCGAGCGTCTCGCACAAATGCACGAACATTCGGACGCGCCAGGGAGGTTGCGTGGCCAGTGAACGTCCGAGCTCCGCCGCGGCCTCGACATTCGTGCGGATCAACACATTCGCGGATTGGTAGAGGGACGCGCGATGCGGGCGGCCTCGCAGCAGAATGTCCAGCTCGCGGATGGCGGTCCGATGATCGCGGGCCTCGGCCGATCGCAGGAACAATTCGCCATGTGCGATGAGATCGAGCGGCGCATGCTCCGCCGCTGTTCGGAAGATGTCGTCCGCGCGCGCCGTGTCGCCGGCGCGCGACAGCGCCACGCCGTACAAGGAGAGCCCCTCGAAGGCGAGAGGATCGACCGAGAGGAGCCGCGCCGCGCTCTCGATCGGATCGCCGCTTTCTCCGGCCTCACCGAGCTCCATTCGCACGAGGGTCGAGAGCGCGCGTGGATCGTCCGCGACCCAAGAGAGAGCAGCTGGCGGATCGTCGAAAAGGAAATCCGCGGCCGCGTGGCGCACCATCCGCCAGCCCAGCGCCAGCAGAACCGCAATCACGCCGAGTCTCACGCTCGAATCGGCGCCCGCGAGCCGATTCCGCATCATCCTTTCGGACGTCCCGCAATCAGCGAGTCGACTTGCGTCTGCTCGCAATCGTCCCAATGAGACGGCGCGAAGCGGCCGCGATCCATCGTATCGAACGAACGGAAGGTCGCCGTCGGGCCGACGCCTAGGCGCGATGTGAACGATCCGGCAGGAACGCCGTCCGGCAAGGGAAGCCTGCGCACCGCTGCGGCGAGCCTCGCAGCTGCCGCGAGCTCGAACGCCTGCATGAGCGCCCTATCCCGCCGCACGTCGAATCCTCGCAGAGACGAAAGGCTCCCGCTCATTTTCGAGCATCGTCCGTCAGCCTTCCATATCGATAATCGTGCAAGCCATAGGCGTCGTAGGCGTATCCGAAGCCGTAGCCGTAGGAATGGCCGGCTTTCTTGGCGTCAAATCTGTTCATCACTGCGCCGAGCAGCCGGGTCCGCGAGAAATACAATCGCTTCAGCGCGGCCCGAACCACTCGCTTTCGCGTCTCGCGCGAGCTGACGACGAGAATTGTTCCGTCCACCAGATGGCCGATCAGCGGCGCGTCCGCCAGACCGACGACCGGCGGACCGTCGACGATGACGATGTCGAATTTCTCCCGCGTCCTCGCCAGAAGCAATCCCATGCCCGCCCCCGCCAGCAGCTCGGCGGGATACGGCGGCGCCGGCCCCGACAGGAGCACGGTCGCTCCAGACAGGCAGGTCTCGATCGCGACCTCCTCGGCCTGCGCGGTTCCGATCAGAACGTTGGACAGGCCGGCGTCGTTATCGAGACCAAATATCTTGTGCAGGGAAGGATTGCGCAGATCGCTGTCGATCAACAGAACACGCATGCCGAGCTGCGCGAAGTTGCTCGCCACGCAAACGGATGTCGTGGATTTTCCCTCGGCGGCCTGCGCGCTGGTGACGAGCAATGTTCTCGGAAGCCCCGTCTCCGTCGTGAACTGGAGTGACGTGCTGAGGCTGCGAAACGCTTCGGCGGCGGCGGAAAGCGGAGTCTCGATGACCATGCGCGCCATCGCGCGGCTCTCGCCGTCCTTTTCCCCCACTGGGATGACTCCGAGCACGGCCAGCCCCAGCGTCTCCTCGACGTCTTCCGGAACTTTCAGCGTATCGTCGCGGATTTCGCCGACGATGATGGCGCCGGCCGACGCCAGCACGCCGAGCGCCAGCGCCAGGCCGAGATTGAACAGCAGCTTCGGGCTGGACGGGCCCTTCGGCAGCTCGGCCCTGTCGATGATCGACACATTGCTGGTTCCGATCGCGCCGGTGATGCCGACCTCCTTGTATTGCTGCAGGAGACCGTCGTAGAGAGACCTGTTGGTGTCGAGCTCTCGTTGCAAAATGTTATATTGAATGCTTCTGCCACGAAGATCGAGAACGTCCGCCTTCAACCTCTCGATCTGCTCGCGGAAAGAGATCTCCTGGTCTCGTGCCGCCTCATAGCGAGCCTTTATGGCCTGCTTTATCAGCGAAACCTGCGCGCTGATCTGGCGATCATATTCGGCGATCTGCCCGCGCAGCTGGCGCATCTCCGGAAAGTCCGGCTTCATGACGCTGAGCTTGTCCTGGAACTCGGCCATCAGTTGCGCTCGCCGATCGCGCGCGGACTGAATGTTGCGATCCTCGAGCACTTGCGGAAGCCCGACGCCATTGCCTGCCTGCGCCTGGGCCCATAGCCGCTCGCTCTTGATCCGCTCGGCCGTCGAGACGGCGAGCGAGTCGTTGAGCGTCTTCAGATTTGCGCCCGAGGTCGAGATCTTGTCGTCGACATTGACGATTCCCTCCCTCTGCGCGTAGTCGACGACCAGCTTCTCGGAGTCCTCGAGCTTGACCTTCACCTGCTGAAGCTTGTCCTCGAGAAACTGGCGCGCATAGGCGGAGGCTCCATAGCGACGATCCAATGTCATCGCCACGAAGTTCTGTCCGATCGCCGAGCTCACCTCTTGCGCGATGGCGGGATCCCGAGAGCTGAACCCCACTTTCACGATGCGGGATTTCGCCACCGGCTGCACCGTCAATCCGTTCATCACCAACTCGACGGCGCGCTCCCGCAGGCGCTCGACATCCGGCGCGCTTTCGCGCTTTTGCGAGAAGAGCTTTCTGATCGCGCTCGAAAGCGACCAGCTCTCGCCCTCCCCGAATCCTCTCCTGTCGGCGAGCGACAGGGACGACACGACTCGCTCGGCGAGCGCTCTGCTCCTCAACAGCTCATATTGCGTTTCATAGAATTGCGGATCGGACGAATTCTCGACGATCGCATCATGAAGACGCAACACCTTCGCTGCTTCTCGGTCGATCTGTATCGTCGTCGTCGCCGTGTAGATTCTCGGCATGAGAAACGTGACCACGAAGCCGACGATCGAGAACGCGGCGCAGATCATCGCGATCCGCTTTTTGTATTTCAGAATGATGTCGTATAGCTTCAGGAATTGGAGCGCTTCGATGTCGTCGGGAGCTCCCCCATAGCCGTCGTCGCGAAAGCCCGAAAGCGGCGCACCCGCCGCCGCCAGGTTTCGCTCGCGGGACGTCTCGTCCAGGATCACGGCGGGAACATCCCCGCCCATTCTCCGCTCTCGATTCATCCGATGAGCCTTCTCTCGACAAGACGATCCGTGATCGACGCGATCACCACGGTCGCGCTCCGACGTTCACGAGCGTGGGAACAGTGCTCTTCAAGACCTGCACGCCCATGCGCGCCGCGGATTCCTCGACGACGATCGTGTCGCCTCCATACACCAATGGATCTTCGGCCTTTCCGGATCGAATAGCGGACACGTCATATTTCGCGGTGAAGCGCCGCTGTCCGGACACCCGGATCAATGAAACGGTGTAGTCGCCGACGTCATTGATGCCCTCCGCCAACGCCAGCGCTTGCACCAGCCTCGTCTTCCCCTTCAGCTGATAGACGCCGGGCCTCCTGACCGCGCCCTCCACAGTGACGCGAGACCCGACCGACTCCTTGATGAGAACGGTCACTTGCGGCGAGCGGAGAAATCGCGTCCCCAGCCTGGCCGCGAGCTCCCTCTCGAATTCGCTCGTCGTGCGCCCGGCGGCCGTCACAGCGCCGATCAGCGGGAATGACACGCGGCCGGAGCCGTCGATCTGCACGGTCCGACTCAAGCTCGGAAATCCGAACACCTCGATCTGCACGATGTCCTGCGCGGAGAGACGATATTCGGCGCTCGTGAAATCGGCGCCCGCTTGCACGCTGTCCGCGGCCGGCAAAGCGGACGATCCGATCGAGTTCGTGGCGGCCTGATCGAAGCTCGCCTCTGTGGTCGAGCAGCCGCTCAGAAGGATCGAGCACTCCAGCGTCAGCAACGCGAGCAGAGAGCGCCACGCCCGCCTCATCATCGGCGAGCCTTCGTCGAAAATCATACGATCGATACTCCTGGCGAGAGGCTCCGAAAGAGCCACATCGAAAATGAGCGCCGGCATCGGAACGACGCGGATGCTCCCGTCTGGCCCGACCTCAATATGCGTCGCGTTCGGTCAATATGATCATGGCGGTTCGCAGAATGATCCGCACATCGAGCCAGATGCTCGCATTGGCGGCGTACCAGAGATCGGCGTCGATTCGCTTCGCCATGACATCCGGAGAAGGGGTCTCTCCACGCAGACCCGTGACTTGCGCCCATCCCGTGACGCCCGGCTTCACATGCTGGCGAATTTCGTAGTTTTCGATGATCTTGGCAAACTCCTCGTCGTGCGCGATCGCATGCGGCCGTGGGCCGACGAGCGACATCTCGCCCTTGATGACATTGATCAGCTGAGGCAGCTCGTCGAGGCTCGTGCGTCGCAGCACGCGGCCGACCTTGGTGACGCGCGCATCGTTTCGTCGCGCTTGCCGAACATGCGATCCGTTTTCGGTGACATGCATGGTTCGAAACTTCAATATGTCGAAAGGACGTCCGCCCAGTCCCAATCGCGTTTGACGAAACAGGATCGGTCCAGGACTATCGACGCCTATCGCGATCGCGACGATGGCGAGGACGGGCAGCAGCGCGATCAAGAGCACGGTCGCGCCGGCGAGATCGATCATCCGCTTCACCGCTCGCTCGAAACGCGACAGCGGCTCTCGCTGAATTTCGACGGTCACATGCTCTCCGAGCTCGCTGATCTGCCGGCCTCGGAGAACTCGGGAAACGGCGTCGTCGGGCACATAGAACAAGGAACGCGGAATGAGGCTGAGACCGGTCTCGAGGCTTTTCAGGCGATCGATTGGAATGCCCGAGCCGCAGAGAAAGATTTCGCCGGCTTTCATGGTCTTCGCACAGAAGGCGATGTGATCGAGCACGCGGCGGCGCTGTTCCGGCCAATGCTCCTGCGAACGCGAGACGTCGATCGTCACGGCGATGGGCGAATCATAGCCGACGTCGCGAAGCGCTCGAACGACCGCGAGCAATGCCGGATTGCACGCATCGGCGATGACGAGCGCGCCGCGCCGTCGCAAGGCGGCGCGCCGCGTCGCTCGCACGAGCGCCGGAGCGAGCACGCCGCGAACCGCCGTCACGGCGAGAAGGCCGGTCACGAAGAACGTCAGCATCGTCGCTCTGGAGAAATGGTCGCTGACCTTCAGGACGAAGATCATCAGCAGCAGCATCGCGCAGGCGGCGGCCCATGACGACAGCGCCAGGCGGACGCGCTTTTCGAGTTTCGAGATGGCGCGTGGATTGTCGGCGCCGAGCACATTGCTCGCGCCCCAATCGAGCAATCCCGCAGTCATTCCGACCCCGAGAAATTCGCAGATGCTGTCGGGCGAGCCGAATGCGGGACGGCCATAGAGCGCCGCGCTGAAGCCGCTGGCGGCGATCAACGCCAGAAATCCGGCCGAGGCGACGATCCAGGAGCGCGCTTCTGCATTTGTCAGCACGCGGTCCTGTTCCGCTTTCGGCGATCTATCGGCGAGCGCCTCTCGCTCGACCGAGGCGAGGCGCGCCGGCGTCGCCGGCGACGCCGAATTATCGAATGGGTCCGACTCCTGTTGTTCTCGCGTCAACGCGGCTCGTCGCAGATCCAACGCGTGCAAGTTCATCGAAACATGTTCCTCTGAAACGGCGCGGAGTGCGGTAGCGGGCTGGCCCGTGACGCGCGCGAGCGTCGGCGGCGGTCGGAGACACATGGCTGCGGCCGCAGAGGGATCGCGGCGGCGACAAAGCTACCGCACTAGGGGGGAGTCGAACTCGTCCCCGACTACACCGCGTGAGCGCGTCTCCTGCACATAGCCTGCTCTGCAGCGGCGCATCTATCCGGCGAGTTCCGTAGTTTGCGGCGCATCCACGAAAGCCTGACCAAATTACCCGTTTGGCCGACCGATTTCCTCGTCTGCGGCTTCGCGCGATCGCTGCCGGCGAAGCGAGCGGCGGGGCACGGTCGCGTTCGATGCAGGCGCAGCTCGGTCGCGCGCCGATTTCGCCCGAAGGACGCCGACCGGCGATGCGCGCCGCCGCGTTAGAGATCGCGATTTTGGCGCGCTCGCCGATCCGGCGCGGCGCGCCCGGCGACTCGACCGTCGTCGCGGCCGCCTCCGGCAGCGATGGCGCGGCGCTCGCAGGCGCTCGCTCCACGGCGAAGACGCGGCGCCCCTCTCGACGGTCGCCGCGAGGCAGCCATTATCGAGCGGCCGATGTCCGAATGATCGATTTGCGAGCGCGATCGAGCTGCGATCGATTTATGGTACCGCCACCCCGACTTGAACGGGGGACCCCCAGATCCACAATCTGGTGCTCTAACCAACTGAGCTATGGCGGCCCGTCAGCGGGGCGGAAATTAGAAGCATCGACGCTTCTTTGCAACGCGAATATCGGCCTGGACGCGCAAAATCCTTCCGGCGGCCTCTGGCCGGCAGAGTCCTTGCGGATTCGCCTCGCCATTGGCCGGCGCCCGAATCTCTGCTTAACATGGGGGCGCCGCGCGCCTCTCGCCCGCGGCCCCGCGAGGACCGCCCGCCGATGAAAATCACCTTGATCCAGATGAACTCCGTCAGCGACAAGGCCGCCAATCTCGCCGCCGCGAGCGCGCTGATCGAGCAGGCCGTCCGCGAGGAGCGCCCCGACTGGATCTGCCTGCCGGAAGTGTTCGACTTCATCGGCGGCGCCCGCGCCGACAAGGCCGCCGCCGCCGAGGCCCTGCCGGGCGGCCCCGCCTACTCGCTGTGCAGCGAGCTCGCTCGCCGCCATGGCGTCTTCATCCACGCCGGCTCTATTCTCGAGAAAGCCCCGGGCGAGGAGCGCCTCCACAACACGACCGTCGCCTTCGACCGCTGCGGCGAGGAGGTCGCGCGCTACCGCAAGATCCATATGTTCGACATCACCGCCCCGGACGGGGCCCAATATCGCGAGAGCGCCGCGTTCAAGCCGGGCGACGCCGTCGTCACTTATGATTGCGACGGACTCACCATCGGCTGCGCCATCTGCTACGATCTACGCTTTCCATATCTTTTTCAAAAACTTGCAGAAAAGGGCGCCGACATGATCGCTCTGCCGTCCGCCTTCACCATGGTCACCGGCAAGGATCATTGGGAGGTGCTGCTGCGCGCCCGCGCGATCGAGAGCCAGACCTATCTCGTCGCGCCGGACCAGACCGGCGCCCACAAGGCCGGCCACGAGACGCGCGTCAGCTATGGCCATTCGCTGGTCGCCGATCCTTGGGGCCATGTCGTCGCCCGCGCGTCGGATGGCGTCGGCCTCGTGTCGACGCGAATCGAGCCCGAGCGCATCCGCAAGGTGCGAGCGATGATCCCGGTCGCGAGCCACAAGGTCGCGTTGCCGGCCTGATGCGACCCCCTCCCCAGAAGTCGCTAACTGGCGGGCCCGCCAGCGGAAATTCCGCGCGCACTTGCGCCCGTCGGGAAAGTATGGCTACAATATTGTTCTGCTTACAATCCGAAACAGGATGGGCGCCGAAAACGCGCGCCGGCAGGGGGGAGCAAAAACCATGAAATCGCGTTCGAAGAATCGCGAGGCGGGCAGGCTTGCGCCCGCACCTTTAGCATGACCAAGAAAATCGAGCCAGGGCGCACTTTGACGCGGGCCGCGCTGCGAGAGGCCGTCTATAGCTGTTGCCCGACGCTGTCGCGGGCCGAGGCCCGCCAGATCCTCGACGCGACTTTCGAGGAGATCAGCGACGCGCTGGTCCGCGGCGAGCCGGTGAAGCTGCGCTCTTTCGGCAGCTTCAACGTGCGCGCCAAGCGCGAGCGCGTCGGCCGCAATCCAAAGACCGGCGTCGAGGCTCCGATCTGCTCGCGCAAGGTTCTGACCTTCAAGGCCTCGCCGGTGCTGATCGCGCAGGTCAACGGGCTGGCGACCGCCCATCTGGAGGAGGCGGACTAACGCGCGGCTGCGCTCGCGGCTCGGCGTCGTCCAAAAGGACGACACGCGAGGGCTCGGGCCGCGTATCGGAACCGCGCGCTACTCCGCCGCCTCCTTGTCGTGGCCGCCGCGCGCGAGGCGCTCGGCCTTCAGCAGCTCGGCGACGAGGAATGCGACCTCGATCGCCTGCTCGGCGTTGAGGCGCGGGTCGCAGGTCGTGTCGTAACGCATATGCAGCTCGCGCTCGGAAATGTCGCGGGCGCCGCCGATGCATTCGGTGACGTCCTGCCCGGTCATCTCGAGATGGATGCCGCCGGCATAGGTCCCTTCGGCGCGATGGGCCTCGAAGAAGGTGCGAATTTCCGACATCACCCGATCGAAGGGCCGCGTCTTGCGGCCGCCGGCGCTGATCGTGTTGCCGTGCATCGGATCGCAGCACCACACCACATTGCGGCCCTCGCGCGAGACGGCGCGCAGCAGCGTCGGCAGCGCCTCGGCGGCCTTCTCCGCGCCGAAGCGGCAGATGAGCGTGAGCCGGCCGGGCTCATTCTGCGGATCGAGGGCGTCGATCAGCCGCAGCAGCGCATCGGGCTTCAGGCTCGGGCCGCATTTGAGGCCGATGGGATTTTGGATGCCGCGCACATATTCGATATGGGCGCCGTCCGGCTGGCGCGTGCGGTCGCCGATCCAGAGAAAATGGCCGGAGGTCGCGAAATAGCCGCCCTCGAGCGAGTCGACGCGGGTCAGCGCCTGCTCATAGCCGAGCAGCAGCGCTTCGTGCGAGGTGTAGAAATCCGTCTGGCGCAGCTCCGGATGATGCTCTGGATCGAGCCCGATGGCGCGCATGAAGCCCAGCGTCTCGCTGATATGGTCGGCGAGCTGCGAGTAGCGGGCGGAGAGCGGGCTGTTGCGCACGAAGCCCAGCATCCAGCGACGCGCATTCTCGAGATTGGCGTAGCCGCCGGTGGCGAAGGCGCGGATGAGGTTCAGCGTCGCCGCCGACTGGCGATAGGCCATCAGCTGGCGCTGCGGATCCGGCCGTCGGACGTTCACGCTGAACTCGATATCGTTGATGATGTCGCCGCGATAGCTCGGCAGCTCCACGTCGCCCTGCGTCTCGAACGGCGCGGAGCGCGGCTTGGCGAATTGGCCGGCGATGCGCCCGACCTTCACGACGGGCGACGCCGCCGCATAGGTGAGGACCACCGCCATCTGCAGGAAGACGCGAAAGAAATCGCGGATGTTGTCGGCCGAATGCTCGCTGAAGCTCTCGGCGCAGTCGCCGCCCTGCAGCAGGAAGGCGCGCCCGCCCGCGACCTCGGCGAGCGAGCGCCTGAGGCTGCGGGCTTCGCCCGCGAAGACGAGCGGCGGAAATCCGGCGAGCTGGCGCTCGACGTCGGCGAGCGCGGCCTGATCCGCATAGACGGGCGTCTGCTCGATCGGCTTGTCCCGCCAACTTCCCGGCGTCCAATGGTCCACGGCTCGTTACTCCCGCGCGGCGTCGCGGCGCCCGCCAGCCGATCTATACAGGAGCCGCGCGCCGGAGGCGACTGTTTTGCCGCCGGCGTTCCGCCGCCGGCCGCAACCGAACAGCCGAAACTCAGCGGTCCGTCCCGGGCTCGATGCGCGGCAGCAGAGGCGCCGCGGCGCCGGAGCGCTTGATCAGCGCGGCCGCGTCCAGAGCGAAAGACGGTTCATCCCAGCCGCCCACGACATCGAACGCGATCTGCACGCCATTGTCGCGCGGCGAGCCGGCGGCATCGGCCTCGCGCGCCTGCGCCTTGATCGCGAGGCTGCGCTCGGGGATGCGGGCCGACCCGGCGAAGGCCAGGGAGAAGCCCGGTCCGCGCGCCTCGCCGTCCACGATCGCGGCCGCCCCCTTGGCGATCTTGATCGTCGCGGCGGCGCGGTCGATCAGAGTATGGCCGGAGCGAATGTCCAGCGCGCTGGACAATGGGCGCTTATCGGCGCGCCTCAGCGCGCGCTCGAGATCGATGCCGCCGACCTCGCCCTCGCTCAGGACGAGGCTCGCGCGCCCATCGAGCTCGCGCATCATTTCCGCCGGACTTTCGCCGGCTGCGTCGAGCACGATGCTGGAGTCGAGATTGCCGCCGAGATCCGGCCGCGCGGCGAGGTCCCAGGCGAGCGCTCCGGCGTCGACCGCCTGCGTCTGCGCATTGGCGTGCAGCTCGATCGCGCCGGAGGCGTTGGCCGCGAGCGTGACGCGGCCCTTGACCGACCCCTTGTAGGCTTGCGCCTCGGCCAGCGCGACCTCGAGACGGCCGCCGCGCAGCATCAGAGACAGAGCGGCGTCTTCGAGGTTGAGCCGCAGAATGCGCGCCCGCGCCGCCGAGAGCCGCAGGTCGACGTCGGCGCCGTCGATAGCGGGAAGGACGAAAGTCTCGCGGCTCCACTGGCCGTCCGGCCCGATGAGCGCGGGCGCGTCGGCGGTCATCGGCTTCAAGGAGACGAAGCTGCTGGCGAGCGTGCCGTGCAGGATCGGCCGGTCGCCGTCGTGGCGCAGTCCGAAAACGCCCTCGAAGTCGTTCTCGTCCGCCGAAAAATGCAGCTCCGTGAGCTGGAAGTCGCGCAGGCCGACGCTGGCCTTGGCGGTGAGCTGCACATTCTCGAAAGGCCCCGGAAGCGGCGCAAACACATCGGCGAGGCGCAGCGCATTGCGCAGGGACGGCGAGGAGGCGGAAAGCCGGCCGTTGAAGCGCGGCTTCGGCCCGCTCTGGGCGACGCCATCCGCCTCGAGGCGCAGATTGTCGGAATCGATTCGCATCATCATCGGCGAGGTCTCGCCGCGCAGCAGCGCGCCGGGCTTTTGCACCCACAGCATCGCCCGCGGCCGCTCGCCGCGCCAGGAGAAGGCGGCGTCGAACATCGCCGGGGCGCCGACCGAGGTCCAATCGAGCGTCGCGTCGACATTCTCGATCCTCTCCTCGCGGGCGCCGTCGCCGGAAAGGACGCGGACCTCGCCCGAGACGATGGCGACGGAGCCGAGCGGCGCGCGGTCGGCCCTCTCGGCCTCCGGCGTGGACGGCCGGGCGGCGGCGGCGCGCGCCGCCGCGCCGCTCGCGCTCATCGGCTTGCGATCGAGGGCGATCGACAGGCGGGGACGCAGCAGCTCCACGTCGGAGAGCTCGAGGCGGCCTGCGAGCAGAGGCGGCACCCGGACATTGCCGCGCAGCCGCTCCGACTCGATGGTCAAGGCGAAGGACGGATCGGCGAAGGCGACGTCCTCGATCGTAATATGCGGACGCGGCAACAGAGAGAAAGTCGAGCGCCCCTTGGCGGCCGCGCGGAGGCCGCAGGAGGCCTCGATCTGTCCGGCGATCTCCTCGAGCATGGCGCCCGTCGAGAAGGTCCAGGGCGCGACGGCCGCGGCGAGGCCGATCGCGGCGACGGCGAGCATCGCCGCGATCCAGCCGCGCGACAGCCCCCGCATGACGGCGCGCCCCTGGCGCATGCCCGTCCTCAGGCGGTCGAGCTCGCGCGAAAGGCCGGTCGAATTCGACATGGGTTGGTCCTGCTGACGGGGCGGCCGCGGACGGCGTCGCGCCGCCGCGCCAGAGCGCGGGCCGCGCCGGCCCGGGTGCGCGGACGATGACGACAAAGGGCGGCGAGATCGTGGCGGCGCCGCTGCGGCGGCCGCGTCAGTATTTGCGCAGCAGGCTGACGAGCCGGCCCTGAATGCGGACGCGGTCGGGCCCGAAGATGCGCGTCTCATAGGCGGGATTGGCCGCCTCCAGCGCGATCGACGCGCCGCGCTTGCGCAGCCGCTTCAGCGTCGCTTCCTCATCGTCGATGAGGGCGACGACGATGTCGCCGGTGTCGGCGCTGTCCTGTTTTTTCACGACGACGATGTCGCCGTCGAGAATGCCGGCGTCTATCATCGAATCGCCGCGCACCTCGAGCGCGAAATGCTCGCCAGCGCCGAGCAGGTCGGGCGGCAGGGAGATGGTGTGGCTGCGGTTCTGCAGCGCGGAGATCGGCGTGCCGGCGGCGATGCGGCCCATGACGGGAACGGCGACCTGCTGGTCGACATCGCTCTCGGCGCGCTCGGCCATCGGGCGGACGCGGCCGAGCGCGCCCTCGATGACGGAAGGAGAGAATTTGCCGCCGCGGGCGACGCGGGGCGTCGCCGATTCCGGCAGGCGCAGCACCTCGAGCGCGCGGGCGCGGTTCGGCAGGCGGCGGATGAAGCCGCGCTCCTCGAGAGCGAGGATCAGCCGATGAATGCCGGACTTCGAGCGCAGATCCAGCGCGTCCTTCATCTCGTCGAAGGAGGGCGGCACGCCGGTCTCCTTCAAGCGCTCATGGATGAAGCGCAGCAGGTCGCTTTGTTTCTTGGTCAGCATTGCGAGCAGCCCCCGGTGGCGCCGAACCGCCGGCGCGAAGCATAGTGACGAGCGTTCATAAACAAATCATGAACGCAACTCTATGCGTTCGCGGTGCGTTCCGCAAGGCGTAGGAGAGCTTCACTCGATGGTTGCTTGTGGGAATGACTGATGTGGCGCGGGAAAAGCGGGCCGAAGGCGCGCGGTCCAGACGGCGCGCCTTCGGACTGCGAGCCCTTCGGCTCGGCTTGTCGACGCTTCGAAGCGAGCCTCGGCAGGGCGCCGCCGCGACCCGCGCGCTTATTCGCACACGCGAGCCCGGCGATAGCCGACGACGTCGCCATATTCGTCGAAGACGGGGCGACGCTCGCGCCAGCAGCGATAGGGCGGCGGCGCCTCATAGACCGGGGCCGGGTAATAGGCCGGCGCGCCGTAATAGGGCGGCGGCGGCGGCGCCGGGCGGGCGGAGCTGCCGGCGAGCGCGCCGAGCGCGAAGCCGCCGATGCCGGCTGCAATGGCCGCGCCCGGGTCGCCGGCCGCGGCAGGGGTGGCCGTCGCGAGCGTCGCGGCCCCGATGGCGAGCGCGACGAAGGCGCCCGCGAATGTTCTCGGCGTTGTGTTGGTCATGACAGTCTCCGTGATCGTCCCGGCCGCAGGCGGCGCGGCGTCCGTCATCTCAACCGGAAATCGGCGGCGAAAACGTGACCATGGGCGGATTTCCGCGTTTGCAGACATGGCGAAATGACGGAATCTGTCGCGCCGCCGCGTCCAGGATCGCCGTCATGATTCGCCTTCGCTCCCTCATCGCCGCTCTCGCCTGCCTCGCCGCGCCGAGCCGGCCGGCTCTCGCCGCCGAAAGCTCGGTCGTCGCTCTCGCCGTGACCGACGGCGAGCACGGCGGCGGACGCATCCATGTCGCGGCGCGCTTCGGCAATGTGCTGGGGACGATGCGCCTCGACACGGGCGCGTCGAGCACGCGGCTGCGCGCGGCGCCCTGGAATGCGGAGCTTCCGCCGGTCGGCCGCAGCGAGTCGGAATCCGCCTCGGGCCGGACGACGCGCTGCGAGGACGTCGAAGCGCAGAACGTCCAGCTCGTCGCCGAGGAGGGCAATAACATCGGCCGCGGCAAATATGTCGTGACGCGCTGCGAGGAGAGCGGCGGCGACGATCTGCTCGGGCTCGATTTCTTCCGCAACGCCCGTTTCACGCTCGATCTCGACGGACGGCGGATGATGTTTCCCGGCGCCGCCGGACCGCTCGCGCCACTGCGCCGTCTCGGGCCGGACGGGCGGCTCGTCGGCGTCGGGACGCGGCTCGGCCGCACCGAGGCGATCGGCCTCGTCGACAGCGGGGCGGAGCTCTCCGCCGTCGACCGGCGCTTCCTGGAACGGCACAGATCGCTGTTCAAGCCGGCGCGGGAGAAGGCGCATGCGAGCGACGCAAGCGGCGCGGCGATCTCCGCCAAGCTCTACAAGGTCGCGGAGATCGATCTCGGCCAAGGGCGCGTTCTGCGCGACCTCTATGTGATCGCCTATGATTTCGGGCCGCTGCGCCGCGCGCTCGGGCGCGACGCGCCGCTCATTCTCGGCGTCAACGCGCTGCGGCCGCTGCTGTGGACCTTCGATTTCACCACGCCCGACGCGCCGCAATGGCGCGCCGATCCGCGCTAGAGCTTTCGTTTGAGCGAATTCTAATCGATCGAACGATTCCGTTCGATCGGAAAGCGCTTCTAGCGTCAGCGGCCGAAGCCGCCGCCGCCGAAGCCGCCGCCATAGCCGCCGCCGAATCCCCCGCCGGGCGAGCGGCCCGGAAAGCCCGCCGCGCCGTCGGACGGCCGCTGCGCGCCGGAGCCGGAGGGCCGCGCCCGCGCGATCTCCTCCTGCAGGACGCGGCAGCTCCCCCTCTTGTCGTAGCGCTGAAAGAAGGGGCTCGGAAAAGCGAGGAACTCCGCTTTCGTCACCCTGCCCTTCCCGGCCATGTCGAAATATTCGAAGCTCGCGCCGCGAAAAACCGGGCTGATGCGGCGCACGGCCTCGAAATCCTGCGCGTCGAAGAAGCCGCGATGGCGCTTGTCGGCGACATTATACATGCGCTGTAGATATTGCCGCCATTGCTCGCAGGTGTAGACGCCTTGCGCCCCGCCCCATTCGCTCGCCGTGGCGAGAATGGCGTCCTCCCCCTCGGGGGCGGGACCGCGGCCGGCGCCGCCGTGAAAGCCCCCATGCGGCCGCTGCTGCGCGAGCGCGCCGGCGGAGACCGCCACAATGGCGAGGGCAAGGCCAGAACTTCGTCGACTCATTTCGGCGCCTCTCATGCAAAACGCGCTCACCCGAACTGCTCACGCAGAATGCGCTCCTCCAGCGAATGGCCGGGATCGTGCAGCAGGACGAGGTCCGTCGCGTGGTCCATCTCCACCTCGACGTGAAGCGCGTCGCGAAACTCGTCATGGTCGGCGACCACCGAGACCGGGCGCTTCTCCGCCTCCAGCACTTCCAGCCGCACCTTGGCGAGGTCGGGCAGAAGCGCGCCGCGCCAGCGCCGCGGGCGAAAGGCGGAGATGGGGGTCAGCGCCATCAGCGGCGCGTCGAGCGGCAGGATCGGGCCATTGGCGGAGAGATTATAGGCGGTGGAGCCCGCCGGCGTCGCCACCAGCACGCCGTCGGTGACGAGCTCCGGCATGCGCTCCTGGCCATTGACCAGAATTCGGATCTTGGCGATCTGCGAGCTCTGCCGCAGCAGCGAGACTTCATTGATCGCGTGGGCGGTGAATTCGTCGCCATGGGTGTTGATGGCGCGCAGCAGCAGCGGATGGACGATCGAGGGCTTGGCGCCGGCGATGCGCTTGCGCAGATTGCCCTCGCGATATTCGTTCATCAAAAAGCCGACCGAGCCGCGGTTCATGCCGTAGATCGGCTTGCCGGCGCCCATGAAGCGATGCAGCGTGCGCAGCATCAGGCCGTCGCCGCCGAGCGCGACGATGCAATCGGCGTCCTCGGGCGGGACATCGCCATATTTGCCGACGAGCCGCACCCGCGCCTCTTCGGCCTCCGGCGTGCCCGAGGAGAGGAAGGCGAGCCGCTTGAAACTATTCGGCGCTTCGCCGACGTCCGACATGGGGAAACCCGGAGTGGGCGCCGCCGGGCGGCGGGCCTTGGAGCGGAGGATTGAATACACCGGCGAATAGCGGGGTGGGAAGGGGCGCGACTTGCGCGTCGGTCGAATTGGCGGGCCGCGAAGGGCGAGCCTGAAGTCTCGCGGTCCAGATGTCCCCTTGGGACCGCGGCAGGGCTTCGAATCCAGGTTAACAAATTCCGTGCAACCGCGTCATGCCCGCGCTTGTCGCACGGCTGTCCGGTTCAAGATAGGCATAGTATTATCTCGTA
>NZ_JAINDZ010000038.1 GCF_019802345.1 Methylosinus sp. Sm6 | reverse complement strand
GTGGCAGACTGAAATGGAGAGGCGTTGTCTCCACAGACTGCTGACTCGCAACAACAAGTTAGAGTCAGTATGTTAGATTCTAAGTTAGCAGCGCAGATTTTTATTTCGGGCCATAGGGTTAGCTGGCCTTCGCGTTCCCGAAGTCCCGATAGGGCTGCTCCCGAAGTCCCGATACCATGTGTTCCCGAAGTCCCGAGCGTTTCCACAGGCTTATCCACAGGGGCTGTGGATAAGTCGATCGGCACGATGCGAAGCAGCTCGCGCCGACCTTCGCGCTCGATCCGCAGGCGATAACCGGGGAGCGGTTGCCGGTGGACGATGAGCCGGATGTCGAAGGCGAAACTTCTGAGCGTCGCGAGGCTGCCGGATTTTTGATGCAGATGCGGGATATCGAAGCTCCAGCCCTGCCTCTGTCGACCGGCGTGCTTGCGGGCGACGCGATAGAGCCAGCGTTCGACGCCGCCCGTCAGCCGGAAATAGGCAGGGTCGATGGCGAGCACGAGCGATCGGTCGACGACGCCGCGGTAGAACCATTCCGGGAGAACGAATTCCATGCCTTCGACGCGGCCGTCGCGCGTCACGCATTCCTCCCATTCGTTGATCCAGGAGAACTGGCTTCGACGCCAGTGCTCGCCGTTGCGAATGGTGGTGCAGATGGCCGTCGATTGCAGGCGGGTGAGCGCGCCCTTCAGGAGCTTGTAATCGCGGGCGCCGGTCGCCCGTCCGACCGCCTTGAGGAGCTGATAGGGCGTGAAGCGCAGGAATCGGGACGTTGTGAGGCCCTGGTTCTCGGCCTCCACAATCTGGCTCGCCGCCCAGATCAGCACGTCGGCGTCCCATATGGTCGCCATGCCATGCTCAGGCATGGCGAAGACTTCCACGCGCGCGCCGGCCGCCTCGTAGAGGATCGGCGTCGTGCGCTTCGCCTTGGCGAGCGAGAAGAAGGGCCGCTCCATGAGATCGCGCTGATCGCGCGGCGACGCGTCCCCCGTCGCGATGACGAAGGGGTGGAGCCGGCTTCGCTCGCTCGAGATGACGGGGAGGCGGCGCGACATGGCGGCGTCGCCTCAGCGGTGGGAGTGCGGGCGGGCGATGCGCACGCCGGTGTCGACGCGGACGGCGTCGCGCGCTTCGACATATTGCGGATCGGATGTCGAGCGGCAGGCGGCCCCATCGGCCCAGGCCTGAATATCCTCGATCGCGTAGACGACACGGCCGCCGAGCTTGCGGAACGTCGGGCCGGCGCCGTGACAGCGGTATTTTTCGAGCGTGCGCGCGGAGAGGCTGAGCATTCGTGCGGCTTCATGCGTCCGGACGAAGCGCGTGGCGCCCTCGGGTGATTTGTCGCGCAAGAGACGCCTCCGTAGCGGTGAGGTGCGCCGCAGAAAGGTCGCGGCGTTTCGAGATCACCGTGGCGGAGAAGAGAAGCGCAGGGGGAGGACGAAGTTTTGATGCCGGTCCGTGTCCCCCCTTCCGCGAGGCGCACGCTGGGATGTCCTAGGAAACGGAGAACGCGGAAGGTTCATCAGCCGCCGCGCAGCAGCCGCTTGTAGCCGCCGTTCATCAGCGCGATGGAATCATGGATGAGACGGTTCGCCTTGCGGCGCGTCGCCGAACTCTTCCACTCGAGCGCGGGAAGAGCGGCGTCCGCGGCGTCGATCAGGGACGCGGCGATGTCGCGTGGTCCCGCGCCGCTGAGCCGGAAATCCAGTGCGTGCAGCAACAGGATGAGACGTGCGCGTCGCTGCGCGGTCAATTGAAGCGCGCGAGGTAGCGGACCTGCGGCCCCGCCCTGAAGGAGCCGAACGAAACGCGACGCGATTTCGAGCCGGATTTCGAGCGACGCGTCGAGCGGCAAAATGATCGCGGGACGGCTCGGCGCACCTTCGTTCATCCAGACATGAATGTAGCCTCGGGCGCCGCCGACGACGAGCCGCCTTCCGCCATCGTCGGACTTATCCGCGACGATGGTGCCCAATGCGGTCGGATCAAAGGTCCCGTCCGCCGCGAAGCGGGGCGGCGCCGAAGCGATGATCAGCGTGCCAGGATCGATCTCAGGGAGCCAGAGCGCTTGCTTCATTCCCGCCGGAGATTCCGGATCATGAGCGAAACTGCAACCCCCAGCGATGCGCGAGGCTCGAAAGCGCGGTCGCTTCGTCGACGGCGCCGCGTTCGATCCGCCTCAGCGTCTCGCGATAATCTTGGCGATATTTCGAATTCCGACGCAGGAATTCGAGCGCGAAACCGGAAGGGTCCAGGTCGTTCAATTGCTTGATAGAATCAGGAGTTTTCCAGAAATTCGTCGGCATGAAACGCTCCTCGGCTTGGCCTCGTAGCTCGAGCGGCGACTTCGACGATCCCGGAATGGCAGAACCAAAACTAGCCCAAAGGGTTGCATCGCGTGCCGCGAGCGCCCGTGACCTTTTTATGGCAGGCGAGAAGAGAGACTATTGCGCGCGCGTGCCCAAAAGCTGCCGATAGCCGACGGCGGACATCCATCTCGCTCTGGCCAAATGGCTTTCATGGATGATCTTCGCCCGTTCCGGCTCGCGCTCCGGATCGATCCCGAAAATCACCGCGACGACCTCGCGCCAGTCGGCGCCTTCTTCGGCGGCGTCCAGCAGCCGCAGATAGGTCGTGAGGTGGCGGTGGTCGTAGGTGTTCACATGCTCGGTGAGCGGCGGACGATCTTCGAAGGCTGGCGTGCTCATTGCGGACCTGCCTGTCGCTCTATGCCGGCGAATTCATGGCGAGACGACAGGATTATATCCCAGGATTGGTTGGCGTTCTATTCCGATGGTGATGCAATCGGCGCATCGCGTTGTTCGCTGGGGTGGAAGACCCACCGGATCGGCGGAGGCCAAACGTAGCATGGTTGCCGACGAATAGGAATGTTCGTTCCTGGAATGAACGTTCTTGACTCGGCTTCCATGCCTCGATGGAAATCGAGGAGGTCATAGCGACGAATGTGCGTCGCCTGCGCAACGCCAGGAAATGGACGCAAGAGGCACTTGCCGAGAAGGCGCAGCTGAGTTCTCGCTACGTCGGCGCGATCGAGCGCGCCAATGTGTCTGCGAGGGTGAGCATTATAGGGCGGATCGCTGACGCGTTCGGCGTTGAACCCGCCGAGCTTCTCAAGCGCAGCAAGCCGAGAGCTCGCGGCTGAAATCGTCCACTTTCTCTGGATATCGCGGATGTTTGCGGCGCTGGACTCGCTACATATCGAAGTTCGAATCCCGCATGGGCCGCCGCTCGTCGCCGACACCATCACGCACCGCGGCGAGGATATGAGCCTTGGTGACGCGGCCGAGATAGGTCTTCTCGGTTGGGTCCAGTGCGCCGTCATGTCCAGCGCCACGGCGCTCGCCAGCGTCTCCGCCGTCGCACGGGCCTGGGACTTCTGCTCCCACGGCACCCGACCGCATTGACGGTCAGCGATGCGCAATGGGTGAGCAAGGCCATGAGGCTCGCATCGTCCAGACCGGCGACGAAGGTCCACAGGTCCGCCACGTCGCGGGGCATGTCCGACGCCCATCCGGCATGACAATCTGCCAGCGCCTTCGCGGCGGGGGTATCCTCGATGCCGTCCGCGTGAGAGGCTAGAGCGTTTCACGCGTTTTTGGAATCGCGACGGATTCCCAATTTGAAGGGATCGTGATTCAAGATGCTGGCTGGGCGGAGGCCAGCATCTATGTTCGACCTCTCTCCAATAATCTTCGCGAGCGTGTCGTCGCCGCTTCGGCGGCCGGCGAGAGCTGCCGTTCTGTGGCGCAGCGTTTCGGCGTGATCGCCGTAGCTATCCTTTTGGTGGGGTGTGGCCGAGTTCGACAGCCTTGCGAGGCTGCGCAGTCGTCAATGCGCTCCAGAAGCGATGGACGCGCGCGGTCGGCATCTGTCTGAGATCGTCGATATGCTGGGCGCGACGAAGTTCGATCTGGAAGAACGACGGGTGATGATCGACGTTGAAAGCCTGAAGCTTCCAGAAAACGACGGCGGCGTATTTGGGGGTAAGCTTCTTGTTCCTGCGGTAGTAATCCAGAGCGCCCGACAGGATCGGATTGCTTTCTTTCGCGGCGAGCTGCTCCAGTGTGCGGATGCAGGATTCCAACTGCATCTGCTGGGTCAGTTTGGTGAGGTGACGCTTCGCCTCGGTCGGCGACAGACGCCGACCTTTCTCCATGACCGCCACATCGAATTGCAGTATGCAATGGGAACCGAACCAAAGTGTTGCGTCGGTATAGCGGTTAGCGATCTCGAAGCGATAGCGAAGGTCTTGCTGACCGCAGAGTTCGCAGATTTCGATTGGCTGCTCGTGATCGACCGTGTTGTCAGTGAAGGACCATTCGTCGAAAGCAGCCGGCAGGGTTCCCGCCGCAGAATACTGTCACGATGCGTGTACCCGCCCATGATGGTGCCGCCCGCTATTTAAGAGCGCTTACCTTAGCTCAACTCCTATTTTAAGCCAAGCGCCAATTGCTTAAATAACGCCGTGCCCGCATAATGGGGCATGTCCGAATCAGCTTCCAATGTCCGGCTAGGCCGCTATATCGAGACCCCTGTTGCGGGCGAAATCGTGCGCGCCTTCGTGCCGCCCTCACTGCCGCCGGAACCGCCGATCGACGTGCTGGCTCTGCTGGAGAAACTGAGCCTCGCGGAACGGGCTTTGGGGCGGCTGGACGGCATCACCATGCTGCTGCCGCGCCAGGAACTGTTCCTCTACATGTACGTGCGGAAGGAAGCCGTTCTTTCCTCGCAGATAGAGGGCACGCAATCGACACTTTCGGACCTGCTACGCTTTGAAACCGAGGCGCAGGCAGGCCAGCCAATCGACGATATCCGCGAAGTTTCGAACTACGTCGACGCCATGATGCACGGACTGGAGCGGCTGGAACACCTGCCGCTATCATTGCGCCTGATCCGTGAAATGCACGCGCGGCTGCTGCAAAGCGGCCGTGGGGGCACCAAAAACCCCGGCGAGTTCCGGCTATCGCAGAACTGGATCGGCGGTACACGCCCCGGCAACGCGCTGTTCGTGCCGCCCCCGCCGACAGATATGGACGGCTGTCTCGACGCGCTTGAGCGCTTCATGCACGAGGAAGGCTCGCGCCTGCCCGCCCTCATCAAGGCAGGGCTGCTGCATGTCCAGTTCGAGACCATCCACCCGTTTCTAGATGGCAACGGCAGGATCGGACGCTTGCTCGTCACGCTGTATCTCTGCGTCAACGGCGTGCTTCGCAAACCGCTACTTTATCTGAGCCTGCACCTGAAAACCCATCGCGCCGACTATTACCGGCTGCTTCAGGAAGTGCGCGAACATGGCGCATGGGAAGCCTGGCTCGACTTCTTTCTGACGGGCGTGGCGGATACGGCCAATCAGGCGTTCGACGCCGCCACCCGGATCGTTGATCTGTTCAAGGAAGACCGCGAACGGATCACGACGCAGAGCGACCGGGCCGGCTCGGCGCTGCGTATTCATGATCTGTTTCAGCAAAACCCGTTCCTGACAGCCAACCAGCTCGTTCAGAAGACAGGTCTCTCAGCCCCCACGGTCAATGCGGCGCTCGCCGATTTGGAGCGGTTCGGCGTCGTGGAGGAAATCACCGGGCGCAAACGGGGGCGCGTGTTCAGTTATCGGCGATATCTCGCCATTTTGAGCGAGGGAACCGACCCGCTCCCGACTACGGCCTAATGGGGGAGTCCGTGCCGCTAAAAACTATATCCGCTGCACAATTCGCGACTGCCTTCAATCTTAGGCCAAATCTTGTGGCGTGGTTCCTTGGCGCCGGCGCATCGGCCGCCTCCGGCATTCCGACCGGCTATGCCATGATCCGCGATTTCAAGGCGCAAATCTTTTGCCGCGAGACGAACCTTTCAAAGCGGGAGATCGATACGGCTGATCCAGTCTGGATCGACAGGATCGATGCCTTTTTCCGGCAAACATCACTGTTGCCGCCTGACGGCGATCCAACGGAATATGCCAAGGCCTTCGAAGCGGTGTATCCAGAAGCCCGGCATCGCCGACAATATATCGACGATGCGATCTCCAAGGGCACTCCCTGTTTTGGTCACAAGGTACTTGGCAGTCTTATGGCTGCCGGCAAGGTCGATTGCGTTTTCACGACGAACTTCGATCCGCTCATCGAGGAGTCGACGAATTCGGCAAATGCGATCCTGCTAGTAGACGACCAGAACCGCCCGACTGTGGCGGCGATCGATTCCGCCGACCGTGCCATGCGGTGCCTCAATGAATCGGACTGGCCGTTGGTCGCTAAACTCCACGGTGATTATCAGTCGATCGCGATTAAGAACACGGGATCGGAACTGGAAGAACAGGACGCCCGGATGCGGCATGTGCTGATGGAATCCGGCAAGCGCTTCGGAATGATCTTCGTCGGCTATAGCGGCCGCGACGCTTCGATCATGAAAGCGCTGAACACGGTTCTCGACGCGCCGTCGCCATTTCCCAACGGGCTGTACTGGCTCACCTCGTCAGCTTCGCGCTTACTGCCCGCAGTGATCGAATTCCTAGATCGCGCCGAAGCGGCCGGCGTGGACGTGGCCGTCGTCGAGTGCGCGACCTTCGACGAACTGGCTGCCGATATCATCAAGATAACCGATCTGCCCAAGCCGCTTTTTGATCGCGTGATGGAGGGGCGACCCACACCGCGCCTCGTACACGTTCAGATTCCGAATGCGAAAGCCCGCGCATTCCCGGTGCTGCGCTACTCGGCAATTCTGCTCCAATCGATGCCGACCGCGGCTAGGCGCATCAGGCTGAGCCAATCGACGACGTCGGCAGAGGTGCGCGAGATCTTTAAGGCGAAGGGATGTCGAGCGACGGCGGCCGCGTTGGGGCGGGAGCTAGCGGTGTTCGGGCGCGACCAAGAAATCTTGGACGCCTTCGCTCCGCTCGGCCCATCGCTCGCCGGAACGATCGACCTAGATCCGGTCGCCGATAGCTGGGCCATGGGCTTGCTATACGATACGCTTGTGCGATCTCTCGCCCGACAGCGCCCGCTCATCCCGCGCTACAGGCGTTCGGGCCATTCGCTTGTCGTCGCCACACCGCGCGACGGCGATGATCCTGAGCGAACGCGGCGTCAGCAACAAACCCTATCTCGGCTGCGCGACGCGTACGGGACGAGTCTCTTTGGCGCAGTGCCTAAGCTTGGCTACCCGTTTCAGGAGGGTGTCTACCTCAAGCTGGAGCAGGTCGATGGCAAGTGGTGGTGCGGCTTCGAACCCTACACGTTCGTCCAGCTGCCTCGACAAGACACTCCCCAAACGGAGGGTGCGGAGGATCTGGTCGCCGAAGAAGCTCCGGCTGAAATGGGTATGCAAGCCGAGCGCCGAGGTGATCCCGCCGGTGACTGGCGCCGCGAACGCTGGGCCCCGCGCTATAATAGAAATTGGGCCAGCATTATCGGGGCCTGGGCCCAGCTTCTGACCGAAACGGGAGGCACGACTCGAAGCGCCTTCGGGCTTGAAGAGGGCACTGGCGTTGATGCCGTGTTCACGGTGTCACCTGTCACAGGATATAGCCGCCCGTCGCATCATCATGCCTACTTCGACAGGAGCAAATGATGGCGAACCCAGCCCTCACCGAGCTGCCGCCATTCGCGCTCTTGGATGAGCCGGACCTGTCGTTTTCGCCATCCGACGCCACGCAGGTTGATGTCCATCCACTGCGCGGCCTCCTGAATTTCGGGCCGTATTCGAAGGGATCGTTTGGCGGATACACTTCCCGCGTGCGCATCGCCACGGTTGGCCCGGAGAGCGCTTTCCATCGTCGCGGCGACCTGATGAAGCTGTTGCGGAGCGCGCATCGGCCTTCCGACCGATCAGAATATGTGCCGGAATATCCCGGTTTCGAACGCCTGTTCCGCGTGTCGCTCGAGGCCGCGCCCGCGAGCGCACACGTCAAGTGGCCTGAACACCTCGACCAGCTGCCGGGCGACGGCAACGCGCAGCATCGCCTCTACCTTGCCATGGATGCAGCGCTCCGCCGACTTGACGCCGTTCGCAATGAATTCGACGTTGTGCTGGTCCACTTTCCCGACAACTGGGACAGGGCGACGCGCGGAAAATTCTTTGACGCACACGACGTGCTGAAGGCTCTGGGTGCCAAGTATAATATTCCGACCCAAGTCCTGAACGATCGCGTCTTCACCTTCAGCTACAAGGCCTCGCTCGCGTGGCGTCTTTCGACCGCACTGTATGTGAAGGCTGCGGGCACGCCGTGGAAGCTCGCGCCGCTGAAGGGCGTGCCGGCGGATACCGCCTACATCGGGTTGGCTTATGCCCTGCGCGGTGACCAGAAAGACGCGCATTATGTGACGTGCTGCTCGCAGGTATTCGACATGGACGGCGGCGGGATGCAGTTCGTTGCGTTCGAAGCGCGAGACCCGGTGGCCGACGTGGCCGAAGCCCGCAGGAACCCCTTTCTCAGCCGCGATGACATGCGCGCGGTCCTCGCCCGTAGCCTGGAACTCTATCAGGGGCGAAATGGCGGCAACCTACCAAAGCGCATGATCATTCACAAAACGACGGCCTTCAAGGAGGGCGAAATCGAGGGCGCGTACGACGCGCTTGCCGGTGTCGCGGAAATAGAGTGCGTCGAGGTCAGCTCGGCATCGTGCTGGCGCGGCGTTTGGCTCATCAAGTCGGGACTAGAGAAGCCGCCGTCAAAACCGTCGGGGTTTCCCGTACCGCGTGGGACGATGGTGATTCGCACGGGCAATTCTGCCTTGGTATGGGTGGCGGGCAATGCTCCCGAGGTATCAACCAAAGGCGATTACTATCAAGGCAAGAAGAGCATCCCCCGGCCGTTGCAACTGATCCGTCATGCCGGCAGCGGGCCGCTTGAACTCACAGCCCACGAGGCGTTGGCCCTCACGAAGATGGATTGGAACAACGACGCGCTTTACGACCCTGTGCCGGTCAGCATTCGCTATTCGCAAAAACTCGCCCGCACGATAGCGAACGTTCCGGACCTGCCGCGGAATGTCTATCCGTATCGCCTGTTCATGTAAGCATTCTAAAACGAGTAGGCGCTGATATGTTGCATACCGAGCCACCTCCATCTGCCACTCTTGCACGCATATTGCTTCCAACGGTTGCCGGATCGGGTGCCTATGGCCATCTGCTTCTCGAGCAGCGCATCACTGCTCTCTCAGATGCCGACATATCAGAACTGCGTCCCTATTTTGAGTCGGCCCATCAGGACGCACGCGAGGTGTTTCATGCGGCCGCCCGGATTTCGCTCCATCCTGAGGATGGCGAAACGGGAGATCATGCGACCTACCCAAATTGCCTGCCGCCAAAGACTGTCCGTGGTCTTTTCGGTGAGGTCATGTGCGGTATCGTCGCGGAGAATTACAGCCTAGTCGGAGGCAAGACATGGCGCGTGCCGATTTTCCTGTTCCGTGAGCATGCCCCGGTCGCGCGCTATATCTTTGATCTCGTGCGCGATCCCTCACGGGTTAAAGAAGTTCACGGACGTCCTGGCAATGACTTCATCGGCCTTGAACTCGCTGCGAATGGAACCGTCTTGGCTTTTATCGCCGGGGAAGCGAAATGGCGCGCCGATCTAACGGCATCGACGATCGACGGGATCATGAAGGGCGATGGCAAGGGAAAAGGCGCAGCGCGGGTGTGGGCAAACAATGGCGTCTGGAACGACATCAACACCGGGCTGCTAATCCCGCAGGGAATACAGCAGATTTGCGATCTCCTGAAGATCAAGGACCGAGACGCATATGCCCACACTGTCTTTTCGCTGGACCAAGCACTCCTAACAGATGTTGGGCCGCCGCGCACCGACATGGTGCTGATCGCCGGCAATCGCGCGGCGACGCGCTCGGCCGGCACCGCTCTGCTTCCGACAACCGCGCCGCCTGCGGACTATAAGGCCGCGCGGCCGCTGCAGATCGTCGAGATCGTGCTCGTCAGCGGCGAGGACATGATTGAACGGCTCTACGCGTCACTCTGGAAAACCAATGGCTGAGCTTGATCAGGATCGGCGGGCGCTTGCCGAAAGGTTTCGGGTAACGCATGCAATCGAAAATGCGCTAACCGCCCAGCAAGCGCGCCTGTTCGTGCGCTCCATCCAGAACAGTTGGGGCGTGCAGCCACTGGCCTGGACGCAAAGTCAGTCGATCGAGCTATTCAGTGAAGCGCGGCGCCTGTTGCACGCTGCTGGCATTTTCGAGGATACTGACGGTTCCGATAGCGAAGCGGCAACGTCCTGCTATCGTCGCGCGGGTGAACTGCTGGAATGGCTTTCGCGATCGCGCGATGAGGTCACACGCGAAGTGCCCGCTGAGATTCTTGCGGCCGGTGCCTATCAATTGGCTGGGCTCCCGGCGATGGCGACAGGCATATTGCGACTGTCGAAGGTAGACGGTGCCGGCGGCATCATCGGTGCGTTCCTGTCCTGTAATTTCGATTCCGTTCTGGAGCGCACAGCGGTCTTCTGGCGGGACCATGCCGATCTCACGGGACGAGACGGATCCGCGCGCTTGCTAAATGCAGCCGAAGACAGTGCCGAGGGCTTCCCACCGCAAGCGTCGAAACCAGACGAGGAATGGGATGCGGAGGAGGATGACGACCCACGCGAGGAGCCCTTTAGCCCGATCGCATGGTATATCGTCGTGGAGACGGTCCGGACGCTCGGTTTGCTGGCGGAAGGATTGCGGCGCGGCGAGCAGAACCGAACGGGGACCGCTCTCGAGAAATTGAAGGCGTTAGGCGATGTCGCAACTCGCTGGGCGAACGATGAGACATGGATCATGTTGCGCCTTGTCTTTGCGGCAGCCGAGCGCTTCTCGCGCAACAACTTGCATCGACGCGCCGCAGCGCTCATCACGGACACAGTGACGGCGGGAGATCGGCTCCGCCGCTTTGCGCGCGAGCAGTTTGGACGAGGGCGCGGCGTTCTGTGGGCCTCGCAGATCAAAGGTCTCGAACGACTGGCGGCGGGAAACGCCTTTGCCCTGTGTACACCGACAGGGTCGGGCAAAACGATGGTGGCCAATCTCGCGCTCGTTAAAGAGCTACTACTTACGCCGCCTGAACTCGGAGCGCCGGGTCGACTCGCCCTCTATCTGGTACCCTCGCGAGCACTCGCGGGTGAGGTCGAGGCGAAGCTCAGCGCTGAGTTTCGTGGCGAGGATATCGTGGTTACGGGCCTCTATGGAGGGACGGACTGGGGCATCACCGATAACTGGCTGACGACGGAAACGCCCACGGTTCTCGTCGCCACCGTTGAAAAAGCCGAAGCGCTGATGCGCTATGTCGGCAGGCTGCTGATTCATCGCCTGGCTTTGCTCATCATCGACGAGGCGCATCAGGTGGTGGTGGCGGGAACGCCCAAGACAATGCGCGACCTGGCGGCGCACGGTGATCGGTCCATGCGGCTTGAAAGCCTGGTGTCCCGGATCCTCGTGCTCAAGCCGAACATAGCTCGCATCGCGCTTACCGCGGTTGCCGGCGGCGCGGCGCCACCTGTATCGCAG
This sequence comes from Methylosinus sp. Sm6, assembly GCF_019802345.1. Lineage (GTDB taxonomy): Bacteria > Pseudomonadota > Alphaproteobacteria > Rhizobiales > Beijerinckiaceae > Methylosinus. The sequence goes on along the minus strand of NZ_JAINDZ010000038.1, from coordinate 32,659 downwards.
TGGATTGAGGATGATGAAGCCGCTAATCCGGTAGGGCTCGGCTATCGTAGCACTCGTCAACTGGTCGGGGTGCTGGAATGCCGCCCCAAACAATCCCCTTTCATTACGTTAGAACTCAATAACGGGCAGCCGCTCTATGTGCGAGGTCGCGAAGCGCCCGTATTTCTTGCACTCGGCTTGCCGCCGATGCCCGACCCGCCGGCAGGAGTGAAAAACAGCCTACACCATTATGTGCAGATCCACGCGCTGTGGACTGCGCTGCATCTGGCGCCGAGCGGGCGACGTATACTGGTGTCGGTTACGCAGGGCCCAGATCGCGTCATGCGGCGCTGTGCCGAGGCGTTTGATCTGACGGGATGGTCAGCAGTCGCCCCCTTCGCACCGAAAACAGAGTACGCACAGCGGCTGTTCGATGAGGCGCGCGCGGCCTGTGTCGACTATTGCGGTGAGGGTTCGAGCGAGGTCCGCCTTCTCGATCATGGCATCGCCACAAGCCATGGTCAGATGCCGCAGCGGCTTCGGCGCTTGATGGTTGAGCTGATTGACAAGCAGGTGTGTCCCATCACGGTTGCGACCGCGACATTGACCGAAGGGGTCAATCTGCCCTTCGACCTTATCATTCTACCGAGCCTAGAGCGTATCATTGAATTCGGCACCAATGGTGCGCCGGTAACCGATATTATTCCCACGTCGGAGTTCCGCAACCTCGCGGGGCGCGCCGGGCGGCCCGGGGCGGCGGAAGCGATGGAGGGTCTTACTCTGGTCTGCGTGCCAATAACAAACAGCGCGACGGCGGCTAGCAAGCAAGACGAGCAGCGCAGGCAACGCGACGCCTATGTCGCAAACCTCAACCGGATGCTCCATCTACTGGCGCTCGAGGAATCTTCCGATCTCGTAGTCTATGCGCCGCTGCAAACATTGCTGGCTTCGATCTGGACAAAATTGCGGGATCACCTCGGGCTGCGAACCGTGGCCGATCTGCACGATTTCCTTGAACAGACAATGCCCGAGGGGGTCGGAACCGATCTCGGCGTCGGTTCACCGGCGCTGCTCGACATGCTAGGCGACAGCCTTGATGAGCTCGATGGCGTTATCATCGCTGCCATCGACGAAATCGAGAGGCTGGAAGGCTTGCCCCCTGCGTCGCTCGAAGCCGCCTTGAGCCGTGTGTGGCAACGGACCTTTACGCGATACTCAAGTGCTGTTGAGGCCTGGATGGAGGCAGCCTTCATCAAACGCGGCCAAGCTGTGGTCGAGCGTCTATATCCCGACCCGGTTCAACGGCGGACTCTCTATCAAATTGGCTTTACGCCCTTTGTCGGCGGCCAATTCCAACAGGTATCGCCTCAGATCAACGCCGCCCTCAAAGAAGCAGTCGATTATGGCCGGCGATCGCCGGAGGCGCGCTTCACACTTTTTTGGCAGATCGGGGAATTGGTAAGAACAGGTCGAGGGTTCGGATTTACTTCACGGAGTGCTACTGAAGCCGCGCTGATCGGGCGCTGGCACGAGGTAGCCGGCTGGTGGTTGCAACGCGAGGGCGCCCCACCGCCGCCGCCAGTGGAGTTGAGACGATGGCAGGGATTTGTTGCGAACAATCTGGAATTTCGTCTCGGGGTGGCCGTGGGCGCTGCCGTTGCAGAAGCGTGGAATGCGGGTGCGGGCGAACTTGAGGTGCCGAGTCTAGACACGTGGCGGGCAACGAGCGGCTTGCCATGGATCGGCTTCTGGTTCCGCGAACTGTTACGTTGGGGAACACTGGATCCGTTTGTCGCCTTTTCGCTCGCACAGGGGATCGTCGGCACAAGGGACGAAGGTGCCGCACGACGTGTGGATTATGACGTATGGCTGGTTCAACGGGGCACCCCGATCTCAGACGAGGACTTGATCGACCCGCAGCTCTTTCTCGAATGGCACAGGTCGTTGCCGAAGCCAGACCGGGCCGCAGCGACACCCAGCACGGTGAGCGCAAGCTTCACGGAAGTGGAAGGGAAACTAAGTCGGTACGCGGTGCGGCCAGTGCCTGCTCCTGATGGCGTCATTTGGCTGGATCCCGCAGGCTTTCAGATCGCACAAAGCTTATCGATGCCTGGCGACCCCGACGTGAATGCATCAAGGCGGGATTATGAACTAGTGAACGACGCCTTTGGCGTCCGAATAGTTCGAACCTACTAACAAGGGGCCTCCATGAGACAGCATTACTTGATGGCGCGCGTGTTAAGATTCGCGTCAATCAGAGTGCGCGGCAAGTTTCGGCCGTCTCTGGACGCTCGGTCGCGAGATCAAGCGGATCGGGACCCTCGTCGTGGGCGAACGAGCAGGTCGAGCGGGGGCTCAGCGCCTCGGCAGCGGCCTCATCGTCCTGCGTTCCCATCAGCCTGAGCGCGAATGCCGCGGCCTGCCTTGCCAGCCGTGAGGAGCCATCGCCGACGAACGGCGACACCGCGTCGCGCACTGCATGGGCCAAATCCGTCGGATCGGTCCGGTTGAGGCGCAGCACCCAGGCGAGCTCATCATAGGGCCAGTTGCATTAGAGCCGCCCAAGATGCCCGAAACAACTTTTAAAATCGGTGTGAATGAGCGCGCGCGAAACTATGCCTGGTGTTTAAAGGTCAGTGCCCCGCCGGGAAGGCGGGGCGCGATATCGGTCAGTCGCCATTCCGGCGGCTCGGGCGGGACCAGATCAGGCTGTAGCCTTCGCCGGCCTCATCGTCGAACAGGTTGGCGAAGATCGGGGCGTTGAAGCTCGGATCGTCGAGCTTGAGGCCGAGATAATCGCGACCCTCGTTGGAGCGCTTGGACCAGGCGGCTCCGATCTCCACTCGGCCCACATAGACGCGGTGGCTGGGCGCGTTCTCGCCGGAGCGGCTGGTTTCGGGGACAACGCGAACATTTTTCGCCTGGACGGAAAGAGTGACGATCTCGCCGGTGAACTCGTTGTTGCCGGTCTTCTTGAAAGTGCCGATGGTCGCCATTGGAATTCTCCTCGATCTGAAGTTCCGAGCCCGCGCCATTGCGGCCTCGATGGCGATCGAAGGGCCGGAGGCGATCGACGCGGCATCGCTCGCGACCGCAGCGTCAGCGGAGGATGGCGCGAGAGCGACTTTGTTGTTTCGCGAGGAATGACGGCGCAGCCGTCAGGGGAAGAAAGTCGATCGGCGCCATTGCCGCATAGGCGATCGAGGCGCAGCCGGCCTTCGGCCAGATCCGCCCATCAAAGAGGCCGTTATGGAGCGCTCGGCCTGACGGGGATCGGGGCGAATTCGGCGACGGCATGCGACCGCAAGGATCCGGCGACGAGCGCTGACGATGATGACGATTCTCTGTCCGGCTGCAAAGTTTCGTCGTCGCGTCCGAGCCGCATATCGAAATGCCTCCCGCCCCGCTGATTGTCGGACGACAATGAGGTCGCTCTCGCAAAGGATTGCTCCGATGAGCATCACAATTTCGACCGCCACGCCACGACGAGCAGAACTTGCCGCCATCATTACTGCCGTGTCACGACGATGAACGCGGAGAGATACAGATCGACATGCGCCCATAGGAGCAGCTGCAACGGCGTCAGGCCCGCGCGAGACGCGCTTCTTCCCGCCCCGGCGGGGCGGTTCCGGCGATGCGGATCAAAGCGGTGACGCCGACTGCGACCGCGCCGACGAGCGAAAAGATCATCTGCCAAGTCGCGGACGGCATAGCCATCTGGGCAATTCCGTGCGTGGCGTAATAGCCGGCAACTGTCGCGGGTGCAGCGTAGATGAGCACGATGGCAAGTCGGAGCCAGGTCCAGGGGACGAAGGCGAGCGCCAATTGCCCGACGCCAAACGTCACGCCTGCGGCGAGGACGCCGACGACGGCACCGCCGAGCCAGCCGGCGCCCGTGTGAAAAGCCCAGGCGCCGACCGTCAGGCCGGCATAGAAGGGGAACGCGAAAACCGCGAGCGTGAACAGCAGCCAGCAGAAAAATCCGATGCCGGCGATGACGAGCAGAGGTCCGAAGATGATCATGGCGGTGGTCTCCGTGAGACAAAGGTCTGACGAGCGCGCCTTCCACCACCGCCACGGCGCAGCGGCGAGTCTAGCCGGAAAGATAAGACAGGGCGAGCGGATTTTCGCTTGCCCTGGCCGCAGGTTTCTTCATGGCTGGAAGGGATCGAATTCATGCACGATGGCGGCGGGATCGCCGTCGTATTCGGTCGATGGCATGACGCCGTAGTCACCTGCGCCGTCATGGAAGACGACGACGCAGATCATGAGGGTGTTGGCGAGATCCCAACCGCGAGCGTGGGCGAATGTGAGGTTTCGAGACATCGATCGGCTCCTGTGCTGAGGCGGGGGCCATCCCCGCGCGACAGGCGCCCGATGTGTCCGGCCGATGACCGCGATCACCGCGAAGGTGAATCCGAAGCGGCGGCACGCTCGCGTAGCCGACCCCTTGAGGGTTGATGGCGTCAGGCCATCGGTCGGATAGAGGATCAGCGCCGATCAGAGCGGGGTGGCGCTCGCCGGCAGGAGTCGATTGCTTCGAAATCATGAAGCCCGGTCGCGGATTGCTCGAACCTCCTCTATTGTCGGCGGACCACGTGTATCTGCAGAGCGAACGGCTCGGGAGGTCGGCATGGCCGAGTTCAGGGGACGAGATTTCCGTCATGTGAAGAAGGCGCTCGCCATAGCGGCATTGGTGATCGAGGAACAGCCGGGCCGTTTCAGTCCGGCTCGGATTTGAGCGACATGAAGGCATTGCTCGATGAGATCATCGAGCACGATACGGAATTGGCGCATGACGCGCGCGCGGCGAGGATCGCCGTGATCGGCGCGCCCGACTGAAATCAGACTTTACGGAAAGGCGGCGACACGCTTTTGCGTTTCGGCGCATTTCCGGCTCTGATGGTCGGCGGCGCTCACGCGCCGCCTGCGCCGAAGCGCCAAACCGGAATGCCGAGCTTGCGCGCCTTGTCGGCGAGGTTCTCCTGGATGCCGCTTCCGGGAAAGGTGATGACGCCGATTGGCAGAATTTCCAGCATCGCGTCGTTGCGCTTGAAGGGCGCCGCCTTCGCGTGCTTGGCCCAGTCGGGCTTGAAGGCGATCTGCGGAACCTTGCGGTGATCGGCCCAGCGGGCGGCGATACGTTCGGCGCCTTTCGGACTGCCGCCATGCAGCAGCACCATGTCGGGATGCTTGGCGTGGACCTGGTCGAGCTTCGCCCAGATCAGGCGATGGTCGTTGAAGTCGAGGCCTCCGGTGACGGCAATCTTCGGACCGGGGGGCAACAGCACCTCGTTGTCGGAGCGCTTCTTCGCCGCGAGGAAGTCCCGGCTGTCGATCATCGCCGAGGTGAGATTGCGGTGATTGACCATCGATCCGCCGCGCGGTCGCCAGGACGATCCGGTGTGGCGCTCGTAATGCTCGGCGGCCTGATCGCGCATCAGCTCGAAAGCGTCCCGGCGCTCGAGGAGCGTCTGCCCTTCGGCGGTGAGTCGCTCCAGCTCGACGGATTTCACCTCGCCGCCATCCTGCTCGCGTTGCGAGCGGCGTTGCGCCTGTTCATTGTCGTCGAGCTCGCGCTCGATCCGCTGCACGGCGCGGTGAAAGAGATTGACGGTCGACCAGAGCAGGTCGCCGAGATCCGGCTCCAGGCGGGTGTCCTGCAATGCCGCGATCAGCGCGTCGAAGATGTCGGCGACGGCTCCAGAGGCGATGCACCCTTCCGGCAATGGCCTCGGATCGGGTTCGTCCTGAAAGGGGCGATAGCCGTAGAGCTGGAGCTCCTGGAGGATATGGTCGGTCGGGGATGACGCATGCGGCGGCTCGTGGCGGTCATCGTCGCGATTGGTGATCATGGCGCTTCCTTTCGTCGGATCGACCGCGCCCATCGCGGCCTTCATGGCGACGAAAGCGGCAGACGGAGCGGACCTGCACCCGCAGCGAAGCGAAGGGCCGGAGCGCGGCGGAGGACGGCGGAGGACGGCTATTTTGTCTCGCGATGGAAAGCGGCCGCAGGCCGCGCCGGAAAATAGCCGGCCGCAGCCGTTGCCGATCCGAGCCGCCTGCCGATCGATCGCCCTCTGAAGAAGGCCGTGGGGGCGGACCTCTCCGACAGGTCGGGAAACGTCATCATTCACCGTGAGGTAAATCCGCCGGCAGCGAGCGTCCGCCCTTCAGCCCGAGCCTATGCCGCCAGCTCCATGAAGCGCGCGACGTCCTGCGGGACGATCTGCACACGTACGGCGGCCCGGAGCGCATCGAGTCCGAGCAGCCGCAGATCTTCATTGAAGTCGCCCAGGGCCGGAGACAGCACGATCGCCTCGATCCCGAGCTGCCGAGCCCGGTCGATCAACGCCGTCACCGCGCCGTCGCCCGCCGGATCGTCGTCTCGCGCGATGTAGAGCCGGCGCAATGTGTCGGAGAAGAGGATGGCCGAGAGATGCGCCGACGAGAGCGCCGCAGCCATCGGCATGGTCGGAAGCGCCGATCGCAGCGACAGAACGGTTTCGACGCCTTCGCCCGCCGCCATGACCTCGCCCGCCACGCCGAAGCGCACAGCATGGCCGTTGAGATCGCCCATCGCCCGCCTCGGCGTTTCGATCGGCGCTTTTCCGAGCGTCGTCTCCGAGAAGCCGCGAGGATCGAGCCATGTGCGATGCACGCCGGTCAGGCGCCCATCGAGGTCGGTCACGGAAGCGATCATCGCCGGCCAGATTTCGGTCGGGGAATGCTCGTCCGGCCGGTGATAACATTGCGGATGAAAGCGGAGCGATCCGGCTTCGTGCAAAGCCGTAATGCCGCGTTTGCGCAGATACGCTTCTGCGAGAGTCCCGGAAATCGGCTGCGATATAGCGAAAAGCCGCCTTGCCGACTCCCGCGAGTCGACAGGTTTCGAAAGTGATCTCGTCCTGTTCTTCATCAACGCCGGCTCCTGAAGCGGCAGTCTCAGGAACGAGCGCGCCTCATCAACAGTGTTCTTGAAATCGGCGAAGCCGCAACTCTCCTGGATGACGTCGAGCAGATCGCCGTGCTCGCCCGTCGCGGCGTCGGTCCATTTGCCGGCGGCGCCCTTGCCGTTCTTCGTCCCGATCAGCCGGACGAACATGGAGCGGCCCGGCGTGTTCCGAACATCGCCCACCAGCCAATAGCGGCCTTCGCGATGTCCATTGTGAAGATAATGACGGCACACCGCCTCGGCATGACGGCCGAGACGCTGCGCGAGATCAGAGGCGTCAGGACGAACCATGTCACGCTGCCTCCTTTTCGCTGACGCGCTGGAGCGGATAGCGCTCCATCAGTTTCACCAGCACCGCGACGCCGCTCGCGTCGACAGGCACGAACATGCGCAGCTTCCAGGAGATGATCTCGTGGAATAGTCCATAGGCGGAAAGACGCTCGCGCATCGCGTCGGTGAATCCCGACAGCTCGATGCGGTGCGCGCCCATGACGCGAACACGGCGAAGTTGGAGGTCCTCGGCAAGGTGGAGGACGGTGCGGCCATCCATCAGGGCGGCGAATGCGTCCTCCGCAGACAGATCGACTGCGTCGCTCGCGAGAGCTCCGGCGACCCAGGCGGGCGTAACCCGGCGTCCAATGATGCGCTCGCCGTCATCGGTCTGAAGGCGATAGACCCGCGTCGAATCCTTCGACAACCGCTTCCAGATCGGTAGTAGCAGGCCCGCGACGATGTGAATCGTGCTCTCGGAAAACTCCGGAACGGCGGCGACTTCGGCGCTCCACGCAGCGGCGAAAGCGTGCCCGTCGACCTCGATCCAGTGGCTGTCCTCCATCATCTTCAAAGACGCATAATGCTGTTCCATCGGACGAACGAGGCGCACGCGCCGCTCGATTTCGCCATCGTCGAGCATCAGCGACGGCGCAGGCAGTTGGATCGCCGCTCGGCCAGAACGCTCGTTGACGAGCGGTACAGCGCGCCGATCGGCGAGAAGATCGAGCGCCCGGTCGAGCGTCAGGGGATGATTGCGTTCGCGCTGCGTGATCGTCAGCAGGCGCGTCTCCGCGCCTGTGCCGGGATGGACGTAAATGGTCCGGCGATCGGCGACGAGGAAGCTTTCGGCCCGCAGCGTCTCGAGCCCGACGTCATAGACGCCGGCGGCGATGGCGCCTTCGACCTTGGCGTTCAGCAATTGCTCGAATGCGGTGAACAGAACGCCCTGCAGTTCGATGGTCAGCGCCAGCAGTCGATTGAGGAAAGTCGTGATCGGCGGCAGATCGTCCCTGATTCCGTTGGAATCCGTCAGCGACAATCCCGTCGCCTCTTCGAAGGTCTGCAAGGAACAGCCCTCGATCTTGCCGCGGACGAGCAGCAGATAGAGCTGGCGCAGCGCGTCGCGCGCGTAATGGCTTTCGAGATTGTCCTCGGGACGGAACAGGCCCTGGCCGCCCGTTTGACGCTGCCCGCGCGTGATCGCGCCGAGCGTGTCGAGCCGGCGCGCGATGGTCGAGAGAAAGCGCTTCTCCGCCTTCACATCGGTTGCGATCGGCCGAAAGAGCGGCGGCTGCGCCTGATTGGTACGATTGGTGCGACCGAGGCCCTGGATGGCGGTATCGGCCTTCCATCCCGGCTCGAGCAGATAATGGACGCGGAGCCGCCGGTTCCGGGCGGACAGCTCGGCATGGTAGCTGCGCCCGGTGCCGCCAGCGTCGGAAAAAACTAGGATACGCTTCTGATCGTCCATGAAGGCGGCGGTCTCGGCGAGATTGGCCGAGCCGGCGCGGCTCTCGACCGCGAGGCGGTCGCCCTTGCGCACGATGCGCCGCGAGCGTCCGGTCACTTCGGCGACCATGTCGGTCCCAAAGCGCTGGACGATCTGGTCGAGCGCGCCGGGAGTCGGAGCCAGGGAGGCGAGCTTTTCGATGAGCGCAGTGCGGCGGGCGGCCGCCTCGCGGCTCTCGATCGGCTGACCGTCGCGAAAGACGGGTCGCGACGACAGATTGCCTTCGCTGTCGGTGAAGGGCTCGTAGAGCTGCACCGGGAAGGAATGGGCCAGATAGTCGAGAACATATTCGCGCGGCGTGATGTCGACCTGGACGTCGCTCCATTCCTCGGTCGGAATCTCTGACAGGCGGCGCTCCATAAGCGCTTCGCCTGTCGAGACGATCTGGACGACGGCGGCATGACCTTCCTCCAAATCCCGCTCGATCGAGCGGATCAGCGTCGGCGACTTCATGCTCGTCAGCAGATGGCCGAAGAAACGCTGCTTGGCGGATTCGAACGCGGATCGAGCAGCGGCTTTGGCCTGCCGGTTGAGCGTGCCGGTCGCGCCTGTGATGTTCGCCGCCTGCATGGCGGCGTCGAGATTGTTGTGGATGACGGCGAAGGCTTCAGCGTAGGAATCGTAGATGCGGGCCTGCTCCGGCGTCAGCCGATGCTCGACCAGCTCATATTCGACGCCCTCATAACTGAGCGAGCGCGCCGTATAGAGGCCGAGGGCGCGAAGGTCGCGGGCGAGGACTTCCATCGCCGCGACGCCGCCGGCCTCGATCGCCTCCACGAATTCGGCGCGCGTCGCGAAAGGAAAATCCTCGCCGCCCCAGAGGCCGAGGCGCTGGGCGTAGGCGAGATTATGGACCGTGGTGGCGCCGGTCGCCGAAACATAGACGATGCGGGCATTCGGCAAAGCGTGCTGGAGACGAAGTCCTGCGCGGCCCTGCTGCGAGGCGGCTTGGTCGCCGCGTTCGCCCTTGCCGCCGGCGGCGTTCTGCATGGCGTGGCTCTCGTCGAAGATGATGACCCCGTCGAAATCGGGGCCCAACCATTCGACGATCTGCCGCACGCGGGAAGCCTTCTCGCCGCGCTCGTCGGACCGCAGCGTAGCGTAGGTCAAAAATAGGATGCCTTCCTGAAGCGAGATCGGCTTGCCCTGGGGAAAGCGCGAGAGCGGCGTGACGAGCAGGCGCTCCATGCCGAGCGCGGACCAGTCGCGCTGCGCGTCCTCGAGCAGCTTATCAGATTTGGAGATCCACAGCGCCCTTCGGCGGCCCTGCATCCAATTGTCGAGGATGATCCCGGCGGACTGGCGGCCCTTTCCGGCGCCGGTCCCGTCGCCCAGCATGAAGCCGCGCCGGAAGCGAACGCTGTTCTCCGCGTCGTCACGCGCCGCGGCGACGACGTCAAAGGTTTCGTCGACCGTCCATGAGCCGGCGAGAGACGCCGAATGAGCTTCTCCGGCGTAGATGATCGTTTCCAGCTGGGCGTCGGAGAGCAGGCTGTCGGAGACGAGGTTCGCCGGCAGTCGTGGCCGATAGCTCGGCTTCGGCGGCGCGACCGAGGCCATGGCGGCGGATTGCACCAGCTTGGTGGGATGCGCCTGAGAGCCGGGAATACGGATCGGCTGCAATCCGTATTCTTCATAGATCGCATCCGTCAGGCGCGCGCCTTCCGGCGGCGTCCAGTCGACGGTCTCATAGGCAAGCTCGACACCATCTGGCGCGCTGGCGGGCGTCTCTCGGCGAACCGGAGCGTTTCGAACGGAAACGGCCGGCACCGTGCGTCGCCGCGGACTGCTGGCCGGAATCGGCAAGGCGACCGGCAAACGCGCGGGCGTCAGCTCGCCAATCCAGGCGAGGAGCGTCGCGACATCGGGCGCCATGCCGGGCGACGCCGGAAAGACAGTCGGATCGTCGGCCGGCAGCTTGTCGATAATGGTCAGCCGCGTCTCGATTGTTGTGCCGTGCTTGGCGTAGACGGCGCCATCGATCGCGGCGGAAAAGATGACGCGGCCGCGCTGCTGAAAGTGGACAAAGGCGTCTCGCCAAGCAGGCGCGTCGGGAGCGAAGTTCGCGCCGGTGATCGTGACGAGGCGTCCGCCATCGGCCAGTCGCGCCAGCGCGGAGGCTATATGGCGGTAGGCGACATCCGCCATTCGACCGGAGACATTCGCCATGGCCGAGAACGGCGGATTCATCAGCACGATGGACGGAGTGATCGCCGGATCGAGATGATCGTCGATCTGCGCCCCATCGAAGCGGGTGACCGGAACGGAGGGAAAAAGAAGAGAGAGTAGCTCCGCGCGGGTTTCGGCGAACTCGTTGAGAATGAGCGTTGCGCCAGCTATCTCGGCGAGAACGGCGAGCAATCCCGTGCCGGCCGAAGGTTCGAGAACGCGGTCGGCGGGCGAAATCGCCGCTGCGGCAAGAACCGCGACGCCGAGCGGGATCGGCGTCGAGAATTGCTGGAAGGTCTCGCTGTCTTCGGACCGGCGCGTATGCGTCGGCAGGAGGTGTGCGATCTTCGACAGCATCGGAAGTGCGGCGGCCGGAGAGCCAGCTCTGCGGAAAAGCGCCTTTCCGTATTTGCGCAGGAATAGACCCGTCGCCGCCTCGCAAGCGTCATAGCCCATTTTCCAATCCCAGGCGCCGGAGGCGTCCGATGCGCCGAAGGCGGTTTCCATCGCCGAGCGAAGAATGGCGGCGTCGACGCGTCGGCCATGTTCTAGATGGGGAAGCAGGCGGCGAGTCGCGTCGGCGATCGCGGAACCGTTGGAGGAGCGATCGATGAGAGTCGACGCAGCCGCATCGGCGGCCGCGGGAGCAGAAATTCTGGACATGGAAGAGTCTCGGGAGAGCGCGAGTGGACGAGTCGGCTGGCGCTCTCTCTCGAACCCGCCGGCTCGCCCCCTTCCGGCCGGCCTCTTCCTCTCATCGCGTTTCCGACGACTCTCGTGAGAGCACGGTTATTCGGAATGGCGTGAGGCGAGGCCACAGGCGCTCGATGATGGAACTCTCGATCGCGGGCATGAAAAACGGCGGAGCGCTTTGCAGCGCTCCGCCGAAAGATTATTCAGCCGCAATCGGAATCAGCGCTCTCGTTCGCTTCGTTGTCCGAGAGAAACTCAGGCAGCTCTTCGGACTCGTCGGCTGCTTCGCCTGCGGAGAGCTCGACCTGCACTCCGTCGTCGAGCCGCAAAGGTTCCGGCAGCCAGCCGGAGTCGACGAGCAGCCGTTCGGCTTCAACCGCCATCTCGCCCTTTTTCAAATGTTCGACGAGCTGAACCGCCCGTTCGCCCTTGGCCTCGCGGACGGCGTCCAGGATTCGTCGCTTCGGCACGCGACCGAGGTAATTGTCGACGGTCGGCTTCCAGCCGGCGTCGACCATGTTCAAGCCGACCGCTCGAGCGAGCCGGTCAGCATTCTTCAGGCGCTGCTGCACCGAATGCGCCGCGACCGCGCCGCCGCCATAGCGGTCCGTCTTCTCATGGAGCGCATTGACGCCATGGCCGACGCAATGCGCGAGCAGCGCGAGGCGATGCGCGTCGTCGAGGCCGACGAGCCAATCCCAGAGTTGCTGGTCGTCTCTGGGAATGCACGATTTCCATGCATGCTGCCGCTCCGCGATCGCCTGTGAGCTGGCGCTGTTCTTCAGATCCGTGGGCTGGATCTGAAAGGCGATCTGCCGCAAGGAAATTTCCAAGCCGGACGTCGAAATCGACGCATAATGGAAGCTGTCGGCGACGAGCTTATGCAGCAACGCCGTCATGGCAACATTCGGATTATTCGCGACGGCGTTCTGCAGCGCCAATGTCCTGTGCGCCGTCAGCTCGATCAACAGTCGCTCGGGCAATGGCGTGAGCGCGTCGGTTTCATCTTCTTCCGACTCGACCGGGCGGCCTTCGACGGTGATTACGGCCTGCTGCGTCGCGGGAGCAATGGCCGGTGAGAACTCGTCTGCGCCCGCGTCATCGTTCGTGCTTTTCTCATGAGCGGGCGGCTCGTCCTCGGGCCGCACATAGCCGCGATCGACAGATAGAAGGCCATCGGCGTCGATGCTGACGAACGCTCCAGCGCGCGCGACGTCGCCCGGATCGAAGCTCCGCGGCCGATTTTGCAGCTCAGCGAGCGCCGTTTCGATCTCGCCCAGGCGCCGGTCGACATCCTCCGGCAGTTCGTCGACTTTTTCATATTCGGTCTCCAGGCTCTCATGTTCGGCCTCGAGCGAATCGATCGTCGCCTGTTCGTCGTCGGTCAACTCGGTGGGCGCGCCGACGAGTTCTCTCAGCCCATTCGTATGTCCGAACGGAAACGAGACCGCGACCTCGACCCATTTCCAGCCCTCGGCGGCGATCGCTTCGCCCGCCGCCTTCAACTTCTCGATGACGAGGCTGTCGAGCAACGCGACATTTTCCAGCCAGCCGCCGTCGTCGTGCTGGAACAGGTCGCGCATGACGATGCCTCCTGCCGTTTCATAGGCGTCGAGGCCGACGAAGACGGCTCGCCGATCGGCGGCGCGCACGGCTTTTTCCGTCAGCATGCGACGGATCTGGTAAGGTTCCTTCGACCAGGACTTTTCCAGCGCTGTCCAGACCTGCTCCTGCCGAGCGTGGTCCGACGAAACGGCGAACGCCATCAACTGCTCCAGCGACATTCCGTCCTCGGCATAGATGTCGAGGAGCTTCTCCGACACGGTGGTCAGCCGCAGGCGCTGCTTCACGACATTGACGCCGATGAAGAAAGCTGCGGCGATGTCCTCCTCGGACTTTCCTTTGGTCCGCATCGCCTGAAAGGCGCGGAACTGATCGAGCGGATGCAGCGGCGCGCGCAGGACGTTCTCGGCGAGCGAGTCGGCTTCCGCGAGGATGTCGGTCGCGGGATCCCGGACGACGCAGGGGACGGGCGCCGTTTTGGCGAGCCGCTTCTGTTTGACCAGAAGCTCGAGCGCGCGATAGCGGCGGCCGCCCGCCGGAATCTCGAAAATGCCGGTCTCGGCGCCGTCGGCGTCGAGCACGGGACGCACGTTAAGACTCTGAAGCAGTGTGCGGCGCGCGATGTCCTCGGCGAGCTCCTCGATTGAGACGCCGGCCTTCACCCGCCGGACATTCGCCTGGGAGAGGACGAGCTTGTTGAAAGGAATGTCGCGCGAGGACGACAGTGTGATCTTCTGAACGGCAGTAGCCATGGGGATAAACTCCGTGACGGGCGGCCGAAAGCCTCTCTCTCGGCCTGAACCGTCACGAAGCGCGGCGCCGCCCTCTCACTTTGAGGACGACGCCGCGGAATCGACGATCAGCAAATGCGGAAATGCACGAAGCCGGAGATACGGATTTCCACGTCTCCGGCTTTCCGGAATTCAGGATGCGCGATCGAGGAGCTTCTTGGCGCGCGCCTCCAGATCGAGACGGGCGTCCTGATGAGTCTTGTTCCGCGCGACGGCGGTAATGCCCTGCACGAAATCGAAGATGCTCTCGGGCTTTCGACCTTCCTCGGTCAACACGGTCTCGATGATCTTCGCCGTCTCCCTCTTGGAAAAACCGCGCCGTCGCAGGAAGTCGTCTCGGTCCTCATCAGTGCGGGCGACAATCTTCTCCCGCGCGGCCTTGATGCCGTTCACGAATGGCATGGGCGAAGAATCGGCGAAGCGCGTCAACGCCGGCGCTGCCTCATGCGCGAAACGGGAGGCGGCGTATTTCGAATGGCGGATGGTGATTTCCTCGAAATCTTCGACGCCCCACAGATTCCTGTTTTGGCAGACCGCGCGGAGATAGAAGCTCGCCATGCCGAGCGTCTTGGCGCCGACTTCGGAATTCCAGCAGTAAAAGCCGCGGAAATAAAGATCGGGCGAACCGTCCGGCAGCCGACCGGCCTCGATCGGATTGAGATCGTCGACCAGAAAGAGGAAAACATCGCGGTCCGAGGCATAGAGGGTCGTGGTGTCCTGGGTGATATCGACGTGCGGATGGTAGACGCCGGTCGACCAGTCGAGCACGCCCGGCACCTTCCAGCGCGTATCGCCCGTGCCGTTGCCCGCGATGCGCTGCACGGCCTCGACGAGTTCATGGTCGTAGATGCGGCCATAGTCGGGGCCGGTCACGGCTCGCAGTTCGACGCGGCCATCTTCGATCTCCAACGTCTTCACTTGCTCGGCGCGATTCGACGTCAAGCCGTATTGGAGATTAATGCCGGCGAGTGGCGCCGGGAGCTGGCGGAGGTAGGCGGCCGGCGCGCCGACCAGGCTCGCGAGCTGACCGAAGCTCCAATGCGTCGGCGCGATCGGCGCGTCCGAGCCGGGCAATGTGAGAGTGAGGTGCTCCGCGTTACCGCGGTCGGCCTCCACCCGGATCGCCGCGCTCTCCACCGTCCGAGTGCGGCTGCGCTCGGTCCGGCCGCGCACTGCCGCGTAGAGGTCTGACAGGGACAGGAAGCGCTCGTCTGGCGGCCGGGAGAACCATTCCGAGGACACGCGGCCGATTCGTTCGCCCCGATGCACGTCCACTTTGTAGCCGGCGGCCCGATCGTGCGGAGTATCCAAAATAGCTGACTTGGTCATAGGGTTGATCTCCATGACGGGCGCTGGAGGCCTCTCCTCTAGCGCTCGACCCGTCGCGGAAATCGGTCTGACCTCTTCCTCTGGGAGCTCACACCGCTCGGCTGACTACGGCCAATATACACTGGCAGGAAGAGGTTGCGGTGGCCGAGAAGGACAGGCTCGAGTGGGTCGTATGCCGCGCGCGATGAAAGCCGAATAGCGGCGAAGGGAACCTCCGCGCTGCAATGAAACGTTGGACACAGAGGATGGGATCGCGGTCTGGACCGGTGATCGATAACCCATATCATCGGGCATTTTCCGTAAAGCGCTGCCGTGCTACCTAGGGGGCATGGCGCTATCCGCGACGGACCCCGTCAACGACAACGATCCGGACCCGTATCGGCTCGGAATTGAGGGTTTCGCGCGCGGCGTTCCCCGGCACATGAATCCCTTCGACGAGACCGACTACGGGACCACGGTGTGGGAGGCATGGTTCGACGGATGGGACGACGCGAGCGACGAATCCCGAGAGTGGCGTAAATAATTGATTAACCATAAGCCTTGTACCCTGCCGCGAATTCGGTAAGATGCTTGACTCCGAATTGAACGGCTGGACGTCGATGTTGCAAGTTCTTGATGGTAATCGCGCGGTTCGTCAGGCGGAAGCCCGATCGCGCTCATGGATGGTGGGACGGCAGGAGATTGTCCTCGGCGACTGCGAGGATGAATTGGCGCGCATGGAGGCCGGAAGCACCGACGTCGTCGTCACGTCGCCTCCTTACAACATCGGCGTCGCCTACCGGTCCTACGACGACAAGAGGCCGCGCGAGGAATATCTGGAGTGGCTGAGACGGATCGCCGCTGCGATCGAGCGCGTGATGAAGGATGACGGGTCCTTCTTCCTCAACGTCGGCAGCACGAACGCCGACCCCTGGCTTGCGATGGACGTCGCGAACGTCTTCCGCGAGGCGTTCACGCTTCAGAACAATTTCACCTGGGTGAAGTCGATCAGCATCGGCGACGATTCCGTCGGCCACTTCAAGCCGATCGCCGGCCAGCGCTTCCTCAACAACAACCACGAGTCGATCTTCCACTTCACGAAGACCGGGAGCGTGCGGCTCGACCGCCTCGCCGTCGGCGTCCCTTTCAAGGATAAGAGCAACATCGCGCGGTGGGGGCACGACCGGGACAAGCGCTGCGCCGGGAATGTGTGGTTCATCCCATACAAGACCGTGCGCTCGAAGGCGCAGAAGTTTGACCACCCCGCAGGCTTTCCGGTCGAGCTTCCCGAGCGGTGCATCCGCCTGCACGGGAAGACGGCGGCGACGGTCCTCGATCCGTTCCTGGGCGCGGGATCGACGCTGGTCGCCGCCGAGCGGCTAGGCTGCGCCGGCGTCGGGATCGAGATCGATCCGCAATACGCCGGCACGGCCATGGAGCGCCTACGCGCGTCCTAGTTTCGGTCCGAGGACCCGCTCGAACGCGCGGCGCAGCCGGTTTTCCCAGCCGCCATTGCGGTAGTCGAAGGCGTATTTCGGAATGCGCCGTAGATCGTCCGGCGTTAGTTCCAGCTCGCCAGTGAGGCGATTCAATTGCCTTTGCAATTTGACGAGGAGCCCCTGGAAGCCGCCGTCCTTGGCGGTTTCGGGAGGCTGTTTCAGAATCTCGTCGGACTCTTCCGACATCAGAATAACTTTCATCTGTCGTTCCTGGGTATCGAGGAGGAGGATGCCGGCGCGTCGGGGAGGAATCGTGGCGCTCCGACATTAAGTAGTCGAGCAGATTCCGGGGCGGCATTCAAGCAACAGATACTTCATCGCAGCTTAATCTAAACAATTGTAATAAAAAATTGCCTTGTATTTCAAGGGGCTGCTTCGGGAGCGTTAAGTAGTATATCCCCTGTGGATACCACTCTCAAAGTCGCCGGAACGGCGATGGCCGACGAATTGATGGCCGGGTTGTCGCCACGGCTGTCCGGTTCAAGCTGAGCATAGTAACAGTTCGTATTGGGGAGGATATTGATAGTGTCGGGGCGGCGGCGCGCGCATGTCGACGATGCTCTTGCGATGCATGAGGTTGGCTTTCACGAGTCTTGCGAGGTCGAGGAAGCCGCGGCTACTCTTTTCGATGCTTTGGGCGAGGCGCAGCAGCAGATGAGCGATGAGCGCGGCCGCAAGCTGGATGCGCACCGCGTTTTGCGAGCGGCCCATCAGCCGCTTGATACGAAGCGTCTGTTTCATCAAGCGAAAGAACAGCTCGATGAGCCATCGGCGCTTGTAGATGTCGGCGATCTCGTCCGCCGGCGCGTCGAGATCATTGCTGAGCAGACGCAGTGTCTTGCCGGTGTCCGTCACGACCACGATCTCGCGCACGGCGTCGGCCATCGGATTTTTGCGCGCCTTCGCCTGACGAGCGGGCAGAAAGCCGATCCGGTCGCTCATGACCCGAGTTCCCGGCGCCAGCGGCAAATCCTTCGCCGCGCAAAGCGGCGTGTTGGTCTTGAAGCGCGTGACGATGCGGCAACCGGCCGCGTCCAGCCGCGCCCACCACTCATAATCGTAATAGCCGAGATCGAACACATAGGTGGCGCCGGCCTCGATCGGCATCTCCTTCGCCGCCGTGATGTCGTTGATCTTGGCCGCCGTGAGCGAATGATAGACCGGGCGCCCGAGGTCGGGATCGAAGATCACATGCGCCTTGGCGCCGCAGACGTCTGCGGAGAACCGCGCCCATTCGCAGCCGACGCCGGCCAGATGCAGGCTGGTCGAATCGATGAGGCGCACGACGTCCTTCATCTCGCGCCGCGTCTTGCGGTCGGCCTGCGCCAGCATATGCTCGAGCAGCCCCGTGAAGACCAGCGGGCAGCGGCTGCCGTTGGCGTCGGCGAAGGTCGAGCGGGCGGGAGCCTTGCCGCCGAGATGGTAGAGCCGCGCCTGATGGCTCCCCATCGCGGTCTCGATGGCGCGCAGCGACTCGGCGCCGGAAAACTGCGCGTAGAGCAGCGCGATGAGCTGGTGGCGCGTCGTGAAGCTGCGAACGAGGTCGTCGGCGCCATGTCGAGCGACCAGCGCATCGAAGGTGTTCCACGGAACCAGTTTGAGCAGATCGTGGAAAACTGTATTTTTGTGGCGCATGACGTTGATCTCCGATCCGTGTCCCGACGAGTCGCCAAACTCAGGACCGGATTAGAATCAATGTCATGCGCTAGTACAACCAATTTTTGTGCCGGACAGCCGTGGGTTGTCGCGGGTCATGGCGCCGAGCGGTGTGGGGCACCAATCTCGACCCATCCGAGGCATTGACAAAGGTCGCGAGCCGGTGGCGATTCCAATCGGGACTGAGCCCGCGGATTCGAAAAAATGAATGCTGTAGAAATCGAGGAAGCCGTCTCGACGCTTGCCGCCGCTCCGTTCGACCCCATTGAATTCCCATACGCTTTCCTTGCCGCCTTCGGCAACAAGGAGACGACGCTCAAGCGGCTCCGCAGCGGCTCGTCCAATGCCTCGGACGTCACGGGAGGCGTTCTTCAGCGCAACAACATCCATCTCGCGGCCTGCACGGACGGCAAAGTCGGCGCGATGCTAACGGCGCTCAGGAACAGCCCAAAGACTGCATCTGCGAAGGTCAAGTTCATCCTCGCGACCGACGGCGCCGACTTCCAGGCAGAGGATCTGAACACGGGCGAGACCGTCGCCTGCGACTATTCGGATTTCCCCAACCATTTCGGCTTCTTCCTGCCGCTCGCGGGGATCACAACCGTCAAGCAGATCCGCGAAAGCTCGTTCGACATCCGGGCCACCAGTCGCCTGAACAAGCTGTATGTCGAACTGCTGAAGGACAATCCCGAATGGGGGGCCGCCAAACGCCGCCATGACATGAACCACTTCATGGCGCGGCTGATATTCTGCTTCTTCGCGGAGGACACGGACATCTTCTGCCGGGAGAGGCTGTTCACCTCCACGATCGAGACGATGAGCGAGAAGGATTCGTCCAACACCCACGAGGTGATCTGCGAGCTGTTCCGCGCCATGAATACGAAGACGGCGGAGCGTGAGAGCGCCCGGGTTCCGCGCTGGGCCGACGCCTTCCCCTATGTGAACGGCGGCCTATTTTCGGGCGACACCGACGTTCCCCGATTCAGCCGCATCGCACGGTCCTATCTCCTTCACATCGGCAACTTGGACTGGAAGAAGATCAACCCCGATATCTTCGGGTCGATGATCCAGGCCGTCGCCGACGACGAAGAGCGCGGCGCGCTCGGCATGCACTACACCAGCGTGCCCAACATCCTGAAGGTGCTCAATCCGCTCTTCCTGGATGACCTGCGGGCGAAGCTCGAGGAGGCCGGCGACAATCCACGCATGTTGCTGAACCTCCGCAAGCGCATCTCGAGGATTCGCGTGTTCGATCCGGCATGCGGCTCGGGCAACTTTCTCGTCATTTCCTACAAAGAGATGCGGGCGATCGAGGCAGAGATCAACCGCCAGCGAGGCGAAGAGGGACGCAAGAGCGACATCCCGCTCACCAATTTCCGCGGTATCGAGCTGCGCGACTTCCCCGCGGAGATCGCACGGCTGGCCCTCATCATCGCCGAATACCAATGCGACGTCCTCTATCGCGGCCAGAAAGAGGCTTTGGCCGAGTTCCTGCCGCTCGACGCGCAGAACTGGATCACCTGCGGCAACGCGCTGCGCCTCGACTGGCAGAGCATCTGCCCTCCCACCGGGACAGGGGTGAAGCACCATGCCGACGACCTATTTCATACGCCGCTCGACCAGGCGCAGATCGATTTCGAGAACGAAGGCGGGGAAACTTATATTTGCGGGAATCCGCCTTACAAAGGACGCAACAAGAAAGAAAATGACGAGCGGAGCGATACTGAGCACGTTTTTGCTGCTTATACAGGCTCATATGCATCGTTAGACTATGTTGCTAATTGGTTCATAAAGGCATCTCATTTCTGCAATTCGACCAGAGCATCTGCAGCTTTTGTTGCTACGAATTCTATTTGTCAAGGTGAGCAAGTTGCGCTCCTTTGGCCCCTTCTGTTTAAAGCAGGAATGAAAATAGTTTTCGCGCACACCTCCTTCAAATGGTCCAATCTCGCAAGCGATAATGCGGGCGTTACCGTAGTTATTGTTGGACTGTCGAAGGACGAACGAGGGGCTATAATATTCTCCGGCTCTGAAGCCCGCCGTGTCGATGTGATTGGCCCCTATTTAATTCCGGGTTCGACGGCGGTTGTCACTCAGCGTAACTCTCCAATTTCCGAACTTGGTATAATGTATCTGGGGAACATGGCTAAAGACGGCGGCAACTTGATCATGTCGTTGGATCGGGCGCGACTGCTTTTCGAGCGTCATGCTGTCCCCCGACATTTTATTAGAAAATTTTTCGGATCGGAAGAGATTATTCATTCCAGGCCACGCGCTTGCCTTTGGTTGGAGGAAGCAGAAGTCGAAGAAGCAAAAAACTACCCAATGGTAGGCCAAATTTTAGACAAAGTCAGAACCTTCCGCTCAAGCAGTAAAGCACCGTCTACTAGAGCTCATGCCTCGCAACCTCATAAATTTGTACAACTTTCCGCCTCGGGCGGGGAAAGGGCAATTATCGTTCCTAGGGTATCATCCGAGAATAGGCCATACCTTCCTGTTGATTTCTTCGAGAGAGGCCCTGTCATTGGCGACAAATGCTTTGCAATTTACGATGAGCCTTTGTGGAATATGGCTATACTAGCGTCTCGTTTGCACTTGATATGGATCGCTACAGTTTGCTCGCGACTTGAAATGCGCTTCTCGTATGGCAACAAAATCGGCTGGAATACCTTTCCAGTCCCTATGCTCACCGAGAAAAACAAGGCCGACCTGACGCGCTGCGCCGAGGACATCCTGCTCGCCCGCGAGAACCATTTCCCGGCCACCATCGCCGACCTCTACGATCCCGAGACGATGCCCGAGGATCTGCGAAGAGCGCATGAGAAGAACGATGAGACGCTCGAGCGCATCTACATCGGGCGCCGCTTCAAGAACGACACGGAACGACTCGAAAAGCTGTTTGATCTTTACACCAAAATGACCGCGGCGCAGGGGGCGGGCTCCCCGAAGGCCAAGGCGGCGAAGAAATCGAAGGCGAATTCATGACCGCTTCCCTTCCCTCCGTCTCTATGCAAGCAGCGCGCACGGGCGCGTCGAAGAAGGCCAACGAACTCGGCATGCGCGTCATGCAGGAGCGCGCATACGAGAAGCGCGGCGAGCAGTATCTGCTGATCAAATCGCCGCCAGCGTCGGGCAAGAGCCGCGCGCTGATGTTCCTCGCCTTGGACAAGCTCAACAATCAAGGAATCCGAAAGGCCATCATTGCGGTTCCTGAGCGATCCATCGGGGGCAGTTTCGCTGACGAGCCGCTCTCGAAATACGGGTTCTATTGGGATTGGACGGTGGCGCCGAAGTGGAACCTTTGCAACGCGCCGGGCGACGACAACGGCAAGGTCGCGCCGTCGAAGGTCAAGGCGGTCGGTGACTTCCTAAAGAGCGAAGACAATATCCTCGTCTGCACCCACGCGACGTTCCGCTTCGCCATCGAGGACCTGGGCATGGAGGCATTCGACGGCTGTCTGATCGCCATTGACGAGTTCCACCACGTCAGCGCCGACCAGAGCAACCGGCTCGGCGCGCAGCTCCGCGACATCATCGCGCGCGACAAGGTCCACGTCGTCGCAATGACGGGATCCTATTTCCGTGGTGACGCCGTGCCCGTCCTCGCGCCGGAAGACGAAGCCAAATTCGTGCCGGTCACCTACACCTATTATGAGCAGCTAAATGGCTACGAACATCTGAAGAGCTTGGACCTCGGATATTTCTTTTATTCGGGCAGCTATCTCGACTCGATCATGGCGGTGCTCGACCCGTCGCTGAAGACGATCGTGCACATCCCCAACGTCAATTCGCGCGAGAGCACGATGCGTGGAAAGATCGAGGAGGCCAACGAGATCATGCACGCGCTGGGCGAATGGCAGGGAGAAGATCCGTCCACGGGATTCCACCTGATCAAGCGTCCCGACGGCGGCATCCTGAAAGTCGCGGATCTCGTCGAGGACGATCCCGCCAAGCGCGACAGGGTCATCGGCGCCCTGAAGGATCCCGCGCAGCGCGACAACCGCGGCCACGTCGACATCATCATCGCCCTCGGCATGGCCAAGGAAGGCTTCGACTGGATCTGGTGCGAGCATGCGCTGACGGTCGGCTACCGGGCCAGTCTCACCGAGATCATCCAGATCATCGGCAGAGCGACCCGCGATGCGCCGGGGAAATCCACTGCGCGCTTCACCAACCTGATCGCCGAGCCAGACGCCTCGGAAGAGGCCGTCGCCGGGGCCATCAACGACACTCTGAAAGCGATCGCAGCCAGCCTGCTGATGGAGCAGGTAATGGCGCCCCGCTACAATTTCACGCCCAAAGACGCCGGCCCGCAGGAGGGATACGACTACGGCGAGGGAGGCTATAAGGAGAACGCTCCGAACGTCGGCTTCAACGAGCAGACCGGCGAGATCCACATCGAGATAAAGGGGCTGACGATGCCGCAGAGCCCCGAGGCGACGCGCATCTGCGCCGAGGACATCAACGAGGTTATCGCCGCCTTCGTCCAGGACAAGCGCACTGCGGAGCGCGGGATGTTCGACCGGGAGGGCACCATTCCCGAGGAGCTGACGCAGTTGCGGATGGGCGCCATCGTGCGCGAGCGATATCCCGAACTGGACGACGGCGATCAGGAGGCGGTCCGCCAGCACGCCGTCGCGGCGCTGAATCTGACGCAGCAGGCCAAGGCGATAGAGGCGAATGCGGCAAGCCGAGGCGACGGGGAACCCAAAGCCAACCTTGCGCTACTCCAGGGGGTGCGGCAGTTCGTCAACGTTCGCGATCTGGACATCGATCTGATCGACAGCATCAACCCCTTCCAGACGGCATACTCGATCCTCTCGAAGCGCATGAGCGAGCACAGTCTCAAACAGGTCGAGGAGATCATCGCGGCCAGGAAGATCAAGCTGCCGCTCGAAGAGGCGCGCGACCTCGCCAAGCGCGCCGTTCGGTTCAAAAACGAACGCAATCGTTGGCCGGAACTCTCGTCGCAGGATGCCTGGGAGAAGAAGCTGGCCGAGGGCAGACTGGCGTTCGCGAAAATGATGGCCGATGCGAAGAAAGCCGAGTCCACCGATGCATGACATGGACGACGATGAGCTGCTCGCGGCCCTCGAAATATCGGACGAGGAGAAAGAGGTTGGCGCGTACACGCCCCTTCAGGAACGCGTCATCGCAGGCTTCGAGGACATCGTTCGCTTCGTAAGGGAGCACGGAAGGCGCCCGTCACATGGCGAGGATCGCGACATCTTCGAGCGCCTCTACGCCGTACGTCTCGACCGTCTACGCGATCAGGGCGAGTTCCACGCCCTCCTCGCCCTGCTCGACGAGTTCGGACTTCTCTCCGGCGGCGTGGATACCGATCAGGCGCCCGAACTCGAGGACGACGAGGCGCTTCTGGCGGAGTTGGAGATCGAGGACCAGCCCGACAGCATCACAACACTCAAGCACGTGAAGCCGTACGTCGAGATCAATGCCGCCGAGGAGGTCGCGAGACGGACGCCGTGCGCCGACTTTGACGAGGTCAAGGCATTGTTCGAGCGGGTGAAGAAGGATCTGGACCAGGGCTCCCGACGGACCAGACGCTTCAAGCGCGATGCCGAGATCAAGGAAGGCGAGTTCTTCGTCCTCGGCGGACAGATGGCCTACGTCGCGAAGATCGGCGAGGAGTTCCTCACCGAGCAGGACCGCCGCAACGCCAAGCTGCGCGTCATTTTCGATAATAAAACGGAGAGTCACGGGCTCATGCGCTCGTTCCAACGTGCGCTCTATAAGGACGGGGCTGGGCGCCGCGTCACCGCCCCGGGAGCCGGCCCGCTCTTCGACGAGGATGACGACGATGATGCCCCGGAATTACCGTCGGGCGACGAGAGCGGAACGATCTACGTGCTCCGCAGCAAATCGAGCGATCCGGGGATCGCCTCCAAGCGCGCGGTGCTGCATAAGATCGGCGTTACCGGCAACGACGTCGAGAAGAGGATCTCGAATGCCGAGGTTGATCCGACATTCCTGATGGCCGGCGTCGAGGTCGTCGCGACATACAGGCTCTTCCATATCAACAGGTCGAGGCTGGAGAATCTCATCCACCGCTTCTTTTCGGCGGCGCGCCTCGACCTCGAATTGAAAGATCGCTTCGAGAAACCGGTGAGGCCGCAGGAATGGTTCCTCGTTCCCTTGCCGGTCATCGACGAGGTTGTTCACAGGATCGAGGACAGGACCATCGTCGACTTTGAATACGATCTAGCCAGCGCTTCATTGAAGCGTATCGAAAGGATCGCTGACTTATAGCGGAAGGTCGTCCTGAATGCTGCCGGGGATCACGTTGTGGACCTTTATGACTTCCGTCCGCTGGTCTATCAACTCGCCCTTTTCATCGTAGGAGTAGACGACGCGAACCGTGCACAAAAGGGCGTCGCCGGGATAAATCGGAATCTTGCGGGCATGGTATTCGTCCAGCCACGGTTCGTCCCTCATCGCCGCGCTGACGTTGCTCTTCCCGTGCATGAATTGCCACATTGTGTCCTTCAGCATGTCGGGGCGCCGGACGGTGAGGACCAGTTCGAGAATGTTTTCCTTCTCGATGGGCTGCGCGGGAACGGTCTTGAGCGTCTCGCTCGGAAGCCATGTCTCCTTCAGGTCGACGGTGTATTCGCTCTTCCCGATCTCGACGACGAGTCCGTCCCCCACCTCGAGTTCCGCCTTCGCCCTTTGAAGCTTGTCGAGGGCCGCTATCAGGCGACCGTCGTGCAGCGGCGCATAGTCTGGAAGGTGTCGGACGTCGGTCTGCACGGCGTCGGCCAGGATATCTTTCTTGAACTCGCCGAGCCGCGGCTGGGCGTCCTCTTCCTTGTCCAGGTAGCGAATGGCTCGAAGGCGGACGCCGTTCGCGAAGCCGCCGGCGAGCCGTTTCCAGTCGCCCGACTTCAAAGCGTCCTCGTCGACCGACCGCAGGGCGTTGGCGAGCCGAACGCGCAGGGAACCAGACGCCACGTCCTCCAGGACGAGCGAGGTCTCGATTTTTCCGTCGAGCGTCGGAAGGACCGCCCGGTCGAGGCTCTGGAAGGCGTCTATCAGTGCGCTGGCGGCGTCGAAGACCCGGCGGGGGTTTCCAGATCCCTTTTTAAAATCGATGACAAAGCTGAAATCGCCTTCATGCTGCATAACGGTTCCCGGAAAGGTTCTCCATCTGCCGGCGATCTAAGACAGACTTTCTATGGCGTCACAAGCGCAGACGGGAGACGCGGGTTGACCTCGGCCTGTGACAGCATGGACATCGGGACAAGGTTTTCGCAAGGGCGATTGTTGGCAGCTTGCGCCTGACCGTCGCGAGCGAGTTTTCGACGTGGCGCTCGGATCGGATCGGATCGGCGGCGCCGCGGGGGTATGGACGCTCGGGAAGGACGGATGTTTTGGCGATTTCGGCGACTGAGGGGAGATCCTCGCCTTGATCGGCCAGCACTGCTCGACGATGGATGGCGGTACGAGGTCCCGCACCGTGCTCAGCACGGCCTCGTCCGACCATGCGCCTGACAGACTAGCGTTATGATTCAACCGCTGGAAGTTCATAGCGCCAGATGTGCAAAGCGTCCTCCTCCCAGGTGACCTCCAATACTTGGTTCACGAGGTCAGCATCGGCTCCGAGTTCATCGAGCGCATGCTCGAAAAGCTCGATCTGCATGTCCAGATCCATGCCTGATGGCCCGTTGAGGCAGACAAGTCCAGCGTGGAGGGCGACGTCAGCGTACTGTCCCTTCGCCCCCGGTTGCTTCGCCGGGCCCCGGAAGTCGACAGAGTTCTTGGTGACAAAGGTCCAATCCCCACCGAGGATGATGGGCTTCAGCTCCCAGTCCTTCAGGCCGGCTCGGCTGAGCCAGACGACGTGGGACGATTCGCCGTGTCCTTTGGCGTGCGCGAGTTTGGTCAGCTCGGGGCTCAGACACTCGTCGATCAAGAACTTCATCCCGCCTTCCTGCTGCGAGGGACCCGTCGGTCGGCGACGATGGCCGCACCTTTGGGAAGCTCGTCACTCGCCTTGGGGCGACCCCGCGTAGGGTTTGCCTCGGCGTAGATCGCCGCAAGCTCGACCTTGTCCGAGTCGAGGGAGGGATAGGCCGTGAGAATGCGATCCATTTTGAGGCCGGCCGCCACGGAGGCGGCGACGTCATGAACGGGAACGCGCGTGCCACGCACGACCGGGGCACCTCCGAGCACGTCTGGATCGGATACGACGATCTCGCGGGCGGCTGCTAGACGCTCCATGCGCTCCTTGGTCCGCCGGACGAAAGGCGCCAGGTCGATGGTGAGAAATTCGTCCCGCACGGTCCAATCCTCTTCAATCAGGGATGCAAGGGCGCGAGTGCGGAACCTGTGGAGGCGCGACGCCACCTCGCGGATCGCGAAGAGGCGCTCTTCGGAGGTGAGGTGTTTTGCGCTATCGAAGTAGAACGCGATGAGTGTGCAGGCTGTCGCTGTGACGCGCCGGCCATCATCAAGCGAAAAGAACCCCTCGGGAAGGATGTGCTCGTCGATGACCCGATTGACATCGCGGAGAGCGACGCAGGCGACCACCGCAGCCTCAGACGGCTTCAGCATGTCCGTGACAGAACCCATGACGCCCTCCATTAAATCTTCCGATAGATCGGAATATATATCGGCGAGGCCTCGACTTCAATGAAACGGTCGTCAGCCGGACACGAGCAAGATGTCCACGCCCGCTAGGGTGGACACCATGTGGACACGACATCGGGAAAGCGAAAGGCCGCCTTACGGCGGCCCTATCGTAACACTCTAATTTTCTAGATGATTTTTGGAGCGGGCGAAGGGATTCGAACCCTCGACCCCAACCTTGGCAAGGTTGGGAATTCAGTCGGGACAAGGGCGTCCCGCTTGCCATGGATGCAGGCGAAGGCGAGGGACGGATCCCTTGACCCCCCAAATCTGCACCTTATCTTTGGAAGGCTGTGGTTCCCCCTGAGCTATAGCAAGCGAGACGCCCCGACCGTAGACTACGCGGCGGGGCGTTTCTTTTCTCCTCAGATTATGTCGTGCACGCGGCATAGAGCAAGCAGCAGTTGAATCCAACGCTCGCTATCTCGCCGTATGTGGAGGCGTCGGGTTTACGCTTTCGCATCCCGCTGGTAAAAAAGATCATGGTTCGTCTGCTCCGCGCGCTTCTTCCCATCCTCGTGCTGGCTTCGCTGCTGGCTGGCGGGGGAGCGGCTCCGCGCGCCGATCGCGGATGCGATGGTATGAGCGCCGCGGCTGTGGAAGATTGCCATAAAGCTGTCGGAGATCACGGCGCCCAAAGCGCCGATGATTGCGCGGCAGTGTCTTGCGGCCAAGTCCCACCAGTCGCCGGCCCAATCGAAGCATTCTTCCGCCTGCCGGTCTTCGCCGCGGTGGTCGCTATCGTCGCCGCGAGCGACGTCGATCCCGCCTCCCTGGCCGGTTCTCCGGACCTTCGACCTCCGATCGCCTGAAGCCATATTCGCCGGCTCCGCCGCTCACGCGGCGCGACGGCTTCGTGAGCTTCAACGCAATCCGCCGCCGCTGCGGCTGGAGATCGAAATCATGCCTCCTTTCGCGCCTTTGTTCGGCGCGCTCGCGCTCGCCGCGAGCGTGACCGTGTCAGTGCTTCACGCTTTCCATTCCAACGCGGCCCAATCGGGTCGCCCGATCACGGCCGCCGCGCACGACGATCCCATTCTCTTCTATCGTGATCCGATGGGCGGCGGCGAGGTCTCGCGCCATCCGCGCAAGGACGAGATGGGAATGGACTTTCTGCCGGTGCGCCGATCGCAGATCGCGCCGTTCATCGGAAAGCTTCCCGATCCGCTCGCGGCCTCGCGCGAGGAGCCGCTCTTCTATCGCGATCCGATGGGCGGCGACGATATTTCCGCAGGCCCGCGAAAGGACGGCATGGGTATGGACTATCTGCCGGTCCGGCCGGCCGATCTGCGCGCCGTCCTCCCCGAGTTCTCCGCGAAGCCGCGTGCGAAGCGAATCGTCTACTACCGCAATCCGATGGGGCTGCCCGATGTTTCGCCGGCGCCGAAGAAGGATGCGATGGGCATGGATTACACGCCCGTCTATGAGGGCGACGAGGCCGAGGCCGATGGCGCGGTGCGCATCGCGCCCGGAAAAATCCAGCGCACGGGCGTGCGCTCGGAACTCGTGAGGCGTCGGCCGCTCGTCGCCAAGATTCGCGTGCCCGGCGCGGTGCAGGTCGACGAGCGCCGCGTCGCCGTGGTCGCGACGCGCTCCGAGGCTTTCGTCGAGAAGGTCGCCGACGCCACGACCGGCGCGCGCGTCTCGAAAGGCCAGCCGCTGGTAAGGCTCTATTCTCCGGCCATCGCCGCGGCGGCGGCGGATTATTTGGTTTTCGCAGGCTCTCAGACGGGCGACGCGAGATTGCTCGACGGCGTGCGGAGGAAGCTCGAGACGCTGAACGCGCCGCCGGAATTCATCGCCGAGATCGCGCGCAGCCGGCGCGTGCCGGCGAGCGTCTCCTGGCCGGCGCCGCGCGATGGCGTCATTCTCGAGCGCAACGCCGTCGACGGAATGAAGGCCGAGGCCGGGCAGGTGCTGTTCCGCATCGCCGATCTCTCGGTGGTCTGGGCGCTCGTCGATGTCGCTGAGCAGGATTATGCGCGTCTGCGCGTCGGCCAAGCCGTCGAGATCAGAGCGCGCGGCCTGCCGGATCGCGTCTTCGCCGGCAATGTGACGGTCGTCTATCCGCAGATCAATCGCGAGACGCGCACGGCGCGCGTGCGCATCGAACTGCCCAACGCCGATCTGACCCTGCGGCCCGACATGTATGTCGAGGCGGCGATTCTGGTCGGCGACGCCGAGCAGATCGTGACCGCGCCCGAGAGCGCGGTGATCGAGACCGGCAAGCGTGCGCTTGTCCTCCTCGACAAGGGCGATGGGCGTTTCGAGCCGCGCGAGGTGATGCTCGGCCGGCGCGGCGAAGGATTCGTCGAGGTGCGGAGCGGCCTCGACGAGATGGACCGCGTGGTGACGGCGGCCAATTTCCTCATCGATTCGGAGAGCAATCTGCGGGCGGCGCTGCAAACCCTCGCCGGAGCGGAGGGGGCGCGATGATCTCCCGTCTCATCGCCTGGTCGGCGCGCAATCTCGTCCTCGTCTTTCTCGGCGCCGCTTTCGCGATCGGGACGGGAGCCTATGCGCTGCGCACGCTGCCGCTCGACGCGCTGCCCGATCTCTCCGACGTGCAGGCGATCGTCTACACGGAATATCCGGGACAGGCGCCGCAGGTCGTCGAGGACCAGGTCACCTATCCGCTGACGAGCGCCATGCTGACCGTGCCGCGCTCCAAAGTGGTGCGCGGCTTCTCCTTCTTCGGCGTCTCCTTCGTCTATGTGATCTTCGAGGACGGCGTCGATCTCTATTGGGCGCGCTCGCGCGTGCTCGAATATTTGAGCGCCGCGACCAAGAAGCTGCCGCAAGGCGTGACGCCGGCGCTCGGTCCCGACGCGACGGGGGTCGGCTGGGTCTATCAATATGCGCTCGTCGCCAAGGAGATGACGCTCGCCGAGCTGCGCTCGCTCCAGGATTGGACATTGCGCTACGGCCTCTCCAGGGCCGAAGGCGTGGCGGAAGTCGCGAGCGTCGGCGGCTTCGTCAAGCAATATAATGTGGTCGCCGATCCGAATCGGCTGCGCGCGCTCGGTGTCTCCTTGAAGCAGCTGCGCGAGGCGATCCGCGCGAGCAACGCGGATGTCGGCGGCCGCACGGTCGAGCTCTCCGAATTCGAGTTCATCGTGCGCGGCCGCGGCTATTTGAAGAGTTCCGCCGATATCGAGCATATCGGCCTGCGCGCGGAGAATGGCACGCCGCTGCTGCTGCGTGACGTCGCGCGCGTGGAGCTCGGGCCGGACGAGCGGCGCGGCGTCACCGAGCTCGACGGCGAGGGCGAGGTCGCGAGCGGAATCGTCTTGCAGCGCTACGGCGTTAATGCGCTGAGCGTGATCGACAATGTGAAAGCGGCGCTGGCCCGGCTCGCGCCCGCCCTGCCGCAAGGCGTGGAGATCGCGACCGTCTATGATCGCTCGCAGCTCATCCATGCGGCGATCGAGACGCTGCGTGGAACGCTCTTCGAGGAGAGTGTCA
Source organism: Methylosinus sp. Sm6 (assembly GCF_019802345.1). Classification (GTDB taxonomy): domain Bacteria; phylum Pseudomonadota; class Alphaproteobacteria; order Rhizobiales; family Beijerinckiaceae; genus Methylosinus. The sequence continues at coordinate 2,152 of NZ_JAINDZ010000038.1, read as the reverse complement.
TCGTCGCCCTCGTCTGCGCAGTGTTCCTGCTGCATCTGCGCAGCGCGCTCGTCGCGGTGATCATGCTGCCAGTCGGCGTGCTGATCGCCTTCGCTGCGATGAAGGCGCTCGGGCTCGGCTCCAACATCATGAGCCTCGGAGGTGTCGCCGTCGCCATCGGCGCGATGGTCGACGCCGCGATCGTCATGATCGAGAACGCGCACAAGCATCTGGAGCGAGCGCAGCCGGAAAAGCCCCGCATCGACGTAGTGATCGAGGCGGCGAGCGAGGTCGGGCCGGCGCTGTTCTTCAGCCTGCTCGTCATCACCGTGTCCTTCCTGCCGATCTTCACGCTGGAGGCGCAGGAGGGAAGGCTGTTCGCGCCGCTCGCCTATACGAAGACTTTCGCCATGGCCGCGGCGGCGCTTCTGTCGGTGACGCTGGTTCCGGCGCTGATGGTCGTCTTCGTGCGCGGAAGCATCGTGCCGGAGGCGAAAAATCCGATCAACCGCGCGCTCATCTTTCTCTATCGCCCGATCATCGCGCGCGTGCTGAAGGCGAAGACGGCGACGATCCTTCTCGCATTTCTCGCGATCGTCGCGACGATCGTTCCGGCGCGCGAGCTCGGCGGCGAGTTCATGCCGACGCTGGACGAAGGCACTCTGCTCTATATGCCGACGACGCTGCCCGGCCTCTCGGTCACCAAGGCGGCCGAGCTGCTGCAGACGCAGGACCGCATCATCAAATCTTTTCCCGAGGTCGCGTCCGCCTATGGCAAGGCCGGGCGCGCTGCGACCGCGACCGATCCGGCGCCGCTCGAAATGTTCGAGACGGTCGTCAGCCTGAAGCCGAAAGATCAATGGCGGCCGGGAATGACGACGAGCAAGCTCGTCGCCGAGCTCGACGCCGCCTTGCAGTTTCCCGGCGTCTCCAACGCCTGGACCATGCCGATCAAGGCGCGGGTCGACATGCTCGCGACGGGCATTCGTACGCCGATCGGCGTGAAAATCTTCGGCCGTGATCTCGCGCAGATGGAAGGCGTCGCGCGGCAGGTCGAGGTCGTGCTGAAGCGCGTTCCCGGCACGGCGAGCGCCTATGCCGAGCGCGTCAACGGCGGCTATTTCCTCGACATCGTCCCCGATCATCCGGCGCTCGCGCGCTATAATCTGATGATCGGCGATGTGCAGGAGGTGATCGCCACCGCGCTCGGCGGAGAGACGATCACGACGACGGTCGAAGGGCGCGAGCGCTATGGCGTCAACATCCGCTATCCGCGCGAGTTCCGCTCCGATCCGCAGACGATCGCGAAAGAAGTGCTCGTGCCGCTGCCGCGTGGCGGCGCGGTTCCGCTGGGCGAGGTCGCGAGGATCGAGCTCATGCGCGGGCCGACGTCGATCCGCACGGAGAACGGCCAGCTCGCGGTCTATGTCTTCGTCGATGTGCGCGACCGCGATCTCGGCTCCTATGTCGCCGAGGCGCAGAAAGCCGTGGCGCAATCAGTCTCTTTTCCCGCTGGCTCCTATGTGACCTGGAGCGGGCAGTTCGAATATATGCAGCGCGCCGAGGCGCGATTGAAAGTCGTCGTTCCGCTGACGCTCGCGATCATCTTCCTGCTGCTCTATCTCAATTTCCGTCGCTTGACTGAGACGCTGATCGTGATGGCGTCCTTGCCCTTCGCGCTGGTCGGCGGCGTGTGGGCGATGTGGCTCATGGGCTTCGACCTCTCGGTCGCGGCGGCGGTCGGCTTCATCGCGCTCGCCGGCGTCGCCGCCGAGACCGGCGTCGTCATGCTGATCTATCTGGATCAGGCCATGAAAGAGATCGCCGCCGAGCGCGCCGCGCAGGGGCGCGCCTTCACGCGCGCCGATCTGCATGAGGCGATCATGCTCGGCGCCGTCGAGCGGGTGCGCCCGAAGATGATGACGGTCACGGCCATCATCGCCGGCCTGCTGCCGATCCTCTGGAGCCATGGCGCGGGCTCGGAGGTCATGCAGCGCATCGCGGCGCCGATGATCGGCGGAATGGCCTCCTCGACCATGCTGACTCTCGTCGTCATTCCGGCGATCTATGCGCTCGTCAAGGGCTTCCGCTTGCCTCGCGCCGGAGTCACTTCGAACGCAGGCCGAGCAGCACGCGGCCGTCCGGCTCGGAATTGACGCTCGATCCCGTGACG
>NZ_JAINDZ010000037.1 GCF_019802345.1 Methylosinus sp. Sm6 | reverse complement strand
GACCCACGCCAATACGAGATAATACTATGCCTATCTTGAACCGGACAGCCGTGCGACAAGCGCGGGCATGACGCGGTTGCACGGAATTTTGTTAACCTGGATTCGAAGCCGTGCCTCCGGAGCCCGGGGCGATCGGGTGAAGGACTACCGGCGTGATTCAGCCGATTTGACAGGATGAAAGGGCGAGCCTGAGAGGCTCGCTGTCGAAGCCCGGCGAATTCGTCGACGCGAGCCGCTACAGCCCATCGCCCGATCGCCCTGCTCCGAAGCCGATCCTGGGGATTTTATGCGGGCTCCCCGGGAATTACTCGGCCTCTCGCGCGTCGTCGGGCGTCTCCGGCTCGTCGAGAAACTCCATTTCCAGGGCCTCGGCGGCTTCGGCTTCCAGAGGGTCTTCGTCCTCCTTCAGCGTCGCGTCGTCGGAGGGCTGCGGCACGCCGAAACCCTTCGGCAGCGCGCCGTCGAACAGGCCGGCGCCCTTCAGCTCGTCGAGCCCCGGCAGGTCGCCGATCTGCTCGAGCCCGAAATGCATGAGAAAAGCGTCGGTTGTTCCATAGGTGAGCGGCCGGCCCGGCGCGCGGCGCCGGCCGCGCAGACGCACCCAGCCGGTGTCGAGCAGCACGTCCAGCGTGCCCTTGGCGACCGCGACTCCTCTGATCTCCTCGATCTCGGCGCGCGTCACCGGCTGGTGATAGGCGATGATGGCGAGCGTCTCCAGCGCCGCGCGTGAGAGCTTCTTCTGCTCCACCTGCGCGCGGGCCAGCACCCAGCCGAGATCGGCCGCCGTGCGGAAGAACCATTTGCGGCCCGCGCGCGTCAGCTGCACTCCGCGCGGGGCGTAATCCTCGCGCAGGCGCTGCAGCACGGCCTGCGCATCGGTTCCGGCCGGAAGGCGGCGCGCGATCTCGGATTCGTCCAGCGGCTCGCTCGCGGCGAACAGCAGCGCCTCGGCGATGCGCGCGGCCTCGCGCAACGCGGCCTCCGCCCCGGCGGCCGCCGCGTCGTCGCGCGCATCGAACAGATCGATGGGTCTTGCGGCTTGCGCCATCTCCTCTCCCTGCTTATGGACCGTGAGCCTCGCGGCTCGCTTCGCTTCAGGCGTCCTCGTGCGAGCCCGAAGGCTCGTGGTCCGCTTCCTCGTTCCGGCGCCTCAGCCAGATCGGCGCGAAAGCGCGATCCTGGCGAATCTCGAACCGGCCCTCCCGCACCATTTCCAGCGAGGCCGAGAAGGAGGAGGCGCGGACCGTGCGCGCGGTCTGAGCGTCGACGCAATAGCGCAGAAGATAATCGTCGAGCGCGGTCCATTGTGTGGCGAGGCCGGCGAATCGCTCCAGCGCCTCGCGCGCCTCGGCGAGCGACCAGACCGTGCGCTGGCGCAAGGTGACCTTGGATTTGGCCTGCTTCTGGCGCTGGCGCGCATAAGCGGTGAGGAGATCATAGAGGCTCGCCTGATAATCCGACGTCGTCTCGATCTCGATTCCCTCCGGCCCGCCGCGCAAAAACATGTCGCGGCCGAGGAGGGCGCGCTCCTGCAGCCGGTCGGAGGCGGCGCGAATCGCCTCGAGCCGCCGCAGCCGGCTGGCGAGCGCGGCGGCGAGATCGGCGGCGGAGGGCTCGTCGCCGGTTTTCGGCGGCTCGGGCAGCAGCAGGCGGGATTTGAGATAGGCGAGCCAGGCCGCCATCACCAGATAATCGGCGGCGAGCTCGAGGCGCAGCCGGCGGGCCGCCTCGATGAAGCCGAGATATTGCTCGGCCAGCGCCAGGATGGAGATGCGGGCGAGATCGACCTTCTGCCGCCGGGCGAGCTCCAGCAGCAGGTCGAGCGGCCCCTCGAATCCGTCGACGTCGACGAGGAAGGCGGGATCGGTCTCGGCGCGATCCTCGGAGCCCGCCGTCTCGAATGCCAATTCCCGCGCCATTCGCCCTCACGCCCACGAAAGAGGGGCGAGATTGGTCCGATCAGGCGGTCGCCGCAAGCGCCGCGTCCAATTCGCGGGCGCCGTCCACAGGATCGAAATCCTCCGGGGCGCCGCGGCGGGCCAGCGCCGCCTGCGCTCTCGCCAGCGCGCGGCCGGCGAGCTCGCCCGCGCCCTCGGCCACGGCGCGCGCTTCGTCCAGCGCGCCGTTGCAATGGAGGACGATGTCGCAGCCGGCGCGAATCGCGCCCTCGGCGCGGTCGCGGAAGCCGCCCGAGAGCGCCTTCATCGAGAGGTCGTCGGTCATCAGCAGCCCGTCGAAGCCGATCCAGCCGCGGATGATCTCGCCGATCACCGTCGGCGACAGCGTGCCGGGCCGCTCCGGGTCGATGGCCGTATAGACGACATGGGCGGTCATGGCGAGCGGCAGGTCGGCGTCGGCGCGAAAGGGGAGGAAATCCTGGCCCTCGAGCTCGGCGCGCGCGGCGTCGACCGCCGGCAGCTCCAGATGGCTGTCGGCGCGGGCGCGGCCGTGCCCCGGGATATGCTTGATGACCGGCAGCACGCCGCCGGCGAGGAGGCCCTCGGCCGCCGCCCGTCCGAGCCGCGCGATCTCGGCGGGGTCGCGGCCATAGGCGCGGTCGCCGATGACGTCATGGGCGCCGTCGCAGGGCGTGTCCAGCACCGGCAGGCAGTCGACGTCGACGCCGACCTCGCGGAGGTCATGGGCGATGAGCCGGGCCGACAGTCGGATGAGGCGGGCCGTCGCCGCGCCGTCGCGGCCGAGCCGGGCGAAGGCCGCGGCGGCGGGATAGGCGCGCCAATGCGGCGGGGCGAGCCGCTGCACCCGGCCGCCCTCCTGATCGACGAGGATCGGCGCGTCGGCGCCGAGCTGCGCGCGGATCTCGCCGGTCAGCGCCCGCAGCTGCTCGCGCGAGGCGACATTGCGCCGGAACAGGATCGCGCCGAAGGGCCGCGCCTCGCGCAGAAAGGCTTTCTCCTCCGCCGAGAGGCTCGTCCCGGCGCAGCCGCAGATGAAGGCGCGGGTCATCGGCTCCTCGCTGTCCGGCGCGCGGTCAATTGCCGGCGACGAAGCAATTGCCGCCTGACGCCTTGACCTTCTGGCAGACGCCGACCGCCGCCTCGCGGCTCATGCCGGCCGCCCGCACGCGATAGACGGATTTGTCGCCGACCTTGGCGAATTGGAAGGAGGGGCGGCGTCCGCCGAGCTGCGCGCCGAATTTGGCCGAGACGTCCTGGATCATCTTGCGCGCCTCCGCTTCCGAGCCGGCGGCGCCGAATTGCACGGCGAAGGCGCCGGTCGCGGCGGTCGGGGCCGGATCATGCGCAGGGACCTCGGCCGAGGCGGTCTGTTCGGCCGCCGGCTTGGCGGCGGGCTTTTCCACTTTCGGCTGAGCCGGCGCGGCGGCGCGCGGCGTCGTCGCCGGCTTGACCGGGCTCTTGGGCGTCGCGGCGCCGCCGTCCGGGGATTGCGTCGCCTTCGCGGCGCCGGGCGCGGGCTGCCGCGCCGCGGCGGGCGGGGCGGCAGGCGCCGGGCGGGCGAGGGCTGGCGTCGGCGCATCGCGCTCGATGACGGTGCCGTCCGGACGCACCGAAACGGTCTTGACCCGCTTCGGCTCCGCGCCGCCATAGGGCGCCGGGGCCGGCTCATGCGGCGCGTCGACCGGGCCGTCGCCGAGCCGCACCACCCGCACGGCTGCGGCCGGATCGATCGGCCGCTCGTGATTGGCGATGACCTGCTTGACCGGCGCGCTCTGGCTGCGGTCGAGAATGGTCGCGCCGGGCTTGGGCGCGGAGGCGTCGGCGACGGCGCTCGGCTGCACCTTGGCCGGTCCCTCCGGCGCGCGAATGGTGGCGATCTCCTGCGGCGCGACCACGCCGCTGCGATGGCCGAACACCATGCCGACGCTGACCGCGCCGAGCGTCGCCAGGCCGGCGACCGCATGCCAGGGCTTCAGTCGCGAGCGCAGAGTGGAGAAGAATCCCTGCGGCCGCTCCGGCTCCCCCTCGGCGCTCTCGTCGGGATCGACGCCATAGTCGAGATAATCATGCGCCTCGTGCTGCGCCCAGTCGGTCGGCGCGGCGGCGGGCTCGTCCTGGTGATAATAGGGCTCGGCCTCGACGGTCGGCGGCAGCGTGCCGCGCAGATCGCCAGGCGTGAAGGCCGGCGGTTGCGGCGCGGAGCGCGGCTGCGGCTCGGCGCGCCCGCTCTCGGGGGCGAACATGCGTCCGTAAGGGTCGTGCGGCGCCTCGGCGTCGTCGCCGTGCAGCAGCCGGGCCAGCTCGGCGAGCGGATCGCCCGCCGGCTTCTGCTGCTTGGGCTCGGAGCCGCGCAGGCGCCGTTCGAACTCGCTGATGTCGATGGAAGGCCCTCGGGCCGTCGCCTCGCGCATGCTGCACCTTCCCGCTCACTGGTCGACAAGGGCGTCGACGCGCCGGCCGCTCACCTCGCCGCGGCCTGGCCGCACGGATCACCGCATTTCGTCGGGAGCGCTCACGCCGAGCAGTCGCGAACCCGACGCCAGGACGCAAGCCAGTGAAGCGACCAATGCGATACGCGCGCAGGTCGAATTTCTATCGTCTGCATTAACAAAGCGTAATTGTGGCCGATCTTTGCCTTTGTTCCAATGGGCGTGGAAGATGCTCGCGAGGTCGTGGAGATAGAAGGCGACGCGATGCGGCTCATGCGCCGCCGCCGCCTGCTCGACGAGCCGCGGATAATGCGCGATGGCCTTGGCGAGCGCGACCTCGCCCTCGTCGGCGAGCAGATCCAGCGGCGCGCCGGCGAGCGCCGCGGGCGTGACGTCGAGGTCGGGGAAGGCCGCGAGCGCCTGGCGCACCGCCGACTTCGCCCGCGCATGGGCGTATTGGACGTAGAACACCGGATTATCCTTCGACTGCTCGATCACCTTGGCGAGATCGAACTCCAGCGGCGCGTCATTCTTGCGATAGAGCATCATGAAGCGCACCGCGTCGACGCCCACTTCGTCGACCACTTCGCGCAGCGTGACGAAATCGCCGGAGCGCTTCGACATCTTCACCGGCTCGCCATTGCGCATCAGCTTCACGAGCTGGCACAGCTTCACGTCGAGCTCGACCTTGCCCGCCGAGAGCGCGGCGACGGCGGCGGCCATGCGCTTCACATAGCCGCCGTGATCGGCGCCCCAGACATCGACCAGGGTCGTGTAGCCGCGGTCGATCTTCGATTTGTGATAGGCGATGTCGGCGGCAAAATATGTGTTGGAGCCGTCCGACTTCTTCAGCGGCCGGTCGATGTCGTCGCCGAAGTCGGTCGAGCGGAACAGGGTCTGCTCGCGGTCCTCCCAATCGTCCGGCAGCTGGCCCTTGGGCGGCGGCAGGCGCCCCTCATAGACGAGGCCGCGCGCGCGCAATTCGTCGATCTCCTTATCGATCTGCGAGACGCCATTCACCTTTTCGTGCAGCGTCCGCTCGGAGAAAAACACCTCGTGGCGAATGTCGAGCGCGGCGAGGTCGTCGCGGATCATCGCCATCATCGCATCGATGGCGGCGCGCTTGACCGGCTCCAGCCAGTCGCTCTCCGGCTTGTCGAGCAGAGCGCGGCCATGCGCCTTCGCGATCGCCTCGCCGGCGCTTTTCAGATAATCGCCGGGATAGAGCCCTTCGGGAATCTCGATCGTCTCGCCGAGCGCTTCGCGATAGCGGAGAAACGTCGAGCGGGCGAGCACGTCGACCTGGGCGCCGGCGTCGTTGATGTAATATTCGCGCGTCACCTCGGCGCCGGCGAACTCGAGCAGATTGGCGAGGGCGTCGCCGAAGACGGCGCCGCGGCCGTGGCCCACATGCATGGGCCCGGTCGGATTGGCCGAGACATATTCGACATTGATCCTGCCCGCGAGCGCGCCGCGTCCCTGCGGGCGGCCGTAGCTTTCGCAAGCGGCGAGCACGGAGCGCAGCACATCGGCATAGACGGAGGGCTTCAGGCGGATGTTGATGAAGCCGGGCCCGGCGACCTCGGCCTCCGCTACATTCGGCTCGTTCGCGAGCGCCGCGGCGATCTCGACCGCGAGCTGGCGCGGATTGGGGAAGTGCGGCTTCGCCTCCTTGGCGAAGACCATGGCGGCGTTGGTGGCGAGATCGCCATGCGTCGGGTCCTTGGGCGGCTCCACGACGAAACGCGAGGCGTCGAGCGTCTCCGGCAGCCGCCCGGAGGCTTTGATCCATTCGAGAATGGCGGCGATGATCGCGTGGAAGTCGGAAAAAATGTTCATCTCGGGTCCCGGGCCGAAGGTTTCGGCCGGGCGGTTTAGCAGACCGGGGCCGAGAACGCACCTTCGGGGGCGGAGGCGCGTCCAGGGCGAGCGAGTGAAGGAATGCAGAGACGTTACCCCCTTCAGGGGCTACCGCCCTGCTATGCATGCCGCGGTCATGGCCGGGCTTGTCCCGGCCATCCACGCCAAGCCGCGGAGACATGCCGGAAAAACAGACTCGATCTGCGGATTTCACGCTTCAAGCCAAGTCGTCGAGCCTATGGCCGCAACGTCGACGCCGTGCCTAAAATTGCGAGAAACCTCGGGGTTACGGCGTGGATGGCCGGGACGAGCCCGGCCATGACGGTCTCCTGGAAATGTGTGATTCCCTTAGCCTTCAGAGGGCTTCGTCCCCGCTCCCGGGAATGTCAGCCGTGGCCGGCGGCGGTGGACAGGCGTCCGAGATCGATGCCCATCAGCCGCATCGCCCGCGCATATTTGGACTCGAGGTCGGTGTCGAACACGATGGCGGGGTCGGCGGGGCAGTGGAGCCAGCCGTTGAGCTGGATCTCATTCTCGAGCTGGCCCGGGTCCCAGCCGGCGTAGCCCAGCGCGAGCAATGCGCGATGCGGCCCCTCGCCCTGGGCGATGGCGCGCAGAATGTCGATCGTCGCCGTCAGCGAGACGGTCTCGTCGATCGGCATGGTCGAATTGTCGATGAAGAAATCGGCCGAATGGAGCACGAATCCGCGGTCGGTGTGCACGGGCCCGCCATGCAGCACCTGAATGTCTTCGGCGCCCTGGGGCAGAGTGATGCGCTCCTGCGGCCGGATGACTTGCAGCTGCACCAGAAGATCGGGGAAATTGCGGACCTGCGACGGCTGATTGACGACGAGGCCCATTGCCCCGTCCTCGGAATGGGCGCAGAGATAAATGACGGAGCGGGCGAAGCGCGGGTCGGTCATGCCGGGCATGGCGACGAGCAGCTGCCCGTCGAGATAGCGGCGGCCGGTCGATTTCGTCCCCGCTCCCAGCGCCGGGGGAGCGTCGGACGCGCCGAGGGTCGGCTCGCCTCGCTTCCTGCGGGAGCCCGGCTCCTTATGGCCTTGTTTCTTCCCGATCGGGCTCATAGGATCGATATTACCCCTCGCGTCCCCCCTTCACAAGCGGCGTTCGACGCGCGAAAAAGCGGCGCAGGGGCGCTCTACGGACATCCTCGCATGAACAAAAGACGATTCGTCGCGCTCGCGGCCTGCGCGCTGCTCGCGCTGCCCCTTCTCGGCGCCGCCCGGGCGGAGCCTTTCGCCTCGGAGCCGGCGCGGGCGACGCGCTCGACCGCGCGCCTCATCGCCGCGCCGGGTCCGAACGGCGGCCTCTATCGCGCCGGCGTCGAGATCGCGCTCGACCCGAAGACGATCACCTATTGGCGCCAGCCGGGCGATTCCGGCGCGCCGCCGGTGTTCGATTTTTCCGGGTCGGAAAATCTGGCCTCGGCCGAGCCGCTCTTTCCCGTTCCCAAGCATCTCGACGAGGCGGGCCTCGTCGTCGCCGGCTATGACGAGAGCGTCGTCTTTCCGCTGCGCGTCACGCCGAAGGTCGTGGGCGAGCCGGTGGTGCTGAAGCTCGCGCTCGATTACGCCGCCTGCGGCGACATGTGCCTTCCCGCCAAGGCGAAGCTGTCGCTGACCCTGCCGACGAGCGGCGCCTCGCCTTACGCCGAGCGGCTCGCCGCCGCCGAGGCGCTGGCGCCGAAGCGGATCGGGGACGCCGAGGCGCGCGCCCTCGTCTCGCTGACCAGGGCGGGCGACGGCTGGACGCTGCGTTACACCGGCAAGGGCAAGGCGGAAGACGTCTTCATCGAGGCGCCGGAGCCCTACATCATCGACGCCGCCCGCGACGACTCCGGCGGCTTCTCGCTGAAGCTCGCGGCTGGCGAGCGGGGACGCGTGATCGGCGCCCGCGCGACGATTCGGACGGGCGAGGGCGGCCTCGAGCTGCCGCTGCGTCTGGAATAAGAGGAGATAAGACCGGAGCGGCCGCCGCGGCCGCGCCGGAGTAGAGAAGAAGAGTTCTACGCCAATCGAAATGGGGGCCCGCTAGGCGCCCGGCAAGGGGTCGGGCGCGGCGGCCCGGCGATTTCGCTGGAACGGCGCCATGCCCTTGCGCGCCAGCGCATCGGCGCGCTCGTTCATCTCGTCGCCGGCATGGCCGCGGACCCAGTGCCAGGCGACGTCATGGCGTTCCTGCGCCGCGTCGAGGCGCCGCCAGAGCTCGGCGTTCTTGACCGGCTTGCGGTCCGCCGTCTTCCAGCCGCGCGCCTTCCAGCCGTGAATCCAGGAGGAGACGCCGTCGCGCACATATTGCGAGTCGGTGTAGAGGTCGACCGGGCAGGGGCGCGTCAAGGCCTCGAGCGCCATGATCGCCGCGGTCAGCTCCATGCGATTATTGGTCGTCGCCGCCTCGCCGCCGCAGATTTCCTTCTCGCGGTCGCCGAAGCGCAGGATCGCGCCCCAGCCGCCGGGACCCGGATTGCCCGAGCAGGCGCCGTCGGTCCAGATCGCGACCCGCCCGCTCATGCGAGGCCGTAGTCGCGCGCGGCGCGGATCGTGCGGTGGAAGCGCAGCCGGGCGAGATATTCGCGCGGGTCCTTGGGCCGCACCAAGGCGCCCGCCGGCACGTCGAGCGAATCGACGAAGCGCGTCAGCAGGAAGCGCATCGCGGCGCCGCGGGCGAGCAGGGGAAAGGCGTCGATCTCCGCCGCGCTCAGCGGGCGCAGCCGCCGATAGGCGTCCAGCATGGCCGCGCCCTTCTGCGCGTCGTAATTCCCCGCGGCGTCGAAGCACCAAGCGTTGAGGCAGATCGCGAGATCATAGGCGAGTGCGTCGGTGCAGGCGAAATAAAAATCGATGAGGCCGGAAATCTGGTCTCCGAGGAAGAACACATTGTCGGGAAAGAGATCGGCGTGGATGACGCCTTCGGGCAGGCCGCGCGGCCAGTCGCGCTCCAGCAGCGCGAGCTCGGCGGCGATGAGCGCGCCGAAGTCGGCCGCCACCTCGCCGGCGCGCGCGGCGCAGGGCGCATAGAGCGGCCGCCATCCCGCGACCGAGAGCGCATTGGCGCGGCGCATCGGAAAATCGGCGCCGGCGAGATGCAGCCGCGCCAGCGCCGCTCCGAGCCGCGCGCAATGGACCGCCTCGGGATGATGGATGGAATAGCCGTCGAGAAAGGTGACGATGACGGCGGGCCGTCCCGCGAGCCGGCCGAGCGCCGCGCCGGCGCGATCGCGCACCGGCTGCGGGCAAGTCACTCCTCGCGCGGAAAGATGCTCCATCAGGCCGAGGAAGAAGGGCAGATCGGCCTCGGCGACGCGCTTCTCATAGAGCGTGAGGATGAAGCTGCCGGCGCTGACATGGAGATAGAAGTTCGAGTTCTCGACTCCCTCCGCGATGCCCTTGCAGGACAGCAGGGCGCCGAGATCATAGGCGCGCAGGTAGCCGATCAGCTCCTCGTCGTCGACATCCGTGTAGACGGCCATGGTCTTCGCGTTTCCGGGAGTTGGGCGACGGCGGATCGGGCGGCGCGCGCGTCAAGCGTGCGCGCGCAGCTCCTTGGGCAGCGGGAAGGAGACGTCCTCATCGGCCGCCGAGACGGTCTCGACCGTGATCTCGTAGCGCTCGGCGAAAGCGTCCATGATCTCCTCGACCAAGACCTCCGGCGCGGAGGCGCCGGCGGTGATGCCGAGCGTGGCGATGGAGCCGAACAGGTCCCAATCGATCTCGGCGCGGCCCTGCAGCAGCCGGGCGGGGGCGCCGGCGCGCTCGGCGACCTCGCGCAGGCGCTGGGAATTGGAGGAATTGGGCGAGCCGACGACGATGACGGCGTCGACCTGCGGCGCCACCTGCTTGACCGCCGCCTGGCGGTTGGTGGTGGCGTAGCAGATATCCTCCTTGTGCGGCCCGACGATCTGCGGAAAGCGGCGGGTCAGCGCCGCGACGATCTCCTGGGAATCGTCGATCGACAGCGTCGTCTGCGTGACATAGGCGAGATTGCTCTCGTCGCCGAAGGCGAGATCGGCGATCGCGCCGACCGATTCGACCAGCACCACGGCGCCCGGCGGCAGCTGGCCCATCGTGCCGACCACTTCCGGATGGCCGGCGTGGCCGACGAGGAGGACCGTGCGGCCCCGCTTCCAGTGAATTTCCGCCTCGCGATGCACTTTGGTGACGAGCGGGCAGGTCGCGTCGATGGCGAGCAGGCTGCGCTCCTCGGCCTGCGCGGAGACGGATTTGGCGACGCCATGGGCGGAGAAGATGACCGGCGCCTGCGTGTCCGGCACTTCCTCCAGCTCCTCGACGAAAATGGCGCCCTTGGCCTTCAGCGCCTCGACGACATAGCGATTGTGCACGATTTCGTGGCGCACATAGACCGGCGGCCCGAATTTGGCGATGGCGCGCTCGACGGCGTCGATGGCGCGCACGACCCCGGCGCAGAAGCCGCGCGGCGAGCACAGCAGGATCTTCAGCGGCGGCTTGGGCGGGCGGGGCTCGAACGTCATGGCTTCACGCCTCTCCTCGGAGACTGCGGGTCGTTTGCGCCGCTGGGTTCTAATGTCCCGCGCGAGGATAGGCGTCAAGTGCAAGCAAACCGGCCGACGATCGCAGAAGCGGCGAAGCAACGACATTTTCGACGCGAATGGCGATATCAGCCGGTATCGCTGGTTGCATCGGCGGCGACCCGTGCTATGATTCAGTATAAGCGGAAGAGGTGTTTCATGCGTTTTGCCGGCATTGCCGCGATGCTATTCGTTGTTTTGACGCGGAATGCGTCAGCCGAAGAATTTGTCTGCACGAATCAAGATGTGGAAGTTGCGTGCAGTAAAGGAAAATGCGAAAAATCGGACGGATTCACGCCGTCGAGCGTCAGTATCGACACCAAGAGCGGCGCCAGGTCTGTCTGCATGTATTCGATGTGTCTCGAAGGAACGGCGGATCGGCTCGATGTGAGCAAAGGATTCGTGGTCGCACGCAGCGATCAGCTGAAGAGCAATACGGGAAGCGGCGCCATCGTCATAAATCTCGAAAATTACGCCGCTGCTATGGTCTCGCGGGCGTTTATCAATCCGATGATTTGCGAGAAGCATTGAGCGGTTATTTGGAGGTCGAAGGCCATGTCGCAAATAAATCGCAAGTTCTTCTTCGACTATACGCGCAAGGCGCTGTTCAACGGCTCGTTCAGTCAGAGCCAGGTGGATGGTCTCGACACGTTGCTCGACGTGTGGGAGGACAGTTATGCGGCCGAAGACGATCGATGGCTGGCCTATATTCTCGGCACAGCTTATCATGAAGTCGATCGTACGATGCAGCCGATCAGGGAATACGGAAAAGGCAGGGGGCGCCGCTATGGCGCGCCCGATCCTGAGACCGGCAAGGTCTATTATGGCCGTGGATTCGTGCAGCTGACATTCAAGGCGAACTACCAGAGGATAGGCGATCTCATATCGGTCGATTTGGTGCATAATCCAGATTTGGCGTTGGAACTCGATAACGCATCAAAAATATTATTCATAGGCATGATAAAAGGAATTTTTACCGGAAAGAGCTTGAATGACTATTTTAATGATGATGTCGAAGACTGGACGAATGCGCGCCGTATCGTCAATGGCACGGATCGGGCCGAGACGATCGCCGATTATGCGCAAGCATTCTACGCGGCCATCAGCTATATGAAATAGGAGGGGACGTGGCGCGAACGGTCATGCCAATCGCGGCATTGTTTCTCCTCGGTCTGGGTTGCGGTTACGCCTCGGCGGAGACGCGTTGCGGTTGGCTCCATAATCCAACGCCGGCCAATTGGTGGTTGACGGACACTGAAGCCACATGGACGATCATGACTCAGGGCGGACCAGAACCACCCGGATTCGAACACGTCGCCGACATTTCACGAAAGCGCTTCGTCGGCACAAATCGGAATTACGGCTATGCGTGCGCCTGCATCGGAGGCGAGTTCGACGTCTCCGCCGGCAAAGTCGTTCGCATCACCGCCTTTAAGCAGATGCCTCTCCGAGTCTGCCGGAGCAATCGGGCTCTCTCGAAGCCTTGAATAGCGACGCGTCCGAGGTGCGCTTCGATATGTCAGGATTTTTGTCGTTTGCCTGCGCTGTCCGCTCGGTGAAGGCGACGCAGGCATAGTGCATCCTGGCGAGAGCGACGACAATCAGAGCATCCGGCCCAGCCATCGAGAATTATCGCCCCGGCGGTGACCGGACTGTGGAGCCGGCGGCCGCGCGCTGTTCCGCTCGCGCATCCGCCTTCCGCTTTCAGAGCGTGAATCTCAACGTTCCTCCGATCGTTCGAGGGAAGCGGTAGAAATTGACGGTCGCCGGCGCCGTCGCCGTGCCGGCGTCGATCGCTGTCGCCCCCGTGTTCACGATCGGAATCTGATTGGTCAGATTTTTCACCCAGGCGTTGAGGCTGACGCTCTCGTCCTCGGTCTTGATTCCCAATCCGAGATTAGTGATGGCGTAGGCGGGCTGCCAATAGGTGACGACCGCGTCCGGATTGGTCACCAGCGTCTTGTTCTGCCAGGCCACATTCACATAGGCGAAGCCGACGAGCGGCTTGCTCCACCACTCTCCCTCGCCCTCGAAGAGACGGCCGAGCCTGGTCTCGTAATTGGCGCCGATGTTGAACTGGAACGTCGGCACGGCGTTGAAGCGCGTGTTGCTGCGGCTGACCTTCGTCGGCGCCCTGAGGCCGGCGTAGGGGCCCGTCGTCGCGATCGTGCTCCAGGTCCAGGACGGATCGAGTGGCGCGTCGTCGAAGTCGATCCAGCGCGCCTCGATGACGGCGCCGGAATAATTGAGCCAGAAGCCCTCGAAAGCGTTCCAGCGCCCGTCGAACTCGAAGCCGCGCAGGCGCGCATGTGGGGCGACGCCGAGATAGGTCTGGCGGGTCGGCACGCCATTGCCGTCGAGGATCGAGGCGTCGACGAAGTTCGTCTGGAAATTATAGATGTCGTTCCAATAGAAGTTGCCGTTGAGGACGAGCCTACCCTCGTCCCAGACGGTCTTGATCCCGGCCTCGTAATCCCAGGATACTTCCGGCTTGGTGACCACCGGCTGGAACTTCTGGAACACGCCGTCGACATAGATCGCCTGGGCGCCCGTGTTGACCGCGCCGGCCTTCTCGCCGCGGCCGACCAAGCCGTAGACCGTCACATTTTCGGTGACCTTGTATTGCGGATTGAAGATGCCCGTGAGCGCGTTGAGCGTCGACTTCTGTCCGCCGGTGTCGTAGGCTCGTTGCCCTCCGCCCGCGACGATCGCCGCCTGCTGCTCCTCGAAGGTTCCATTGCCGGGGACGAAGGTGAACCAGCTGAAATTGGAGCCGGACCGCACTTCCCAGCTGTCGCGCAGTCCGAGCGTCACGCTCAGCTGATCGTCGAAATGAAAGGTTCCATTGCCATAGGCCGCGACCTGGATGTCGCGCGCGTTGCCGTCGCGATTGCTGGCCATGTCGCGCAGCAGATGAGAGTTGCTGAACCAGGCGGCGGCGTCGGCGCCGAAGATGGTGTTGGCGCGATTCCAGACGTAATCATAGAAGCCGAACAGCCCGACCTGCCATTCGAGCGGCTGGTCGCGTGGCGAGGTCAGCCGGACCTCCTGCGAGAACTGATCGACATAAGTATCGGTCGCGCCTTTGCTGATCTCGGTCAGATTATTGCCGCGCGAATTGCGCGGCAGCAGCCGGAAGTGGCCGTAGGCGCTGATCGAGGTCAAGACGTTTTCGCCAATATTGACGTTCAGCTCGTTCGACACGGTGTGCAGGCTCTGGTCGAGCGTGCCCTGGTCGGTGTTGGCGGGGCTGAAAGGATCGAGAGTGCGCAACGGCCGGCCGAGCCGCGAGGCGAGATTCTGCGCATAGGTGCGGGCGGGGCGCGTTCCGTTCCAGTAGGTCAGGAACGTGTCGGCGTAGGGGCCGCTCGCATTATTATTGTATTCGTGGGACTGCGAAATATTGAAGATGAGGCGGTCGGTGAAATCCTCGCCGACATAGAGCAGCTGGCCGCGTGCGCCCCATCGATTATTGTTCAGATAAGTCGCTCCGGAAACCTGATCGGTGATCCAGCCGTCGCCCCGATCGATGTAGGCGGCGACGCGGTAGGCCAGCTTGTCGTCGATGATCGGCCCGGTGGTGTTCACCTGCTGGAGGACATGCGAATAGCTGCCGAACTGTGTTTCGAAGGTCGTCTTGCGCTCGAAGGACGGCAGTTGCGTGCGGACGATGAAGCTGCCGACCGTCGTATTCTTGCCGCCGGCTGTTCCCTGCGGTCCAAGGGCGATCTCCGCCGAGTCGATGTCGATGAAATTCGCCCATTGAAAGCCGACATGCTTCCAAAACACATTGTCGATCATGAATCCCGTGTCGAATTCGGAGCCGTCGCCGGTCCCCGCGCCGGCGCTGACGCCACGAATGGCGGGACGCGCGGTGCGCGGATTGCCCGAGCCGGGATTGTAGTTCGGGATTTTCTGGGCGAAGTCCTCGAGGCGGTACAATTGCTCGCGCTGCGCCGTCTTCGGATCGACGACGACGATGGGACGCGGGATTTTCTGCACCTGAGCCTTTCGTTTCGACAATTCTCCCGGCTTGTTCTTGTCACTGCTCGTGACGACGACATCCTGCACGGCGGCGTCCTGTGCAGCGGCGTCTTGGGCGCGTGCTGCGCCATGAACCGACAGCGACGCGACCACGCTCCAAAATACGCCAGAACGGAAAAAACTCTTCGAACGCTCGACCCCGACCATCGCCCTCACTCCAATAAATACATTTACATACTATAAAAGTATGATTTAAGCGTGAGCGCAAGCGAATTTCGAGCCTTGGCGATCATTTGCCGCGCGCCTCCCGCCCGAGGGCGCTCGATCGCCCTGCGGAACGCCTCCTCCTCCCTCGCCGGAATTCGCAAAAACGGTTAAGAAGGTGCATTGGAGACGATGACCGGCCGCGCCCAGGTCTCGCGGCCTCACGAGGGGACGGGAGGGCATATGTCGAATATCGACGATATCGTGAAATCCGCTCAGGGCGGCCGGCTCATCGACAATCTTTCCGAGCGGATCGGCCTCGCCTCCTGGCAGACCGAGGCGGCGGTGCTGGCTTTGACGCCGGCGCTTTCCGCCGCTCTGACGAGAGCGGCCGAGACGCCCGAGACGCTGCGTCCGCTCATCGCCGCGATGGGCGACCCGCGCTACAAAGCGGCTTTCGAAAGCGCCGAGAGCGCGCAGTCCGACGCGAGCGTCGAGGCGGGCGACGCAATGGTCGCGCAGTTGTTCGGCTCCCCGGCCGCGGCCGGGGAGGTCGCGCAGCTCGCCGCGCGCGCGAGCGGCCTGCGCGCCGACGTGTTGCAGCGCCTCCTGTCCGCGCTCGTCGCGCTCGTCGCCGGAGGGATTTCGTCGACCTTGTCCCAGCGCGGCCTCGACGAGGCGCTCTTGCAGGCGGGGGCGTCCGCCGCGTCTGCGCCCGTCGCCCCGCGCCCCGCGCCGGTGGGCGGCCTGACCGGATTTCTCGCCTCTCTGTTCGGCAAGCGCCCGGCGCCGGTCGCCGCGCAGCCCGAGGAGCCGTCTCCCGCGCCGGCTCCGGAGGAGGTCGCGGCTCAAATACGACAGATCTTCGCGACCAGCGCGCCTGTCGCGACGGACCAGGAGGCAGAGCTCGATGCGCTGCTCGGCAGGGTCTCGGCTCCCCCGCGCAGCTGAGTTTCGGTCAGGTCAGATTGCCCACCACGGGCATGAGATAGGTCGAGGACAGCTTCGTTCCGATGAATTTCGTCGCGGAGTAGATGAGGATCGATACAAACGCGCCGATGGTCGCATATTCGATCGCGGTCGCCCCGCTGCGGTCGGCGAGAAATCTGCGGAGCGGTTCCGGCATGCTCTGATCCTCTCGTCGCGGCGCGGTCGCCTCGGACCAGCATGGCGAACGAAGCCTTTCCGGATCGGGCGAACCATCGGAAGGCCGTCGACTGCACCATAAGCCTGCGGGGCTGTCGAAAGCGTTAACAGCTTCGAAGAACGGAGTTTTTCCGCGCGCTCTTGCGCGCGGGCGGCTTTTCGGCCAATTCAGCCGCCGGAACGCAGTTTGCTTCGGCGGCCCTCGCCGGAGGCGGCTTTGTTCACGCCACCCTTCCGTCCCCCCGCGCGGAAGGCGCGACTAGATAATCTTAAGGACTGCGACGCGCTTGCGGCCGGTCCCGCTACGAAAGTTGCCGATGGCTCGTGACGTAAACGATTCGACGCCGGTCACGTCGCGAGACGCGCTCGTGGAATGGCTGGAGGCCGGCATCAAGAGCCCGGACGCCCTCGCCGTCGGCACGGAGCACGAAAAGATTCCCTTCTTCGTCGGCCGGCGCGCGCCGGTCCCTTATGATCCGCCGGGCGGCGGCGTCCGCGCGCTGCTTGAGGGGCTCGGCTCCGCCCTCGGCTGGGCGCCGATCATGGACCGGGACGCGCTGATCGGGCTCTTCGACGAGCATGGGGGAGGGGCCGTCTCGCTGGAGCCGGGCGGCCAGTTCGAATTATCGGGCGCTCCGCTTCCCACCGTCCATGCGACCGAGGCGGAGACCGACGCCCATTTCGCCGCGCTGGAGCCGGTGGCGCAGCGGCTCGGCATCGCCTTTCTCGATCTCGGCGCGAGCCCGAAATGGCGGCGCGAGGAGACGCCGGCGATGCCGAAGCAGCGGTATCGGATCATGGCCGGCTATATGCCGAAAGTCGGCTCGCTCGGCCTCGACATGATGTTCCGCACCGCCACCGTGCAGGTCAATCTGGATTTCGTCTCCGAGACGGACATGGTGGAGAAGCTGCGCGTCGGGCTGGCGCTGCAGCCGATCGTCACGGCATTGTTCGCCAACTCCCCTTTCATCGACGGGGAGCCGACAGGGCTGCTGTCGCAGCGCTCGGAGATTTGGCGCGACACCGACGGCGCGCGCACGGGCATGCTGCCCTTCGCCTTCGAGCCGGGAATGGGCTTCGAGCGCTATGTCGACTATGCGCTCGACGTGCCGCTGTATTTCGTCAAGCGCGGGGACGTCTATCACGACGTCGCCGGCGAGAGCTTTCGCGACCTGCTCGAGGGCAGGCTCGCCGCCCTGCCGGGGGAGCGCGCCACCATGGCCGACTGGACCAATCATCTCGGCGCGATCTTTCCCGAGGCGCGGCTGAAGCGCTATCTGGAGATGCGCGGGGCGGACTCCGGGCCGCGCTCCCATATCGCCGCGCTGCCGGCGCTGTTCGTCGGCCTTTTCTACGATCGGACGGCGCTCGACGGCGCGCTCGAGCTGATCAAGGGCTGGAGCGCCGAGCAGCGTGAGGCCCTGCGCGCGGATGTTCCGCGTCTCGCGCTGCGCGCGCGCATCGGCGGACGCGACGCGCGCGACATCGCGCGCGACATGCTGGCTCTGGCGCGAGACGGCCTCGCGCGGCGCGCGGCGCTCGACGCGCAGGGCCGCGACGAGACTGTCTATCTCGCGCCGCTCGATGCGATCGCCGACGCCGGGCGCACGCTCGCCGAGCAGCGCCTCGAGGCGTACCGCGGCCGCTGGCGCGGCTCGGTCGATCCAGCCTTCGAGGAATGTGTGATGTGAGGGACGACGGAGCCGGACCCTGGCTGCAGCGCGACCGGGTGAAGGCGAGAAGGGACGTTTCACCCCTTTTGGGGCTGAGGGAGCCCCCGAAGGGGAGGGTAAAACGCCCCGCCGTCATTTACCCGGTCGCCTTGCCCTGGCCGCGCTCGCCTCTTCTTCTAATTGGCGGTCATGAGCGCAGCCGCCAATTCTCAAGCTGCAGGCTTCCGGCTTTTCCGCCGAGCAAGTCTCCGCCTTGGCGGAGCTGCCGGACACACAGGTCTCCACGAAGGCCGATATCGAAGCCAGCGAGCATCGGCTCGAGCTGAAGATCGGCGCTCTCAAATCCGATCTCGAACTGCAGCTCAGCGAACTCCGATCGGAACTGGGATTGGAGATGAACGGATTTCGATCGGAAGTGGGGCTGGAGATCAGAGGGCTTCGATCGGACATGGATTTGAAGATCGCCGATCTGAAGTCGCAGTTTCAGGCCGACAGCGCCGAGACCAAATCCGAGATGCGCGTCATGCGATGGATGATCGGCTTCACTCTCGCCTTTCAGCTCGCGACCTTCGCGAAGCTCTTCCTCCACTGAAGGCGTGACGCTCAGCGCGGATAAAGTCCGGTCCAGCCGGAGGGCGCGCGCACATAGGAATGTCCGACGGGCCGCAGGTCGCCGCGCGACTCTGGCGCGCCGAGGGCGCCGCCATCCACTCGGACATGGCCGCCGAGGCGCACGCAGGCGCTCGATCCCGTGACCGGGACGAAGCCCTCGCCATAGCGAACGCATGGGTTCGGCGGCAGCGAGCCGGTCGTCTGCGCGACTCCCGTCGCGGGCGCGAGGAGCGCGGCGCCGAGCCAAAATCCAGCGACGAGGCGCGGGACGTCGAGCCCGAGCGGTTCGGCGGTCGAAACTCTCATGCGTCGATTAGCCTCGAAAGAGTGTCGGATCGCAACGGCGCAGAAAAACGGAGGGCGCCATGGATCGATGTTGCCGGCCGATTGCTTACCAACTCGTTATAACCACTCTGGTGACAATTACGCGGCAGGTCGCGGCGGCCGCGGCGAACCGATGGCTTCACTAGAAGGGAACATCATGGCGGGATCGTGTCGCCCGCGCCGATCACCGCCAATCTCCGATCGCGACCTGAACGATCGCCAGAGCGGCGACGGCCGCCGTATCCGCGCGCAGGATGCGCGGTCCGAGCGTGAGCCGCGCGACCCTCGGCGCGGCGAGGATGGCGGCGCGCTCCTGCTCGTCGAATCCGCCTTCCGGCCCGATGAGCACGCAGACCCCGTCATGATCCGGCGCCGCGCGCAGCGCCGCGACCGGATCGGCGATGGCGGCGGCTTCGTCGCAGAAGACGAGCAGGCGGTCCGCGGCGCGGCCGGCGAGGAAGTCCTCGAGCGAGGAGTCTTCCGCGACCTCCGGGACCGAGAGGACGCCGCATTGCTCCGCGGCTTCGATCGCATTGGCGCGCAGTCGCGTCAGATTGACGCGCCGCGCCTGGGTGCGGCGCGTGATCACAGGGACGAGGCGCGACGCCCCCATTTCCGTGGCCTTCTGCGCCATATAGTCGAGTCGCGCGTGCTTGAGCGGCGCGAAGCAATAATGCAGGTCGCGCAGGCTCGTCTGCTCGCGCGCGCGCGTCGTCGCGACGAGGTCGGCGGAGCGGCGCGAGACGTTTTCGAGTCGCGCCGCCCATTCTCCGTCGCGCCCATTGAACAGCAGAATGGTCGCGCCCTCGCGCATCCGCAGCACGTTGAGGAGATAATTCAGCCGGTCGGAGTCCGGAATAATACGCGCTCCGGCCTCGAGCCGCTCGTCGACGAAGAGGCGTTGCGCGGCGAAATCGTAAGCAGGCACGGGCGATCCGGGGGAAGGGCGGCGCGCCGCCATCAAGCCGCCGCTTTGCCGGCGACACTGCCCAAAGCTTGCAAGCGACGCAAGTGTCTTGCTAAGACCTTACGAAACGCAAAAAGGGGACCTCGGCCATGATCGCAGGAGGGGGAACGCGCGGACACATCGGCGCGCTGATTTCGGGACTTCTGCTCGCCGTCGCGGCGACGCAGGCCCTCGCTCAATCCTGCCAGGAAGATTTTCAGAAGCTGTCGGAAAAGCGCAATGCGCAGATGATGGCTCTGAACAATATCGGCAAGGCCGCCAAGGGCAAGATGGACCCGGTCGCCGCCTGTCCCGTCGCTCGCCGCCTCGTCGTGATCGAGACGGAGATGTTCGCCTATCTCCAGAAGAACAAGGAATGGTGCAACATCCCCGATCCGATGGTGGATAATTTCAAGCAGCAGCGCGCCAAGACGCAGACTTTCGCGACGCAGGCCTGCTCCTTCGCCGCCAAGGCGAAGAAGATGCAGGAGGAGCAGGCGGCGGGAGTGGCTCAGCAGGCGCAGAAGCTGCCGGCCGGCCCATTGTGAGCGCCGCCGAGCGCGCGGCGCCCGACCCGCGCGACGAGCGCTTGCCCGACGCCGTCCCGGATCATTTTCTGCTGCGGCTGGCGCCGGCGCGGCTGCGGCCCTTCGTTCAGCTGGCGCGGCTCGATCGGCCGATCGGCTGGCAGCTGCTGCTGCTGCCCTGCTGGGAGGCGAGCGCGCTCGCCTCCGCATCGCTCGGCCGCCCGCTCGATCTCCTTCATCTCGCGCTGTTCTTCATCGGCGCCGTGTCGATGCGCGGCGCCGGCTCGACCTATAACGACATCGTCGACCGCGACATCGACGCCAAGGTCGAGCGCACGCGCGGGCGGCCGCTGGCCAGCGGCCGCGCCAGCCTGCGCGCCGCCATCGTCTTTCTCGTGCTGCAATGCCTCGTCGGCCTCTGCGTGCTGCTGTCGTTCAACGGCTTCACCATCGCGCTCGCCCTGGCCTCGCCGCTGATCGTGCTGATCTATCCCTTCGCCAAGCGGTTCACCTCCTGGCCGCAGGCGGTGCTCGGGCTGGCCTTCGCCTATGGCGCGCTGCTCGGCTGGACGGCGCAGGCGGGCGCCCTCGCCGCGCCGGCGGTCCTTCTCTATCTCGCGGCGATCTTCTGGACGATCGGCTACGACACGATTTATGCGCTGCAGGACAAGCGCGACGACGCCATCGCCGGCGTGCGCTCGACGGCGCTGCTGTTCGGCGCGCGCGTGCGTCTCGCCGTCGGCGCGCTCTATGCGGCGTCGGTCATCGCCGCCGAGCTCGCCGTGCTGACGGCGCATCTCGGCGTCGCCGCGCAGATCGGCGTTCTCGCCTATGCGGCGCATTTGTGCTGGCAGGTCTGGCGTACAGGGCCGGGCGTCGAGCCTGCGACGGCCTTGATGCTGTTCCGCTCCAACTGGAACGCGGGATTATTGTTGTTCGCGGGGCTGGCGATCGAGGCGCTTCTTGCGGCGTGATTCAGCCGATTTGAGCGCGCCTGACGGCTCGCGTGTGGATCGATTGGAAGGCTGGGTGGTTCTCACTGACGAACAGCAGGCATGGCTTGCCGCGCAGGTCGCGGCTGGCGTGTCCCCGACGATGGAAGCCGCCGTGCAACAGGCCATAGCCGAACGCATGGCGTCGGAGGCCGCCGGCATCGACGCCGCTGATGTGGCGTGGCTGAAGCCGCTCGTCGATGAAGCTCGCGCCTCCGTGATGCGTGGCGATAGTTTTACCCTGGAGGAGCATCGGGCGCGAAATGCCGCTCGCCGTGCTCTGCGCGGATAGTGGCGCGGATCATTATCGCGAGAGGCCCGCTCCAGTCCCCTCACCCTGAGGAGCCCGCGCAGCGGGCGTCTCGAAGGGTGGGCGGCAGCGCGCGCTCTGGAGCATCCTTCGAGACGCACCCTACGGGCGCTCCTCAGGATGAGGGCGAGGCGCTGTAATCGACCGGCCTCACTCGTAGCAAATAATCTCCCGCTCGTCCTCGTGCACCACGACCAGCCGCGCCGTCTCCCCCGTCTTGCGGCGCGCCGCAAAGCGCGGGCGGCGCTGCTGCACGGCGACATTGCGGCGGCGCTCCAGCGCGCCACGATAGGCGACCTCTCCGAGGCGCGGGTCGAGCGTCTCGAGCTCGCCGTCGCGGCAGGAGAGGCGCGGCAGGTCGAGATAGGCGGCCCAATATTTCCAGTCGGCGGAGACGGCGCCGCCGTCGGCGGTCTCGGCCAGCACGACATCGAGATCGGGATCGCGATGGGCGAGCGACAGGCGATAGGAGGCGCCGCCATCGCCGCGCGGCTCGACGTCGAGCGCGACGCCGCGATAGGCGCGGACCGGGACGCTGATCATCATGGAGACGCCGGCGAGGCGGCGCGTGATCAGAATATCGCGGCGGCCGACGCGGACGCGCCGCTCGCCCTCGTCGGCCCGCCGGTCGGGCTGGACCGCGAATTGCGGGAGGGCTTCCGCCGCCTTGCCATGCTCGAACATGCTGTCTCTCCGAAAAGTGAGGCTCGTGTCTCGGTGGAGGCATGTTGCGCGACGCCCATGGCGAAGCTTGCTAACGAGGCTGGTGAATCCGTCGTAAACCATTGCTTCTTAGCCAAAATCGCCGATCTTGGGTGAACGGGCGGCAAATGCGGTCGATCAAATCGACGACATTTCGCCGCAAAAAGGCGCCTTGCGGGGCGGGCCCGCCTCGCTTAACCAATTCGACCCAATGGCCGATAATCGAACCGACCTCGCGGTAAAGCTGCCGCTGCTCGAAGCCGTTGCGCGTCGGGCGGGGGAGATCGCCCTGGCCTATTTCCGCCCGGGCGCCCGAACCAGCGCCGAAATCTCCTATAAGGAGGGCGGCTCGCCCGTCACCGAGGCCGATTTCGCCGTCGACCGCTTCCTCTTCGAGGCCGCGCCGTCGCTGTTCCCGGACGCCGGCTGGCTTTCGGAGGAGACGGCGGACAGCGAGGCGCGCCTGTCGCATTCGCGCATCTTCATCGTCGATCCGATCGACGGCACCTTCGCCTTCTCGCGGGGCGACACGCGCTGGGCGGTGTCGATCGCGCTGATCGAGGACGGGCGGCCGATTCTCGGCGTCATTCACGCGCCGGCGATGGAGGCGACCTTCGTTGCGGCGGCGGGTTCGGGCGCCTTTCTCAATGGCGAGCCGATCCGCGTCTCGGCGCGCGCCTCCCTCGAGGGCGCGCGCATCGTGGCGCCGCGCGGACTCGCCGGCTATTTCGCGCGCTCTGCGCACAAGTTCGATCTGCAGACGCGCACGCCCTCCCTCGCCCTGCGCCTCGCCGACATCGCCGCCGGCCACAATGATCTCGCCATAGCGTCGAAGGATTCGCGCGACTGGGACATTGCCGCGGCCGATGTGATACTCACCGAGGCGGGCGGCGTGCTGTCCGAGCTCGAGGGCGCGCCCTTGCGCTATAATCGCCCCGAGCTGCGGCGCGACATGCTGGTCGCCGCGCCGCAATCGATCTTTCCCGAGAGCCTCGCATTGGCGCGAGCCGTTTCGAAAGGCGAAATATGAGCAAATCGGCAGTCGGTGCCGGCGCTGCGCCGGCGCAGCCCCTTCACCTCGTGTTCGGCGGCGAGCTCGCCGATCTGCAGGGCGTCGCCTTCCGCGACCCCGCCAAGCTCGACATCGTCGGCATCTTCTCCGACGCCGACGCCGCGCTCGCCGCCTGGAAGGCCAAGGCGCACGCCACCGTCGACAATGCGCACATGCGATATTTCGTCGTGCATCTCAGCGGCCTGCTCGATCCCGAGGCCGAACGGGCCTGAAGGCCGATCGGCGCCGCCGGGGACGGCGCGCCATCGGCCTCTCCTCCTGTCTCGGAACGCCTGTCTCGGAACGTCGATGCCATTGCTGACGCTCTATAGATTGCTGACCATCGGACTGACGCCCTTCGCCGGCGGCGTGCTCGCCTGGCGGGCGCGACGCGGCAGGGAGGACCCGGCCCGGCTGATGGAGCGGGTCGGCGTCGCCAGCGCGAAGCGTCCCGAGGGCCGGCTGGTCTGGCTGCATGGCGCCAGCATCGGCGAAAGCCTCGCGCTGCTGCCGCTCATCGACCGCTTCATCCAGCGCGGGGTGGACGTGCTGGTGACGACCGGCACGGTCACCTCGGCCAAGGTGGTGAAGGCGCGCCTGCCCGCCGGGGCGACGCATCAATATCTGCCGCTCGACGCGCCGCGCTTCGTCGAGCGCTTCCTCGGCCATTGGCGGCCCGACATCGTGCTGTTCGCCGAATCGGAGCTGTGGCCCAATATGATCCGCGCCGTCCATGCGCGGCGGCTGCCGCTGATCCTCGTCAACGCCGCCATTTCGCGCCGCTCGGCGGAGCGCTGGCGCCGTCTGCCCGGCGGACCCGGCCGGCTGCTCGGCAAGATCGACCTGTGCCTCGCGCAAAACGCCGAGAGCGCGGCGCGCTATCTCGGCCTCGGCGCGCCGCGGGTGCGCGTCTGCGGCAATCTCAAATTCGACGTGCCGCCGCCGCCGGCTGGCCCGGCCAGGCTCGCCGCCTTCACCGGCGCGATCGGCGCGCGCCCCGTCTGGGCGGCCGTCTCCACGCATGAGGGCGAGGAGCGGATCGCGATCGAGGCGCATCTCGCGCTCTGCCGGGACGTTCCGGACCTCCTCACCATTATCGCGCCGCGCCAGCCCGAGCGCGGAGGAGAGATCGCCGCTTTGGCGCGCGCCGCGGGGCTCGAGACGGCGCAACGCACGCTGGACGGCGAGCCGCGACGCGCAACCGCGATCTATGTGGCGGATACGGTCGGCGAATTGGGCCTGATCCTGCGCGCGGCGGGGGTCGTGTTCATGGGCAAGTCGCTGACCGCCGCCGGCGGCCACAGCCCGATCGAGCCGGCCAAGCTCGGCTGCGCGGTGCTGCACGGGCCGCATGTGGAGAATTTCGCCGACATCTACGCCGAGCTCGCGACGGCGCGGGCGGCGGCGCGGGTGACCGACGCCGAATCGCTGTCGCGCGCGCTGAGCTATCTGCTGGCGGAGCCTTCGCGCATGCGCAAGATGGGCCGCGCGGGAGGCGATGTGGTGACGCGCCTCGGCGGCGCCTCTCAAAGCATCATGGCGGCGGTCGAGCCCTATCTCGCGCAATCGGCGCTGGAGCAGAAATGATCCGCGCGCCGGGCTTCTGGCGGCGCGCGCCGGCTTCCCCGCTCGCGCGCGCGCTCGCCCCGCTCGCCGCGATCTATGCCGCCGCGGCCGGCGCGCGGCTGATGCGGCCGGCGCCGCGCGCCGAGCTGCCCGTCGTCATCATCGGCGGACTGACGCTCGGCGGCGACGGCAAGACGCCGACCGCCCTCGCCGTCGCGGCGCTGCTGCGCGAGCTCGGCGAAGAGCCGGCGTTTTTGACGCGCGGGTATGGGCGCGGTCGGCGCGGCGCGCCGTTTCGCGTCGACCTCGCGCGTCACACGGCGGCGGAGGCGGGCGACGAAGCGCTGTTGCTGGCGCGCCGCGCGCCGACCTTCGTCGGCGCCGATCGGCTCGCGGCGGCGCGGCTCGCGCGCGCGGCCGGCGCGACGGCGCTGATCTGCGACGACGGGCTGCACAGCCGCCGGCTCGACGCCGATCTCGCCATCGCCGTCGTCGACGCAGCGCATGGGGCGGGCAATGGCCTGTGCCCGCCGGCGGGGCCGCTGCGCGCGCCGCTCGCGCGCCAGCTCGATATCGTCGATTGCGTCGTCATCGTCGGCGCGGGCGAGGCCGGCGAGGACATCGCCGATCGGTCGCGCGCTTGCGGCAAGCTCGTGCTTCGCGCGCGCATGCGGCCGGATCCGAAGGTCGCGCGGAGCCTCGCCGGCGCGCCGGTTCTCGCTTTCGCGGGGATCGCCCGTCCGGAAAAATTCTTCGCGACGCTCGAGGAGGCGGGGGCGCGGCTCGTCGGACGGCGCGCTTTCGCCGATCATCATCGCTTTCGGCGGCGTGAGATTTTTTTGCTTCGGCGCGAGGCGCGCGCGCTCGGGGCGAGGCTCGTCACCACGGAAAAGGATGCGGCGCGCTGTCCCGCCGGCGCGGCTCTGCCGGTCGCGCTCCATTTCGACGAGGAGGCGGCGATGCGTCTGGCGCTGGCGCGGGCGCTCGCCCGCGCGCGGCTCACGCGCGCGGCTTGACGCCGAGCCGCGTCAGCTTGGCCTGCGGACTGCTATAGGCCTCCTGCAGGTCGACGTTCCAATAGCGCAGCTCTTCGAGCGGGATAGGCTCGCCGGTGACGGCGCAGCGGACGAAATTGCCCGCCCGACGCACGCGGAACTCGCCGTCGCCGTACTCGACCTCGGCCTCCGCCGCTGGCTGCGGATGTCGCTCGAACTTGTTCATTCTCATCCCGCGTCTGGCGCGCGCCGCGAGGCGCCGCATCGACGAAATAATCGAGGTCATGCGGGATTTTCAATAGGCGCGCGGCGCTTGGCAAGAGGAAAGGCGGCGCCGGACAGGGAAATCGGGTGAACGAGACTTCTCACCGGAGAGGCGTGCTCCCCGAGTCTTTGCAGTGAAACCCCACCCCGTCCGGCTTCGCCGGCCGACCCTCCCCCTGAAGGGGGAGGGTAAAAACGCCCCTGCCGTCATTCACCCGATCGGCCCTGCGGCGCCGGAGAAGAAAACGGCCGCCCCGAAGGGCGGCCGGGACTCTATCGGACCTCGATCCGGCCTGCGCCGGCCGCGCTCGCCAGAAGATCGCTCACCAGAAGACCTGGGCGCGGGCGAGGAAGAGATCGGGATGCTGGCCGGTGAGCCAGGCGCGGTCGCTGGGGCCGACGAGCGTCAAGGCATGCGTCCAATTGGCTTGCAGGCGCACGCCGCGCACCGGATACCAGTTGAGCGCGAGGGTGAAGTTCTCGAGCCGCCCGCCGAGCAGCGGGGAGGCGCCGCCATTCTGCAGATTGAGCTCGCTGAAGCGCGCCGCGACCTCCCAGGCGCCGAGGCCGCCCTTGTTCAGCGGGTTCTTGATCTGCACGTCGCTGAATGTGCCGGGCGAGTTCCAGCTCTTCGCATAGGTGTTGTAGGAGGCGGCGCGCGATTCGCCGGTCAGGAAGGCGGAGCCCTGGACGTAATAGCCGCTGTAGAGCAGGCTGGCGCCGCCGGGCGCGCCGGAGGCCGCGACGAGCGCGCCGTCGCGCTCATATTGCGTGGCGATATATTCGGCCTGGGCGGAGAAGGGGCCGTAGGCGGTCGCCGCCTCGAAGCCGTAGCTGTAGGAGTATTTCAGACAGCCCTTGCCGGTATTGAGGAAGCTGGAGACGACGGTCCCGTTGGCGTCGTTCCCGACCCGGAAGCAGTTCAGATCCCAGGTCGGCGTCGTCGTGCCGTTGCCCGGCGCGCGGATGAAGGCGCCCGAGCCGCCGAGGATGTCGGTCTCCTCACGCTCGGTCGAGCGTCCCGGCAGCAGGCCGGCGGCGTCGGTGAGCTGGGTCGTGTTGTTGGCTTCGTGGTAGCGGAACGACCCGCCGACATGCAGCAGCGCATCCTCCTCGACGATCGGCGAGTAGATGCCGCGCACCGCGACGTCCCAATATTGGGAGGAGCCGGCCGGCGGCGAGGTCGAGGTGTCCTGCGGGCTGGTGGAGAACACGCCGGTCTTGAGCGCCCAATTCTTGTCGCCGATGGTGACCGCGGCGCCGATATGACGGCTGGGAGCCAGGGCGGACGGCAGAGAGCGCTCGAGGAAGGTGATGTGCTTGGTCGAGCTCACGGCGTCGAGGCCGAAGGGCTCGAAGAAATTACCGACCTGGAAGCTGACCGGCTGAGACGTGATCTCCTCCGGCAGCAGCTTCTGGCGATAGCCGAGCCAAGCGTCGCGGATGCCCTGAGCGCCGGAATTGGTGAACTCGTATTGGAACTTGTAGTACCAGTTCTTATACGCCTTGCCCTCGACCTCGAGCTGGGCGCGGCGGAAGCCGGCGTTGCTGGCGGAGAACAGGTTCTGGACCTTGCCCTTCGAATCGACATAGCTCGCCGGACCGCCGAAGCCGCCGTCGGCCTGGATGCGGCCGCCGATCTTGAAGCTGAAGGCCTTGTCCTCGGTCTCGACGAACAGGCCGTTCTTGAAGCTGACGAACACCGGGGGAGGAGCGACGATGCCGGGCTCGGTCTTGGCCGAGTTCACGGCGTTCTTGACCTGGGCGTTGGTCTTGGCCTGCTCGGCCATGCGCGCTTCGAGCCGCTTCAGCTGCGCCTTCAGCGCCGCGATCTCGCTCGCCGTGTCGGCATAGGCGGCGGCAGGCAAGCCGAGCGCGCAGAGCAGCGTCGCAAGCCCTGCGCCTGCCTTCAACCGCGATGCGCCCATGGCGCCGAATCGTTGGTCTTTCATCTACATCCCCTTTGAACGCGCCGCGCGGTCATGCGCGAGCCACGAAATACGGCCGACTCTCCCGCCGCCTCCCCAGTCGTCGGGCCTTCGTCGGCCAGATGGAGATCGCCTGCCGCGTGCGACTCGCGGCAGAACATGATCTCGATGGACTTATCAGGAATAGATTTTTGTTACATATCGACAGCCAAGGCAAGGTTGGAGTCGGCGAAGACGTACGTGTTATCGCCAGCGTGACATTTCGGTCACACCAACGTCGGCAGGGTTTGTGCCGATGACGTGGGAAAGAGCGGGGGCAGCTGCGTCCCTGTCCGAGTCGTGCGCCGCTCGGACCTCGGCGGTTCGCCCGACGGAGGCGAGACGGCTCGCGGCCAGGACGCCGGCAGTCTCCGTGAAATATTCCAGCAATATCGATAGAGCTATCAGAAATAGAATCCGTTTCTATTTATAGAAACGCCTTACATATCGATCGGTCGACGCCCGAGGATCGCGGGCGATATTCGTTGCGCTCGTACAACACCTTACGAAAAAACCGCTGTCACAAACTCCAGAGCTTCAGATTTATGATGATTGTGTCACGAGTCGGCCTTAGCGCTGCCCGAGCGGTAGCAAACCAATGATATGGATCGAGGCCGACTATGACAGATATGACGCGCCGGCATGGCGGGGCTCAGAAGCTCGCGTCCGCGAGAGGCGTAAGGCTTGCTAAGCTCGAGGGCGGCGTCGCCCTGATCGCTCTCTGCGGCGCCTTGGCGCTTCCCACGGCGGCCTTCGCCGACACGGCGAGCGAGATTGCGGCGCTGAAGGCGCAGCTCAAGCGGCTCGAGGCGCGCATGGCCGAGCAGGCCAAGACGACCCACCAGGTGAAGAACGCGCTGAACTCGGCGAAGTCCGCGCCGGGCGCCGGCGCCCCGCCGCCGGTGTTCGTGAGCTTCAAGAACGGCCTGTTCGTCGAGACCGAGGACGGCGACTTCAACTTCAAGGTCGGCGGCCGCATTCAGGTCGACGGCGGCTTCGGCGGCCCGGCCAGCTTCGGGACCAACAACCTCTATTCCGCGAGCAATGTCGGCTTCCGCCGCGCCCGCCTCGAAGTGGAGGGCAAGGCCTATAAGAACTGGTTCTACAAGTTCCAATACGACTTCACCGGCTCCGGCGCCGCCGGCATCCGCGATGCGTTCCTCGCCTATCGCGACAAACTGCTGCCGGAAGAGATCACCTCGCAGCCGGTCACCTTCCAGGTGGGCAATCAATATGAGCCGTTCGGCCTCGAGACGCTGAACTCCTCCAAGCACATCACCTTCATCGAGCGCGCGATGACGGAAGCGCTGACCCCGGCCCGCCATATCGGCGCGTCGATCGGCGTCGGCGACAAGCAGTGGAGCGTCAAGACCGGCATCTTCTCGACCAGCCCGCAGGACGCCTCGACCTCGCCGCCGGCGGGCCAGGGACAATATTGGGACGCCGCGATCCGCGCCACCTATGCGCCGATCAAGCAGGACGACGCGCTCGTCCACCTCGGCGCCTCGTTCCTCTATCATCAGCCCGAAAACACGACGAGCGCGACCGACGCGAATTTCCTGCGCCCCGGCCAGGCGAGCCGCGACGAGTTCGACGTTCTCGGCGGCGGCGGCACGCTGATTCGCCTGCCGGTGAACGCGACGTCCTCGGATCTCGCCTGCGCCAAGGTCGCCGCCGGCGCGACCACCGCCAGCCTCGCGGGCAACAGCTGCCTGAAATATTCCTATAACTACGGCTTCGAGGGCGCCGTGGCCTATGGGCCGTTCTCGGCTCAGGCGGAATATGTCGGCGCGCAATATGAGCGTGACGCGGCCAACATCGCGGCGCGCGGCGCCAATGGCGGCTCCAGCATCAACTTCAGCAGCTATTACGTCTACGGTTCGGTGTTCCTGACCGGCGAATCGCGGGCCGCCTCCTATCGCGGCTACGATAAGGACTGGAACACGCCCGGCACCTTCCACGATGTGGCGATCAAGAATCCGCTCGGCAAAGGCGGCTACGGCGCCTGGGAGTTCGCGGCTCGCTTCAGCGAGCTCAATCTGAACAACTCCGGCCTGTTCGGCGGTCGCGAGGAGAACCTCACCCTCGCGCTCAACTGGTATCCGGTCCGCGGCGTCCGGTTGCAGGCAAATTGGACGCGCGTGATGAATCTCGTCGGGCCGTCGGACCGCGCCTATCTCACCGGCCAGCATCCGAACGCCTTCATCGCCCGCGCCCAGGTCTTCTGGTAAGCCCCGCGACGAGCGCAAGCGCGCCTCGTCATCGCGAGCGAAGCACAGCAGCATCAGAAAGGCCGCCCCCGAAAGGGGGCGGCCTATTTACGTTCACCCGATCGCCCGGGGGGGGTAGGGGCGATCGGGTGAAGGATAAAATCCCCAACCCGCGTCCTGAGGAGCCGCCGCAGGCGGCGTCTCGAAGGACGACCGCGGGGCGAAATCAAAGGTTTCTCCCGTTGCCGTCCTTCGAGACGCCCGCTTCGCAGGCTCCTCAGGACGAGGGTGATGGGGGTCTAGTCCTTCATCCGATTCCCTGGGGCGTTGAGGGACGAGGCTCCACAATCTCGGCCGAATCGCCTATGAATTGAATAATGTCTGCGCTCGCGGACGCTTATCGCATCCGCTTTCTGTAGTTCTGCGTATCTTTTCATCTTGTATTGCAGACGAAAGCGCATGAGGGAATTACTTAAGCTGTTCGGGCTGGGCGGGCTCGCGGCCTGCTTCGGCGAGGCCGCGGTCGCGGCCGATCTGCCCAAGCGCCAGGCCGCGCCGATCGAATATATGCGCATCTGCGATCAATATGGATCGGCCTATTTCTACATTCCCGGCACCAACACCTGCCTGCGCATCGGCGGCGCCGTGGTCGGCGAATGGCGGACGTGGAGCACCTCCTATCGCATGTCCCGCAACATCATCGCGACGGATAATCCGGTCGCCTTCGGAACCGGCGGCGTCGCCAATGCGCTCGGCCTCCCCGGCCATGTGCCCTATCTCGGCTACGCCAACGCCCGCAGCGGCGACAACAGCGGCTTCGTCGGCGTCGGCCGCGTCGAAATGGATGCGCGCGCGCCGACGGAATATGGGACCATGCGCGCCTTCCTGAGGCTCGAGGCCTGGTTCGGCTCGGACAGCAGCGCGGCGACCGGCTCGCTCAGCGGCTCGCAATATTTCGGCGGCTCCAATTTCGCGAACGCCACCGTGTTCCGGTCGACGGCGCGCGAGACGACGATCCTCAACAAGGGCTTCCTGCAATTCGGCGGTCTGACGGTCGGCCGCACGCAGTCCTTTTTCGATTTCTACACCGACAACATCAATTGGGAGGCGCTGCGCGGCTCCAACGCCACGGTCGGCGCGCTGGCCTATACTTATATGCTTCGCGACGGCGTCGGCCTGAGCATGGCTCTCGAGGACAATGTCTCGCGGCGCGGCTTCATCGGCTCGACGGTCGGCAATTTCAATTATCTGGCCGCGGTCAATGGCCTCACCGGCTCCACCGCGGCGGCGGCCGCGAACGCCTATGGCACGCGCTTCACCGGCGTGCCGGACGGCGTGCAAATTCCCGAGATCGTCGGCTCTCTGCGCGTCGACCGGCCCTGGGGCGCCTGGCAGATTTCGGCCGCCTCTCACCAATTGCGCACGTCGATCTACGCGCGCAACGCCGCCGTGGCGACGCCGGTCGCCGGCTCGCCGCTCGGCACGGCCATTCCCGCCACCAGCCAGAATGATTTCGGCTATGCGTTCCAGCTCGGGACGCAGTTCAATCTCGACAAGCTCGCTCCGGACTATTTTCCCGAGGGCGACAAATTATGGATTCAGGGGACGTTCGCGAAGGGCGCGGTCGGCTATCTGATGGGCAATAATCTGAGCTTCAACGGCGGGCCGGTGAACGGCAACGCCTTCTATGGCTATGGCAATGGCGGCGTCAAAGCCAGCAATGGCTGGGAGTTTGCGAGCTTCGACTGCATTTGGACCGCCGCCGCCCATTGCGACAAATCCACCGGCTGGGCGGTGCTCGCCGCATTCAAGCATTATTGGACGCCGACGCTCTCCTCGGGCTTCTACGGCTCTTTTCTCGCGCTCTACAACAGTCCGACCGCCATCGCCGATTTCGGCAATGGCGTCGGCGCCGTGAACACCACCGAATATCGCATCGGCTCCAATCTCGTCTGGACGCCGATCAAGAATTTCGATCTCGGCGGCGAGCTGATGTATCTGCGCGACAATCATCACAGCCGGCCGGTCGGGCTCGCGCCGGACGTCGTGCTCTGGCACGCCGGCCTGCCCTCCTGGAAGGGCTCCAACGCCACTGTGGAGGGGCGGCTGCGCCTGCAGCGGTCCTTCTGACCCCCTTCTCAGCGCGGCGGCGCGGCGCCGTCCTCCTCCATCAGCTCGAGCAGCATGCCCTCGCGCAGGCCGCGGTCGGCGATGCGCGTACGCGTGGCCGGGAAAATGCCGCGAATCGCCTCGAAGATGGCGCAGCCGGCGAGCACGAGATCGGCGCGCTGCGGCCCGATGCAGCCATTGGCGGCGCGCTGGTCGAAATCCATGCCGCGCAGCTGCTCGATGGCGCGCGTCGCATCCTGGTCGGAGAGCCATAATCCATCGACGCGCCAGCGGTCGTAGCGCTCGAGGCCGAGATGGACGCCGGCGAGCGTCGTCACCGTGCCGGAGGTGCCGAGCAGATGAAAGCGCTGGCAGCGCCGCTCCGCCGCGGTGAGCGCGGCGAAGGACGCCAGCGCCTCCAGCGTATGGGCCGTCATCGTCGCGAAGGTCGCCTCGCTGACGCTGCGGCCGCCATAGCGCTCGGCGAGAGAGACGACGCCGAGCTCGAGCGAGGTCCAATGGCGCAGCTCGAAAGCGCTCGCCTCGCCCCCGCGCGCCAGCCAGACCAATTCGGTCGAGCCGCCGCCGATATCGAACAGGAGCACGCTCTCCGCCTGCGGATCGGCGAGCGAGCCGCAGCCGCGGGCGGCGTAGCGCGCCTCCGTCTCGCGGTCGATGATCTCGAGCTCGAGGCCGGTGCGCTCATGCACCCGCCGCACGAAGTCTTCGCCATTTTCGGCCGCGCGGCAGGCCTGGGTGGCGACCAGCCGCGCGCGGGTGACGCCGCGCGCGTTCATCTTGTCGCTGCAGACCTCGAGCGCCGACAGCGTGCGCTCGATCGCCTCCTCGCTGATGCGGCGAGCGCGGCCCATGCCCTCGCCGAGACGCACGATGCGCGAGAAGGCGTCGACGACGCGGAGCATGTCGGATTTGCGTCGCGCGCGATGCTCGCGGCGGGCGATCAGCAGCCGGCAGTTGTTGGTCCCGAGGTCGAGAGCGGCGTAGACGGGCTCGCGCTCCTCTGTCGCGCAAGGTCCGGCCGCGGGGCTGGCGGCCTCTTCGCCGTGCGAAGCCGGAACGCGCGCGCCGCGCGCCGAGGCGAAACGATCGTGCCGCGGCCCGCCGTCCGTTCCGCTCCAATGTTCCGGCTTTCTCAACGCTCCTCCCGCCCGGCCGCGCTGGACGAGGGGCGTTCCGCTCGCCGCGCACCATTCTCGACTCACGAGCATAGCAAGGACGGCAGGAATGCCAAGAACAGGTTTATGCAGAACAGACGTCTCCCGGCTGGCGGGGACAATGGCAGAGCTTCAGATCGGGCGCATAGCGCCGCCCGGCGCGACGCCGGGTCAGGCTCGTGGTCCGAGCGTGGCCCTGGACCGCGAGCCTTAAAGGCTCGCTCTCGAGAGGCTTCAAATTCGTCGACGCAGATCACTGATCGATCGGCGGAAACAGTGCGAGCGTCGCCGTAATATCATTATGCGTCGGCAGCCCGGCCTCATTGCCGAGATGCTGGATCTTATACGCGGAGGCGGCGCGGGCGAAGCGGAAATGCTCGCGCCAGGACGCTTGCGGCCGCTCGATGAAAGACGCGACATAGGCGCCGTGGAACACGTCGCCGGCGCCCGAGGTGTCGACGACCTTCTCCTTCGGCACGGGCAGAGCGGGAAGCCGCGAGATCTCGCCGCTCTCGTCATACCAGAGCATGCCGTGCTCGCCGGTGGTGACGCCGCCGATGCGGCAGCCTTTTTCGCGCAGGAAGGCGAGCATCGCGGTCTCCGAGAGCGACATCTGCTCGCAGAGGCGCTCGGCGACCACCGCCACATCGACATGGTCGATGAGCTCCAGAATGCCCGGGCGCAGCGCGCCGCCGTCGAGCGAGACCAGAGCGCCGCGCTCGCGGGCGGCGCGCGCGTAGTGAATGGCGGCGTCGCTCATATGGCCGTCGACATGCAGCACGCGCAGCCCGGTCGGATCGACGCGCGGAAAATCCTCGAGGAAATCGGCGTCGCGCGCGCGGAGGATGGCGCGCTTGCCGTCCTTCGGCAGAACGAAAGAGAGCGAGGAGCGCCGCACGCGGCGCGGATGCACGCGGACGCCATAGCTCGCCGCCATGTCCATGAACATGTGCCCGAGCCAGTCGGGCGCGAGCGAGGTGACGAGATCGACGCTCTTGCCGATGAGCTTGGCGCAGGCAAAGCCGGCCGTCACCGCATTGCCGCCGAAGGAGATGGCGTAATCCTCGGCGACAGCCTTCTGGTCGGCTTGCGGCACGACCTGCGTGCGCATGGTCACATCGATGTAGGCATGGCCGATGAAGAGCGCGTCCAAGCGAGGCTCCGCGGTTCGAAAAACCTAGAGCGCTTTCCGATCGAACGGAAACGTTCGATCGATCAGAATTCGCTCAAACTCAAGAATGCTATCCATTCGGATCGGATAGCGCTCCAGTTGCGAAGGCGGGCGCGCGCCCACGGCGCGCCGTCGCCGGCTCGCGCGGCGCCGGCCGCTCCCTCGTCCGCGAAGCGGGGGAGGGTGAGGGAGGGGGACGCTTCGGATCGCAGCGAGCATGCGAGCGAACCGGTCAGAGCGAGAAGCTCGCACCGCAGCCGCAGGAGGAGGCCGCGTTCGGATTTTCGATGCGGAAGGACTGGCCCATCAGATCCTCCACATAATCGATGCGCGCGCCGGCGAGATAGGCGAGCGAGACCGGATCGACCACGAGCTTGGCGCCGTCGCGCTCGATCGTCACATCATCGGCGCCAGGCGCGGGCTCGACCGAATAGGTGTATTGGAAGCCGGAGCAGCCGCCGCCGCCGACGCCGACGCGCATCGCCGCGCCTTCCGCCTCGCTGGCGAGAAGCGCGAGGATGCGCTTAGCCGCCCGCTCGCTCAGCTCGGGTTTCGCGATCGTCTGCGCAACATTCATTCTTGCCGGCCTTTCCGCTCGCAGGCTCGGACCCTTGCGCGCCGCCGCCGGGCCGAGATATCTCACGCAACATATGGCCGCCCGCGTGACCTTGCAATGACAGGAGCCGCCGTATGGCGACCTCGGAGCTTCCCGGCGCCCGCCGCGCCGTCTACGCCAGCGATCCGGCGACGTCGCGCGGCCGCCTCCATCCCGAGCACGCCTCGCCGACGCGCAGCGAGTTCCAGCGCGACCGCGATCGCATCATCCATTCGACCGCCTTTCGCCGCCTCGCGCACAAGACCCAGGTGTTCGTGCCGCTCGACGGCGATCATTTCCGCACGCGGCTGACGCATACGATCGAGGTGGGGCAGATCGCGCGGGCGCTGGCGCGCGCGCTCGCGCTCGACGAGGATCTGGCCGAGGCGGTGGCGCTGGCGCATGATCTCGGCCACACGCCCTTCGGCCACGCCGGCGAGCGCGCATTGCAGCGCTGCATGGCCGATCACGGCGGCTTCGACCACAACGCCCAGGCCCTGCGCGTCGTCACCCTGCTGGAGCGCCGCTACGCCCGCTATGACGGGCTCGATCTCACCTTCGAGACCTTGGAAGGGCTGGTCAAGCACAATGGCCCGCTCGCGGGGCCGAAGGCGGCGCGGGCGCTGCCGGCCTATGTGGCGGAGTTCGACGCGCGATTTCCGCTGGAGCTGGACAGCTTCTCCGGCGCCGAGGCGCAGGCGGCGGCCATCGCCGACGACATCGCCTACGACGCCCATGACATCGACGACGGCCTGCGCGCCGGCCTGTTCTCGCTCGCGGACATCGCCGCCGTGCCCTTCATCGGCGTGATGCTCGAGGAGATCGCCGCGGTCTATGGCGAGATCGAGCGCGCGCGCGTCATTCACGAGCTGGGGCGGCGCGTCATCACCCGCTTCGTCGAGGATGTGATCGTTCAATCGAAGAAGCGGCTGGCGCTGACGGCGCCGCAGAGCGTCGAGGATGTGCGGCAAGCCGGCGTCGCAATGGTCGCCTTCTCGCCGCCGATGGCCGAGGCCGACCGCTCGATCAAGGCCTTTCTGTTCCCGCGCATGTATCGCCACGAGAAGGTGGTCGGCGTCTGGGAGCGCGCCGAGCAGGTGATCTCGCGGCTGTTTCCGGTCTATCTCGACGATCCGGGGCGGATGCCGGCCGAATGGGCCGAGCTGGCGCGGGCGGACGGAGCGCGGGCGCGCCATGTCGCCGATTACATCGCCGGCATGACCGACCGCTACGCGCTCGGCGAATATCGCCGCCTGTTCGGCGAGAAGGTGGCGCTGGGGTGAGGGGCGAGCATGACCGAAACGCCCGGCGCGCCATTCCATTTCCACGTAATTCGCGCTATGGCGTCGGCGCGAGACAATGGGTTTTGAGGATGCGCCGGCTCGGGAAGCCGGGCGTCATCGGCAAGGGGCTTCAGCAATGAGCGCAGAGGTGTTGGAGCCGGGTCGGCTCGTGACGGTGTTCGGCGGGTCCGGCTTCATCGGCCGCCATGTCGTGGGCGCGCTCGCCCGCGACGGCTGGCGCATTCGCGTCGCCTGCCGCCGGCCGGATCTCGCCTTCCATCTGCAGCCGCTGGGCAAGGTCGGGCAGATTTTCCCGATCCAGGCCAATCTGCGCAACAAGGCCTCGATCGCCGCGGCGGTGAAGGGCGCCGACGCGGTCGTCAATCTGGTCGGCATTCTCGCCGAGGGCGGCAAGCAGAGCTTCTCGGCCCTTCATGCGGAGGGCGCCAAGGCGGTCGCCGAGGCCGCGGTGGCGGCGGGCGCGACCCATTTCGTGCAGATCTCGGCGCTCGGCGCCGACGCCAATTCGACCTCGGTCTACGCCCGCACCAAGGCCGCGGGCGAGGCGGCGGCGCGTGAAGCCTTTCCCGCCGCGGTGATACTGCGGCCGTCGGTCGTGTTCGGGCCCGAGGATGATTTCTTCAACCGCTTCGCCACTATGGCGCGCTATTTCCCGGTGATCCCGGTGGTCGGCGAGGCGACGCGCTTCCAGCCCGTCTATGTCGGCGATGTGGCGCGCGCCGTGGCGCTGGCGGTCGACGGCCGCGCCGCCGCCGGCGCGACCTATGAGCTCGGCGGGCCGGAGGTGAAGAGCTTCCGTGAGATCGTCCAATATGTGCTCGAGGTGACGGAGCGCGATCGCCGCATCCTGCCGCTCTCCTTCGCGACCGGCAGGAAGGTGGCGGCGATCACCGGCCTCGCCAGCAAATTGTCCTTCGGCCTGTTTCCGAAGCTGCTGTCGATGACGGGAGATCAGGTCGAGCTGCTGCGCCACGACAATGTCGTCTCGGCCGAGGCGCAATCGACCGGCCTGACGTTCGAGGGGCTCGGCCTCGCCCCGACGGCGATCGAGGCGATCGTCCCGTCTTATCTCTACCGCTATCGCAAGACCGGCCAATATCAGGCGCAGCGCCTCGCCTGACCGCGAGCGAACTGGAATGGGCGACGATCTCTTTCCGCCGCTCGAGACAGATCGGCTGCGGCTGCGCTGCGTGGCGCAGCGAGACGCGGTTGCGACCTCGCGATGGATGACGCCGGCGGTGAGTCGCTGGCTCGCGTCCTGGCCGCTTCCGTTCACTCCGGCGATGGCCGCGGAGCGCATCGAGCATTGGCGGGCGCTCGCGCGCGCCGGCGATGGACTCGGCTTTGCCATCGCCGACATAGCCACAGACGAACTGCTCGGATGGGCGACGATCGAGCGCGAAGACGATTCGTCCTCGGGATC
Source organism: Methylosinus sp. Sm6 (assembly GCF_019802345.1). Taxonomy (GTDB): domain Bacteria; phylum Pseudomonadota; class Alphaproteobacteria; order Rhizobiales; family Beijerinckiaceae; genus Methylosinus. The sequence continues at coordinate 6,965 of NZ_JAINDZ010000037.1, read as the reverse complement.
GTTCGGCTATTGGCTGGCGGAGCCGTTCCAAGGCCGAGGCTACATGCGCGAGCTGGCGCCGGTCGCGCTCGCCGCCGGCTTCGAGCGGCTCGATCTCGCCAGAATTCGCGCCGGCGCGCAGATCGAGAATACGGCCTCCTTCGCAGTCATGCAGGCGTGCGGAATGCGGCGCGTCGGCGAAGCGATGGTGTTTGCGCCCGCGCGAGGGCGTGAGGAGCCGTGCCTGTTCTATGAAGTCCATGCAGGCGATCTGGCGCGAGCCTGAAGGCTCGCTCTCGAGAGGCTTCAAATTCGTCGACGCACGCCGTTCACGGCGCGCGCACAAAAGGTCGCGGCGCGGGAGCCGCCGCGAGTCGCTTGTGCAGGCGCACCATGAAGGCGACGCCGAAGAGCGGCGTCAGCAGATTGAGCCCCGGCACGGACACGAAGCCGGCGATGAGCAGCCCCGCGAGGAACAAGGCGGTCGCATGGCGGCGTGTCAATTCGCGCGCCTCCTCGAGCGAACGGTAGCGCGTCGCGGCGAATGCGAAATATTCCCGGCCGAACAGGAAGGCGTTGGCGACGAGAAAGACGATCGCATTGATGCCGGGCACGAGCAGCAGCAGCAGAGCGATGAAATTGACGCCGGCCGAAACCAGCGCGAAGCGCAGCGCCATCACGAGGGCCTGACCGGCCGGGAGCGGGCGTCCGGGCTCGCCGGCGGGATCGATCTCCTTCTCGACGATCTCGGCGAGATCGTCGAGGAACAGGCCCGCCACCAGAACCGAGATCGGCGCGATGAGAAAGGCGAGGCCGACGACCAGCCCGGCGCCGGTCGCGAAGGTGATCGCCGTGTGCAGGATGACATTGTCGACGCTGACGAAGGAGAGGGTGAGCTTGTCGAGCCCGACCCAGGCGAGCGCCAGCAGCACGAAGGTCATGCCGAGGCTCTTGAACAGCACATTGCGGAAAGGCGGCGAGAGAATCTGGCGCGCGGCGTCGATGGCGGCTTGCAGCATGAGAACTCCGATCGGCGAACCCGTCGCCGAAATGGGAAGGCGAAGGCGCGGGCGCAAGTCCCGCGGCGTCGGTCGGATCACCCCTCGCGTCACCCCGCCCCGTCCGGCTTCGCCGGCCGATCCTCCCCCTCGAGGGGAGGCTCAGGCGCGCGATCCGCGGCCATTTCCTCGCATTCGCGCTCCGAGAGCGCTTTCGACAGCTCGCCGGCGCGGCGCATCTGCTCGCGCCTGGCGCGGTCGTCCGCCGTGCTCGCGGGCGTCTCGCTGTGGTGGAACAGCACATCCATCACCGCCTGCACGCCCGCGGGGCTCACCTGGCGCAGATCGGCCTCGAAGAAGCCGGCCGAATGCGGTCCCGTCACGATCTCATAGGCCGGGAAATAGACGAGGTCGGGCCAGTATTGCGCCGCCTCCTCGCATGCCACGCGCAGCGCCGCCTTGCTGTAGGCGGTCGCGCGCTGGACATGGGCGCCGGAGGCGGTCGCGACCAGCGGGACCGGCGAGACGGTCGCCATCATGCGAATGGCGGGATTGAATCGTTTCAGCAGCTGCATGCTCTCGAGCAGATCGTCGCGAATGTCGCTGCTGCGGAAATTGACGAAGGCGTGGCGCTCGGGATCGAAAGCGCCGGCGATCGTCCCCGGACAGGCGGGAAAGACCGCCCCATCCGCCTTGGAAACCCAGGCCTCGGTCAGCCCCAGGGTGAAGATGAAGAGGCTCGCCCGCCGGATGGCCTCGCGAAACCGCGCGTGGTGCGAATCGAGGATCAGGTCGAACTCCTCGTCCGATCCGGCCGGATCGGGGAGGCCCGGGCGGAACGGGTCGATCACCGCCTCGCCGATGCGCCAGCGGTCCTCGATCGGGCGAAACGAGCCCGCGAGCCGCTCCAGCAGCTGCCGCAGCTGGCGCGCCGTGTAGATGTTCCCATAGGCGGCGGAATAGAGATGATAGCCATAGCGATCGGCTTCATCGACGAATTCCGTGCGGACGTATGGGAAGCCGGCGCTCTCGAAGAAAGGGATGATATTGGCGGCAAAGCAGCTTCCCGCCGACATGATCTTGTCGTCGGCGCGCAGCAGCGGCGCTGCGGGGTCGACGAGCGCGCGGGCGTCGTAGCTCCGCGCGACGGACCTCGACCAGAACGCCGTGTCGGGCAGCGTCAGATAGGGATGGCTCGCGCCCTTCTTCACCGAGCGACTTGCTCCAGCACCTTGCGCAGAACGATCGCCCCATAGGCGGCGTTGGCGTGAGTGACGTCCGGGTGCCAATATTGCTCCAGCAGATAGCCGTCCTCGTCCTGCAGCTCGCTCGGCACCGGGATGAAGCGGGCGCCGTAACGCTCGCTGATCTCGGCGATCATATCCTGCAGCAGGAACCACATCTTGAGCCGGATGTGCGGCTCGGTGATCTTGATCTCGGCGACGCTCTGGCCGAGCTGCGCCGCCCAATCGCAGAAATAGGGCTCTCTTTCCAAGAGCTTGCGCAGAGCCTCCGTGTCCTTCTTGGGCGGCGGCGTGCCGACCAGCGTCACCGAGGCCGGCATGCGCGCGTTCAGAATCGGCAGCACGCGGTCGAGCTCAAAGAGATCGATCTCGTTGAAGCGGCGCCTGATGCGGCTCTGCGAGACGATTTGAAAGCTCGGGACCAGCCGCTTCACCTTGTTGGACAGGAAGTCGAAAGCGAATGCGGCCTGGAAGAAAAAGCTGACATTGTGCTCATTGCCGCCCCACACGATCACGACATGGGCGCCGGCGGCGTGGTCGGCGAGCGCCCGCCAATAGGCGGGGTCGCGCGGCCAGGTTCCTTCCAGCACGTGCAGATTGCCGTGCTGGCGCAGCGCACGCAACGCAGGCGGGTTCTTCACGTGATTGACAGTCAAGGCGGTCAAATGGGAATGTCCCGCGAGGATCACCTTCGTCGCCGGCTGAATGGATGCGGTTCCCGCGGCAGTGTCTTTGAGGTCTCGGTCCGGGGCGTAGACGACCATCTCGACGCTTGATCCTTTGTTGTCGCGAGCCTTTCCGGCCCTATCGCCATGCGGGGCCGCACCGCCGGCGGTGAAGACTGACGAACCGGTCACGCCACTCGATTCTATTCATACGACCGCCTGCGCCCCGAGATCAAATGTTGGTTTCCGATGGCGGGCGATCGGGTGAAGGACTGCAGACCCATCACCCTCGTCCTGAACTCTCGAAGCGGGCGTCTCGAAGGACGGCAACGGGGAGAAACCTTTGAATTCGCCCTGCGGCCGTCCTTCGAGACGCCGCCTGCGGCGGCTCCTCAGGACGAGGGTCGAGGATTTTTTCCGTGGTGCAATTGCCCTCGGTTCACGACAGCCGGGCCGCGTCACGTATTGAACCGGAAATGCAGCACGTCGCCGTCGGCGACCACATAATCCTTGCCCTCGAGCCGCAGCTTGCCCGCCTCGCGCGCGCCGGCCTCGCCGCGCAGCGCGACATAATCGGCAAAAGCGATGGTCTCGGCGCGGATGAAGCCCTTCTCGAAATCCGTATGGATGACGCCCGCCGCCTGTGGCGCGCGCGTGCCCGCCTCGATCGTCCAGGCGCGCGCCTCCTTCGGCCCCACGGTGAAATAAGTGAGGAGATGCAGGAGGTCGTAGCCGGCGCGGATGACGCGGTTGAGGCCGGGCTCGGCGAGGCCGACCGCCTCGAGATAATCCGTCTGCTCCTCGGCCGGCAGCACGGCGATCTCGCTCTCGATCTTGGCCGAGACGACCACCGTCGCCGCGCCTTCCTCGCGCGCCCGCGCCGCGACCTTTTCCGAGAAGGAATTGCCGGCCGCCGCCGCGCCCTCCTCGACATTGCAGACATAGAGCACGGGCTTGGACGAGAGCAGGCCGAGGCCGGCGAGCGCGCCGCGCTCCTCCGGCTTGATCTCGACGAGGCGCGCCGGCTTGCCCTCGCGCAAGAGATCGAGGCAGCGCCGCATCAGATCGAGCAGCTCTTTCGAATCCTTGTCGCCGCCCTTGGCCTTCTTCTCGAGCGGGATCACCCGCTTTTCGAGGCTGTCGAGATCGGCGAGCATCAGCTCGGTCTCGATCGTCTCGATGTCGCGGATCGGATCGACGCCGCCCTCGACATGGGTGACGTCGCCGTCCTCGAAGCAGCGCACCACATGGGCGACGGCGTCGCATTCGCGAATATTGGCGAGGAACTGATTGCCCAGCCCCTCGCCCTTGGAGGCGCCGCGCACGAGGCCGGCGATGTCGACGAAGGTGAGGCGCGTCGGGATGATCTGCTTGGAGCCGGCGATCTCGCACAGCTTGTCGAGCCTCGGATCGGGCACGGCGACCTCGCCGACATTGGGCTCGATCGTGCAGAAGGGATAATTGGCCGCCTGCGCCGCCGCGGTCTGCGTCAGCGCGTTGAACAGGGTCGACTTGCCGACATTGGGCAGGCCGACGATTCCGCATTTGAAGCCCATGGCGTCCTTAGTCCTCGCAGAAAGCTCGCTGCGGCGCGGTATGGGCGGGAGCGGGAAAAAAGGCAAGGGCGGGGGCGAGGCAGGCCGTGAGGTCGGCCGCGTCCGGGTGGCCGGGGCTCCGCGCGCCTGCGCCCAGCCGAGGCGGCGTCACGCTCGTCGAAATTCGTTCACCGATTGTCGCTTCAGTCTTGCTGGCGCGAGGGCTCGCGGCCGCGGCGGCGGCGCGGCCAGCTCCAACCAGCTCATTGTCGCGGCCCGGCCCACGCGCTTCTCCGCTTGCGCTCGCCGTTTTGCTCGACGCCCTCGGTCCACGTCACTGCTTGTATCGCTTCAGCTTCGCCGCGAATTCGTCCGCCGTGATCGGCGTGGGCTCACTTTCGGTCTCGGCGAGGCCGGCGGCCGGCGCAGCGGCGGCCGGCACGAGATAGCCATGCAGGAAAGTAAGGCCCACGTTGGATGTCGACGCGACGGAAACGGTCTTGCCGGGCTTCACGAGAATTCCGACGCCGAGATCGATGGCGATCGGAGCATACAGGCTCGAGTTCGACACAGGGGAAAAATGACTCGTCAACACGGCGCCCTGACAGTTCGCTTCGTCGTAAACAGTAATTCCGGCATAGGACAAATTATAATATTGCTCATATCCGCTGATGGCCGTGATGATCAATGCTTTGCCTGCGGGAACCTTGTATTGAAAACGTGTCTCGCATCTAGATATGTTGTTGCTTACGTAAATCTCGACCATGTTCAAAGGGTTGTTCCGATATCCCGCGATCGGGTCGAAAACGGATAGTCTTCGACTGCTATCGACCCACGCTTGTTTTCTGGTGAAAGGATCGACGATCGCGACCGATTGAAAAGTCACGGCGGCTCCGACCGCGCCCGGGACCAAGATCGCCGCCAAGATGATCGCCGTGAGTTGACGGCCCGAAAATTTGTTCACAAGCTCGCGTAGCACGGTGTTCGTCCGTTCTTGAAAGTCTCTGCGCAATTCGGACGCCGGTCGACGATTTCCGCATTTGGAGACCATGCGCGTCCCCGGTCGTATAGAAAATCGCTGCGGCGCAGTATGGACGGCGCGGGGCATCACAGGCAAGTCTACGCTCAGACGCGGCGCGCGAAGACGATCTGTGTGTCGCCATAGCGACGACGCTCGGCTTCGGCGACGCCTTCTGGCAGGGGCAGCGGCTCCTCGGCCGCCTCCTCGACGACGATCAGCGCCTCCTCGGCGAGCCAGCCGCCCGCGAGCAGCGCGCTCAATGCGCGAGGCGCGAGGCCGCGGCCATAGGGCGGATCGAGAAAGGCGAGGGTGAAGCGCTCGCCCGGCGGCGCGAGGCCGAGCTTGGTCGCGTCGCGCCGGAAGATGCGGGTGACGCCGCCGAGGCCGAGCGCTTCGATATTGGCGCGCAACAGCGCGCGCGCCTCGGCGCCGTCGTCCACAAACATGGCCCGCTCGGCGCCGCGCGAAAGGGCTTCGAGGCCGAGCCCGCCGGCGCCGGCGAAGAGGTCGATGACGCGGGCGCCGGGGACCGGATCGCCATAGGCATGGGCGAGAATGTCGAAGATCGATTCGCGCAGCCGGTCCGAGGTCGGGCGAATCGACTGGCTGTGCGGCGCCTTCAGCACGCGGCCGCGCAGCGCGCCGGCAACGATGCGCATCGCCTAGCCGCCCCCGCGCGCAATGCCGATGAAGAGCCGAATCCACTCCCTCTCCCGTGCTGCGGGGGAGGGCCGGGGAGGGGGCTCCGCGCATCCGAGACCCTGCCCGAGCATTACTTGTCTCCGCGCGGCTTGCGCGGGCTGCCGCTCGGCCTGCCCCCGCGGGGCTTGCCGTTGCCTGGCTTGCCGGCTCCAGGCTTGCCGCCTCCGGGCTTGCCGCCGCGCGGTGGGCCGCGCCGCTCGAAGCCCTCGCGCTCGCCGGAGCGGGGCCGCGCCTCCTTGCGGTCGTCGCGGCGCGGCTTGGCGAACCCCGTCTTGGCGCCTCCCGTCTTGGCGAACCCCGTCCTGGCGGGCGCATCGCCCTCCGGACGCGGGCGGCGGGGCCGTGCGGCGCGCTCGCCGTCGCGCTGGAACTCCTCGCGTCCGCGGCGCTCGACATTTTCGCGCCGCTCGGAGCGCGCACCGGACGAATAGTCGCGGCGCGGTCTGGCGGCCTCGCCGTCCGGCCGTGGGCGGCGCGGCCGCGCCGCGCGCTCGCTATCGCGCTGGAAATCCTCGCGGGGGCGGCGCTCGACATTTTCACGCCGCTCGGGGCGGGGACCGGACGAATAGTCGCGTCGCGGTCTGGCGGCCTCGCCGTCCGGACGCGGGCGGCGAGGTCGCGCCGCGCGCTCGTCCTCGCGCCGCAAATCCTCGCGGCCGCGCCGCTCGAATGTCTCGCGCCCTTCGGAGCGGGGACCGGATGGCCGCTCGCTCCGACGCGGGCGCGCAGCCTCGCCTTCCGGCCGCGGCCGGCGGGGCCGCATCTCCTGCCGCGCTCCGGCGCCGCGCGGCCCGCGGCGCTCCTCGGCGCCTGCCCGCGCC
>NZ_JAINDZ010000036.1 GCF_019802345.1 Methylosinus sp. Sm6 | reverse complement strand
CGTCACGGGATCGAGCGTCAATTCCGAGCCGGACGGCCGCGTGCTGCTCGGCCTGCGTTCGAAGTGACTCCGGCGCGGGGTAAGCGGAAGCCCTTGACGAGCGCATCGATCGCCGGAATGACGACGAGAGTCAGCACGGTCGAGGAGGCCATTCCGCCGATCATCGGCGCCGCGATGCGCTGCATGACCTCCGAGCCCGCGCCATGACTACAGAGGATCGGCAGCAGGCCGGCGATGATGGCCGTGACCGTCATCATCTTCGGACGCCCCCGCTCGACGGCGCCGAGCATGATCGCCTCATGCAGATCGGCGCGCGTGAAGGCGCGCCCCTGCGCGGCGAGCTCGGCGGCGATCTCCTTCAAGGCCTGATCCAGATAGATCAGCATGACGACGCCGGTCTCTGCGGCGACGCTGCGACGGTAATCGCAAAGGTTCGGCGCGAAACACATATTTGAGAAAATCCATCTGAATGTTCTTGCCGCAACTCCTGTCCGGCTGTCGATCGGCATCGCTGGTGTTCGCCCGGCAGAGCCGGCGCGGCAACTGTCCCCCCCGCTCGCGAAGGACGACGCAAACGCGCTGGCGGCGGCGCGACTTCTCGAAGCCTTCATCGGGGCGAAACCAAAATATAGCGCGATTGTCATCGGCGGGTCGCGGGCGGAGATTATCTCGCGAGCATTTTCAAAAAGGAGGCGACGTAAGGCCTCGATTGATGCGGAGTGTGTTTCGATGACGATCGACTCCAGCCGCGCGGCCCTGATCGACTTTCTTCTCGATCAGTACGACGATCTCAAGCGGCGTCTCGCCCGTCGATTGGGAGCGGAGGCTGCGGCGGATGCGTTGCAGGACACGTTTGTGCGGCTCAACGCGAATATCGAGATTGGACCTATTCGGAGTCCGCGAGCCTATCTCCTTCGCATCGCCGTGCGGCTCGCCGCCGAACGGCGCAAGAACGAAATCTCGAACATGCAATCCGACATGGATCTGCTGTCCGAGATCGTCGATGACGCGCCGGATCCCGAGCGCATCGTCGAGGCGCGTTCAGAAGTCGAAGCCTTGAAGGTCGCGATGAAGGAGATGCCGCAGCGGCGGCGCGACATATTGATCGCCGTCGCCATCGACGAGATTCCGGCTTCGGTCATCGCCGCACGTTTCGGGGTGACCAGACGAACCGTTCAAACGGAGCTGAAAGTCGCGCTGATCCATTGCGCGAAGCTGCTCGACCGCGAGCTTGCCATGCGCATGCCATCGAAGCGCGGCCGAACGGCGCCCCATCCGAACAATGGAAGTGAGGAGGGCCTTCTCGGCGGCGGATGATCTGTCCGATTCGATCGAACGGAGTCGTTCGATCGAATCGGAATTGGCTCCGACGAATGGAGGCTGAAGCGCTTTTTGATCCTACTGGATCGAATGGCGCTCCAGGGCGCGACCATTCGCGAATGGCGCGGCTATGCGCATGCTCACCCGCCGACGCTGGCGCGGCGCAGATCGCACCACTGGCTCCACAGACGCGACAATTCATTCGAGAGATTGTCTCCGAAGCGCGTTTGGTCATTGAGCGGCGACGCCGCGATTCGCATGCGCAGCCCCTCGCGCAGGACTGCGAGATCGCGAGGGCGCTTCGCCCAATCGACCGCCAATGCGACATAGTCGTCGATCGAATGGACGCAGAAGTCGGCAAGGCCCGCGGCGGTGAGATGCGTCGCCGAATGGCGGCCGGCGAACGTATCGCCGACGAAGGTGACCGTCGGCACGCCCATCCACATCGCCTCGAGCGTGGTGACGCCCGCGGAATAGGGAAAGGGATCGAGCGCGAGATCGACCCTCGTCGCATAGAACTCGAGCAGCTCACGCTGCTCGGTCCGGCCGACGAGCTCGACATGCTCGCGAGACAAGCCGCCTTTTTCGAGAACGGCGTAGAGCGCGTCCTGCGTGGCGCGCTCGTTCAGCCCGCCATAGACCATGAGAATGCGCGATCCGGGGAGCTGCTCGATGATCCGCGCCCAGGCGCGTCCGACCTCGGGATTGATCTTCGCCGGACGATTGAAGCAGCCGAAGGTGACGGCGCCAGTCTCGAGCGCCGGCAGCGGCGGCACGTCCGGAGCGTTGGTCGGCGGATGATAGCAGACGTAGCAGTCCGGCATGCGAATGACCGGCTCGACGTAGAACTCGTCGTCCTGCGGCGGAATCTCGACCGCGTCGGCGATGATTCCGTCATAGGTGTCGAGGCCGATGGTGCCGACATAGCCCGCCCAGCTCAATTGGATCGGCGCCGCGCGCTTGCCGAACACCGACAGGCGATTGCCGGCCGTATGTCCGGAGAGATCGAAGAGAATGTCGATCCGGTGCTCCTCGATGAGCGAAGCGAAGGCCTGATCGTCGAGCTCCGATACATCGGTCCATGATTTCGCCGCGGCCTTGTAGCGCGCGCTGAAATCATCGTCCTCGCGCCGCGCATCGGTCTTGTAGCAGTGGAGCTCATAGCCGAGGGCGGCGAGCTGCTCATAGGCGCGCAGCGTCAGGAAGGCGGCCGCATGGCGATGCATATCGCCCGAGACGAGGCCGATGCGGGGCTTGCGCGTCGGGTCCGGATCATTGGCGAAGTCGAGCCGACCGCGCGGCTGCGCCGGCCGGTAGAGCGCTGCCCAATTCTTATGCGCCTCGAGCAATTCGCGCTTGGTGACGCTCGGATAATGCTGCAGGGCGAACAGCAGAGTGCCGGCGGCGTCGGCGCTCTCGGGCGCGAGCTCGCAAGCGTGGCGATAGGCGGCGACGGCCTCGTCGATCCGTCCCTGGCCGAGCAGGCCGAAGCCGCGGCCGACATGATGCTCGGAGCGCAGCGGATCGAGCGCGATGGCGCGGTCGATATATTGCAGCCCATGCGCGAAGAAGCGCTGATTGATCAGGAACTGGCCGAACACATATTGCGGCAGGGCCACGTCGGGAGCGCTGTTCGCCGCCATCTCGAACAGCCGTCCGGCCTGCTGCTCGCGCCGCGCCGCGCCGAAATTCACGCCGAGATCGATCAGGGCGCGATAGTTCCGGCTGTCCAGCGCGGCCGCCGCCTGCATGTCGTCGATCGCCTTTTCGTGATCGCCCTCCATCACCCTGGCGAGGCCGCGCGTGCGATAGGCGTCCGCATAGGCGCCGTCCAATGTCAGCGCCGCATCGAGCGCCGCGATCGCCTCCTTGCGGCGATTTTCGCCGAGCAGCGCGAGGCCGAGGCTGTATTGCGCGAGCGGCAGATGCGGATTGCGGGACAGGCCGAGCTGCAAGAAGGGAATGCCCTGCTTGGCGCGCCCGGTCCGCGCGAGGCAGGTGCCGATCTCGGTCAGCGACGGCGGATGATTCGGCGTCACCGTCAGCTCGCGCTGGAAGGCGGCGATCGCCTCCTCGAAACGATCGAGCTGGCAGAGCGCGACGCCATGCGCATAATGAAAGCTCGGCTGATCGGGAGCGCGGCGCGCCGCGCTTTCGAACTCGCGCAAGGCTTGGCGCCACCGGTCGGCGCGCGCATGCTCCATTCCGCGCGCGTGAATTTTGCGCGCGCGCGCGAGCTGCTCAGGCGAGGCGGCGGCCTGCGCCGCGCCGGCGATGATCTGGGCGCCGCCGTTGATCTGGGGAGTCGCCGCGAGCTCCGACGGCGCGCGCGCGCCGTCGGCGGGCGGCTGAAAAAAGCCAATCGTATCGGCCATTTCTAAATTCTCCCGAGCGGGCAAATCGGCAAATGAGCGGCGCAACATAAAGAGTTTCGACGGCCGTTGCGACTCTATTTTTGGATGGAATTCAAATTTATTTTCTTCGCGATCGGCGAGAAATCGCCCTCTACCAAGTGTAGGGCGCCGTGACGGCGACAAATGGAGCGGCTGAAGTGGCTCGGTAAGCGTAGTTGTCGCGACTATAGCCATCTGTCTGTCGGATAATCGTTGCAGAACTGTCATTTTTGACAGGATCGACCCGACCTCCCTCGGGAGGCCGAGCCCTGTCGCGCGCCCTGCGAAGAGTGCTCAGGAGAAACTCATGTCTACTTTTTCTTTTGGCAAAACCCTGCGTGACGGCAGCTCGCTGCTCGCGCTGTCGACCGTTCTGATCATCGCCCAGCCGGCTCACGCCACCGACGGCCTCTTCGGCGGCGGCAGCACGCTCGCCTCGATCGCCCAGCGCCAGTCCGGCGACTGCTTCATCGGCGTCGGCATTGCTCCCAACACCGTGTCGACGCTCTGCGCGACGTACACGACTGTCACCACCCACGACCTGCTGGAACTCTATGCCGGCGCCGGCAGCGGCGCGGGCCTGCGCGGCTATATCTCCAACGACCCCAAGCAGCTGTTCCGCGGCAGCGTGAACACCGGAACGGCGTCGCAAAGCGTGCAGCTGCCCGCGGATCCGCCGAAATTCCTCGACAGCGCGCGCTCTGCTCCGTTCAACGCCTATCCCTATCCGCGCCTCGACTTCGGCGCCAGCGACTCGCCGCTGCCCTCAAATCTCGTGAGCACGACAGGGACCTACGGGACCTATACCTACAATGCGACGCCGGCTGCCAACTGGGCGCTGGGCACGACGACCACGTCGGTCGCCGTCACCCGCGCCAATACGACGTCGACGGTCGCCTTCAGCACCGCCAGCTTCGGCCAGCCGATCCAGCTGCCGCTGTTCGAGGCCGGCGTCGCCGTGGCGGTCAATCTGCCGGCGGTCAATGCGTCTACTGGCACGTTCACGAGCGGAACGACCACCTGGACCATCAAGTCGCAGTTCTCGACCACGGCCGCGGGCGGACGCATCCAGCTCTCGACCGCGCAAGTCTGCGCGATCTTCTCGGGCCTCGTGAAAAAGTGGGACTCCACCGACACCATCCCCTATCTCAAGAGCGACGGCACGACGGGCGTGGAAGACTTCCGGGCCGCCAACACTTGGCATAAGGATGCGGTGTCCCCGGCGGTCCCGGGCACGGGCGGCGGAACGGCCTACTTCGCCGACACCGCCACTCAACCCACCTCCGTGCCGATCACCATCGTCTATCGCTCGGACAGCAGCGGCACGAGCTATATCTTCACCAATTATCTGAAGACGGTCTGCCCGCTGCTCGATCCGGCCGACTATTATGGCTATAAGTCGATCTTCGGCACCACCGCGCTGCCCGACAACAGCTTCCAGAAGCTCATCGACAAGGTCACGAGCTTCGTTCCCGGCACTCGGCCGGCCCACAGCCTGACGCTCGTCGGCGCGTCCGGCAGCGACGCCGTCGCGGCGGCGGTCGGCCAAAGCGCCGCCAATTACGGCCGTATCGGCTATCTGAGCAACGACTTCGTCGCGCCCTATAATCCGGTCACGACGACGCGTCCGCACGCCGCGAGCATTCAGGACGACTTCCAGCGCTGGGCGGGCGTCTATCATCCCGGCCAGAGCGGCGTCACCAGCACCACCACCACTGTCACGGCGCCGCAGAACTTCATCGCGGCGATTCCGAGCAGCACCAATTTGGCCTTCGCGGTGCTCACCGCGCCGACCGTCAGCTCGACCTGGGTGGACTATAATATCTATGCCCAGGCCTTCCCGACGCTCACTTATCTGCCGGGCAGCGGAACGTCGGTCAGCATCACCGGTCTCTCCAAGCTTCCCTTGGCGCCGGCGGCGGGAGCCTATCCGATCGTCGGCACCGCCTATGGCTATGTCTATAGCTGCTACGGCAACGGCCGCGACGGCGTCGCCGCCGCGACCCGCGTCACCGATCTGGTGAACTACCTGAATTGGTATTACACCGACATCAAGTCTCAGAGCATCGTGACCACCAACGGCTTCAATCCTCTGCCGGCCGCCTGGACCACGCCCATCCGCAACGCCTATCTCGGGGTTGGGTCCACCTCTGGTCAGTGGATCACCGCTCGCAGCACGGGCGCGATCCAGGGCTGCACCAGCGTGACCGGCGGCGCGCAGTAAGCCGCGCTCGCCTTTCTCCCGACAATCATCGCCGGGCGCGTCGCAAGACGCGCCCGGATTTTCGATATCGCGGACGCGTATTTTTGGAGAATCTGATGTCTATTCTTTCCTTCAGCAAATCTCTGCGTGACAACGGCTCGCTGCTCGCGCTGTCGACAGTCCTGATCGCCGCCCAGCCGGCCCACGCCACCGATGGCCTCTTCGGCGGCGGCGGCACCCTCGCCTCGCTGGTCCAGCGCCAGGAGGGCGACTGTTTTTACGGCCACACCGTCACCGGCGACGGCTATAGCTTCAACACCAGCACCAGTTGGGCCCCTGGGCTCGGCTTGCTGCCGTCGCTCTGCACCACCCATACGACGGTCAGCACCTTCAACGTGCTGGAGCTCTATGCCGGCGTCGGCAGCGGCGCGGGTCTGCGTGGCTACATCTCCAACGATCCCAAGCAGCTGTTCCGCGGCAGAGTGAACACCGGAACGGCGGCGCAGCTCGTGCTCCTGCCTGCCGATCCGCCGAAGTTCCTGGAGAGCGCGGGCCCGGCTCCGTTCAACGCCTATCCCTATCCGCGCCTCGACTTCGGCGCCGGCGACTCGCCGCTGCCTGCGAACCTCGTGAACTACGGATACGGAACCTACGGAACCTACACCTACAACGCGACTCCGACGACCAATTGGCAGTCGGCTGCGTCGATCACCATCACGCGCGCCAATACGACGTCGACGGTCGCCTTCAGCACCGCCAGCTTCGGCCAGCCGATCCAGTTGCCGCTGTTCGCGGCCGGCGTCGCCGTCGGAGTCAATCTGCCAGCGGTCGATGCGTCGGGCTCCGCGACGAGCGGCGGGATCACCTGGAACATCAAATCGCAGTTCTCGACCACGGCGGCGGGCGGACGCATCCAGCTCTCGACCGCGCAGATCTGCGCGATCTTCTCGGGCCTCGTGAACGACTGGCGCTCCACCGCCACCATCCCCTATCTCCAGAGCAACGGCACGACCGGCACGGAAAGCTTCGCGGCCTCCAACACTTGGTACGCCGCGCACGCCAGCCATGGCATGGGCGGCGGCACGGCCTACGTCTACTCCTCCTCCTACTTCCCGATTAAAATCGTCTATCGCTCGGACAGCAGCGGCACGAGCTATATCTTCACCAATTATCTGAAGACGGTCTGCCCGCTGCTCGATCCGACCGATTATTACGGCTATCGGTCGATCTTCGGCACTACCGCGCTGCCCGACAACAGCTTCCAGAAGCTCATCGATCAGGTCACGAGCTTCGTTCCCGGCACTCGGCCCAGCCATAGCCTGAACACGATCGGCGCCGCCGGCGACGACGCCGTCGCGGCGGCGATCGGCCAAAGCGCCGCCAATTATGGTCGCATCGGCGTTCTGAGCAATAATTTCGTCGCGCCCTATAATCCGGTCACGACGACGCGTCCGCACGCCGCCAGCATTCAGAACGACTTTCAGCGCTGGGCGGGCGTCAAGCATCCCGGCGAGAGCGGCGTCACCACCACCACCACCACCACCACGGTCACGGCGCCGCAGAACTTCATTGCGGCCACGCCGGCGAGCGCCAATTTGGCCTGGGCGATCCTCACCCCGCCGACGTGGACCTCGACCTGGGCGGATTATGATATCTATGCTCAGCGCTACGCGGCAGGGGCGGATCTCAATTCGGGTAATTATGCTTCGACTGGGTGGGTCGACCGCTACACCACGACTGCGGCGTTTCTCAGCATCACCGGTCTCTCCAAGCTTCCGTTGGCGCCGGCCCCGGGGGCGTATCCGCTCGTCGGAACAGCCTATGCCTATGTCTATAGCTGCTACGGCAACGGCCGGGACGGCGTCGCCGCCGCGACCCGCGTCACCGATCTGGTGAACTACCTGAACTGGTATTACACTCGCATTGAGTCTGTAGCCACAGTGGTCTACAACGGCTTCAATTATCTGCCGGCCTCATGGACGGTGCCTATCCGGCAAGCCTATCTCGGGTTGGGGTCCACGAACGGTCAGTGGATCACCGCTCGCAGCGCGGGCGCGATCCAGGGCTGCACCGGCGTGACCGGCGGCGCGCAGTAAGCCGCGCTCGCCTTCACTCGCCAATCATCGCCGGGCGCGTCGCAAGACGCGCCCGGATTTTCGTTGCGCGGCGTCGACGAACGGTGATCGCGGCTGCGCGCTTCGGCGAGCCGGAGTGACCGACTTCGGCTAGGATGGCCGGGTCGCGCAAGACGAAGCGCCGGAGAGAGCGTTCCACCCTCCCCTCGACCGGGTCATACGGTTTCCGGCCGATCACTGCGTATCTCGGCAAAACCCAGAGTCCTCATCCTGAGGCGCTTTTTGCGGAACGCAAAAAGCCTCGAAGGATGCTCCAGAAGGCGGGGCGGCCCATCCTTCGAGACGGCCCCTTCGGGGCCTCCTCAGGATGAGGGGACTGGCTTTTCAAGCTGATCGCTCGCGAACCCCCGATGGGCGGCGTCATCCAATTCGAAGGTCCTCGTGAGCGAGCCTTCAGGCTCGCTCGTCAAAGGTTTCGAATTGAATTGATCCGCGCCGCGAGAAGCTCACCGTCTCCGGCGCTCTCTTTCGGTCTCGGCGCCGGCGTCGCTCGCCGGCGCGCCGCCGAGGCCTTCCGCGTCGCGCTCATTGCCGCCATAGCCCAGCACCTCCACGGTGATGATCGACGGCGCGTCGGAGGCGTTGTTGCCGGCGCGCGGCGTCTCCACCATTTTGGCGGCGGCGCCCGCCGTGTTGGAGGCCGAGGTCAGCGCGCCGACATTGGCGGCGGATGCAACATTGGGCAGGCCCGACACGCTGCCCTGCACCTGAATATTATAGGCGTTGTTGACGCGCGCCGCGACGATGGTGAGATTGCCGGCGACGCGAATGCCCGCCGCCCCCGCGTCCACCGTGCCATGCGGCGCCGACAGCACGGCGTTGGAGAGGCTCGGATCCTGCGTCGGCAGAGTGACGATGGCCCCGATGCCGGCGCCGGTGACGAGGCCCTGCGGATTGACCGCGCAATAGCCGGTCTGCGTTTCGCAGATCTCGCTCAGCACCGGATTGGAGGCATAGGTCTTCGGGCCCGAGCCGGCGTCGATATCGCCATTGCCGGAGAATATCTCCACATTGCCGCCCTGCTGGGTCATGATGCGGCTCTGATTCACCAGAACGGTCTGATCCGTGTAAATGCGGATCGAGCCGCCGCGCAAGGTCAAAATGCCTTCCTTGTTCGGCGGGAGCGTGTCGCGGCCGGCGGAGCCGACGCGTATGCCGCCGCTCGGCCCGAGAATATTGATGTCGCCGCCGTTCTGCGTCTCGACCAGGGAGAAGGGCATGACGAGGCGGCCGATCGCGGCGGGATCGGCGCCGCCGCTGCCGTCATTGGCATAGCCGAAGCTCGTCGGAAACAGCGTCCCGATCGCCTCATAGGCGCGGCCATATTTGCCGTAATAGACGCTCGCCGGGTCGCGGTAATCGAGCGAGACCT
Source organism: Methylosinus sp. Sm6 (assembly GCF_019802345.1). Classification (GTDB taxonomy): domain Bacteria; phylum Pseudomonadota; class Alphaproteobacteria; order Rhizobiales; family Beijerinckiaceae; genus Methylosinus. Next base: position 36,585 of record NZ_JAINDZ010000036.1, on the reverse strand, counting down.
GCGTCAGGAAGGAGAGGAAGGCCTGATCGATCAGCAGATGCTGGCGCGTTTCCGAAAGCTGCTGAAAGCTCGCCCAGGCCGCGTCGCGCGGCTGGCCGAGCCTCTCGGCGATGAAGGAGAGGAAATCTATGCCATTGGCTCCGGCCGCGGTCGGATCGACATAGAGCGAGATCGCCGAGGCGTAATCGACGCCATTGGCGGCGCCATAGAGAAGATAAATATCGGCGCCCTTCTCGGGCAGATAATTGTGCGGAGTCGCGATGCCGCCTGCCGAGCCATTGCCGAAAGTGAGGACGTTGAACGCGGTGCTGAAATTGGACCCCACCGGCTTGCGCATGTTGCGTCCGGCTTCGAGCAGCAGGGCGCCGGGGCCATAGAGACGAAAATTCCCGTTGATGTCGCGTCCGGCGACGATGCTCGTCACATCGGCGTCGGTGAAATTGAGCCCTTCGAAGATGAAAGCGCTGTGGCTTCCGATGTCGCGGCCGACGCGAATCTGCGCCGGCCGCTCGACGATGTATTGGTCGTCGAGCTCCAGCCCTGCGCTGTCGAGGTCCAGCCCCGCGCTGATGACCACCGGCGTGGTGTTCGTCAGCGCCGTCGGAGCGTATGGAAGGGTCGAGAGGCCCAGCGGATCGAGGTACAGGGCATTGTCGTTGCCAGGGGCTCCGATATAGGACGTCGACGTCAGCGTCCTGATCGAGCCGCCGCCGCGGATGGAGCCGGCCGCCGCCAATGTGAGGCTCGCCGTATTGTGACCGCTGTCGTCGGTCGGAAAGCCGATGGCGGTGGCATTGAGCGCGATATCGCCCTGCGGCGCTGAGACGAACATGCTCGCGGCGGCGGCCTCCCCGCTTACGTCGCCGGCGACGCTGGTGAGAGAGAAGCCCGACTGCGAACCAATGCTGGTGAAGCGATTGCCCCAGAGGCCATTGCCGGCGAGATCGATGTCGCCTTGGCCTCCTGGCAAATATCCGGCGATCGACAGTGACTGCACATAGGAAGGAGCAGGGTTCTGATAGGGACCACCATTGCCTCCTTGCGCTGTCTTCGTCGGATCGAGCGTCGTCAGAGCAAGATCGCCCCGGGCGACCACGGAAATATAGCCCTGCTGCACCGCGAGCTGCAGCTGAGAGGGCGCCATATCCAGCCGATCGGTGATCGGATTGTCGGCGGTCTGCCGGGCGGCGCCGCCGACCTCGATGCGGCCCGCGCCGCGGCCGACGAGAAAGGCGCCGGAATTGAGATCGCCGCCCGCCTGCACGAGAAGATTGCCGCCGCCGAAATAGATCGCATGAGGAGGGTCCTCGGCGGTGACGCCGCCGGCCACGATCATCGTCTGCGGCAGGGCGGCGGCGATATCGGTGATGTCGCCGCCGGCGCGCAAGGTGATGTCGCCGCCGCCGAGCGCGCCGAAATTATGGAAGAAGGTGCCGTAATTGACCCAGGAGGCGGTTTGGCAGGTCGGGGCGTTGCTGCAATTGGCGAAGGGCGTGCGGCTGCCGTCCGAATAGCCGTAATGGATGAGCCAGTCGGCCCAGGTCGCGCTCGTCGCCACGCCGTCGACCGTCGCCGTGGCGCCGACGCCGATGATCGAGCCGCCGGCGCTCACCCGGACCGCGCCGCCGCCGGTTCCCCAGGCCGGAGTGGTGATGAGTCCGTTGGGATTGGCGAGATAGCCGGTCGTCAGAGTCGCTGCGGTGAAATCGGACGGCGTCGCTGCGGCGACGCCTGCCGTATAGACCGCGCCTTGAACGACCGTATCGACGAATTCGACATTGCCGGCGGCGGCGAGCGTGATCGATCCCGTCCCGGTGCGCACCAGAGTCGGAACATAAACCTTGAACGTGACGTTAAAAATGCTCCCGGTCTCCCAATCGAAATCCTGAAAGGGCGTCACGTATTCGTAGGTCGTATGCCCGTCGATCACCACGCTGCCGACCGGCGCCTTGGGATCGACCGCGTCGAGCGCGATCACCGCATCGGGATCGACCGAAGCCTTGCCGTCCGCGAGGAATTTCGCGCCGGCGACGAAATCATAGGAGAAGCTGCCGCCGAGGCTCGCCGGCATCAGATCCGCCGCCGAGGTGGTGTTGAACACGGGGACACCGCCATAGAACGCCGGATTATTGGCGATCATATCGGCGGGATGCTGCGGATCGCCGGCATTGTAGCGGACGAAGAAGCCGTCGGTGATCGTCGCATTGACATTGATATTATTGGCCGCGCGCAGCGCCAGGGTCCCCGGCTCGCCGCCATTGGCGGTGCGATAGGCGAGATTGATCCGGCCGGATGCGTCGACCGCGCCCGCGCCGAAATTCCAATTGCTGGCGACGGTGATATTGCCGCCATTCACGGCGGCGCTCGGATTATGAAGATCGATCTCCGGCCGCAGATGCAGCTTGCCGCGCACATTCTCGCCGAATTTGGCGGCGATCGCCGCGTTGTTGCCGCCGAACGGATTTTTGACGAAGCCGAGCAGCGTCTCCTGATAGAAGGCGACGTGATCGGCGTTCACATCGACGCTCGGCGTGAAGATGCCGGTGGCCGGATCGGTCGTTCCGTCGATCTTCGTCCCATCGGCGCGATACCAGCCGGCCGGATCGATGATTCCGTCGAAATGCTTCCCCGCTCCCGCGCTCGTCGGATCGGTCGTGCTCCAGACCTCATAGGCGTTCAGCGCCACGCTGCTCGCGCCGACGACGCTGTCGGAGGCGCCCTCGTAGAAGCTGACATTCACATTGCGCAGCCCGTTCACATCGGTGGTCACGGGGGCGCGGATCGACACGGTTCCGCCGACGCCGCCCTCGCCCGGGCTCACGTCGAGCACAGCGCCCGAAGCGACGCGAATCTTGCCCGAGCCTTCCGGCTTCACCTTCTCGCTGCCGTCGGCGTTGAGCGAGACGCCGTCCCAATGGCCGGTGACGCCGAGCGTGATCGACCCGCCGTTCGGGTTCAGCGCGGATTCGCCATTGGCATAGCCGGGATCATCGGCCGCCGCCGCCGCATAGCGGGCGAGCAGCTTCGCGCCCGCATTGATGGTGACGCCGCCGCTGGTGACGCCAGCCTTCGTCACGCCGGCGCCATAGAGCGCGATGCTGCCGCCGGTCGGCCCGCTGGCGTCGATGGTTCCGTTCACGATGACGCTGCCCAGATTGGCGACGAGCTTCGCCTCGATCGAATTGAGCGTCACCCCCGTCGGCACGACGAGATCGCCCGGCTGATAGATCGCCGCCTCGAAGCGCCGGGTGAAGCCGCCCCAGGGCAGCTCGCCGATGATCCGGCCCGTGCTCAGCACGAAGCTGCCGCCCGTGTCCTTATAGGCCGACGAGCCGTCGAGCGTTCCATGCAGCGTGGTCGCGCCATCCGCGCCCGTCGCGATGAGAATTCCGCCCGCATAGCCCCTGCCGGAGGCGGCGACGCTCACCCTGGCGCCCGCGGCGACGGTCACATCGCCATGTTGCGCGACCAGCTTCACCGTTCCGCCGGGCGTGTCCTGCACGACATCGCCGAGCGTGACCCGCGCGCCTCCGGCGTCGATCAGGGCGCCGTCCGACAGCGTGACATCGCCTTGCGTGGCGGTCAGCGACACTTTTCCCCCCAGCGCCCTGAGCGCGCCCGAGCTCGTTATGTCCGCCGCGGTCAGCGCCAGAGCGCCGCCGATCTCCGCCGCCGCCGCATCCGACGCGCCGGTCGAGCGGATCGTCAAAGCCCCGCTCGTCGTCAGCGCCTGCGTGCTTTTGGCCGCCGCAATGATGTCCGGCGCGGCAAAGGAGACATTGGCGGCGCCGGAGCCATTGCTCGCGGTCAGCGAGCCCTTGTCGACGAAGCGGATCGATTTTCTGGCCTCCAGCGCGATGCGCCCGAAGCCATTCGCCGTCATCGTCCCGGCGCCCTGCGTGATCGACTCGCCGGCGACGAGCGTCAGCGAGCCGTTCCGGCCCGAAAGCCCGTTCGCCGTCGTCGAGGCGCCGCGCGTGTTGGTGAGAACGATATTGGACGCGACGAGGCGCGTCGCGCCGCCGGCGCTGTAGAAGCCGCCGGCGTCGAGCGTCAGCGTGCCGATCGGATGGGCGGCGTCGCCGATCGCGAGGCCGCCGCCGTCGTAAAAATTGATCGCGGAAGCGCTGCGCAGGCCGACCGAGGCCGCGCCGGCGAAATTGGCGATGATGGCGTCGGTCAGCACGAGTCCGCCGGACGCGCCGTCGCCGCCGAAATCGATGATCTTGGCGGAAAGGTCGAAGGATTTGGCGATGAGCGCGACCTTGGCTGCGAGCCGGTTGGCGCCGCTCGAATCGAGGGTGATCGCCGCCGCCTCGATCCTCACGCCGGCCGCCTGGCCCGCGTCGACGAGCGTCGTCGTTCCCGGCGCGGTCCCGATGAGGATGCTGCCGTTCTGCGCCGTCGCGCCGCTGCGCGTGACGGCGACCGTCGCGCCGGTCGAGACGCGCAGCAGCGAGCCGTCGCCGGCCACGGCGATCTCCCGATCGTCCCCGCCCTGGATGGCTCCGACCGCGGCGATGGCCGAACCGTCGTCGACGACGATGCCGCCGCCGCCCGACTGGGTGACGACCAGAAGTTCCGGCGCCGAGAGCGGATGCGCGGCGTCGGTTTCGATCTCGACATCGGTGGCGATGGCGGTGACGGCGAGCCTGCCGGACGAATCGACGCTCGACGAGCCGCCGATCAGCAGAGTGGTCGCGCCGACGCGGCTGAGCTGATCGGCGTCGACGACGAGATAGCCGGACGAATCCGCAGGCGCGGTCCGATCCGCGGCGCGCACGAGAATCTTTGCGGCGCTGATCGCCAATTGGCCGCCGGTGCCGGAGAGATCCGCGGCGAGCGGGCTGGAGCCGCCGGAGAAGTCGAAGGAGCCCTCGACCGACAGCATGTTACGCGCGGCGAAGGTCAGCGCGCCGCCGTCGATCGGCAGAGCGGGAATGGCGGTTCCCGCTGTCAGCGCGCGATTGCGGATGAAGCTCGTTCCGGAGGTGATGTCGATCTGCGAATAGCGCGACCAGGTCGATTTCGACTGCAGCTGGAACAGAACCGTCTGCGACGAGCGCGTGCCGGCGATGACATTGGCGAAGCTGCCGGTCACATAATTGGAGCCGTCGGCGGTCGAGAAGCTCACCGCGGCCGCGGTCGGCGTCGAATTGGCCGCCACGGTGACGCGATAAGCGCCGGGCAGAGTGGCGTACATGCCGGGCATCAACGTATAATAGCCGGCCGGCACGCCATTGCCGCCGGTAATATAGATCGCAGTGCCGGCCGTGGCGTTCAGCAGGCTCGAATCGAAGACTGTGCCGGCGGATGCACCGGTGTAGGCGAAGGTCGGATCATAGGGGGCGACCTTGGCGGAAGAGGTCGGAACCAGCGCATAGACCGACGAGCCGGCGAGCACATTGTGGCTGCCGCCCGTGCCGGCGACGAATTCGCTGGCGTAGATGTCGCCGCCCCCGGACAGATCGAGCCGCGCGCCCTGCGCGGTGACGACATCGGCGCCATTGAGGGTGATCGCCTTCGCCGGGCTCGCCGTCAGCTGGAAGCCGTTATAGCTGCCGCTGCCATCGGCGGCGACGCTATAGAACGTATTACCGACGTACCAGACCTCGCCGTCGACCGTATAGCCATAGGGGACGACCGATCCGGCGCCCGAGACCGAGGTGAGGCTGCCGGCGCCGAGCGTCACTTTTTCGGTCGTCGTCGTATTGCCGAGCACGATCTGGCCGAAGGGCGCCCACAGCGTGCCGTTCTGGACGATCTCCGTCGCGTCGAGAATGAGCGTTCCGCCGGCCGACAAGGGCTGAGTGGCGACGCCAGTCTGCTCGATGGCGATCCTGCCGGTCGCCGCGAGCGTGAAGCTCGTGCCGCTGGTCGGATAGATTTCCGCCGCCTTCAGCGTCAGATCGCCCGCGACGGCGAGCGAGCCCACATAGTTATTGCCGGTCGACTGGGGATTGTCTCCGATCAGCCGGATCGCGTCGGCGCTGGCGATCGTGACAGAGCCGAAGTTTTGGAAGCTGACGTTGGCGCCCTGGTTATTAATCGAGGGATTCCCGACATCGATCCATTGCGCCGCGAGATTCAAGACGCTCGCGCCGGGCGTCGCATCCGGCGGAGGAACATTGGCGCCCTGCCGGAGCCAGATATAGCCGGCGGTCAGATTCACCGTCGCCGCGGCGCCGGGATCATCGCCGGCCGCCGGCAGCGACGTGACATTGCCGCCGAGGATCAACGAGCCGCGCAGATTGATCGACTGCGATCCGACGAAGGTGACGTTGCCCATCGTGATCGAATCGAAGCCGCTGTTGTTCAGCGTGTCGACGCCGATGAAAAAGCCGGCGCCCAGCGTCGAATTGTCGACGACGCCGACCACTCCCTCCGGCTCGACTGTCGCTCCGATGAGCACGAGCGAGCCATTGTTCGCCAGCGGCGAGCCGCCGCGGGCGCTGACCGTTCCGGCGAAATAGCCGCCCGCATCGATCGTCAGCGTGCCGCCGTCGCTCCAGATGTCCCGCCTCGCGAGCCGTTGCGACAGTCCTGCGCCCGAGGGAATATCGACGCTGGCCGTCGCGCCGTCGAGCAGGAGCGAAGCGCCGCGCTTCACATCGACGATGCCTTTCGCGTTCGTCAGGATGATCGATCCGCCGTCGATCACGCTGCCGGTTCGATAGGCGGTCTGCGTCGGATCGTCAACGAAGACGCCGCTCACATCCAGCACCGCCTCGGCGCCGATGGTGATGGCCGGCTTTATAGCTTCGGCGCCACCGTAGGTCCCGCGGTCCACGACCACGTCGATCTCGCCGCCGGGCGCGGTGACGCCGCCGAGCACCGTCACCGCGCCTTCCACGCCCTTCAGCGTGATCGTCGCCTGCCTGGCCGCATTCGCCTCCGCGACGATCCGGGCGCCGGAATCGACCAGCACGCCGGCCGCGAGGCCCGGCTCGTCGTAGATATAGGCGGTGTGCTGCAGGGCGAAGCTCACCGGATTGCGCAGCCCGTCCGGCGCGAGGCCGACGCGCGCGACGTCGCGCAGGCTCGCGCCGGTCGGCGCCGACAGCAGCGCCTCCGACGAGAGGTAATTCGCCTGCCGCAGCGCCACCGTCGTTCCGGCTGTCACCGTCGCGCTTCCATAAGTGCTGGTCAGCGAATAATTGGCGAATCCATTGTCGGTGAAGAAGCTCGCGGGCAGCACGATCTCGCCCGACCGCTCGCCGGACCTATAGGACGTGATCGCTCTCGTCTCGCCGTCGATCGTGATCGTCGGCGCCTGCAGCGTGAAGGTTCCGCCCGAGCTGAAGCCGTTGGAATAGATGGTCCCGCCGAGCACGACGGTCGCGGCGTTCGGTTGATTGCCGCCGCTCGGATAGTCGGTGCTGGATGGCGGAGCGCCGCGGGAGGGATCTGTCCAGACGCCCTGATAGGTGAGGAGAGAGAGGCTTCCGCCTTTGCCGACCGGCAATCCGTCCGATCCGCGCGCGAGCCGGCCGTTGGCGCCGATATAGCCGCCGCTCGATACGTCGATGACGCTGCCAAGCGACAAAATGATGCTCGATGTGGCGTCGATGCGGTCAGCGCCGGACGAGCCATTGCTCATCTTGACGGTGCTGATGCTGACCGATCCGCCATTCACAAAGGCCGAGCCCTGCAATCGATCGCCCACAGCGCCAGCGTCATTGATCCACAGCCCGCGAACATCGAGAACGGCATTTGTGCCGATAATGATATCCGGCGACGCCGAACCATCGGATGGCGGCAATAAATGGCCTGTGAGCGTGATCGCGCCGCTATGCGCGATGATCGAGCCGTCGATCGTCTCGACGCCGGCCAGGCTGACGGAGCCGCCCGGCGCGACTTTCAGCACCGCGCCTGTCGCCATGTTCACGGTCGGTTGAGTGTTGGCGTCACTGTCGGGGCCCTTGATCGTGATCGAGCCGAAGCCCGTCTCCGACAAGCGGTCGGTGAGCAGCGGCGTCGTCTCCGGCGCCGTATAGTCCGAGCCAAAGATGTAGGAGGCGAGACCAAAGGGATCCTCGCCCGCCTGCTCGCTCGATTCGAGCAAATATTTGCCGCCGCCGGTGATCGTCAGCGAGGCGGCGGCCGGCAATTGCTCGAGCGAGGTCTGCTGTTTCGACCCGCCGCCGATGGCGTTGGCGCGCTGGCGCAGGCCCGCCACCGTCTCCGCGACGATGGTTCCGCCCAGCAGCGGAGTCGCCGTGAACGACAGCGATCCGGCGCTGGCGCCGGCGAAATAGGACGCTTCGTAATAGGGCTTGCTCAGCAGCGGATTGGTGTAGGTCTCGCTCACGCTCCAGCGCGCATGATTGACCGTGAAGCCGCCCGCCGTGGCCGTGCCGACATAGCGGATGGTCGGATCGGCCGAGCCGATGTCGTAGAAGCGCCCGTCGGCGCCGATGAGGCGCGTCGTGTTGATCGCGCCGCCGGCATAGGAGACATAGCCGCCGGAGAGATCGACGATGGAGCCCTTCTGCTGAATGAAATATGTGCCGCCGACCGAGAGCGAGCCGCCGACCGTCAGCACCTCCTCGATCGTTTTCGGAATGAGGGCGGCGTAGCCGGACGCGTCGACAATCGGCGAGCCGACCCAGGACACGCCGTCCGCGCGCGTGCCGGACCGGCGCGTGTCGACCGTCACCGTCGTGCCGACGAGGGCGGCGGCCAGCGGCGAATCGGCGATCTCATTGGGCGTGACGATGAAGCTCACGAGGAATTTGGAGAGCGGAACCTCGACATCGGCGAGGCCGGAGAGATCGATCGTCGCGCCTGTCTCGAGCAGGACCGTGCTGGCGCCGCCGATGGTCACGGCGGCGCTCGGCGCCCGCAGCAGCGAGCCCGACTGGAAATCGACGTCGCCGTTGATTGTGATGCGCGGCTGCAGGCTCTCGGTGAAATAGGCGGATGTCGCGGTTCCCGACGGAACCGTTCCGCTCTCGTCGTCGGGCAGAATGGCGGTGACGCTGTCCGGGCCGAACACGGCGCTCCCGCTCATCGTGATCGAGCCCGGGCGCGTCACGCTGGTCGTCGCCGCCAGCACGCCGAGCTGCTCGATCTTCTCGCCGGAGACGGTCACCGCGCCGTTCGGCGACAGAAGCAGGCCGTCGTTTTTCGCCAGGTTCACGGCGCCGAGCGGCAGCGGCGTGAAGGTGGTGGCGGAGCCCGCGTCGATGGTGATGGCCGTATGCACGCCCGTCGAGGTCGGCAGCGGCTCGTGGAGCTCCACCGAGCCTTGCGCCGCGAGGATGATCTGCCCGTTCTTGGTCGTTATGCTGCCGGAATTGGCGACCTGCGCGCCGAGCAGCGCGACATAGCCGCCGTCGCCGGTCACATTGGTCGAGGTGGTGAGGGTCGCGCCCTTCTCGACGACGATCGCCGCGTTGCCCTCGCTCTCCGCGAAGCTCTGTCCGTCCTTCGACCCCAGGATGAAAACGGCCGAATTGCCCGTGGGGCTGGAGAATGCAGGTATTTTGGGAAACAGTCCCTGCCCCGCGGCGGCGCCGACGAAATTCTTATTCGCCGCTTCTTCATTCGGCGGCACATAGGCGGTCACCGCGCCGAGCCCGGCGACGTCGAGAGTGAGCTTGCTGTAGTCGGAAGCCCGGTTGAACACGCTCGCCGCCGCCGTCCCGTCGATGTCGAGCGAGGAGGCGATCAGCGAATGGACGTTGATCTGCGAGCCGGCGCCGAAGATGATCCCATTGGGATTGATGATCAGCACCGTGCCGTCGGCCTTGATCTGGCCGAGGATGCGGCTCGGGGCGCCGGTCGCGTCGATGCGATTGAGCGCCACCCAGCTCGTATTGCCGTGCTGATCATAGACGACGGTCGTGTCCTGCGAGACATTATAATAGAGCCAGGTCATCGCCGCCTGCGCGGCGGTCTGGTCGATGGTGACCGTCGTCTTGCCGTCCTTGGCGTTCTGCGTCGGCAGCTTCGCGTTGATCCAGAGATTGGGGTTGGTCGAAACGCGCGGATCGACCACGAGGCCCGGCAGCTTTCCGGCGCCGCCGAGCGACAGGCCGTCGGCGATCCCGACATGGGCCGCGCCGGCCGCCGCCGCGCGCGCCGCGGCCTGAGCGGCCTGCATCGACTGGATCGCCTGGCTCGCCCGCGTCAGCGTGCTCTGGCTCTGCCTGGCGATGGTCGCGGCCTGCCGCGCCGCCTCCGACGCCGCGTCGATCGCCACGCCCGGCGCCGGAGCCGCCGCTCCCGGGCCGAGCGGCCGCGCCGCCGCGCCGTCAAATCCATGAAAGACGATCAGCGTCAGAGCGAGCGCGCTCGTCCCCATCAGGAGACTCCGGCGCGAGGCGGCGCGGAATGCGGCCGCTCCGGCGGCGGCGTCGAGACGGGCGGCCGCGTCGCATCGACGTCCGCGCGATATCAGAGGGAAAGAGCAATGCTTCATGGCGCAGCCGCCTCTCTATGAAATATGGCCCGATCGGCGCGGGCGCGTCCGGGTTTGGCTTCGAATCGCGAATGCTCGGCGTCCTCGGCGCGCGCTGCGTCCTCATCGGCCGGCTTCGACTGTTCCGCCGTCCCGATCGGCGCGGCGACGCGCCGATCAGGCTGCTCCATCGCTTTACGATGCGGCTCCTCGAGCAGATGCGCTTTCGCCATCGCGGCCGCGATCTCGCCGTCGCGCCGCGCGCGCGCATGGTCCGCGGACGAGCACAGCGTCGCCGTCATGGCGATGCAAAACAATAGTGTGGCGAGGCGGAAGTCCCGACGGGCCAAGGCGCGCGCGAACGGAAGGCGGCGAGCGCAGCAGCGCAGGCGCGGGTCGATCACGACCGTCGTCATCGCCGGTCGCCTCCGGCGGGTGAATCCGGCCGCGACCATGCGAGAGGCGATGGCCCGGATCGCGTCGCGCTCGACGGAGCTCGCGGGAGTCGACGATCGCCGGCGGCGATTGCGGAAGGAAATGGATCCGCGCCGGCTGGCGCGCCCCTCCGGCCTCTCGACAAGCCCCGACACGAAATCATCCTACACCCCTAAATTACTGAAAAAACTTGGTGGCGATGTTTGGCTCGGCAGCGCCGAGCGAAGTCTCTGCTTGTAAGACGACTGCGCGACAGCCGACCCGAAAAATTTGTTCGGGAAATCTCGGAAATCGCGAGCAAGCCGAACGCGCGGCGATCCGACGCGTTCGCGCCCGGAGGAAAAATCATTTCGACATAGCCGGGCTCGCCGGCCGGGCTCGCCGGCCGGGCGCGCTGCGTCGCGCCGCGGATTACGGCGTCGCGCTTAGGTGAAGACGATCGCGGCATGCGGCGCGAAGCCGTGACAGGATGCGAATCGCCGAGCGATCGACCACGGATCTCATGAGACTGATTTTTCTGGCGACGGCAGCCCTGGCTTCGGCGGCGGCCGTTCGCGCTCCGCGCGCCGCCGAGCCGGCGCCCGCCTTCTCTTGGGAGGGCATGCATATCGGCGTGAACGCCGGCGCCGGATTTCCGGTTTCGAGCGGCGGCAGGCTCGACGGCTTCGGCGCCGACGCCTTCGGACTCGCCGCGCCGGCTCATGATCGCGCCGGCGCGAGCTTCGGCGCGCAGGTCGGCTATGACTGGCGCACGGGCGATATCGTCTATGGCGTCGAGACCGATTTGAATTTTCTCGGCCTGCGCCGCGCCGCGACCGGCCTGTTCGCGTCCCCCGCCGGTCCCTCCGGCCACGCCCTCGCCGCGGACGAGAACGGAAACTATTTCATGAGCCTGCGCGGCCGGCTCGGCTATGCGCTCGGCCCTTGGCTCGTCTATGGGACGGGCGGCGTCGCGACCGGCGGCTGGCGCGGGGCGTCCACCCTCCTGCGGCTTCCGTCCTTCGCCCTCTATCACGCGCCGGTCTCGCAATCCTCGCGCATGAAATTCGCGATCGGCGCCGGCGTGGAGCGCGCGCTCTCCGAACGATGGTCGGCGCGGCTCGAATATCTCTATCTGAACCAGCAATTGCAGACGCGGCTGTTCGAGAACGAAGCGGCGCCGCCGTTCACGGCGCGCCAGCGCAGCGAGGCCCATGTCCTGCGCTTCGGGCTGAACTGCCGATTTTCGCCGCGGGAGCAAATGAGCACGACCGAGCGCGGCGCCGGCGGCGCCGGCGCGCAGGCGCGTCGGAGCGACAATCCCGACGAAGCGCGGACGCAGGGCGGGGGCGAGAGCGAGCCGGCGGAAGCGAAAAAAGAGGAGGCGACGGCGACGGCGCCGGAGAATTTCAATTTTCACTGGCAGACGACGGCCGTTCTCCAGGGCTATCCGAAATTTCCGGCGCCCTATAGCGGATTTTTCAGCCTGCCGCCGAATGGCCGCGCCGATGTCGGCACGACGACGGATCTGTTCTTCGGCATGCGGCTCTGGGAGGGGGCGGCCGCCTATTTCAATCCGGAAATCAACGCCGGCCACGCGCTCGCCGATTCCGTCGGCCTCGCCGCCTATGCCGACGGCGCGGTCGCCAAGGTAGGAAGCTCCGCCCCTTATTTGCGTTTCCAGCGCTGGTTCCTGCGCCAGATCATCGGCCTCGGCGGCTCGGCGAGCGGGCAGGACCCCGAAACGGGCGGCTATGACGAGACGCTGCAGACCGCGCAAAATCAGCTCGCCGGCAAGGTCCCGAAGGATCGTCTGACCTTCACCATCGGCAAATTCGCCGTCCCGGATATTTTCGACGGCAATAAATACGCCCATGATTCGACCACGGGCTTTCTGAACAGCGCCGTGAATTCGATGGGCGCCTTCGACTATGGCTCCGACTGGTGGGGCTACACCTATGGCGCGGCGCTCGAATGGAAGCAGGACCGGTGGACCGCGCGGGCGGGGCTCTTCCAGCTCTCGCAATATCCCTCCTGGCCGGTGATCGAGCCGCGCATCGGCTATCAGTTCACCGCCGTCGCCGAGCTCGAACGGCGCTATGAGCTGTTCGGGCGTCCGGGCGCGATCCGGCTGCTCGGCTATGGCGACAATGGCTATTTCAACAGGCTCGACGAGGTCGTGAACGCCGCCCTCGCCTCTGGCGACCTGCCGCCCGACGCCTACGGCCCACGGCCGCGCAAGCGCCATTTCAAGCTCGGCGGCGGCGTCAATCTGGAGCAGGAGATTTCAAAGGACATCGGCTTCTTCCTGCGCGCCAGCATCGCCGATGGACGCTATCAGTCCATTGATTTCGCCGATATCGACCGATCTCTCGCCTTCGGCTTCACCGCCGAGGGCGGGCTCTGGGGCCGCGAGCAGGACGAAATCGGCGCCGCAATGGTGTTCTCGGGCCTCTCGAGCCCGCATATTCGCTATTTCGCGCTCGGCGGCATCGGAGTCTCCATCGGCGACGGCGCGATGACCTATGCTGGCGAGAAGGTGGTGGAGGGCTATTACCGATATCGCTTGCGCGACGGCGTCGACCTCTCGCTCGATTATCAGCTCGTCGGCAATCCCGCTCACAATGTCGCGCGCGGCCCGGTCAATATTTTTGGCGTGCGGCTGCGCGCGATGTTTTGACCGCGCGTCGTCATGAAACTGTTATCCCGTTCCAATGTAACGCTGGCGCTCGTCGTCGTGCAGGCGATACGACGCTCATGCAAGACGCTCATGCAAAATGTGATTCGCACCGACGATCGCCGACCTATGAAGCCTCATCATCTCATCACGGCGGCGCTGATAGCGGCCTCGAGCGTGATCGGCGCTCGGGCGGCGGAGCCGGCGCCGACCTCCACGCCGCCGGCTTTCACCTGGGCCGGGCTTCATATCGGCGTCAACGCCGGGGCCGGCTTTCCGGAGCCGAGCGGCGCCCGGGTGGAGGCCGCCGCCGGTTTCGCGCCCGCCGCCTATGGCCTCGTCGCGCCGAATCGCGATCGCCCGGGCGTGAGCTTCGGCGCGCAGATCGGCTATGACTGGCAGAAGGGACCATGGGTCTACGGCCTCGAGACCGAGCTGAATTTTTTGAAAATCCGCCGGGGCGACGACGGCGTCTTCGCCGGCTTCGGCCCCGCGACGCGCGCGCTGACGACCAATGAGAACGGCGATTATTTCGCGAGCGTGCGCGCGCGGTTCGGCTATGCCTTCGGCCGCTCGCTCGTCTATATGACCGGCGGCGTCGCCGCGGGCGGCTGGCGCGGCGCGTCGCTTCTCACCGTCTCGCCGGGAGCAGCCGGTCCGTTCCTTGCGCCGCTCTCGCAGTCCTCGCGCATGAAATTCGTGGTCGGCGCCGGAATCGAGCAAGCGCTGTTCGACCGCTGGTCGGCCCGTCTCGAATATACCTACGTCAATCAGCAGCTGCAGACGCGACTCTTCGACGACGGCGCCGCCTCCGCCTTCGCCGCGCGCCAGCGCAGCGAGGCGCATGTGCTGCGCCTCGGGCTGAATTATCGTTTCGACCCTCAGGAAGAGGCGGAGGCCCCCGCGCGCGACAGCGCGCGACACGTCGACGACGAGACCGGAAAAAACGGGAAGAAGACGGGACGCGAGAACGGACAAAGGAACGAGAAGCGGGACGAGGCATCGAAGGAGGAGCTCTACAGCTTCCACGGACAGACGACCGCCGTCGTTCAGGGCTATCCGAAATTCCCGGCGCTCTACAGCGGCGAGCGCAGCTTTCCGCCGAACGGGCTCGCCAACGCCGGCTCGACCAGCAATCTCTTCTTCGGCCTGCGCCTCTGGGACGGCGGCGCCGTCTATCTCAATCCCGAGATCGATGTCGGCTATGGACTCGCCAATTCGGTCGGCGCCGCGGCCTATGTGGACGGGGCGGTCGCCAAGGTCGGGCGGGCCGCGCCCTATATGCGCTTCCAGCGCTATTTCCTGCGCCAGATCATCGGGCTCGACGGCGGCGGCAAGGTGAGCGATCCGGAGACGGGCTCCTTCAACGAGGTGCTCGAATCGACGCAGAACCAGCTGTCGGGCAAGGTCGACAAGGACCGCATCATCCTCACCATCGGCAAATTCGCCGTGCCGGACGTGTTCGACGACAATAAATATGCGCACGATCCCACCACCGGCTTCCTCAACTTCGGCGTCAATTCGATGGGCGCGTTCGATTACGCCGCCGACTCCTGGGGCTATACCCATGGCCTCGCGATCGAGTGGAAGCAGGATTGGTGGACCGCGCGCGCCGGCGCCTTTCAGCTCTCCGACATTCCGAACAGCCCGAATATCGAGCCGCAGATCGGACGGCAATTCATGGGCGTCGTCGAGCTCGAGGCGCGCTATGACCTGTTCGCCCAGCCGGGCGTCATCAAATTTCTCGCCTATGGCGACAATGGCAATTTCGCCAAGGTCGACGATGTCGTGAATTATGCGCTGCTCACCGGCGCGCTGCCGCCCGATGTGAACCTGCCCTGGCTGCGCCGGCGCCATCTCAAGCTCGGCGGCGGAATCAATGTGCAGCAGCAGATCTCGAAGGAGATCGGCTTCTTCCTGCGCGCCAGCATGGCCGACGGGCGATTCGAGACGGTCGACTTCACCGATATCGACCGCTCGCTGGCGACCGGTCTCACTCTGCAGGGCGCGCTCTGGGGCCGCGACAAGGACGAGATCGGCCTCGCCGGCGTTTTCTCGGGCCTCGCCGGGCCGCGCATCCGCTATTTCGGCCTCGGCGGCCTCAGCGTCTATATCGGCGACGGCGGCATCTCCTACGCCGGCGAGAAGGTCTTCGAGACCTATTACAAATATAATATGCGCGACGGGATCGAGCTGACGCTCGACTATCAGTTCATCGGCAATCCGGGACATAATGTCGCACGCGGGCCGGTAAATGTGTTCGGACTGCGCTTGCACGCCCAGTTCTGACTTGGAGCGGCGCCGTATCACTATTTGCAGCCGAACCAGTTCTGTGCGAATTTGCGGGCCCGCTCGCGTCGACGCCAATGACGCAGCGGCAGGGATCATCCGCATATCGCGGGCGCCCTTAACGAGCGTCGCCTACAATCGCGCGTCTGGATGATCGAAGCTGCGCTGCAATCGCGTCGCCCTTTCTCAACTCCCCTCGCGTCTGCCATCGCCGCTCATCGCAATCACAAATCGAATGGGAGTAGAAACGTGCTTCAGCTCGTAACGAAAGCCGCCGTCGCGCTCGTCCTCATGAGCGCGCCGGCGCTGGCCGAGACCCAAAGCTGGAATGTCTCGGAGGAGAGCAATTCCGGCATCAAGAGCTCGACCGGAACATGGGCCGTGACCGTCGACGGCGACAAGCTGTCCGGCAAGGCCGAGATGCAATCGGACACCGGCGCGCCGACCGCTTACACCTTCGAAGGCACGAAGAGCGGCGATGTCTATACGGTCACGCTCGGCGACAGGGACGACAAGCTGACCGGCTGCGTCTGGACCGGCGCCGCCCCCGAGAAATCCGACCCGAAGCACTTCAAGCTCATCGGCAAGGTCAAATGCTCGAGCGGCCCGGGCTTCGTGATCCGCGCCTCGAAAATGTAACGACCCGCCTTCCCGCGCGTTCCGACGGCTCGCCGCTCGGAACGCGCGGCCCCATCACGCCTCGCTGCCGTCCCCTCCGCCGCCCCAGCCGCCGCCGCCAGAGCCGGACTCCGAGCCGCCGCCGCCGACCGGCCAGGACACGCCGACACCGCCGCCGGAGGACGGCAGGCGCGCGGCGATATGGCCGACGAGACGCGAGAAGGGCATGGACTGCAGCCACACATGGCCGGGTCCGACCAGCCGCGCGAAGAAAAAGCCCTCGCCGCCGAAGACCATGGATTTGATCCCGCCGACCGGAACCACGTCGAAGGAGACGCTCGCCGTCTGCGCGACGAGGCAGCCCGAATCGACGTGCAGCTCCTCGCCCGGCGCGAGCTCGCGCTCGACCACCGTGCCGCCGGCGTGGACGAAGACGATTCCGTCGCCCGAGAGGCGCTGCATGATAAAGCCCTCGCCGCCGAAGAGGCCGGTCATGATCTTCTTCTGAAAGGCGATGTCGATGGCGACGCCGGGCGCGCCGGCGAGAAATGTGTCGCGCTGGCAGAGCAGCTCGCCGCCGAGGAGGTCGAGCCGCAAGGGCAGGATCTTGCCCGGATAGGGCGCGGCGAAGGCGACATGCGCCGGGCCGTAGCCGTTATTGGAAAAGCGCGTCATGAACAGGGAGGAGCCCGAGAGCGCGCGCCTGGCGCCGCGCCAGAGCTTGCCGAGCAGCCCCGAATCCTCTTGCGCGCCGTCGCCGAAGATCGTCTCCATGCCGACCACAGCCTCCTTGAACATCATGGCGCCGGCTTCGGCGACGCAGGCGCGGCCTGGATCGAGCTCGATCTCGACGAATTGCATCTCATGGCCTTTGATCTCGAAGCGCAGCGCTTCGGCCGGCGATCGATTCGCCCCGGGCGCGACCGACGGCACCGATGAATAAGGCCCCAAAATCCCGCTGCCGCCGAGAAAACCGCCTTCGCCCGAGCTCATCCCGCGTCCCCTGACTTCAGTTGCGACGCCCGAGCTTGCCAGACATTCTCGACCTTTTCAAAGCTGCGAGTGTCGAGGAGGCCGCGCTCCTCCTTTGGCGAAATCCGCCCGTGTTGTAGACTCCCCTCATGTCCTCGCCGCTGTCCCGCGACGCTTGCGCCGTCTCCTTCCTGCCGCAGGCCGGCGCGCCGCCCGCGCAATGGGTCGTCGCGCCCGGCCTCGTCGATTATCAGGACGCTGTCGTGCAAATGGAGACGCTCGCCGAGCGCATCGCCGCAGGCGAGGCGCGGGAGCGCGTGTGGCTCGTCGAGCATCCGCCGATCTATACGGCGGGAACCTCGGCCGAGGAGGGCGATCTTCTCGATGCGCGCTTTCCCGTCCACCGGACGGGACGCGGCGGGCGGTTCACCTATCACGGGCCGGGCCAGAGGGTCGCTTACGCGATGCTGGACCTGTCACGCCGCCGGCGCGACGTGCGCGCCTATGTCTGCGCCCTCGAGGCGTGGCTGATCGCGACGCTCGCGGCCTTCGGCGTCGCCGGCGAGCGGCGCGAGGAGCGCGTCGGCGTCTGGGTCGCGCGGCCGGACAAGCCCGCGGGTCTTTCGGGCGAGCCTGCCGAGGACAAGATCGCCGCCATCGGCGTGCGCGTCCGGCGCTGGGTGAGCTTTCACGGAATCGCGCTCAATGTCGCGCCCGACCTCACGCATTTTTCCGGCATCGCGCCCTGCGGCGTGCGGCAGTCGCATCTTGGCGTCACCAGCCTCGCCGATCTTCGCGTCGACGCGGATATGGCGCGGGTCGACGTCGAATTGCGGCGCGCCTTCGAGACGATCTTCGGCGCGATCGAGGTGCGGTGACGCCGTTCCGACCTTCACGCGTTTTCGAGCGCGTCGGCTCTCGCGCTGGCGCTCGATCGGCTGGAGCGCCAGGCGGCATAGACGACGAGCGCCGCCGAGCCGATGAATCCCACCGTGACCGCCGTGAAGCTCAGCCCGGCAATGAGCGGGAAATGCGGCTCGACCGGCGCCGTGATCGTGGCCGGATCGACCTTCGGCCGAAGGGCGCGCAGCAGAAAGCTCGCCGGATTGTAGAAGGCGCCGGAGCAGCTCGCGACGAGGATCCAGAGCGGCGGCCGAATCGCGTACTGCCGAAACATCAGCGCGAAAATAAACAGAAATTGCGCCATCATGAGATAGTCGATATGCGCGCGGATCAGATCGGCGCGCTCGACGATGTAGCTCGCGATCACGCCATTGGGAAAGAACAGGCTCACGCCCAGCGCCCAGGCGATCGCGAGCGCGAGCGTCAGCTCGAATGTCGCGAATGCGAACAAAAACGTGACGCGCGACGGCGCGCGCGCGGTAATCGCCTGCAGGCTCATGCTTTCGGCCTCCGTTTGGTTTCGCGAACAGCTTGCCCTCGGCCGGGGGGCCTCGCCCAGGGCGCGCCGCCCCGGGCGCGCCGGGCATTTTTCCCGATCTCATGATCTGCGCCGCGCGATCGCATTGGCGCGGCTGTGGATTGCTGGTACGGTTCCGTCGCCCTCGCTCGAGCGTTTTCCGATCGAACGGACTCGTTCGATCGATCAGAATTCGCTCCAAAACAAAAAAGCTGGAGCCGTCGCGCATCCGCCGGGAAGGAATCGAACTATGCAGCTGATCGTCCGTCTCCTTCTGCGCCTCGCCGGCGTCGTGCTGCTGTGCCTGTCGCTCGCCATCGGCTGGGTGATGCTCGACGCACACCGGATGATCCGCGCCGAAACCGCCGCCTCCGCCGAGCGCGTCGCGCACGAATTGGAAAATCTGTTCTGGCGGGAAATTCTCTGGCGCGGCAGCATGCGGCGCGACAAAATCCTGCCGATCCCCAATTGGGAGTCGCTGGCGACGCTGAAGCTCGTCTCCCCCGGGGTCTGCATCATGTTCGCGCCGGGCGCCGAGACGCCGCGCGAATTATGCAGCCAGACGGAAGGCGTCGGCGCGCCGGAGCCGCAATGGTTCGCGCGCCTGTTCGACTTCCTGTTCGGTCCGCCGGCGCCGATCGAGCGCGCTCTCACCGTGCGCCAGCCGGAGACCGGAGTCGTGATCGCGCGCGCCGATCCGGAGGCCGCGGTGCGCCAGGCTTGGCGCGAAATATCGATCGTCGCGGGCGTCGCGGTGTTCATGGCCATCGGCGTTTCGCTGCTCGCCGCGCTCGTCATCATCCACGCGCTCGCGCCGACGCGCGTCGTCATCGACGGGCTGCGCCGGCTGGAGAGCGGCAATTATCGCCACAGGATTCACACTTTCACCTGCGGCGAGTTCGGCCTCATCGCGCGCGCGGTCAATGATCTCGCCGAGCGTCTCGCGCAGACCACCGCCGAGCGCGTCGCGCTGACGAAGCGCCTGTTCGAGGTGCAGGAGGAGGAGCGCCGCGCGCTGGCGCGCGACCTGCACGACGAATTCGGCCAATGCCTCACGGCCACCACCGCCTTCGCCGCGGCGATCGAGGCCGGCGCGCAGGATCGTCCCGATCTCGCCGCCGACGCCCGCTCGATCGGCAAGGCGGCGCGGCGCATGACCGCGACCTTGCGCGAGGCGCTGGCGCGGCTGCGCTCGCAGGATCTCGACGAGCTCGGGCTCGAGGCCTGCCTCGTGCAGCTCGTCGCCGGATGGAATGCGCAGACGGCGCCGCGCGCGGTGGTGCATCTCGATCTGATGGGCGATCTCGCCGCCGTGCCGCCGTCCGTCTCCACCAGCGTCTTCCGCATCGCGCAGGAGTGCCTCACCAACGCCATGCGCCACGGGCGGCCGCACGACGTCTATCTGCGCGTCGAGCGCCTCGCCTCCAATGACGGCGTCGTCGCGCTGACCGTCGAGGACGACGGCGGCGGCGATCCGACGCGCATCGATGTTTCCGCCGGCCATGGCCTGCTCGGCATGCGCGAGCGCGTCTCCGCCTTCGGCGGCAGCCTCGAGATCGGCCGCGCCGCGCGCGGCGTCTGCGTCGCGGCGCGCATTCCGCTCGTCGCCGCCAACGCCAATGCCGCGATGGGGCGCAAGGCGGCATGACCTCCATCTCGGTTCTGCTCGTCGACGATCATCCTGTGGTGCGCGAGGGCTATCGCCGCCTGCTCGAGCGCCAGAGCGGCTTTGCCGTCGTCGCCGAGGCCGAGGATGCAGCCGCCGCCTATCAGGCCTATCGCGATCATTCGCCGGACGTCGTGGTGATGGATTTGTCGCTGCGCGGCGGCGCCGGCGGGCTCGAGGCGGTGCGCCACATTCGGCAATGGGACAAGCGCGCGCGCATACTCGTCTTCACCATGCACAGCGCCGCCGCCTATGCGCTGAAGGCCTTCGAAGCCGGCGCGAGCGGCTTCATCACCAAGGGCGGCGAGGCGAGCGAGCTGGTGCGCGCGGTGGCGCTGGTCGCGCGCGGCGGACGCGCGCTCGGCGACGATGTCGCCCGCGAGATTGCCGCCGAGCGTCTCGCCGACGGACGCTCGCCGCTCGCCGATCTCGGTCCGCGCGAAACGGAAATTTTGCGCCTCGTCGCCTCCGGCCGCACCACCGAGGACATCGCGCAGGCGCTGCATCTGAGCCCCAAGACGGTGCAGAATTATCATTATCAGATCAAATCCAAGGTCGGCGCGCGCACCGACGCGCATCTCGTCTGGCTCGCGCTCGGCGCGGGACTCGTCGCCGCCGACACGCCGCCGCTCTAACCGCCTGCGTCGAGAGCGAGCCTTCAGGCTCGCTCTTTCTGGCGCAAGCCAGTAGCGCGGGAATTTTTCCCGCGCCGCGCCGGGAAAGATCGACTGGCCGGCGCCCCGCTTGGCGCGCATCTTCACGCCGAACGGCAAGGCAGGAGGCGTGTCATGACCCGAATTTTCCCGATCATTGTCCTCGCGGCGGTCGCCTTCTGCGCCTCGCCGTCGCGCGCGGCGGCGCCGCTGAAGCTCGCCGTCTTCGATCTCGAGCTCGATGATTTCAGCGCCGGCGGCCCGCTCGCCGGCGAGAGCGCCGAGGAGACCGAGCGGCTGCGCAAGATGACGCGCCTCGCGCGCGAACTGCTCGCCGCGTCGGGCCTCTTCGAGATCGTCGACATCGGCCCGAGCCAGGAGCCGAGGGTCGCCCAGCATTGGCTGCGCAAATGCAACGGCTGCGAGGCCGACGCCGCGCGCGCGGCGGGCGCCGATCTCTCCTTCGTCGGCTTCTTTCGCAAGATCAGCGTGATGTTGCAGGGTCTCGAATTCCGCATCCGCGACGCGCGCAGCGGCGAGCTGGTCAATATCTCGCAGACGAGCCTCCGCGGCGAGACGGACGAATCCTGGCGCCGCGCGCTGACCTATCTGATCCGCCATAATCTGGTCGAGCCGGAGCTGGCGCGGCGGGGTGGGAAGGTGGCGGAGTAGAAGGATGGGACGCACGCCATTCAGCCGGCCCATACGCTGCGGGCACAACCGTCGATGGCGAATCCGTCTATATACAGCTGCAATTTTAACGAAGTTTGTTATTGTGCATATGAGGTCACTATAGCGTCGAGCGGAGCGCCACATGCATCATAGAAAGGCTTATGTATCCGCATGCTATTGCTAACACTGGCAAAAAATCAAGTAATTTACGATTTATTTGCCTCAAAATGCCTTTTTTGTCTTTCGAATTATTTGGTCATCGGTGAAGTCAGGGTCGAAAACTTCGGCGCATGGCTACGACAGAGCAACGCCGCGAGGGACTTGAGGACAAGAAGTCGAAGCATTGAAGAGTGGAGACGAGACGTGCGATTCGAGCATTGCCGCCCCTTGAATGCCTCGTATGGATTGATCCTGCAGCAGGCGGATCAGCTCAGCGTAATTGATTTACTTGGTATAATTGGAGAGTATCCGCCGGTGATCATCACGAGGGAGGAAGATGAGATCATCACGAATGGAGGATGCCGTAATTCGGGGGCACCGGCAGACCGCTATGCACATCCCGGTTGATTTTCCTCTGAGGGCGCCCCTCGAGCCCTCGACGATCGAACGGGTGATCAATGCTTCGCGCGTCGTCAATTGGCCGAACCGTGACGCTGGCGACGCTCCAATCAATGCATGAAGAGCTTCGCGAAAATCGCCACTTGAAACGCCAGAACGAAGCCCATCATCCATTTGATGACGAGCAGCTCGCCTTTGATCGACGATACCTCGTCGTCACGCTTGCTGAGCGCCGTAGCAGCCTTCAAAGCCTTGTCCTCGGGAATGTCGATGGCGCGAAACGCCTCGAAGACTTCCGACTGCAGATTGCTCATGAGGTCTACATAGCACGAGAGCGACCGACGCGGAAGTTCACGTTCGACTCGAGCGTTCAGATGAACGCTCGCCTTCTTCGACTGCGAGGCGGCGCGCGACGCCCCTCGCCGCGGCCATGCCGGTCGAAAACGCCGCCTGCAGCAGATAGCCGCCGGTCGGCGCGTCGAAGTCCAGCATCTCGCCGGCGACGTAAACGCCCGGCAGGCGCTTCAGCATAAGATCCTCGTCCAGCTCGTCGAAGGCCACGCCGCCGCTCGTCGAGATCGCCCGCTCGAGGCCGGCCGTCGCGATGATCGTCAGAGGCAGATTCTTCACGAGCGCGGCGAGCGCATGCGCGTCCTCGGGCGGCGTCGGAGCGGCGACGCGCAGCAGCGCCACCTCGAGCTTGGCGAGCCCCGCCGCCTTGCGCAGAAAATTGGCGACGGACTGCTTTCCACGCGAGCGCGCGAGCTTGGCGGCGAGCGCTTCGATCGAGAGCGAAGGACGCAGGTCGACCTGCATCGTCGCGGCGCCGTCGCGCTCGACGGCGCGCCGCAGAGCGGACGAAAGCGCATAGACCGGCCCGCCCTCGAGCCCGCCGCGCGTGACGACGATGTCGCCGGCAATGCGGGCGTCGCCATGGCGAAGCGCGATCGTCTTCAGCGGCGCGCCTTCGAAGGAGGCGCGAAACGACTCGGGCCAGTCGATCGCCACGCCGCAATTGGCCGGGGCGAGCGGCGTCACCGCGACGCCGCTCGCCGAGAGAACGCCGCTCCAGGCGCCGTCGGAGCCGAGCCGCGGCCAGGAGGCGCCGCCGAGCGCGAGGACGACCGCACCGGCGCGAATCAGCGTCTCGCCGCCGGCGCCGGTCAGCCGCAGCGCGCCGTCATCGGCGAAGCCTTCGAAGCGATGGCGCGTCGCGATCGTCACGCCATTGGCCGCGAGACGCGCGAGCAGCGCGCGCAGCAGAGGCGAGGCTTTGAAGCTCTTCGGAAACACGCGCCCGCTGGAGCCGACGAAGGTGTCTTCGCCGAGCTCCGCGCAAAATGCGCGCAGCGCCTCCGGTGGAAAATCACGGAGATAGGGCTCGAGCCTCGCCGTCGCCGCGCCATAGCGTGCGATAAATTTATCCAGGTTCTCGCTATGCGTGATATTGAGGCCGCCGCGCCCGGCCATCAGCAATTTGCGCGCGGGGCTCGGCTTGTGCTCATAGACGGTCACCTTCGCGCCGAGCCGCGCGAGACGATCGGCGGCGATGAGGCCGGCCGGCCCGGCGCCGATCACGGCGCAGCTTCGATGTGCGGATGCAGGGGCGATGACGGCGGCTCCGGCCTGTGGGGAACGACGCTCCGTTAGCACGCCGATAACGAGACAATCGAAGGGATTCCATGCGCGAAGCGGATGACGAGACGATCGAGGACATTTTGTTCGCCTTCGAGGTTCCGCCCGAGGCGGCGGGAACGCGGCTCGATCGCTTCCTCGCCGAGCGGCCGGAGATCGTCGCTGCATCTTTGTCGCGCACGCGGCTGAAAGCGCTGATCGAGGACGGACGGCTCACCATCGGGCCGGCGCCGACGCGCGACGCCGCGCGCAAGCTCGCCGCCGGCGACCGGGTCTCTCTCGCCGTCCCGCCGCCCGAGCCTCCCGAGCCGCAGCCCGAAAACATTCCGCTCGATATCCGCTTCGAGGACGCGCATCTCATCGTCGTCGACAAGCCGGCCGGGCTGGTGGTGCATCCGGCGCACGGCCATGAGACGGGCACGCTGGTGAACGCCCTGCTCGGCCATTGCGGCGACAGCCTCTCCGGCATAGGCGGGGTCAAGAAGCCCGGCATCGTGCACCGCATCGACAAGGACACGTCCGGACTTCTGGTCGTCGCCAAGACCGACGCCGCGCATAGGGGCCTCTCGCGCCTCTTCGAGGATCATGGCCGCAGCCTCGGCCTCATGCGCGAATATCTCGCCTTCGTCTGGGGCGTTCCCGAGCGCGCGCGCGGCACGGTGGAGGCGCCGATCGGCCGCCATGCGATCCAGCGCGAGAGAATGGCCGTGGTTTCGGAGGAACGCGGCCGCGAGGCGATCACCCATTGGGAGCTGATCGAAAGCTTCGGCGTCGCCTCGCTGGTCGCCTGCCGGCTGGAGACCGGACGCACGCACCAGATTCGCGTGCATATGGCCCATATCGGCCATCCGCTGATCGGCGACGCCACTTATGGCGCAGGCTTCAAGACCAAGACGGCGCTGCTCGCGCCCGCGGCGCGCGCCGTCGTGGAGGCGCTCGGCCGCCAGGCGCTGCATGCGGCGACGCTGGGGTTCCCGCATCCGGCGACGCGCGAGGAGCTGTTGTTCGAGAGCGAATTGCCGGCGGACCTCATGGGGTTGCGGGAGGCGTTGGCGGGAGGGTGACCAATCGCGAAGGGGACGCGAGCCATGCCCATTCCAATGGAATATCAGCACGCATCCGAGGCATTCGACCGCTTCTTACGGCTCGTGATCGAGCGTACGGGACTGACGACGCGCAATCAGGCCTATACAACGGCTCAGGGCGTGCTGCTCGCCTTTCGCCGCCGTCTCGACATTCACGACGCCATTCGCTTCGCCGGCGCGCTTCCTCCGGTGCTGCGGGCGCTGTTCGTCGCCGATTGGGATACGCGGGAGGAGGCGTGCGACTTCGGCTCCAGAGCGGCGCTGCTGGAGGAAGTCAAGTCGCTGCGCCGCGACCATAATTTTTCGCCGGCGAGCGCCATCGCCGATGTCGCCCACGCCCTGCGCGACTGCGTCGACGTGGCGGAATTCGAGCGTGTGCTGGCGACGCTTCCCGCCGAGGCCGCCGATTTCTGGCGCGTCGATCGATGAGACGGACGCCTCACGGCCGCAAACGGGGATCGGCGCTAATGCAATCGGCGAGAAAATCCATGACCGCGCGAACCGCCGGCGAGCGGCGCAGGTCCGGATAGGCGATCAGCCAGAGGTCGCGCTTCGGCGGCGGCTCGACCGGTAGTCGAACCAGCGCCTCGTCGTCATCGCCCATGAAGCTCGGCAGCACCGCCGCGCCGGCTCCGGCGCGAACGGCGGCCTGCTGGGCGAAGAGGTCGCTGGACTCGAACGCAAGTCCCCGTTCACCCGCGAGCTTTCGCAGCCATACCTGCTGCGACAAATGGCCGAGCGACTCGTCGAAGCCGACGAACTCCCATTCCTCCGCCGGCCGCTCCGCGACATCGCGCCGGGCGTAGAGGGCGAAGCGCATCGAGCCGATGCGGCGCGCGACAGCGTCCGGCTCTTCAGGCCGGCTCATGCGGATTGCAATATCGGCTTCGCCGCGATCGAGCGCCGCGAAGGTCGCGGTCGCGAGCAGCACCAGCTTGAGCCGAGGGTGGATGTGGCGAAGCGTCCCCATTCTCGGTGCGACGCAGAACGTCGCCAGGACCGGGGGAAGCGAGACGCGCACCGCGCCGGACAAGGTCAGCGTCGCCCCGCGCGAGCGCCGAAGCGCCTCTTCGGCGAGCGCGTCCATGCGTTCCGCGGCGGCGGCGATCGCGGCCCCGTCCTCGGTGAGCGGCCGGCTGCGCGGAAGCCGGTCCATCAGCCGCAGACCCAGCGACGCCTCCAGCGCGGCGATGCGCCGCCCGACCGTCGCATGGTCGACGCCGAGCTGGCGCGCCGCGGCCGACAGCGAGCCGCAGCGGGACAACACGAGAAAATAGCGGAGGTCCTCCCAGTCCATAGGTGAATTATTGCACAGATCGGGTGACGCCTCGCCGAATTTTCGCCGGATCGACGGAGCGCTAGGGTCTCTTCAAACAGGAGGCGCCTATGACGCGCATTGTTCGCTTTCATCGTCTCGGCGGCCCGGACGCGCTCCAGATCGACGATTTGGACATCGGAGCGCCGAAGGCCGGCGAGATCCGCATCCGCGTCCGCGCGATCGGCCTCAACCGCGCCGAGGCGATGTTCCGCTCCGGCGGCTATATCGAAGCGCCGCGCCTGCCCTCCCTGCTCGGCTATGAGGCATCGGGCGAGATCGAGGCGATCGGCGAAGGAGTGACGGGATTTGTGATCGGCGACGCAGTGAGCACGATGCCGGCCTTCTCCATGACCGAATATGGCGTCTATGGCGAGGCCGCGATCGTTCCGGCGCATGCCGTCGTCAGACATCCGAGCTCCCTGACCTGGAGCGAGGCGGCGGCGGTCTGGATGCAATATCTCACCGCCTATGGCGCGCTGGTCGAGATCGGCGGCGTCGGCGAAGGGGATGCGGTCGTCATCACTGCGGCGTCGAGCAGCGTCGGCCTCGCCGCCATTCAGATCGCCAACGCCGCCGGCGCGACGTCGATCGCCGTCACGCGCACGCGCGCCAAGCGCGAGGCGCTGGAAAAAGGCGGAGCGCGGCATGTGATCGTGACCGAGAGCGACGATCTCGTCGCGGAGACGCTCCGCATCACCGAAGGGGCAGGCGCGCGCCTCCTCTTCGATCCCATCGGCGGGCCAGGCGTCGAAGCGCTCGCCGAAGCGGCCGCGGTCGGCGGAACCATCTTCCTCTACGGCGCGCTGGCGAGCGCGCCGACGCCCTTCCCTTTGTTCTCCGCCATTCGCAAGCAGCTCACGCTACGTGGATATACGCTGTTCTCGGTGACGCGCGATCCGCAAAAGCGCGAGCGCGGCGTTCGCTTCGTGCTCGACAGCCTCGCGGCGGGGAGCCTGCGGCCGATCATTGCACGCAGCTTTCCGTTCGAGCGCATCGTCGAGGCGCATCGCTTTCTCGAGTCGAACGAGCAGATCGGAAAGATTGTCGTTACTGTTTGAGCCTATGACTGGACGCGGACCTCGGCGAGGTCCGCGCGCCACGCCGATCGGTCGACGACTTCGGCCGGAGAGGGAGATGTCGCGGCGGCGGAGCGCTCTAGTTGAGAGCGAATCCGTTGTCCGCGCGTTACGGAGATTTAACCTCGGCGTTATCGGCCCCTCAGCAAAAAGCCATCTTTCAGCCATTCTTCGATCGGTTTATATTGATGCGTTGCGGCCGGCGCTTGCGGCCGACCATTGCGGGCTCGCCTCATAAGGGGGCCCGCCAGGAGGTGAACATGGCGAACGCCCTTCCCACCCTCTCCGGCGAGAGCGGCCTCGCGCGCTACCTTTCCGAAATCCGCCGGTTCCCCATGCTGGAGCCGGAGCAGGAGTATATGCTCGCCAAACGCTGGCGCGAGCATCAGGACCCCAACGCCGCGCAAAAGCTCGTCACCTCGCATCTGCGGCTCGTGGCCAAGATCGCCATGGGCTATCGCGGTTACGGCCTGCCCATCGGCGAGATCGTCTCCGAGGGCAATGTCGGGCTGATGCAGGCCGTCAAGCGCTTCGAGCCCGAGCGCGGCTTCCGCCTCGCCACTTATGCAATGTGGTGGATCCGCGCGTCGATTCAAGAATATATCCTGCGCTCGTGGTCGCTCGTCAAAATGGGCACGACGGCGAGCCAGAAGAAGCTGTTCTTCAACCTGCGCAAGGCCAAGAGCAAGATTTCGGCCTTCGAGGACGGCGATCTGACGCCCGAGCATGTCGACGAGATCGCCCGCCGCCTCGGCGTGACCAAGCAGGATGTGATCGAGATGAACCGCCGCATGTCCGGCGACGCCTCGCTCAACGCGCCCTTGCGCGAGGAGGGCGAAGGCGAGTGGCAGGACTGGCTCGTCGACGATGCCTCCGATCAGGAGCACGTGCTCGTCGAGCAGGAGGAGGCGGGCAACCGGCTCGACGCGCTGCGCGGCGCGCTCGGCGTGCTCAACCCGCGCGAGCGCCGCATCTTCGAGGCGCGCCGGCTCTCCGAGGATCCGGTCACGCTCGAGGATCTCTCCACCGAGTTCGGCGTCTCGCGCGAGCGCGTGCGCCAGATCGAGGTGCGCGCCTTCGAGAAGGTGCAATCGGCGGTGCGCGCCGGAATGGCGCGGCTGGAAGCGCTGCCCGCGCCCATGTGACGAATTGAACGGAACGCATGACGAGCGCCCGGGCGAGCGTTTCGCCCGGGCGCTTTCGTTTTCACGAGGCCGTGACGTCAAACATAGGCGTATCCCGCGAGCGCGATTCCAGCCGCGGTCAGGGCGAGGCCCGCATGCCACGGCCATTTGCGGCCCTTGGTGATGATGGCGATGGTCGCGATGGCGATCGCGGCGTGCAGCAGCGTCACCGCCATGGTGAGAATATGATGCCGATGCTCGTGATGCTCGGCCTCGTGCAGATGCTCCTCCACCCGATGCTCGAAGCCTTCGGCGTCGGTCTTGATGGCCTTGCTCTCGTCCTCATAGCGCCGAGCCTCGCGCGAGAGCGCGTCGGCCTGCGGGCCGCCCTGGCGGGAGCCGACCTCATGCACGCTCTTCTTGATGCTCTTGGCCTGAAAGAACGCCCATTGATCGCTGGCCTTGCTCTGGCTCAGCGCGGCGGCGTTCTGCGCGCCGAGCGTCGCGGCGGTCTCGATCGTCTCCAAGCTGCCGATGGTCGCCGCGACCACCGCCATGATGGCGATCGACATGGAAACCTGAATCAGGAAGGGCGTGCCTTCATGCGCGACATGCTCGGCGTGCTCGGCATGCTCGAGATGCTCGGTCGTCATTGCTTCGGACATAGTCGTTCCTTCATAAAAAATGCGTGCGGACGCGGCGTTTCGGGCGAGCCTGAAGGCTCGCTCTCAATCCGGCTGGGTCTGAAGATAGGACTTGATCTTCGCCGTCGCCAGATCCCAGGCCTCGCGCTCGACGGGGCCGGCCGTCTTGTCGACGGCGATCTGCAGATAGGCGAGCTCTGTGTCGATTTTTTCGCGCGGCAGCAGGCCGAGGCGCGTCGCGAGAATAGCGGCTTCGACCACCGCCGCCTGAGCGCGATTGAACCCCAGAAACGGCGCATGAGAGACGATTTTTCTCACATGGCAATAAAAGCGCGGCCGCTTCGGATCGGCCTCGTTGCGAATCACTTCCAGCTCGGCATGGGAGAGGGCGGCCGCGAGGCGCGGCGTCGACCAGCCGGGGACGGGCGCGAGCGGCCAGTCGGTCCTGCCGCACACGCAGCCGACGATGATGCGCACGTCATCGATGAAGCTCGCTGTGGCGAATGGCGCCGCCTCGAGATTGGCGAGAGTCGTCGAGGGACGGAAAGGCGCGATGATCCAGTGCTCGCCGTCCTCGATCAGCCCGAGCGGCGCGAGATGCGGCTGGCCCATCGGCCCGACCGTGGTGACGACGCATTCGCGGATCATCGGCATGGGAAGCTCCTGTCGGCCTGCGCCGTTCAACTCGAAGGCTGCGGAATGCGAGCCTTCAGGCTCGCTTCTCGAAGCGCATCATTCGTTCCGCGCCTTGCGCAGCGTGTGACCCGCCTCGCGCAGGCGCGTCTCGTCCTCCTGCGTCGAATCGATCGCGCAGCCGAAATCGAGCGGCTCGTCCTGGCGATAGCGCTTGCCTAAGCGAAACGCGATCTCCGCCTTGGTCAGCTCGCTCGCGAGATAGAAGGCGTGGGCGCCGTCCTTCTCGACGCCGAGCTCGGGGAAGAGCGACATGGCGTCCCGCGCGACGCGATGAAAATCGCGCGCATAAATGTGAATGCCGTCCGCGGCGACCTCGATGCGGAAATTCTCGTCGCGCAGCTCGCGCGCGAGCTCGGCGATCTCGTCGGGCGTCGCGGCATAGGGACGCTTGTCGTGAATCTGCAGCAGCGCGTCGCTGTAGCCTTTCGGCAGCGCGCGGTCCGCGCGCGCGGCGTGGAGCATGCGGCGCGCGGCGTCATGCTCCTGCACGGTGCGGCGCGTATGCGGGCTCACCTGCACGGTGAGGAGATGGCGAATGTCGAGCTCCGAGCAGAGGCCGAGCAGCATCGCCGTGACGCCGGAGGAATCCGCGTCGGTCAATTCGGTGAGATTTCCGGTGCCCATCATGATCTCGGCCGCAGGCTCGCGCCGCCTCGTTTCGACATAACGCTCGATCGAGGCGGCGAGGCCGAAATGAATCGGATCGAGAATGGGATCGAGGATGTAGGCGATGCCTCTGCTTTCGGCGAGGCGCGCGGCGCGCTGCAGCGAATCGAGATCGCCGTGCGGATTGGGCACGAGAATCGGAACGAGCGGCGAATGATCGGGCAGGACCCCGAGCGTATGCTCGTCGAGGCTCAGGAGATGATCGGCGCCGGCGCGCGCGCCGCGCTCCAGCTCGTCGCGCCGCGCCGAGTCGAGGCTCACCTCGAAGCCTTGGCGCTTCAGCGCGGCGATCGTCTCCTCCATATGCGGAAACGGCGTATCGGGCAGGCAGCCGAGATCGATCACATCGGCGCCGACGTCCTTCAGCGCCTGCGCGCGCGCGACGACCTGATCGACGCTCATGATGGAGGCGTCGACGATCTCGGCGAAGATGCGCATATCGAAGCGCGTGAGATCCGCCTTGCCGCCGCGCTTGCCGAGAAAGCCGGGCAGATCGGCGATCTCTTCCGGCCCGCGCTCGAAGGGCGCGCCGAACGCCTGCGACAGAGCGCGAAGATCGGCGCGGCAGCGCCCCGGCAGGATCACGCGCTCGGCCTCGAGCGGACGCGGCAGCCGGCGCAGGATGATCTCCTGCGTCATCAGCGCCGCGACCTTCACGCCGATGTCGTGGACGCGCCAGTCCCTCGCCTCCTCGCCGAAGCTCGCCAGCATGCGCTCGAGGCGCGGCAGGGCGAGATGGCCGGTGAGGAAGAGGACGCGCTCAGACATTCCCCAACGGCTCCGGCGCGGCGATCTCGCGGCGCCGGCGCTCCACCGCCTCATGCAGCGCAGCCAAGCTCTCGGCGACCTGCGTCGATTCGAAATTCTTCAGCTTGTCGGTGTTCTCGAGATCGATGCGGCGCGGATAGACCATCACCTTGCGATCGGGCGCCTGCGTCTCCAGCTCCGGCGCCGTGTCGCAGGCGAACACCACCGTCGGCACGCGGCATTTGCCGGCCTGCGCGAACACATTGGTCGCGAGATTGTCGGAGATGCCATAGACGAATTTGGCGACCGTGTTGGAGGTCGCCGGCGCGACGATCAGCGTGTGATAGAGGCTGTGATAGAAGCCGCCGACAGGCGCCGCGCTCGCCGTCGTGTCCTTGAAGATGCGGACATGGTCCGGCATGTCGTCGAGGCGATGCTTGTACATGCGGATCACCTCCGCCGCCGCCTTGCTGACGAAGAGATCGACATGGTCGAGCGAGCGGATGATGTCGAGACATTCGGTGAAGAAATGGCCCGAGCCGGTGAGCGCCCAGCCCCACCGCGGCGAGACGATCTTTTTCATGCGATGTGTTGCTCTCGTGTGAGGACTTCGAAGGCCGCGCCGGGGATCGCGCCGCGGCTCGCTCTTTCGCCCGCCGTCTCGAGGTCGGCAGGGCCGGCGAGGACCACGGCGAGGCCCCGCGCATAATGTGCAAAGCAACGGTCGACGAGGCTAGCTCCACCCTCCCCTGGAGGGGGAGGGTCGGACCGCGAAGCGGTCCGGGGCGGGGTGCTCCCGAGACTCGGGGAGTCACCCTCTCCCGAGCGCCTGCGGCGCTCGACCTCCCTCCTCGAGGGGGAGGCGGGCGCGCCGGTTCCGTCGCTGACGTTCGCCCGAGCGCTGTGGATCGCAACATCGACGCTCTTGATCAACAGCAGCGCCTCCGCGCCGGCTTCGCGCGCATGCCAGGCGGCGAGACTGTCGGACGTCATGTCCCAGCTCGCCGGAATTTGGGGAGCCGAGCGCGTCATCGCAACAGGGCGCCAGAGCGCCGCGGCGCCGCGGCGATGGGCGAGCGCGGCTTCGCGCGGCGTCGACACCATGACGAGGCCGGGCTCGAGATCGGCGAGGGCGAGGGCGTATTGCTCCATGCCCATGATCGCCATCTCATGCGCCGCCGCGTCGGAAAAGCGCAGCTTCGCCTGCGCCTCACGCACGGCGTCGGCGAAAGGGCCGCCGCCCGGCACGATCGTCAGCGGCCCCGCATAGCGCAGCAGCGCCGCGAGCCAGCCGCGCAGCGCGTCCGGCTGCGTCCACAGGCTGCCGCCGAGCTTGGCGACGAGATGTCGCGGCTCAGGGCTTGGGCTGCTTGTCGGCGGCATCGACGAGCCCGGGAAGGAGATGGTGGACCTTTGCCGTCTCCGGCTGCCGCTCGCGGCGGATTCTCACGCCCACCGCGCCGGGCGCCACGTCGAGCTTCTCGACCTGCACGCTGATCGCCTGGGCGCGCTCGTGGCGCAACACCATTTCGGCGAGACGCTCGGCGATGGTCTCGACCATGTCGATATGCCCCGAGGCGAGAATGATGCGAATCGCATCCATGATCACGTCATAGGAGAAAACCATGCGCATGTCGTCGCCGCCGCTCGCGCGCGTCACATCCACATCGACATTGAAGCGCACGCGCTGCGTGCGGCCGCGCTCGAAATCATAGGCGCCGATCTCGACCGGAATGACGAGATCGCGCACGAAGACATGATCGATCTCGCGCATCCGCTCGCGGCTCTCGAGGAATCCGCGGCCGACCACCAGCGACCAGTCGACATTGGCGGCCACGCCCGCCGCCTGCGTGCGCGGGCCGCCGGGGATGAGGTCGCGAATCAGCGCCACGGCCGTCGGATCGACGGCGGCGCGACGGTCGCGGCCGACGCAGAGCGCGCCGCGAAAGCCGAGCACGTCGGGCTTCGTCACCAGAAGGCGCGGCACGTCGGGCGAT
The DNA here is from genome assembly GCF_019802345.1 of Methylosinus sp. Sm6. Lineage (GTDB taxonomy): Bacteria > Pseudomonadota > Alphaproteobacteria > Rhizobiales > Beijerinckiaceae > Methylosinus. The sequence goes on along the minus strand of NZ_JAINDZ010000036.1, from coordinate 3,253 downwards.
TCGAGCGAGCCGGCGAGCCCGGCCTCGAGGCGGAGCCCATGGCACCGGCCGACGAAAGCCGCGAGCGCGCCAATGTCGAAATGATCGATCAGCCGGCCCTTGCCCTTATGCGCCGTGTCGAGCAGCGCGCCGGAAAAGCCCGCGGCGGCGAGGCGCGGCAGCACGTCGAGGTCGGGCCCCTGATCGGCGAACAGCACGGCGACGAGCCGCGTCGTCGCGGCCAGCGGCGCCAGCGCCTCGACGAGGCGGTCGGCGTCGGGCGTCGCCGGCAGCGCGAATTTGACGAAGGAGACGCCGAGCGCGGCCGTGCGCTCGATCGCCGCCCGGGCCTCGGAGAGATCGTGCGGCAGCTCCACCACCGCGCTGACCGGGCGACGGCCGCCGATCGCCGCGACGATGGCCGCGACCTCCTCCAAGGGGAGCGCGCCGAGCGCGCCGCGCGCCGCGTCCTTGCAGTCGATGAGGTCGGCGCCGCCGGCCAGAACGATCTCGGCCTCGGCCACGCAGGCGACGCTCGTCAACATCAGGGTCATTCGCTTCGCTCCGGCCACGCCACGCGCATCGAGCGCGCTTGTGGATCAAATTCGGCCCGAATCCAAGTAGGCTTGCGCAGGCGCCTCCTTTTTCGGGCGAGCGCGGCGGCCCCGCCGAGGGAGATCGCCGGGCGCGATCTCGGCGAGCGGATCAGGGCGGAAGCGGGCGCAGCCCGCCCCTCACCGCGCGCTCGCGGCGAAATGGTCGCGGATGCGGGCCGCGAGGCGGACGGCCGCCGGGGTGGCGCGGCCGTCCGGCGCGCTCAAGAGGCAGATCGTCCGCAGCGGCGGCGCCGGCGACAGCCGCGCGAAATGCAGGGCCGACACGCCCGAGACATGGCGCACGTCGGCGGGGACGATCGACGCATATTCGCCGGTGGCGACCACATTGAGGATCGCGGCGAAAGTGTTGAAGGCGAGGATGCGGAGCGGCGTCACCTTCGCCTCGGCGAGATAATCATCGGCCGCCGCCCGCGTGCGAAAGCCATGGCCGAGCAGCGCCAGGCTCTCCGTCGCGATGCGGCTCGCCGGGACCTCCTCGGCCTCGCCGAGCCGGCTCTCGCGCGCGCAGACCAGCATCAGCGTGTCGGCGTAGAGCGGCTCGGCGCGGCTCTTCGTATGGGCGCGCGGAAGGCCGACGCCGAGATGCAGCGTCCCCGCCTCGACGCTGGCGTCGATCTCGTCATTGGCGAGCTCGAGAATCTCGAGGTCGATGGCCGGATAGTCGCGCGCGAAATCGGTGACGATGCGCGGCAGATAGAGCGCGTTGAAGGTCTGCGTCACGCCGATGCGCAGCCGGCCGCGCTTCAGCCCGCGGTGCTCCAGCACCGCCTCGCGCAGCCCCTCGACCTCGGCCAGCACCCGGCGCGCGCAGTCGATCGTCAGCAGGCCGGCTTCGGTCGGCTCGACCTTGTGCGCGCTGCGGACGAACAGGGTCACGCCGAGCTCGGCCTCGAGATCCTGGATCTGCTGCGAGAGCGTCGGCTGCGACACATTCAGCGACCGGGCCGCGCGCGTAAAACTGCGCGCCTCCCCGACCTGGATCAGATAGCGAAGCCGACGGAAGTCCATGGCGGCCTTCTATCATAGGCAATCCCTATTTTCAGTATCGAAAACAAGTCTTGGACCTATTCTCGTCTTTGCGTGATGAAAAAAGCGTCACAACGAGACGGGAGGGTGCCATGTCCGCCCAGCAGACTTTCCATTCCGCAGATTTCGACAAAACGCCGCCTACATTCGAGGTCCGGCTGCCCGAGCGGCTCGCCCATCGCGGCGTCGAGAAGGACGACGCGCGCGCCGCTTATTCGGCCGAGCGCAAGCACCCGGTGCATTTCATCGACCTGCCCTCCCACGCCATCAGCCTCACCGTCGGCGGGCTGACGCCGGGCGGGCGCTCCAACCGCCATCGCCACACCTATGAGACCATCCTCTATGTGCTGGAAGGCTGCGGCTATTCGCTGATCGAGGATCGCCGGATCGATTGGGAGGCGGGCGACGCCGTCTATATCCCCGTCTGGGCCTGGCACCATCACGTCAACGCCGATCCCGACAAGCCTGCGCGCTATCTCGCCTGCGAGAACGCGCCCATGCTGCAGAACGCCGGCCGCCTGGCGATCCGCGAAGAAGCGAAGTGAGGACCGCCATGACCGATATGCTCAGAGGAATCGTCGCCTATCCCGTCACGCCCTTTTCCGATGAAGGCGGCATAGACGAGCGGGCTTTTCGCCGCGTGACCGAAAATCTGCTGCGCTCGAAGCCGGCGGCGATCGCCTTTCTCGGCAGCGCCGGCGAGAGCGCCTATCTCACCGAGGAGGAATGGCGGCATGGCGCCCGTCTCGGCGTCGAGACCGTCGCCGGCCGCACGCCGGTGATCGTCGGAATCGCCGAGCTGACCACGGCCGCGGCCGTCGCCAAGGCGCGCTTCGCGAGCGAGATCGGCGCGAACATGCTGATGGTCATTCCAGTGTCCTATTGGAAGCTGACCGAGGCCGAGATCTTCGATCATTACGCCGCCATAACGGCGGCGACCGATCTGCCGATCATGGCCTACAACAATCCCGGGACCAGCGGCGTGGACATGTCGCCGGAATTCCTGGTGCGGCTCGTCCGCGAGCTTCCCACCGTGCGCTTCATCAAGGAGAGCAGCGGCGATCTCAACCGGATGCACGCGATCCACAGGCTGTCGAACGGGACGATCCCCTTCTACAACGGCGCCAACCACATGGCGCTGGAGGCGATCGCCGCGGGCGCCTCGGGCTGGTGCACGGCTGCGCCCAATCTGCTCGACGACCGGCCGGCGCGGCTGTTCGAGCTCGTGCAGGCGGGCGACATCGCCCGCGCCCGCGCGCTCTTCTACGACATCCTGCCGGTGCTGCGATTCATCGTGTTCGGCGGCCTGCCGACGACGGTGAAGGCCGGCCTCGCCCTGCGTGGCCTTGCCGCCGGCGCGCCGCGGCCGCCGCTGAAGCCGCTCGTCGAGGCCGAGCGCCGCAAACTCGCCGATTATCTCGCCGCGCTGAAGGTGGAGCCGATCCCGGCGTGAACGCTGCTCCCGACCGCGCCGCGCCCGCGCGGAAGGGAGAGGAGGCGGCGATCCGTCGCCGCCTCCTCGTCGCGCCGAGCGCGTCCTCGAGCGCAGGGCTTCGAATTCGGGTTAACGAGCAGAGAGTTTTCAGCGTCATGGCCGCGCTTGTCGCGGCCATCCACGCCGTGACGGCCCG
>NZ_JAINDZ010000035.1 GCF_019802345.1 Methylosinus sp. Sm6 | reverse complement strand
GCCGGACCCACGCCAATACGAGATAATACTATGCCTATCTTGAACCGGACAGCCGTGGGACAAGCCCGGCCATGACGACGCTGCGCATTCCAAGATGTATGCATGCGGTAACCCTAAAGGGGAGGGTGAACCGTCTGTTCTTGCATCCACCCGACCACCCTGCTCGGCAAATCGATGCGCAAGCGGTGGGCGCGACCAGAGCAAGCCGAGACCCGCTGGAGCCGCTCTGGCCCCGAGTTCGCATGGCGAGCCGCGCCCGGAGCGATGCGAGCCTGACGGCGCGCGGGTCCGGGGAGAACGTCGGATCGCGAGCCTCGAGGCTCGCTCTCGAGAGCGAGGAAGAAACATGACCGAGGGACAAGGATTTCGCAGAATCGACGTCGCCGCGGCGCGCGCGGTGCTGAGCGCCGGCGACGCGCTGGTCCTCGACGTGCGCGATCCGGCGTCTTTCGCGCGCGGGCACATCGCCGGCGCCGAGAATGCGGCGCAGGACGATCTCTCTTATTATTTGTTCGAGACCCCGAAAGAGACGCCGGTCGTCATCTGCTGCTATCACGGCAATTCGAGCCAGGCCTATGCGAAGATCTTTTCCGACATGGGCTTTGCGCAGGTCTACAGCCTCGACGGCGGCTATGAGGCCTGGGCCGCGGCCGAGCGCGCGGCCGCATCGACGCCCGCGCTCGGCGCCGCTCTGTCCGCCTTTCTCATCGAGAACGGCTTTCCCCCGAATGACGTGAACGCGCGCGACAAGACGGGCGCGACTCCCTTGATGGCGGCCGCTCGCCTCGCGCCGCCGGCGCTGGTGACGGAGCTGCTCGCCGCCGGCGCCGATCTCCATGCGGCCAACGCCGACGGCAATCAGGCGCTCTGGCTCGCTTGCGTCGGCGAGAATGTGGACAACATCCGCCTGCTCATCGAAGCGGGGATCGACATCGCCCATGTCAATCTCACCGGCGCGACGGCGCTGATGTTCTCCGCCTCCTCCGGCCGCGCAAAAGCGGTCGCCGCGCTGCTCGCGGCGGGCGCCGATCCGGCCCAGGAGACCGATCTCGGCCTCACCGCGCTCGACATGGCCGCGACGAAGGACTGCCTCGACCTGATGCGCGCGGCGGCGCGGAGCAAGACGGCGGGAGCGTGACGGCCTTCGCCGGATACTTGCGCTAGCGTCCCCACATTGCCATAAGAGCCGCCGGCCTCAAACCAGTCGGCGCTTCGCTCATGACCAGCTTTCCCCAGCGCGTCTTCTCCGGCGTGCAGTCCACCGGCAATCTGCACCTCGGCAATTATCTCGGCGCGATCGTCAAATTCGTCGAGCTGCAGCAGAGCTTCGACTGCCTCTATTGCGTCGTCGACCTGCACGCCATCACCGTGCCGCAGGACCCGCTGAAGCTCAAGGCCAACACGCGCGAGATCGCCGCCGCCTTCATCGCCTGCGGCATCGATCCGAAAAAGAACATCGTGTTCAATCAGAGCCAGGTGGCCGAGCACGCCGAGCTCGCCTGGGTGCTCAACTGCGTCGCCCGCATCGGCTGGCTCAACCGCATGACGCAGTTCAAGGACAAGGCCGGCAAGGATCGCGAGAACGCCTCCATGGGCCTGCTCGACTATCCGGTGCTGATGGCCGCCGATATTCTGATCTATCGCGCGACCCATGTGCCGGTCGGCGACGATCAGAAGCAGCATTTGGAGCTGGCCCGCGACATCGCGCAGAAGTTCAACAACGACTTCGCCGAATCGATCGCCCGCAACGGCTTCGGCGAGGCATTCTTCCCGCTGCCCGAGCCGCTGATTGCCGGCCCGGCGACGCGGGTGATGAGCCTGCGCGACGGCGCGAAGAAAATGTCGAAATCGGACGCCTCCGATTATTCACGCATAAATCTCGCCGATGACGCCGATCAGATCGCGACGAAGATCAGAAAGGCCAAGACCGACCCCGACGCATTGCCGTCGGAGGAGAAGGGGCTGGAGGGGCGGCCCGAGGCCGATAATCTCGTCGGCATATTCGCGGCGCTGTCGCAGCGCGCCAAGGCCGATGTGCTCGGCGAATTCGGCGGCGCCAATTTCTCGACGTTCAAGAACGCGCTGGTCGATCTCGCAGTCGCGAAGCTCGCGCCGATCACCGCCGAAATGCGCCGCCTGTCGGCCGACGAGGCCTATGTCGACGGCGTGCTGCGCGAGGGCGCCGAACGGGCGCGCCAATTGGCGCGCGCCAATATGGACGCCGTAAAAGATATCATCGGCTTCCTGCGCTGAGACGTGCGCCAGCGCACGGACGAATCGACGGCGCCTGCTATTCTTCATCCGGCGGCGGATGGAGAGAAGAATGCATCGGATCGGTTGCGCAATGGCGGTTCTGCTCGCCTTCGGCGAGCCATGCGTCGCGGGCTGCAAGGTCTCGCAGATCGAGACCGACATAGAAGCCGTGCGACTCGACGATGAGTCGAGCGCCGAACGGGCGCTCGGTGCGCTCGACGCTCTGCCCTTCGCCGGCGACGATATGCCGAGCTTGTTGCTCTTCAATGGCGACCGGAGCGAGATGGCGACGCTGACGCAATTTCCTGGCGCCATGCGCGGATCATTCGGCGTGATCGAGGTTCGCTCCGCCGTGGGCGCCTCGCGTCGTCCCGGGAAAATGCTCGAGGCCGAGCATCTTTCGAGCGAGCACGGCGTCAAGCTCGGCGTCTCGCAGCAATTCGTCGTCGACCTGCTCGGCCTCTGCTTCACGCCCAAGAAGACGAAAGGCGGACGCATGACGATCCGCTACGAAACCGACGATCCCGACCATCCGTTTCTCAAGCGCACCGGCCTGCCGAATTATTTCGCCGAATATACGTTCCGGCATGATCGGCTCGTCGCCTTCCGCTATGGCTCGGACAATCCCTGAAGCGCTGCGGGCCGCAGGCCGCCACAAGCCCAGTCGAGCAGCTCGATCGTGTGCAGAATCGGCAGGGCGGTCCCCTGCCCGATCTGAAACATGCAGCCGAGATTGCCGGCGGCGACGGCGCGCGGCGCGAGCGTCTCGATATTGGCGACCTTGCGCGCGCGCAATTGCTCCGCGAGATCCGGCTGCAGCAGATTATAGGTTCCCGCCGATCCGCAGCAGATATGGCTTTCGGGAACGGAAACGACCTCGAAGCCGGCGCGGCGCAGCAGCTCCATCGGCAGTTCCGCGATCTTCTGCCCATGCTGCAGCGAGCAGGCCGAGTGATAGGCGATGCGCAGAGCGCCGACGTCGGCCTTCGGCGTAAAGCCGAGCGCGGCGACGACTTCCGTCACGTCGCGCGCCAAAGACGCCACGCGCGCGGCCTGGTCCGCGAGCGTCGGATCATCGCGGAACATATGTCCGTAATCCTTCACGCTGGTTCCGCAGCCGGACGTGTCGATGACGATATGATCGAGCCCGCCCGCGTCGATCTCGCGCGTCCAGGCTTCGATGTTGCGGCGCGCGAGCGCGTGCGATTCGTCTGTTCTGCCGAGATGATGCGGCAGCGCGCCGCAGCAGCCGGCGCCTTCCGCGACGACGACCTCGGCGCCGAGGCGCGTCAGCAGCCGCACGGTCGCTTCGTGGATGCGCGTATCGAGCACGGTCTGCGCGCAGCCGGACAGCAGCGCGACGCGCATCCGCCGCGGCGCCTTTGCCCCGAACACCTGCGGCCGATCGACCGGCGAAGCGGGCGGCAAACGCGCCGGCGCCATGGCGAGCAGCGTCGCGAGGCGTTTCGGCAAAAGCTGCGCGAAAGGACGCGCAAGAGCGGCAGCGCGCAGAGATCGCCGGAACAGAGCCGGCCGCGTGAGCGTGAAGGCGAGCGCCGCGCGCAGAAAACGCTCGAACAGCGGACGGCGGTAGGTCTTCTCGATATGCGCGCGCGCATGATCGACGAGATGCATGTAATGCACGCTCGACGGACAAGTGGTCATGCAGGAGAGGCAGGAGAGGCAGCGATCGACATGCCGCGCGGTGCGCGCATCGGCCGGACGGTCGTTCTCCAGCATGTCCTTGATGAGATAGATGCGCCCGCGCGGGCTGTCGAGCTCGTCTCCGGTGAGGAGATAAGTGGGACAGGTCGCCGTGCAGAATCCGCAATGCACGCAGGCGCGCAGAATCGTCTCCGAATGCGCCATGTCGGAATCGGCGAGGAGATGGGGTGAGAAATGCGTCTGCATGGTCGCGCCTATGAGTGCGAGCCTGAAGGCTCGCGGTCCAGGGGCGCGCTTGGACCGCGAGCCTTCAGGCTCGCTCCTCGAAGCACGTCGATGCGCGGGGCGCAAGCCATCAGAATTCCGCCCTCATGCGGCCGCGCTCCAGTATATGGCGTGGATCGAACGCTTCTTTCACGCGCCGCGTCAGCGCGGCGAGCGCCGCCGGCTGTGGATGGAACACCTCGACCGCGGCGCGCGTCGCTTCGTCGGCGCGGATCAGCGTCGCATGGCCGCCCAGCCGATCGACGTGTCGGCGAATGACGCCGGCATGGGCGTCGGCCGCAGCCTCCAAGCGCAGCCAGACGAGGCCGCCGGCCCAATCATACACATGCGCGAGCAGCGGCGCCGCCTCGCGCCGCAAGCTCTCGACGAAAGCGAAACCATTGGTCGGCGCGAGCGAGACGCGCCAGACGACGCCCTCCCCCGCCGCCACGGGCTCCGCGTCGCGCAAGCGCATCCAGAAGGCGCGGCTGCTCTCGGCGTCCAGCGTTTGCGTGGCGGCGCCGAGCAGAGCGGCGAGATCGTCGCGTCGCTTCACGACGGAAATCTGCGGCCCCTCGAGCCGCAGCGCGGCGATGTCGTCGCGCGGATCGAAGGCCAGGCTCGAGACTTCGAAAGGCGAGCCCGACGCCTTGCGCAGCGCGGCGAGGCCCTTCTCCTCGCCGAGGCCGGAGAGCAGCAGCGTCTCTTCGGTCTCCGCCTTCGGCAGAACTTTTAGCGTCGCCTCGGTCAGCGCGGCGAGCGTGCCATAGGAGCCCGCGACGAGCTTGGAGAGGTCGTAGCCGGTGACGTTCTTCATCACGCGGCCGCCGGATTTCACCATTTCGCCGCGGCCGGTGACGCAGCGAAAGCCGAGCAGATGATCGCGCGCCGCGCCCGCCTTGACGCGCCGCGGGCCGGAGGCGTTGACGGCGATGACGCCGCCGATGGTGGCGTCGTCGCGCACGCCGCCGAGCAGCGCCGCGTGATCCATCGGCTCGAACGCCAATTGCTGGCGATGCGCATCGAGGAGCGCGACGATCTCGCGCAGCGGGGTGCCGGCGCGCGCGGTGAGCACCAGCTCCTCGGGCTCATAGAGCGTCACGCCGGAGAGCGCGGCAAGCGAGAGGATATGCGCCGGCGTGGCGGCGCGGCCGAGCGCGGCTTTGGAGCCATGGCCACGAATGGCGAGCGGCGACTCATCGGCGAGCGCGTCGCGCACCGCATCCAGAACGTCGGATTCGTCTCTGGGGCTCACCAGCATCTACAAAGCTCGCGCACCCTTCTCCCACTCGTGGGAGAAGGTGGCCCCGCGAAGCGGGGTCGGATGAGGGTCCCTCAAAGTTTGCGGCATGCGACAAAGGGCGCGCCAGTTTCCTCGGACCCTCATCCGACCCTCGCTGACGCGAGGGCCACCTTCTCCCGCAAGCGGGAGAAGGGGCGCGCCCGAACGCGATTGATAATGAAATTCCAATCAAAACCTCGGCAGGTCGGGGAACGGCAGCTTGCCGCCCTGCACATGCATGGCGCCGAGCTCGGCGCAGCGGTGCAGCGTCGGAAACACTTTTCCCGGATTGAGACGGTGCTGCGGATCGAAGGCGCATTTGACGCGCTGCTGCTGCGCGAGATCGGTCTCGTCGAACATCTCGCCCATCAGATCGCGCTTTTCGACGCCGACGCCATGCTCGCCGGTGAGCACGCCGCCGACTTCGACGCAGAGGCGCAAGATGTCGGCGCCGAGCCGCTCGGCGCGCTCGATGTCGCCCTCCTTCGAAGCGTCATAGAGAATGAGCGGATGCAGATTGCCGTCGCCGGCGTGGAACACATTGGCGACGCGCAGGCCGCAGGCTTTCGCCAGCTCGTCCATGCGCGTCAGCACATCGGGCAGGCGGCGGCGCGGAATCGTGCCGTCCATGCAGAGATAATCGGGGCCGATGCAGCTCACCGCCGGAAAAGCGTTCTTGCGCCCGGCCCAAAAGCGCAGCCGCTCCGCCTCGCTCCGCGAGACCCGCGTCTCCATCGCGCCTTCGGCGCGCGCGATCGCCTCCACCTCGGCGACCAGATGGTCGACCTCGGCGGGCGTGCCGTCCAGCTCGACGATGACGATCGCGCCGGCGTCGAGAGGATAGCCGCAGGGCTGGAAGCTCTCGACCGCGCGAATGGTCGCCTGGTCCATCATCTCGAGCCCGCCGGGAATGATCCCGCGCGCGATGATGGCGCCGACGCAGCGCGCGCCGGCCTCGACCGTCGGGAAAGCCAACAGCAGGCCGCGCGCGGCGAGCGGCTTTTGCAGCAGCCGCACGGTCACTTCGGTGACGACGCCGAGCAGGCCTTCGGAGCCGGTCATCAGTCCCAGGAGATCATACATCTCGCTGTCGAGATGCTTGCCGCCGAGGCGAAGGATCTCGCCGCCCATCAGCACGATCTCGAGGCCGAGGATGTTATTGGTGGTGAGGCCATATTTGAGGCAGTGCACGCCGCCGGCGTTCTCGCCGACATTGCCGCCGATCGTGCAGGCGATCTGCGACGACGGATCGGGCGCGTAATAGAAGCCGGCGTGCTCCACCGCGCGGGTGATGGCGAGATTCTGCACGCCCGGCTGCACGCGCGCGCAGCGGTTCTCGAAATCGACATCGAGGATGCGGTTGAATTTCGCCATTCCGAGCAGAATGCCGTCCTCGAGCGGCAGCGCGCCGCCGGAGAGCGAGGTGCCGCCGCCGCGCGGCACGATTTTCACATTCAGCTCCGCCGCCAGCGCCAGGATCGCGCTGACCTGCGCCACCGTTTCCGGCAGCGCCACCACCAGCGGCAAAGTCCGATACATGGCGAGCGCATCGCATTCATAGGCGCGCCGCGCCGTCTCGTCGGCGATGACGCTCGCCGGCGGCAGGATTCGGCGCAGCCGCGCGCAAATCTCGTCGCGGCGCGAGAGGATCGCGGGCTCCGGCGGCGGCATGATGAGAGGCATGAGGTCTCGCTCGAGGACACCGTTTCGGCGCGCCGGCGGCGGGCTTGCGGCGCCGGCCGTTTCATGGTCCTCCCTATGCGAGCCGGCGCGGGCGTGCAAGCCTCGCCGTCGAGCCCAATCCATGCCGGCCAGGAGCGGACGCCCATGCAGACCAAATTCGCGCTCACTCTCGCCGACGCCAGGCGGGTCGCCGAGGCCGCCGAGGCGGAGGCGCGCAAGAACGGCTGGAGTGTCGTCATCGCCATCGTCGATGACGGCGGCCATCTCGTGTTTCTGCAGCGTCTCGACGGGACGCAGCCCGCGTCCAGCGAGATCGCGACGGCCAAGGCGCGAACGGCCGCGCTGTTCAAGCGGCCGACCAAGGCGCTCGAGGAGGTCGTCGCCTCCGGCCGCACCGCCATGCTGAACCTTCCCGGAATGACGCCGGTCGAAGGCGGCGCGCCGATCCTCTATCGTGGCGAGATCGTCGGCGCGATCGGCGTCTCCGGCGTACAATCCTTCCAGGATGGACTCGTCGCCGCCGCCGGCGCCGCGGCGGTCGCGGAGAATGGCTGAGGCCGCGGGGCGGCCCGTCCTTCGCGACGCTTGCCGCGCAGGCTCGTCATCACGAGGCGGGAGACAGCGCCGCCTCCGCATCCGCGCGCTATTCGAAGCCGGTTCCGCCCAGCGCGACGCAAGCCGCGACGACGCGCTGCGGATCGCAGTTTTCCGCGGCCGCGAAGGCGACCAGCAGCGGCTCGTCGCTGCAGACATGCTCCAGCAATGCGCGACAAAAGCCGGCATTGTCCGCGAGCGCGCGAATCTCGCCCGGATTTGTTCCCGTGAGCGCCAGAAAGCGTTCCATCCGCTCGTCATCCGCCGCTAAAAAGATCAACAACTGCAACGCTATGGACCGCGCGTCGGCAATCGAGGGACGCATCGCCCGCTTTTCGCCACCAGCGGGGTGTGTAGTCTTTCCGATTTTCATTTCATCAATCTTCCTCTGCTAACCAGAAGACGATCTCGTCTTCGAGCCGATCCGCTCGCCATGCCGCGTCGGAGGAGGCCGAGGAAGACGCGTCGAAGACGGCTTACGCCGGCGGAAAACGCGACATGAAGAAGAGCCGAGTCCCCCATGCAGAAAACCGTCCTCATCGTCGAGGATAACGAACTCAACATGAAGCTCTTCAACGATCTTCTCGAAGCCAATGGGCATGCGACCCTGCAGACGAAGAGCGGCGTGGAGGCGATCGCGCTCGCGCGCCGCCATTCTCCGGATTTGATCCTGATGGACATCCAGCTCCCGGAAGTGTCGGGGCTCGAGGTGACGCGCTGGCTCAAGGACGATGAGGAGCTGCGCTCCATTCCGATCATCGCCATCACCGCCTTCGCCATGAAGGGCGACGAGGAGAAGATACGCCAGGGCGGCTGCGAAGCCTATCTCTCCAAACCCATTTCTGTGGCGCGTTTTCTCGAGACCGTGAACGCATTTCTCGCGGATAGATGAAAGGCCCTCGGCCATGACCGCACGCATTCTGATCGTCGACGACCTCGTCCCCAACGTCAAATTGCTGGAGGCCCGTCTCACGGCCGAATATTTCGACGTGCTCTCGGCGACCAACGGACCGGACGCGCTGCGCTTATGCCGCGAGGACCGCTGCGACATCGTGCTGCTCGACGCCATGATGCCGGGGATGGACGGTTTCGAGGCGTGCAGCCGATTGAAGGCCGATCCGGCGACGGCGCATCTGCCGGTGATCATGGTCACGGCGCTCGACCAGCCGGCCGACCGCGTGCGCGGGCTCGAGGCCGGCGCCGATGATTTTCTGACCAAGCCCGTCGACGAGGTGGCCCTGCTCGCCCGCGTGCGCTCGCTCGCCCGCCTCAAGATGATGCTCGACGAATTGCGCGCCCGCGCCGTGACCTCGGCGAGCCTCGGCCTCGTCGAGATGAACCGCACATCCTCCGACGCCGGGGAGAACGGCCGCATTCTGCTCATCGAAGACCGCGCCGGCTCGGCGGAGCGGATCCTCTCCGCTCTGCGCGGACGGCACGAGGTGACGATCGAGGCCAATCCGCAGGAAGCCTTGTTTCGCGCCGCGGAGGGCGGCTTCGACATGGCGGCGATCAGCCTCGATCTCGCCGATTTCGACGCGCTGCGGCTCGCCAGCCAGATGCGCTCGCTCGAGCGCACGCGCGCCCTGCCCATCCTCATCATCGCCGATCTCGACGACCGCCCCCGCATCCTTCGCGGACTCGATCTCGGCGTCAACGACTATATCGTCCGCCCGATCGACAAGAATGAGCTGATCGCGCGCGTGCGCAGCCAGCTGCGCCGCAAGCGCTACGCCGACAGCCTGCGCTCCGACGTGCAGGCGGCGATCGAGCTCGCCGCGGTCGATCCGCTGACCGGCCTCAACAATCGCCGCTATCTCGAGACGCATCTCGCTTCGCTGCTCGACCATGCCGCGCATCAAGGCCGGGCGCTGACGCTGATGATCCTCGACATCGACCATTTCAAATCGGTCAATGACAGCTACGGCCATGACGCCGGCGACGAGGTGCTGAAGAATTTCGCGCGCCGCGTGCGCCGGGTGGTGCGCAGCGGCGATCTGATCTGCCGGCTCGGCGGCGAGGAATTCGTCATCGTCATGCCGGACACGCCGCTCGCCATCGCCACGCGAGTGGCGGAGCGCGTGCGCTCCACCATCCAAGGCGAGCCCTTCTGCATCGACGCCAATGGCCGCACCATTCCGGTCACCGCCTCGATCGGCATCGCCGAGCGCGGCCGCGAGGCCAATCCCGATGCGCTGCTGCGCCGCGCCGACAAGGCGCTCTACGAATCGAAGAACGCAGGGCGCAATCGGGTGACCGCCGCGGCGGCGTGAGAAGCTAGGCAGTAAGGCAGTAGGCGCTCGGTGATGACTGCCCTACTGGTCCGCTTGATCGAATTTGATGGGCTTCGACAGCGAGCCTGAAGGCTCGCGGTCCAGGGCTCGCCCTGTCACCCTGCCAAATCCGCTGAAAGCACGCCACTACTGCCTACTGACTACTGCCCAAACTCCCCAACGCCCCCTCCCCTCGGACAAAAAAAACCTGCCCGAGAGAAACTCGGGCAGGGAGAGTTGGGAGCCCCACTCGGAGGAGAGCATCCGAGTGAAGAGGAGGCGCCGCGGCCCGAAGGCCGCCGCGGATGCCGATGAAGAATGAGAAAGTTTTCGAGAGGACGAGCGCCGGGGTTCGAGGGGCACAGCAACCGTCGCCGACGCGCCGCCGAGGCGCGAAGCGCTCTGACGAGACACCTAGGATCGACGACGCGCATGCGTCGCAAATCGCTTCGGTTCGAGAACTGCCGCAGAGGGCCGATCAGCGCTCGTCAGGGAAAGGTCAGGCGACCAGCGCGGGAGGCGCGCGTGGAGACAGCGGCCGCAATTCGGGCGAATCAGCCGGTGCGTCGATCCGGAATTCGGACCAGAAGCTCACAGCCGGCGGCTCCCGCCGCAGCACGACGACGGTCGCATGGCCGCCATCGATTTCTATGGCCGAGCTGCAATGAATCACGCAGCAAGGGCGGGCATGCCGTCGTTCGACCGGAGAGGAGCCCGAGTCGTCGCCGCCGTCGGAGGTGACGCAGACGACGCCGAACGGGCCGTCGGCGACATTCGCCATCGCCGAGCCGACGAAGCCGAGCGAGAGAGCCTGCAGCACGAACAGGATCGCGGCGGCCGCATTCACCGCCGCTCGTCCGATGCTCGCTTGTCTATGGGCTGCTGCTCTCACGTCCGCACACTCTGAGCTGTCGACGCACGCTATGAGACAGGGGCATGAGGGTCAAGAGCCGCCGGGCCACGTTCATGCGGCAAGATGTCGCGTGATTTAACGATATCCTTCCTCCGCCAGCACCTGCCGAACGGTCGGACGCGACTTCATCAGCTCGTAATGAGCGCGGCAATTGGCAGGCAGCTCCATGCCGATCTTGTCAGCCCAGAATTCGACGTAGAACAGCCCGGCGTCGGCGATCGAAAAGGCGCCGACCACATAGGATTTTCCGTCGAGCTCGCGGTTCACCTTCTCGAAGGCCTCGGCCACGATCTCGCGGCCCTGCGCCTTGGTCGCCTCTATGGCCCCCGCCGCGGCGTAGCGCTCCGGCGTGAACACGCGACGGAATCCCTCACCGTGAATATAGCGCGTGGCGAAATTGAGCGAGACCATCGCCCGCTCCTTGGCGTCCGGATCCTCCGGCAGCAGCTTGCGGCGCGGATAGGTCTCGGCCAGCCATGTCGCGATGGCGACAAAATCGGTGAGCGCGACGCCGTCGTCGCGCACCAGCGTCGGAATCGTGCCATGCGGATTAATGGCGAGATAGTCCGGCTTCAAATGGTCGCCGCGCGGCAGATTGAGGATATGGGCCTCGAAGACGAGGCCGGCCTCCTCGAGCAAGATATGGATGCCCGTCGAGCAGGATCCCGGCGTCATATAGAATTTCATCGCGCGCCTCCCGGCGACGAGAAGCAAGCGCCGCGCCAGGGAGAAGGAAAGCGCTCTCCATCCGCCCTCGAGAGCGAGCCTGAAGGCTCGCTCTCGAGGGATTGCGATGCGAGCTGTCAGCACGCCGTCGTCGTCTTCAGCCCATAGCTGGCGAAGCGCTCGATCTCGCCGGCGATCTCCTCCTCCGGCAAGATCACCGGCTCGCCGGCGAGGCGGGCGAGATAATAGACCCGCGCCAGCGTCTCGAGCTCCACGGCGCGCCACATCGCGCGCTCGAGACTGTCCGCCGTCACGATCATTCCATGATTGCCGAGCAGCACGCCATGCGCGCGGCCGAGTCCCTCGACGGCGAGATCGGAGAGCGCCTGCGTGCCGAAGGGCGCGTAATCCGTGCAGCGGATGCGCGAGGCGCCGAACACGCCGATCATATAGTGCACTGCCGGAATGTCGCGCCGCAGCGCAGAAAGAACGGTCGCATAGGTCGAATGCGTGTGCACGACGGCGTTCACATCGTCTCGCGCGCGCAGAATGTCGCGATGCATGCGCCATTCGCTCGACGGCGCGAGCGGCCCCTCGCTGCGGCCGTCGGCGAGCGAGACGAGCGGAATCTTTTCCGGCGTCAGCGCCTCGTAAGGCGTTCCGCTCGGCGTGATCAGCATCGCGGCGCCATGCCGAATCGAGAGATTGCCCGACGTGCCCTGATTGATGCCGA
Organism: Methylosinus sp. Sm6; assembly: GCF_019802345.1. Classification (GTDB taxonomy): domain Bacteria; phylum Pseudomonadota; class Alphaproteobacteria; order Rhizobiales; family Beijerinckiaceae; genus Methylosinus. The sequence goes on along the minus strand of NZ_JAINDZ010000035.1, from coordinate 35,393 downwards.
GCGCGTTCATCTCTCGCGCCGCGGCGATGAGCGCTGCGCGCCTTGCCGAATCCGCCACCCTCGCACCCTCCCTTAGCGCCTCTTGCCGAGGCGCTCGCGAGCCCCTACATCCGCTGGACTCTTTTCAGGCCGAGGCTCGGATGACACTGGAACAAAATGCGCCGGCGGTTTGGCATGCGACCACCATCGTCCTCGTAAAGAAGGACGGCAGAACGGTCATCGCCGGCGACGGACAAGTGAGCCTCGGGCAGACCATCGTCAAGGCCAATGCGAAGAAGGTGCGCCGGCTCGGCAAGGGCGATGTGATCGCCGGTTTCGCCGGCGCCACGGCCGACGCCTTCACCCTGTTCGAGCGGCTCGAGGGCAAGCTCGAGCAATATCCCGGACAATTGACCCGAGCCTGCGTGGAGCTCGCCAAGGATTGGCGCATGGACCGCTATCTGCGCCGGCTGGAAGCCATGATGCTGGTCGCCGACCGCGAGGTCGGCCTGACGCTCACCGGCGCCGGCGACGTGCTGGAGCCGCAGGCCTTCGAGAATGGCGCCGTGGCGGCGATCGGCTCGGGCGGCAATTTCGCGCTCGCCGCGGCGCGCGCCCTGCTCGACAGCCCGCTCGAGGCCGAGCCCATCGCCCGCCGCGCGATGGAGATCGCCGCCGAAATCTGCGTCTATACGAATACCAACATCGTGGTCGAATCGATCTGATCGCGCCGCCGCCCGAGGACTTTGAACCATGGCCGATTTTTCGCCGCGCGAGACCGTCTCCGAACTCGACCGCTTCATCGTGGGGCAGAAGGACGCCAAGCGCGCCGTCGCCATCGCGCTGCGCAACCGCTGGCGGCGCCTGCGGCTCGAGGGCCCGATGCGCGAGGAGGTTCTGCCCAAGAACATATTGATGATCGGCCCGACCGGCTGCGGCAAGACCGAGATCGCCCGCCGCCTCGCCCGTCTCGCCAATGCGCCCTTCCTGAAGGTGGAGGCGACGAAATTCACCGAGGTCGGCTATGTCGGACGCGATGTCGAGCAGATCGTGCGCGACCTCGTCGAGGTGGCGATCCTGCTGGTGAAAGACAAGCGCCGCAAGGGCGTCGAGGCCAAGGCCCAGCTCGCCGCCGAGGAGCGCGTGCTCGACGCTCTCGTCGGCCCCGCCGCCTCGCCGGCGACGCGCGATTCCTTCCGCAAGAAGCTGCGCGCCGGCGAGCTGGACGAGAAGGAGATCGAGATCGAGATCGCGCAATCGGGCCAGCAGATCCCGATGTTCGAATTGCCGAACATGCCCGGCGCCAGCGTCTCGGCCTTCTCGATCGGCGACATCTTCGGCAAGGCGCTCCAGGGCCGCGCCAAGCGCCGCAAGATGCAGGTGAAGGACGCCCACGCCCCACTCGTCGCCGAGGAGAGCGAGAAGCTCATCGATCAGGAAGAGAGCGTGCGCGAGGCGATCGCCGAGGTCGAGAACAACGGCATCGTCTTCCTCGACGAGCTGGACAAGATTTGCGCCCGCGAAGGGCGCGGCGGCGCGGATGTCTCGCGCGAGGGCGTGCAGCGCGACCTGCTGCCGCTGATCGAAGGCACGACCGTCGCGACCAAGCACGGGCCGGTGAAGACCGACCATGTGCTGTTCATCGCCTCGGGCGCCTTTCATGTGGCCAAGCCCTCCGACCTGCTGCCGGAGCTGCAAGGCCGCCTGCCGATCAGAGTCGAGCTCGCCTCGCTCGAGGAGGAGGATTTTCGCCGCATCCTCACCGAGACCGAGGCCTGCCTCACCAAGCAATATGTGGCGCTGATGGCGACCGAAGGCGTGGCCTTGAACTTCGCGCCTTCTGCGGTGGACGCCATCGCCCGGGTCGCGGTGCAGGTGAATTCCTCCGTCGAAAACATCGGCGCGCGGCGCCTGCAGACGGTGATGGAGCGCGTGCTGGACGAGGTGAGCTTTTCGGCCTCCGACCGCGCCGGCGAGACGGTGACGATCGACGGCGATTATGTCGAGAAGCACATCGGCGACCTCGCCAAGAACCGGGATCTGAGCCGCTTCATTCTGTGATCGCAAAAAGGCGCATGACGGGCTTGCGGCGCGCGGCGGGCTGAACTATACAGCCCTCGCGCCGGCGGCGACGAGTCGCCGGAACGCCCCGCCCTTTCCCAAGAGGGCCGGAATACCCTTTCCGAAGAAGGGGAAAAGTGGGGCCATAGCTCAGTTGGGAGAGCGCTTCAATGGCATTGAAGAGGTCGTCGGTTCGATTCCGTCTGGCTCCACCAAAGACTCTTTCGTTCGCCGTTAAAAGTCGAAGGCCGACTGCGACGGCAGCTCCCAGACGTTCCGCCGTCATAGCTTGAGCTGTGGGAATCGAGTTGTGCTCTTCATCGGCAGCTCGAACATGGCTCCGCCTTCTACGCGCATCGCCAATTCGATCATTCCATCCCATACCGCAAGCAAGCGCTCCGCCTGTTTCGTGAGCTTGCTCTTGTAAAGAGCCCTCGACATGAAAAACCCGATCAACCGCGAATTTCGGAAAACATGATATTCGGCCCTATTCTTGGTGATACGGCGATCTGCAGAGATGATTACCCATCGTCCTTCCCGGCTGAGAGCCTCGATCCCTTCGACGTCTTTAACACAAGGCCCGAATTTATCACGCAGGTGCACGACCTTGTGTTCGCCTTTGAATAGTTCGTCGAGAGCGCGCGCAAGCGCCGGTGGGAGATGCTCGTCGATGAGTATGTTCACGTCGACCGCAATGACTCTTCGAATTTCATGGCGTCGCGCACGGCGCCGACACTAGCATCGAACATCATCGCGACACGTTCGATCGACCCTTCGGCTTCGACCGCCTCCGCGAGCACGACGGTCGGCACGCCGAATTCCGCCGCTATCGGCTGACCGAACGCTCGGCTCGGATCGACGACGATCGATTCCTTGCCATTGAATGGCCGCCAGCGAGCGACCGAGTCTTCCGAAAAATCCAAATCCCGGAAGGTGCGTTCCACGACCTGCCTGAACGCATATTGGCGATGCTTCAAATCAAGCAGCTCGCTCTCGCCAGAATGCTTCAAGCTTTCCAAAAAAATCGTCCGTCCATCCGTCTTGAAACGTCGCGTCGAGAACGGACGGTCGTCATTCACGCACTCGCGTGCGCACTCCAGGCAATTACGTATCGTCTTGAGTCCGAGCCCCACGTCGAGGAACGCCTGAACGAAACGCAGCTCGATCAAATCACGAAATCCGATCTCCAAATGATCGTCGAATCTGGGGAGCTGCGGCATCCATAGCGGAGAGATCGCAGTGACGCTCCCATTATGCTTGTACGAATAGCCGCCTAGCCATCGATGAATATTCCGCGCAGGCGTCTTGATGAGCCGAGACGCCTCGGAAACGGTGTAAAATCCGATTCCGATAGGAACATCGTCGTAATGTCGCGAGCCAGAGCGCATAGGCTCGCTTATACACCGCCAGCGGCGGCCGACCTATAGGACGGCGCCCAATTCAATCGATGCTTTTTCATTGCGCGGACGCCCCGGCGCGCTATAAGCGTCGAACATCGCGGGCGTGGCGGAATTGGTAGACGCAGCGGACTCAAAATCCGCCATCCTCACGGATATGTCGGTTCGACTCCGACCGCCCGCACCACTCTCCCCTCCTCGATCGAAGCGAAGCTCGGCGCGCAGAATGCGCCCGTCGCAACGTGAGCGCGAGCGGCAACTGGCGCTGGAAAACGCCCGATAATCGGATATGATTTTCCCTCGAGCGCGGCGCGCCGGTCCTGTGGCGACAGGCGGCGGGGGGCGCGCGAGTCCAGCCTCGTCGAAGGCTGACGGCGGCGGCGCAGAGGCGGGGCCGCGGCCGGGAACGAAGCGCGAGGGAGAATCATCATGCCCGACGGTCTCGTCCCGTCACGGCGGTCGATCGATGGGTTTCGCCGCCTCAGGTCCATGCCCTTCGCCGGCCTCTTCGGCGCGGCATTGCTTTTCCTCGGTCTCGCCGTCCCGGCCGCCGCCCATGGACGGCTCGGCGCGGCGGAGGGCCGCTGCCGGCTATTCATCGGGCCGGACATCATGAACTTCACCGGCTATCTGCCCGACGCCTCGAAAAACGAGTTCTGCGAGGACATTCCCTCGACCGGCCATATGATCATCGCGCTCGACGCCGAGCAGGACGAGCTGCGCGAGATGGCGATCGACTTCCGCATCGTCAAGGATGTCGGCGGCGAGGAGAAGGAGAACGCCGATCTCGACGCGGTGACCGTCGCCTATCGCCCGCCCCGCATCTACCCCAACGGCACGATCAACTTCGAGCATGTGTTCCCGGAGGCGGGCTTCTTCGTCGGCATCGTCACGGCGACCGGCCCGCATGGCGAGCGCTGGGTCTCGCGCTTTCCCTTCTCGGTGGGCGAGAGCTTCTTTCGCACCCTGCCCTATTACATTCTGATGGCGCTCGGCGTGATCGGCCTGTTCGCCATCTATCTGAAGCATCGCCCGACCACGCCGATCAAGACGACGCGGCCCGAGCCGGCGGAGTGATCCGATTGCGAGCGCCGGACCGTTGCGGCGCCCGCGCGACTCAGCGGCCGTCGATGCGATCGGCGAGCAGAGCGATGGTCTTGGAATAGACCTTCGCCTTGTTCCATTCCAGCAGAACGGCGAAATTCGGCTCGCCTTCGTCCCAGCCGGCGCCCGGCTTCCAGCCATAGCCGTGCAGGAAATTGGCGGTCGAGGCGAGCACGTCGGCCGTGTCGTGGACGAGGTCGCGCGACCCGTCGCCGTTGAAATCGACGGCGAATTTCAGATAGGACGACGGCATGAACTGAGTCTGGCCGATCTCGCCGGCCCAGGCGCCGTGCATCTTGTCCGGCGAGAGGTCGCCGCGGTCGACGATGCGCAGCGCGTCGAGCAGCTCGGCGCGGAACCGCTCGGCGCGACGGCAGTCATAGGCGAGCGTCGCCAGCGCGCGAATCGTCGCGAAGCTGCCGTTGAACGCGCCGAAATCCGTCTCGAGGCCCCAAATGGCGACCAGCACCGGCCCCGGAACGCCATAGCGCTGCTCGATCTGCCTGAACAACGCCGCATGGCGCTGGAGAAGCTGGCGCCCCTTGTTCACCCGGAAGGAATTGGCCATCCGCGCCGAGAACTGCTCGAAGCTCTGGCGAAAGACCTTCTGCCCGCGATCATGCGAGATCACCGAGCGATCGTAATAGACGTCGGCGAGCGACGCCTGGATCGCCCGTTGCGAGATCCCCGCCGTCGTCGCCTCGCGCTTGAAGGAGTCGAGCCAAGCCTCGAATCCGTCGCCGCTGCGTCCGCAGTCGATGGTCCCCTCGGCCTCGGCCGCGACCGCGGCCGTGGCGAATGACGTGGTCAGCGCCGCCGCAAGGAGCAATCCTCGAAAATGACTGTGTCCGCCCATTTCACGTCTTCCGATCTCGCGCCTTCGCGCGTCGCAACGGCCGTCTGCAGGTCAGGCTGACCGCCATTCCCGGCCTTATTGCATCGCTGGCGCGGCAAATCCTAGTCTGGCGACCACCCGTTAGCATCAGGTTGCCGTGGTCGGGAGATTTGCTGGCGAGACGCGCGCTGGCGAGATTTGTAGCGAGGCGCCGCCGCCACTGTGGCGCGCGATCCTGTTCCCATATTGTTCTTGCGCGAGCGGTGGCGGCGCGCTAACCTTGCGATGGTCGAGTTCGGTCGGCGCGGCGCAGGCGGGGGCGCGGGCATGGTGATCAGAGTGGCAACCGTGGCCTTCGAGGGGATCGAGGCGAAGCCCGTCGACGTTCAGGTGCAGGTCGCCAACGGCAATGTGGTGTTCACCCTCGTCGGCCTCGCCGACAAGGCCGTCGCCGAATCGCGCGAGAGGGTGCGCGCGGCGCTGACCGCCTCGGGCCTGGCGCTGCCGGCCAAGCGGCTGACGGTCAATCTGGCTCCGGCCGACATGCCGAAGGAAGGCAGCCACTACGATCTGCCCATCGCGCTGGGCGTGATGGCCGCGATCGGCGCCATTCCGTCGGACGCGCTCGATGGCTTCACCGTGCTGGGCGAGCTCGCGCTCGACGGAACCTTGACCCCCGTGGCCGGCGTGCTGCCGGCGGCGGTCGCCGCCAATATGCGCGGCCAGGGTCTGATCTGCCCGCGCGAATGCGGACCGGAAGCGGCCTGGGCCTCGAGCGAGATGGAGGTGATCGCGCCGCGCTCGCTCATCCAGCTCGTCAACCATCTGAAGGGAACGCAGGTTCTGGCGCGGCCGCAGCCGGCGGCGCGCGCGCCGGGCGGCGAGCTGCCGGACCTGCGCGACATCAAGGGCCAGGAGAGCGCCAAGCGGGCGCTGGAGATCGCCGCCGCGGGCGGCCATAATCTCTTGATGAATGGTCCGCCCGGCGCCGGCAAGTCGATGCTGGCGGCGCGCCTGCCCTCGATCCTTCCGCTGCTCGGCCCGCGCGAGCTGCTCGAAGTGTCGATGATCCATTCCGTCGCCGGCGAGCTCGCGGGCGGCGAGCTCACCGATCGGCGGCCGTTTCGCGCGCCGCATCATTCCGCCTCCATGGCTGCGCTCGTCGGCGGCGGGACGCATGCGCGGCCGGGCGAGATCTCGCTCGCCCATAATGGCGTGCTGTTCCTCGACGAGCTGCCGGAGTTCCAGGCGCAGGCGCTCGACAGTCTGCGCCAGCCTCTCGAGACCGGCGAGGTCGCCGTCTCGCGCGCCAATCACCGCGCTGTCTATCCGGCGCGGTTCCAGCTCGTCGCGGCGATGAATCCCTGCCGCTGCGGGCATGCGCTCGATCCGGGCTTCGCCTGCCGGCGCCAGCCCAATGAGCGCTGCGTCGCGCAATATTCGGCGCGTCTGTCCGGCCCGCTGATCGACCGCTTCGACCTGCGCATCGAGGTCCCGGCGGTTTCTGCCGCCGATCTCGTGCTTCCGCCCCCGGCGGAGGGTTCGGCTCAGGCGGCGCGGCGAGTCGCCGCCGCGCGCGAGCGCCAGAGTCTTCGCTATGAGCAGATGAACCTGCCCGCGACGACCACCAATGCGTCGGCTCCCGCCGGCTCGATCGAGACCGCCGCGCGGCTCGACGCCTCGGGCGCGGCGCTGATCCGGGACGCCGCCGAGCGGCTCCGTCTTTCGGCGCGGGGCTTTCATCGCGTGCTGAAGCTCGCCCGCACGATAGCCGATCTCGACGACGCCGAGGCCGTCCAGCGCCGCCATCTCGCCGAAGCCCTCGCTTATCGCGGCGAGCAGCGCGCCCGCGCCGCCGCCTGAAGTCCGAAGTCTACGATTCGATTCATACTTTTTCCGATTCTCTACCGGATGATCGCCATGGTCGAAGCCAATCGGGAAATCCGGATGACCTTCCTGCTGCAGACCCTCGCTGTTCTCGCCGCCGCCGCGCTGCTCGCCGGCGCGGCCTATTGCTGCATGCGCCTCATGCGCTCGCGCCGCCGCTCTGCGGTCGAATGCGAGCTCGAAGGGCTGCGGGACGAGATTTGGGAACTGCGCGCGGCGGCGGCGGCCCGCGATCGGGCCGAGGCGGCGAGCCTCGCCAAATCCCGTTTTCTGGCCACCGTCAGCCATGAGATTCGCACGCCGCTCAACGGCGTTCTCGGCCTCGCTCAATTGCTGGCGGCGACACGGCTCGACGCCGAGCAGGCGAGCTATGTCGACGCCATTGCGGCCTCGGGACGCTCGCTCGCCCAGCTCATCGACGACATTCTCGATTTCTCCAAGATCGAGGCCGGAAGAGTCGAGCTGAGCATCGAATCCTTCGCGCTCGCGCCGCTCGTCGAGGGCGTCGTGGAGCTGCTCGCCCCGCGCGCCGAGGCCAAGAATTTGGAGATCGCCGGCTTCATCACGGCCGGCGCGCCCGAACATGTCGAGGGCGACGCCGCGCGCATTCGCCAAGTGCTCGTCAATCTCGCCGGCAACGCGGTGAACTTCACCTCGGAGGGCGGCGTCGGCCTGCGGGTCGAGATCGACGCCGAGGGCGCGCTTGCTTTTCGAGTCGTCGACACCGGACCGGGCGTCCCGCCCGGCGCGCGCGAGATCATCTTCGAGGAATTCGAGCAGGGCGACGGCTCGTCGACGCGTCGCCATGGCGGCACCGGCCTCGGCCTCGCCATCTCGCGCCATTTGGCCCGCCTCATGGGCGGACGCCTCGAGATCGAGGATCGCGAAGGTCCGGGCTCCGTCTTCGTCTTCACGCTTCCGCGCGGGCCGAACGCCGCGTACGAGACGCGCGCGCGATCCACGGCCCGCCTCGCCGGAACGCGCGCGCTCATCGTCTCGGCGACGATTTTCGAAGGCGCGTTCATCGCCGAGATGCTGCGCGAGGCGGGAGCGCTGGCGCAGATCGCCCGCAGCGAGGCCGAAGCGTCTCATTGTCTGAGCGGAGAGCAGCCTTTCGATTCCGTCGTCGTCGACTGCGCGCTCGGCGAGGAGGCGACGGAGCGGCTCGCCCATGCGGCGCGGCGGGCGGGAGCCGGGCGCGTGCTGCTGCTGTTCTCGCCCATGGAGCGGCGGGCCTTCGGCGAAGCCGCGCTGCGCCGCTTCGACGGCTGGCTCGTCAAGCCGGCGCGCGCCGCCTCGCTCGTCGAAAGATTGTCGCCCGCGCCGCCGCCGGCGCGCAACGAGTCCGGATTCGTCGCGCCCGAGCCGACCTTGAGCGGCCTCCATATTCTCGTGGCCGAGGATAATGAGATCAACGCCCGGATCGTGTGCCGGCGCCTCGAGAAGCTCGACGCGCTGGTCACGCGCGCCGAAAACGGCGCCAAAGCGGTCGAGCTCGCCGGCGCGGCGCGGGCCGGCCGGGTCCGCCCTTTCGATCTCGCCTTGATGGATCTGTTCATGCCGGAGCTCGACGGGCTCGAGGCGACTCGTCTCATCCGCACAGAGGAAGCACGCGCCGGCGCGCCGCGTCTGCCGATCGTCGCGCTCACCGCGAGCGCGCTCGAGCAGGACGAACGCGCCGCGCTCGGCGCCGGGGTGGACGCCCTGCTCACCAAGCCGGTGGAATTCTCGGCTCTGTCGGCGGCGATCGCCGCGGCTCTCGCTCCGGAGCGGTGGAGCGAGGCTCGCGCGGCGATTTGAGCCGCGCGCCACGCCGTCACAAAAACGAGCGAATTTCGCCCGGCGGCTCCGTCATAGATGGATATAGATGGATAATGAGAATGACGAGCGCCGGCGCCGGCGATTCGTTCCGGAGCCGGGAGGACGCAGAAAAATGCGCAGAACAAAGAAGATTCTACTGGCTGGCGTGATGACGCCGGGGCTCATTCTCGGCTCTGGTCCGAATGCTCCGGCGCAGGCGCTCGACCCGACGCGGATGGCGCAAGCCGCGCCGGGCGCGCATGACAAGGACAAGAAGCCGCCGCAGCCGCGCGGCCCGGCGCCGTCGGCGCCTCATCCGGCTGCGCCGCAACCGGCGATGCGCGCGCCCGCGCCGATCGGCGCCGCTCCGCAGCCCCATGCGGCCCCAATGGCCCGACCGCTGGCGCCAGTCGCCCATCCGGCTCCCCAGCCGGCCCCCCAACCCGCGCCGCGCATGGTTCCGGCGCAGGCCCAACCCCTCGCGGCGCCGCGCGGCGCTCCCGCCCAACTGCCACGGGCGCTCGATGATTCGCCGGCGCGACGGCCGCAGGCCCCCGCCTTCGGCGGCGCGCCTGGCCGCCTCCCGGGCTCGGCGATCCCACAGCCCGTGGTCGAGCCGCGCATGGCGCATCCCGCAGCCCCGGCGCGCAGCCCCGAGGATGCGCCCGCCCCGCGCGCCCGCAGACCAGGCGCGCCGGCTCCCGGCGCGCTCGGCGCTCCACGGCGCGCGCCCGACGGCGATATGGCCCCGGCCCTTCGTGGCGCCCGGCCCGCCGGCGGTCCAGGCGCGACGCCTTCTCTCGGAGCGGCGCCCACGCCCGCCGCTGGCGCTCCAGACCATGTACGTGCTGGCCAGCCTCCCGCTCCGCCGGCGGCGGCGGGCGGTCCCGACTCTCCGGCGGCCCGAATTGGCGCCTCGCCCGCAATCGACGCCGCGCGCCCGCCAGCCGGCGCTCCGGCGACCCGCGGCAGCCCCGACCATGCGCCGGGCGGCCGCCCCGGCGTTCCGCCCGCAACCGACGCCACAAATCCGCAAGGCGGAGCCCCGGTCGGCGGCGGCGTCCCCGGCCATGCTCCCGGCGGCCGCCCCGGCGTTCCGCCCGCGGTCGACGCCGCAAATCCGCAAGGCGGAGCCCCGGCCGGCGGCGGCGCCCCCGGCCATGTTCCTGGCGGCATTACTGGCGGCCGGCCCGGCGTTCACCCGCCGGTCGACGCCGCCAACCCACCCGGCGGCGGCCCGGCTCCGGCGGCCAATAGCCCGGCGGACCATGCGGCTGGCGGCGCCCGCCCCGGCGGTCCGGTCGCGCCCGGCGCAGGCAACCCGGCCTTCCTCCCCCCGAATGTTCCGCCGTCTGCCAATGACGGCCGCGGCCCGGGCGGTCAGAGCCGCGTTCAGCCGCCCGGCGGATATGGCGGCCCCGGCGCGCCGCCGGTCGCCGGCGCAGCCGGAGCGCCCGCCGCGCCGCCGCAGCGAGGCGGCGGCTCCGGCCTCTCGCCCGCCGCCGCCGTGGCGATCGGCGCCGCGGCGGGCCTCGTCGGCGGCTTCATGCTGTCGCAGCCCGGCGTCGCGCATGTCGACCAGGTTCATGCCCACCGGCGCCAATTCGATCGCGACGGCTATACGGTGATCGAGGAGCCCGGCCGCACGATCGTGCGCGATCGTTACGGCGCCCATATCCGTCACGACGAAAACGAGCGCTTCCGCGACCTCGGGGTCGATCTGCGCAGCGAGCGGCGCGGCGATGAATTCGTCACCATCTATCCGCGACGCGACGGCGGCGAGGTGGTCACCTATACCGACGCCAATGGCGTTCTGCTGCGCCGCATCCGCCGTTTCCCGGACGGGCGCGAGATCATCCTCATCGACAACAGGTTCCGCGGCCCGCCGCGCGGCTTTGCCGACGAGATCGTGGCGCTGCCCCCGCCCCCGGTCGCGATCCCGCGCGAGCGCTATGTCGTCGACTATGGCGCAGCGGACGAGCAAGTGGTCTATGAGGCTCTGACGGCCCCGCCGGTCGCGCCGGTGCCGCGCCGCTACACGCTGGATGAAGTGCGCGCGAGCCCGAGCCTGCGCGCCTACACGCGCAGCGTCGACATCGACACGATCACCTTCGACACGGGCTCCTGGACCGTCGCGCCCGATCAGGCGCAACGGCTCTCGGTGATCGCAGCGGCTCTGAACCAGGCGATCCGCCGCAATCCGGGCGAGGTCTATCTCATCGAGGGCCATACCGACGCGGTCGGCTCGGATGTCGACAATCTGTCGCTGTCCGACCATCGCGCGCAATCGGTCGCGACCATATTGACGCGCGACTTCGGCGTGCCGGCGGAAAATCTGACGACCCAGGGATATGGCGAGCAATATCCGAAGGTCGAGGTTCAAGGCCCCTCGCGCGAGAACCGCCGCGTGACGGTGCGCCGCATCACGCCGCTCATCAACGGGCAGGATCAGTCGACCTCCCAGGCGCAGTAGTCACGACCAACGACGGCGCGCGGGAACGCGCGCCGTCACAAAAGCTTCGCCCGCTCGTGGTCTAAAACCTCGACCAGCGACGCTCCCCGACGAGGCGAGCGCGCGAGGAGCGAGGACGAAAAAAAATATGTGGGCGATCGACGCCGACGCCGGCCGCAAGATTATCGCCGGCGCTTTTCCTCTGCTGAAATTCAAAAAGAAAGCCGGCGCGCTCGACGGGCCGCTAGCGCGGCTCGGAACGCTGGAGGTGCGCCTCGCCTGCGGCAAGAAGGAGATCCGCAAGGCGCAGCGGCTGCGCTTCAAGGTGTTCTTCCGCAAAGGCGGCGCGATCCCCGACGCGAAGGCGACGATCACCCGCCGCGACGCCGATCGCTTCGACAAATTCTGCGATCACCTCATCGTCATCGATCACGCCGCGCAGAGCCGCTTCGGCAAGATCAAGCCCAAGGTCGTCGGCGCCTATCGCCTGCTGCGCAGCGACGTCGCGCAGAAGAAGGGCGGCTTCTATTCGTCGAGCGAATATGATCTCGAGCCGCTGCTCGCGAAACATCCGGGCCTGCGCTTCCTCGAGCTCGGACGCTCCTGCGTGCTCGAGCAATATCGCGGCAAGCGCACGATCGAGCTGCTCTGGCGCGGCATATTGGCCTATGTGCGTCATCATCGCATCGACGCGATGATCGGCTGCGCGAGCTTCGAGGGCGCCAATCCCCTCGCCCATGCCGCAGCATTGAGCTTCCTCTCCCATCATGCGAGCGCGGAGGAAGATTGGAGCGTCAGCGCGCGTCGCGACCTGCACGTGCCGATGGCGATGCTGGCGAAGGAAGCGGTCGACGCGCGCAGGGCGATGAACGCGCTGCCGCCGCTGATCAAGGGCTATCTGCGCGTCGGCGCGAAATTCGGCGACGGCGCGGTGGTCGACCGCAAGTTCAACACGACCGACGTGTTCGTCGTGGTGAAGGTCGCCGATCTCGACGCGCGCTATCTCGATTATTTCGGCGGCGCGTCTGAGAGCGAGCGCGACGCGGCGTAAAACGCCCTCCCGCGAGAGAGCCGACTGCGGCACAGGCGCCGCGTCGTTCACGACGTCGAACCGGCGCGCCTCGCGCTCGACCCGCTCCGGATAAGCATAGCGAGAAATCTGCGCTGGCGCATAGCCGCGTGAGCATGATGTGCGATTTTTCACGAGACGGCCGTGACTGCATCATCGGCGGCCGATCGCGCATGGCCTCGTTGCATCGGGCGGCTGTCACGCGTCCGCCACAGTGCCGGGAGGGGCGCCGACGGTCCGGGCGTGCCGCCGCGCTCTCGGCGCCGAGAGCGCGGCGATCCGCGCGCAGTCGAAGCTCTGACGCCGGCTCGTCAGAATGCGACGAAATGGTTCCACTCGCGCGTGTCCGACGCCGTCTTCCTGAGAGCCTTGATATTCGCGACGGGCTGAGCAATCTCGTCATAGGAGCGATTATTGGCGATGAAACTCACCGCCTTTTGAACCGAGGGCATCCACATATCATCGAGAACGATCACGCCCCCAACCGGAATGAGCTGATCCGAAAGATAAAAATCGATGATGATGTCGTCGAAGCGATGGCACCCGTCGATATAGATGAAATCGAAATCCGATTTCGAGCGTATGAGTCGGGAAAGGGCATGGATCGAGAACTCTTCGATGAACTCGAACTTGCCGGTCGCCCGCGTCCGTTTCACGTTGGTCAATCCCACTCCGCTCCACCAGCTTTTTTCGAATGGGTCGACGGCGACGTGCAGCGCATCGTCGCGCCCCGAGAGCGCCTCGAGCATCCATACCGATGAAAAACCGTAAGCAAATCCGATTTCCAATGATCGTCTCGCACCATTGTCGCGCATGAGCTTTCGGATCGCCGCGCCCTGCTCGATGCTTATTCTCGCCAGCTTGTCGATTTTCACCGGCGCGGGAGATTCCGTTCCGAGGAACTCCTCGGCCGAATACATGTCGGCGAGGAGCGTGGCCACGCTCTCGTCGATGTCGACCGCCAGGGCGCTGATATCTTTGAAAAATTTGCGTGAATTTGTCGAGTTTGTCATTTGGTCCTCATATCGCTGCGGCCCCGTTGGATGGCCCCGCTAGCGCTCTATTCCATCGACCGGCAGCGAGGACAAGGGGGAGATGCCTGACTTGCCGACTCTCGCAGCGCGAGTCCTTCTCCCGCTGGGCGGGAGAAGGCGGCCTTCGCGTCAGCGACAGTCGAATGAGGAGGTCGCGGCGGCGCCGCCATGGGTCAGCCGGCCGTCGCGAAACTCGAGATGCGCGCCGACATGCGCTCGAGCAATCTGCGGCGCTCTGTGGCCGCGCTCGGCGGACGGCTCGAGATCGCCGCGCATTTCGGAGAGGAGAGCGTGGTGGTGGATGTGGGGGAGGCGGCGTAGTCGACGATGCGTCACTGGTCGCTGTCGAACCCGAATTCGAGCGTCGGAAGCCCAAGATCCGAGGCGAACCGGTCGAAGCGCGCATTCGACGCGACATTCTTCAACACCAGCGCTTCGACGGCTTCCAACGGATCCCGGCGTCCGAGCCATGCGTCGGCGGCGCAAGTCGACAGGAGAGGACCGAGCGGAGAAGCGTAACTCATCCAGAATATTTTCTGGCGTTCACGCGGATCGTCCATCTCGATTCCGCCCCGCGCCCGCTCCACCGCTTCCGACACGACCTCGGCCCAAGCGCGAAGGCGGCCGCGCAAAAGATCGCGATACGCCTCGATCCGACCACGCTCGACGAGGGAGAGATGGGGCAGCATGTCGTCGACCGCACCGGAGACGACGATTTCCGCCGCATCCTTCGGCTGCGCTAGACATGCCTTGAATTTATGGACGCGCGCATAGAGCGCGTTCTTCACCTTCACCATATGGCCATCGGCGAAGCGCACGACATATCCTTCGCCCTCGGTCTCGGCCATCGCTGCGGCGGCGAAGGAATCCCAATCGGCGACGGGGTCGAAAGCACGAACGAGCGGAACGCGCAACCGGCGCGCATGCGCCGCCAGATCGTCATAAGCGATCAGAGCGCCGGTTTCGCGTCTGCGCAGTCCGGTCAACGTCAAGCTCGGCGTCTCGTGACGGACGACGACGATATTGTCCGGCGATGTCCATTCGAAGATCGGAGTGAGGCCCGCGACGATCAGATCGCGCAACGCGGCGCGCCCCGCGCCCGCGCCGTCCTCGGATTCGTACCACGCGAGAGCCTGTTGCGCGATCTTGCTCACCCCCCATCGCGTCGCGAAAGTGATTGCGCCATCAGGTTGCGCAAAGGCGTGAATCATCGATCCGTCGAGCTTCTCCAGCACGAGATGGCTGTCGGCGAGCGGGAGGTTCATAGCGAGCGTCTCCTCGCGCTCGCCCGCGTTGAAGAACTTCTGATAGGGGCGCGACAGCAGCTCGCCCGTTTCGGCATGAAATGTGAGCCCGCGAAGCTCCCGCGCCAGCGACGCGAACGGCGAGTCGCCGATCGCCGGAAACACATGGTTGTCCATATAAGCGTAGTCATAGACGATCGTGCGGTTGTCGCGCTCGCCACGCTTGAAGGCCTCGTGGATCAGCCCTGCGTCTCGATGAGCTCGATATCGTCCAGGCTCTGGATGATCGGAAATGCGTATTTCATGAAAATCTCCCGGCGACGGCTTCATTATACAGCCTATCCGTCGACGACGAAATCGACGGAACGCCGCGCGACGAAGCGCGAAGGGAGCGCGAGAGATTCTCGAAGTCGAAGATGCGCGAGAGCGCCCGCCTGCCAAGACAACCCGGCGAGCTGTCATCGAGCTCGAAAACCTCGCGCGCAGGGCGGCTTCATGCAATCGATAGCGAGGCCTCTCGAGCCCGGCCCCCCGGCGCGGCGACGCGCCTCGCGCGCGTCACCCCGGCAAGCGAATCGCCCCGAACTCGAACAGCAATCCTGCGACGCAGCCGCTCATCGCCGTCGCGAACGTGCCCGAGACGATCGAGAGAAGGCCGAGGCGGGCGATCTCGGCGCGGCGCTCGGGCAGCATCACATTCAGCCCGCCGACCAAAATGCCCATGCTGCCGAAATTGGCGAAGCCGCACATCGCATAAGTGAGGATCAGCCGGCTCTTGGGCGACAGCGTCTCGGGCCCGATCGCGCTCATGTCGCGATAGGCCACGAATTCATTGACCACGGTCTTCGTCGCCATCAGCGCGGCGGCTGGCGCGCTCTCGCTCCAGGGGACGCCGATCAGCCAGACGACCGGGCGAAACAGAAAGGCGAAGGCCCATTGCAGGCTCGGCGTCTCGCCGGCGACGGCGGGCAGATGCGCGAGCGCCATATTGACGAGCGTCACCAGCGCGATCGTCGTCAGCAGCACGCTGACGACTCCGACGAGCGGGCCGACGCCGTCGGCGACGCCTTTGACGATCGCATCGAAAGCGCCGGTCGGCGGATGATCGACACTGAGCTGCGCGCGCTCCTTCTCGCCCGGAACCCAGGGCGTCATCACCGCGGCGATCGCGATGGCGGCCGGCGTCGCGATCACCGAGGCGACGAGAATATGTCCGAGCGCGTCGGGGAAGAAAGGCGCGAGAAATCCCGCATAGACGACCATCACCGTGCCGGCGACGCCCGCCATGCCGCAGCTCATCAGCGCGAACAATTCGCCGCGCTGCATGCGCGCGAGATAGGGGCGGATCAGCAGCGGCGCCTCGATCATGCCGACGAAGATATGCACCGCGGCGCCGAGCGCCAGCGGGCCGGAGACGCCCATGGAGCGTTGCAGCAGGAAGGCGAAAGCGCCCGCGATCCGTTGCAGCGCCCCCCAATGGAACAGCAGCGAGGCGAGCGCCGAGATCGTCAGGATCATCGGCAGCGCCTTGAAAGCGAGAATGAAGCCCGCGCCCGCATTCTTCTCCTCGAAAGGCGGCGCGCCGCCGCCGAGATAGCCGAACACGAAGCTGGCGCCCGCCTCCGTCGCCGTCTGCAGCGCATGGGCGGCGTCATTGGCGGCGAAGACGATCGCGCGTGCGGGAGGGAATCCGATCAGGATCGCGGCGGCGGTGAATTGCAAGCCGAGCCCGCCGATCACGACGCGCCAGGGAATGCGCGCACGATCCTCGCTGAAAGCGAAGGCGAGGAGGAAGAAGCAGAGGAAGGCGAGCGCGGCTCGCGCGATATCCGTCATAGTGGTGAGAGACTCCAGCTCGAATGAGGCAATGGCGTGGGACGTCGGCGCATCGCCGAATCTCGCCCGCGCATCCTTCTCCCACTCGTGGGAGAAGGTGCTCGCCCCTACTCCGCCGCCTCTATGTCGAACGCCCCGCGGTCGATGCCGCCGCCGACCAATATCTCGCGCTTGCCCGCGTGATTGGCTTGGCCGACGACGCCCTCGCGCTCCATCTGCTCCACCAGCGACGCCGCCTTGTTGTAGCCGATGGAAAGCCGCCGCTGGATGTAGCTCGTCGAGCATTTGCGGTCGCGCAGCACGATCGCCACGGCGCGATCGTAGAGATCGCCCGCCTCTTCCGCATCCATCGAGCCGGGCGCGGCGGCCTCCGCCACGTCCTCGGACATTTCATCATCTGTGGTGATGGCGTCGAGATATTGCGGCTGGCCTTGCGTCTTCAGATGCGCGACGATGTGCTCGACCTCCGCGTCCGACACGAACGGCCCATGCACGCGCGCGATGCGGCCGCCGCCGGCCATGTAGAGCATGTCGCCCTGGCCGAGCAGCTGCTCGGCGCCCTGCTCGCCCAAAATGGTGCGGCTGTCGATCTTCGAGGTGACTTGGAACGAGATGCGCGTCGGAAAATTCGCCTTGATCGTGCCGGTGATGACGTCGACCGAGGGACGCTGCGTCGCCATGATGAGGTGAATGCCGGCCGCGCGCGCCATTTGCGCGAGGCGCTGGATCGCGCCCTCGATATCCTTGCCGGCGACCAGCATCAGATCCGCCATCTCGTCGACGATCACGACGATGAAGGGCAGCGGCTGCAGATCCATCTCCTCATGCTCGAAGACGGCCTCGCCGGTCTCCTTGTCGAAGCCGGTCTGCACGGTGCGGGTGATGATCTCGCCCTTGGCCTGCGCCTCGCCGACGCGCTGGTTGAAGCCCTCGATGTTGCGCACGCCGAGCTTGGACATCTTCTTGTAGCGGTCCTCCATCTCGCGCACCGCCCATTTCAGCGACACCACCGCCTTCTTCGGATCGGTGACGACGGGCGTCAGCAGATGCGGGATGTTGTCGTAGACCGAGAGCTCCAGCATTTTGGGATCGACCATGATGAGGCGGCACTCTTCCGGCTTCATCCGGTAGAGCAGCGACAGGATCATGGTGTTGATGGCGACGGATTTGCCGGAGCCGGTGGTGCCGGCGACGAGGAGATGCGGCATTCTCGCGAGATCGACGATCACCGGCTCGCCGCCGATGGTCTTGCCGAGCGCGATGGCCAAGCGATGCTTGGTCTTGTCGAAATCCTCGCAGGCGAGCAGCTCGCGCAGGAAAACCGTCTCGCGGCGATGGTTCGGCAATTCGATGCCGATGGCGTTGCGTCCGGAGACGACCGCGACGCGCGCGGAAACCGCCGACATGGAGCGGGCGATGTCGTCTGCGAGGCCGATCACGCGCGAGGATTTGATGCCGGGCGCGGGCTCCAGCTCATAGAGCGTGACCACCGGGCCGGGGCGCACATTGATGATCTCGCCCTTGACGCCGAAATCCTCGAGCACGCCCTCCAGCAGGCGGGCGTTCTGCTCCAGCGCGTCCTGCGAGACCTTGGCGGCGGCGGCCGGCTTCTTGGGCTCGCTCAGCAGCAGCAGGCCGGGCAGCTCGTAGCGCTGCGCGCCCCTGCCCTCGAACAGCGAGGGCTGCCGCTCGCGCAGCACGCGCTTGCCCGGCTTCAGCGGGCCGGCCGGCTCCATCACGCGCGCGGTCGCGGGCGGCGGGGCGTCGTCGTCATAGGCGGCGGGCGCGGCGGCGGGAGGCGCGGCGCGGGCGCGGGCCGGCGGCGGCGCGAAGGAGAAATAGTCGAACACCGGCTCGCGCCGCGCGCCGAGCAGCGGCGGGCCGGCCGGGAGATCGAGCGCGTCTGGCGGGCGGCGGGCGAAGAGCTGCGCGAGGCGCCGCCTCACATAAGTCTTCACCGTCAGCGCGACATGGATCAGCGCGCCGAGCGAGACCAGCGCGAAGCCAGGCTCCTCGTCCGTGTCCTCTTCGCTCGCCCTTTCGCTCTCATAGATCTCGTCATGGGCGCCTTCCGGTCGCGTCTCCAGGCCGAATCCGGCCGCGCCGGTGAGCGAGACGATGGCGAGAATGACGGCGAGCGCCGCCACGACCGCCATGACGGCGCTCGATTCGCCGGCGTAGCGGCGAGGCAGCGACAAAAGCGCATCGCCGAGCACGCCGCCGAGGCCGGTCGGCAACGGCCAGCGGTCGGTGACCGGCAATAATGAGCCGATCGCCGCCGCGGCGAGCGTTCCGACGATCCACAGGCCGCATCGCAGCAGCGGGCGGTGGACGGCCCGTTGAGTGAGCAGGCGCGCGCCGAGCAGAGCGAGCGGCAGCACGGCGGCGATGGTGGCGACGCCGAGCATCTGCATCGAGATATCGGCGACGATCGCCCCGCCCGAGCCGAGCAGATTGCGCACCTTGCCGCTCGTCGCATGGTTGAGCGAAGGATCGCGCGCCGACCAGGAGACGAGCGCCAGGACGGCCGCCAGCGAGCCGGCGAGCAGAGCGGCGCCCGAGAGCTCCGCCGCCCGCCGCGCGACGAATTCGCGGACGGGCTCTGGAACTCGGCGAAGAGCGTTGCTGCGCGGCATGAGGAGAGGCCCGATGGTCTGCGAAACGACAGCGAGGCGGCTTGCGACCCGAGCCTCCGCCGGATGTCGGTTCCGAGCCTAGGAAAGCGGGGTTAAGGGGTGATTAACCCTCGCCGCCATCCGGCTCGCGGCCTCTGTCGCATTCCCGTCACGAAAAATGGAGAAAAGTCGAGATCGCGCTGCCGGCGCGCCGGCTCGCGGAGCCTATCGGAACATCGGAGCCTTGCGATGCACTCGGTCCTTCGAGCCGCCCTCGCCCTGACGCTCGTCGCCGCCTCGACCGAGGTCCCGGCGGAATCTCTGTCCGAGCGCCGCGCCGCCAAGGAAAAGGTCGAGACGGTCGAGATCGAGATCGCCTGCGGCAAGCTCGACAAGGAGAATTGCGCCATCGTCGCGCCGGAGATCAACTCCAAGACGATCTCCCAGGGCGTACGGCTGAAGCCGCTCGAGTCGAAGGGCAGCATCGAATCGGTCAACGGCCTCTGCGAGGGAGACGTGAATATCGCCGTGGTTCAGGCCGACGTCCTCGCCGCCCGCGTGGCCAAGCCCGATTGCGCCGGCAAGCTCGTCCAGCTCGGCGCGCCACTCTATCCTTACGAAGGCTTCATGGTCGTCCGCGCCGAGACGCGGGAGAGCAAATTCGCCGATCTCGTCGATAATCTGAAGTCTGGAAGCGTTCTGCGCGTCGCCGCCGGCGGCGCAGGCTCGGGCGGCGAGCTCACCCTGCGCAGCGTCCTCGCCAGCCAGCCGGAGTGGAAGCTCCTCATCGACATTCAGCCGGACGGATCGGCGACCGCGCTCAACAAGCTGCGCGACCGGCAGATCGACGCCTTCTTCGTCATGGACGGGCCGCACTCGCCGCTGCTGCAGGAGGTGCGCGAGACCGTCGATCCGAAGACCAGGCAGCGCGTGTTCAAATTCGTCGACTTCCGCCCCGGCGAACGCCTTTCGGGGCAGCGATTCAACGGCCGCGCCCTCTACGCCACGGCGACGATCGAGTCGGGCTGGTTCAGCGCGCTCCGCTCGATCTCGACGCCGGCCGTAATCGCCATTCGCGACGAATTCTACCGCGGCCAGCCCTCCATCGCCGCCAAGATTCGACAGGCGGCGGAGGACGCGTCGCCGGCGATCGCCGCCCGCGCCGGGGCCCGACCCGATTGGCGCCAGGATTTCGAGGCGCGGTAACGTCCCCGAGAGCGCGAGCCTGAAAGCCCTCGGTCCCGCGCGCTCGCGTATTTTGGCGGCCAAAATCTTTGACTGCTGCTGCAGCGCCGTTGAAGCGCCAGACGGAGGGCGCATGCGTCCGCCCCTTCATATTATCCTTGACGCGCGCCGATCCGGCCTCGCCTCTTCCTGCAGCGCCATCGAACGCTTAAGCTCCTATATGCAACATGTCGTCGACGGCTCGGGCGTTTCCGGTCTTCACGCCGCCGGCGGTCCGGTTCTTGTATAAAGCGGCGACAGGAGTGCGCTGCACAAAGGCGCCTCGGAAAGCGATGCGATGACCAAATGGGTCTATCATTTCGGCGCGGGAACCGCGGACGGCTCCGCCGCCCAACGGGACCTCCTCGGCGGCAAGGGCGCCAATCTCGCCGAAATGGCCGCTCTCGGCCTGCCTGTGCCGCCCGGCTTCACCATCACCACCGAGGTGTGTTCGCATTTCTACGCGAATGGAAAGACCTATCCGGCGGACCTCGAGCCGCAGGTCGAGGCCGCGCTGACCCGGCTCGCCGAGATCGCCGGACACGCCTTCGGCGAGACCAATTGGCCGCTGCTCGTCTCGGTGCGCTCGGGCGCCCGCGCCTCCATGCCCGGCATGATGGACACGGTGCTCAATCTCGGGCTCAACGACGAGACCGTGGAGGCGCTGGCGAAAATCGCCCGCAACGAGCGCTTCGCCTATGATTCCTATCGCCGTTTCATCGAGATGTATTCGACGGTGGTGCTCGGCCTCGGGCATCACGAGTTCGAGGATGCGCTCGAGCATTACAAGGCCGGCAAGGGCTATGCGCTCGACACCGAGCTTTCGGCCGAGGACTGGCGTGCCATTGTCGCAACTTTCAAGGACATTGTCGAGAAAGCGACTTCCCGCCCCTTCCCACAGGACTCGCGCCGGCAATTATGGGGCGCCATCGGCGCCGTGTTCTCGTCTTGGATGAATACGCGCGCGGCGATCTACCGGCAGCTGCACAATATTCCAGAAAATTGGGGCACGGCCGTCACTGTCCAGGCCATGGTGTTCGGCAATATGGACGATCAGTCCGCGACCGGCGTCGCCTTCACCCGCAATCCGTCGACCGGCGCGCGCGAGCTGTTCGGCGAGTTCCTGATCAACGCGCAGGGAGAAGATGTCGTCGCCGGCATTCGCACGCCGCAGTCGATCACCGAGGCGGCGCGGCGCGCCGGCCGGTCCGAGCGACCGTCGATGGAGACGGCGCTGCCGCAGATCTTCGCCGAGTTCCGCGCCGTCGCGCAGCGGCTGGAGACGCATTACCGCGACATGCAGGACATGGAGTTCACGGTCGAGCGCGGCCGGCTGTGGATGCTGCAGACCCGCGCCGGCAAGCGCACCGCGCGGGCGGCGCTGAAGATCGCCGTCGACATGGCCGATGAGGGGCTGATCTCGCGCGAGGAGGCGATTCTGCGCGTCGATCCGCTGTCGCTCGACCAATTGCTGCATCCGACCATCGACCCGGACGCGAAGCCGCCCATTCTGGCGAGCGGCCTGCCCGCTTCGCCCGGCGCGGCGGCGGGCGAGATCGTCTTCGACGCGCAGGAGGCGGAAAAGCTCGCCGCAGCCGGCCGCAAGGTGATCCTCGTGCGCGTCGAGACGAGCCCGGAGGATATCGGCGGCATGCACGCCGCCGAGGGCATTCTGACGACGCGCGGCGGCATGACCTCGCATGCGGCGGTGGTGGCGCGCGGCATGGGCAAGCCCTGCGTCTGCGGCGCCGGCGCCATCCGCGTCAGCTATGAGGACCAGAGCTTTTCCGTCGCCGGCCGGCGCTTCGCCAAGGGCGACCTCGTCACCATCGACGGCTCGGGGGGCCATGTCATCGCCGGCGCGGTGACAATGCATCAGCCCGAGGTCACTGGCGAATTCGCCGTGCTGATGGACTGGGCCGACACGGCCCGCCGCATGCGCGTGCGCGCCAACGCCGAAACGCCCGCCGACGCCCGCGCGGCGCGTCGCTTCGGGGCGGAGGGCGTCGGCCTCGCCCGCACCGAGCATATGTTCTTCGAGGGCGAGCGCATCGTCGCCGTGCGCGAGATGATCCTCGCCGACGACGCCGCGGGACGGCGCGCCGCGCTCGCCAAGCTGCTGCCCATGCAGCGCGAGGACTTCGAGGAGCTGTTCGAGATCATGGCCGGCCTGCCGGTGACGATCCGCCTGCTCGATCCGCCGCTGCACGAGTTCCTGCCGCATTCGGACGCGGAGATCGCCGAGGTCGCCCGCGCCATGGGCGCGGACCCGGCCAAGCTGCGCCAACGGGCGCGCGAGCTCTCCGAGTTCAATCCGATGCTCGGCTTTCGCGGCGTGCGCCTCGCCATCGCCTTTCCCGAGATCGTCGAAATGCAGGCGCGCGCCATCTTCGAGGCGGCCATCGCAGCGGCCGCTGCGACCGGCGTTTCCGCGACGATCGAGATCATGGTCCCGCTGGTGTTCGGACGGCCGGAGCTCGATTTCGTGCGCGCGCAAGTGGCGGCGACCGCCGCCGCGGTGACGCAGGAGACCGGCCTCTCGCCGCGCTATCAGATCGGCACGATGATCGAGCTGCCGCGCGCCTGCCTGCGCGCCGGCGAAATCGCCGAGACGGCCGAATTTTTCTCCTTCGGCACCAATGACCTCACCCAGACCGCGCTCGGCGTCTCGCGCGACGACGCCGGCGCCTTTCTCGGCATCTATTCGCAGAAGGGCATTCTTCCCGCCGATCCTTTCGTGACGATCGACCAGGAGGGCGTCGGCGAATTGGTGCGCCTCGCCGCGACGCGCGCCCGCGCCGCGCGGCCGGGCATCAAGCTCGGCATCTGCGGCGAGCATGGCGGCGATCCGGCCTCGATCGCATTTTTCGAGAGCGTCGGGCTCGACTACATCTCTTGCTCCCCCTTCCGCGTGCCGATCGCGCGCCTCGCCGCCGCGCAGGCGGCGCTGGGCAAGGCGGCGACGAGCACGGCGTGAAGCGCCCCCCGATCGGCCGCGTCAGGAGGCGAGCGCGTGACGGCGGCGCACCTTGGCGAAATAAGCGGCGGCGCGATCACGACGAAGCTTCGAGACGCGATCGGTGAAGAGCCGGCCGTTCAAATGATCGATTTCATGCTGCAGGCAGACCGAGAAAACGCCGTCGGCCTCGATCTCCCTCCTGTCGCCGTCCATATCCATGAACCGCACCCGCACGCGCGCGGCGCGTTCGACCGGAAGGCCATAGCCGGGCATGGAGAGGCACCCCTCCTCCTCGATGCGCGTCTGCGCCGAGACCTCGACGATTTCCGGATTGAGGAGCGCCATTCGGCGACGCGCCCCATTCCGATCGGGCGTGTCGGTCACGACGACGCGCAGCGGCGCGCCGATCTGTATCGCCGAAAGGCCGGCGCCATTCGCCATATCCATGACGGAAAACATTTCGCCTCCGAGCGCGCGCAGCCCGTCGTCTATGCGTTCGACCCGTTCGGATGTCTGCTTCAAGCGCGGATCGTCGATCGCCAAAATCGGATCATCCGGCATCGCCGTCTCTCCCCTTTCAATATCGATGGCAAGGCCTCATATTCGAGACGCCCGCGGCGATCGTCAAGCCGAAGACCGCGCCGCGCAGGGGGATCGGGTGAAGGATAAAATCCCCAACCCTCGTCCTGAGGAGCCGCCGCAGGCGGCGTCTCGAAGGACGGCCGCGGGGCACAACCAAAGGATTCTTCCCATTGCCATCCTTCGAGACGCCCGCTTCGCGGGCTCCTCAGGATGAGGATCATGGAGCTGTCGTCCTTCACCCGATTACCCTGCGGCGCCGCGCGGACGTCCGGCTGGACAATGCGGCCCTTCGCCCGCACTTTCCGACCATGCGCCAGGCGATCCATCACTTCCGCGTCGAAACGCGAGGCCGGGGCTTTTACGAGATCACCCGCCAAGTCTCCGCCTTGGCGCACGAGCAGCGCATGACGACCGGCCTCATCACCTTGTGCGCGATCCTGAACGCGCCTTCGCCGCGCTGCCGCCCATGCAGCGCGAGGAATTTCAGGACGTGCTCGAGATCATGGCGGGCCTGCCGGTCACTATCCGCCTGCTCGATCCGCCGCTGCGCTTCGGCAGCCCCTCAAAAAATATCGTAGGTGAGCTTGGCGTAATAGAAACCGCCGCTCGGAGCGAAAGGCGCCGGCCCGTAGGAGAAAGTGGACGCGCCCGTGTTGGGATCGCCGGGACCATTCTTGTCCGGCCGCACGTCGAATAGGTTGGTCGCGCCGAGCGTGCCTTTGAGGCCGGGCAGAAATTCATAGGTCACATCGAGATCCGTGATCCATTTCGCGCCGAACGACACATCCTGCGCGGGATTTTCCGTCCGTTGCCAGACATATTCGCCATAGCGCGTCGTCCTCGCATTGATCTCGAAATCCGAGATCAGCCAGCGTGCGGCGAGAATGAGCTTGGTGTGCGGATTGGCGACGGTGAGATCGCCTCGGCTGCTGCGTGGAAACCACACGAGGCTGCCGCCCGGATTGGCTCCGAGAGAGCTCAACACCGCCGGAGCCGACTTGACGCCGACGATCTCCGTCTCGTTCCAATTGAAGGCCGCGGTCCAGCGAACGACGCCGAAGTCTCCGTAATCCTGCGTCGCGTCGGCGACGAGATCGACGCCGGTCGTCCGCGTGTCGGCGCCGTTTGCGAAATATTGCAGCCATTCCGTGCCGGTCAGCCCATTGGCGACCAGGATCGGCGTGACCGCAGGCCCGTAGAGATAGCCTGTCCGAATGATGCGATCCTTGATGCCGATGCGATATCCGTCGACCGTGACGCTGACATTGCGCCACGGCTGCAGCACGACGCCGAGGCTGACATTCTCCGAATGCTCGGGCTTCAAATCCTGGGCGCCGAGCGCATGCGCCAGCGCTGAATTATTGCGCGCGAGCTTGGAGAGGCTCGGCACGACGACGCCGGCGGCGTTGATATTGGTCCGATTGTCGGTTTGCGCATAGCCGATCTGCGTCAGCGACGGCGCCCGAAACCCGGTTCCGACCGTGCCGCGGACCGCGATCTCGGGCGTGATGTCGTAGCGGGAATTGATCTTGCCGCTGACCGTATTCCCGGAACTGTCGCTATAGTGCTCGCCGCGCACCGACGCATTGACGAACCAATTTTCGATCGGATAGACGCCGATCTCGCCATAGCCGGCGACGCTGTCGCGCGTGAGCACGACCGCATCGGCCGGCGTCAACGTCACGCCCGCCTGGGCGCCGACCGAGGCGGGCTTGCCGATATTGGAATTCCCGGGCTGGTCGCCTGCCTGGAACACATATCCGCCATTGATATAGCTGCGCGGATCGCCGGCGAAAGTCGAGAATTTGTCGATGCGATATTCGGCGCCGAGCGAGGCTTCGATCGGCTTCTTCGTCAATCCGAGATCGAATGAGCGCGTCACGTCGAGATTATTGACCCATTGCTCGAACTGATAGGTCGCGAGATTGTCGAAACGCGTCGGCGACGCGGCGCCGAGAGAAGGATTGATCGTCAGATCGCTGTATTGGAGATTGTGGTTGATTCCGTAGGAAGAGCTGAGATCGAAGCTCCAGTCGAAAGCGCGGCCCTTGCCGCCGGCGACGATCTGAAAATCGGTCTCGCTCGTATTGTTCAGAGGATAATAGCCATCGGGAAAAATCTGGGCGATCGACGCCAGCCCGTTCGGACGGCGAAAATTATTGCCGATGGCGGTGTTGCGCAGACCGAAGGTCGCGTAGGAATAGACGCTCGCCGCATCTTCGAGCGGCTTCTCCACATTATAGGAGAAGTTCAGAGCCCGGATCTGCGGATCGCCATTATGCGCGCCATCGCGATTCCAGCTCGCATTGCGCGGATCCGAGGCCGGCGAATAGATGACCCCGTTGGTCGCCGGGAAGTTCCACCACGCCATGCCACGCTTGCGGATGTCGGCGCTCAGATGCGCGAAGCCGCCGCCGGGAAGCTCGAAGCCGGCGTCCGCCTCTCCACGCACGGTCGAAAGATCGCCTTTTCCGCTGCCGAGCGCTCCGCCGAGCACGCCGAGATGCACGCCATGATCGGCGGATTTCAGCACGACATTGACGACGCCGGCCACGGCGTCCGAACCATATTGCGCGGCGGCGCTGTCCCTCAGCACCTCGATGTGATCGACCGCGCTGAGCGGAATCATGTCGAGATCGACGGCGTTGATTCCGCTGGTGTCGCCGCCTCCGTTGGTGAGCAGAGAGCCATTGTGGCGCCTCTTGCCATTGACGAGCACCAGAGTATAGGCGGGACCGAGCCCGCGGTTCGTCACCGGCCGCACGATCGAGTTTATGCCCGATTGATTGGTGCCGAAATTGAACGAGGGCAGCAGCTTGGTGATCGCCTCGCTGAGCTCGGCGCGACCGCTGAGCCGCAATTGTTGACCGCTGACGATATCCACCGGAGACGCACTGTCGGCGAGGATGCGCTTGGCGCCGCGGACGCCCGTCGTGACGATCACGTCCTGAATCTCTCCGAGATGGAGGGCGTCGTCGCCTCGCCGAGACGGCGCATCGGCCTGCTGCGCGACGGCAGCTCCGGTCCAGAACAGAAGCGAGAGCGACGTCACGAACGAAACAGAAACACGGCGCGGACCGCTATTCGCAGGGCGCGGGAGGGTGGCGGCAAACGGAGACTTCTCGATTACGGAACTCGACTTCATAGGTATGCTCTAAGCGTATGTTCAGGCGTAAATAGGTAACAATACCCGCGTATCTTTGTCAATTAACTAGATCGAATTAATATGATTTAATTTTGGCCGATTCGGCCTGGACACGCTTCCCTCCAGCATTCACATTGCCGCCATGCGCCAAGCCCTCCATCACTTCCACGTCGAAACGCGGGGCAAGGGCTTCTACGAGGTCACGCGCCAAGTCGCCGCCTGGGCGCGCGAGCAGCGCATGACGACCGGCCTGCTCACCCTCTTTTGCCGGCACACCTCCGCCTCGCTGGTCATTCAGGAGAACGCCGATCCGGCCGTGCTGCGCGATCTCGAGCGCGCTTTTTCCGCTTTGGCGCCCGAAGGCGCCGGGCTCTATGAGCACGACAGCGAAGGCGCGGACGACATGCCCGCGCATATTCGCGCGGCGCTGACGCAGACGCAGCTCTCCATTCCGCTGTCCGGCGGCGCTCTCGCGCTCGGGACCTGGCAAGGCGTCTTTCTGTTCGAGCACAGGCGGGGCGCCCGCACCCGCGAGATCGTCGCCCATCTCCTCGGCGAATGATCCATTCTGAAACGCTCGCCGGCGCGCGGCCGTAACGGAGCCGCAAGCCTGATAAGAGATAAGTTTTTCGTCGAGCGTTTCGGCGGCGACGTGGCTCTCGCGCCACACGCCGCGCGGGGGTCTGCGTATGAGTCGTCGGTCGGGTTTGAGCTGGGCCATCGGCGTGATCGCGCCTTGGTGGCTCGGAGCGGGTGTCTTGGTGTCCTTCACCGCCGATGCGGGCCAAAGGCCGGCCGAAGGCTGGAGCCTCTCGCCTTTCGCCGCTCGCGCGGGGAGCCGCTCGGCGCTCTACGGCCGCGTCCACTCGGCCCGGCTCGAAGTCGGCGACGCCGACGATCTCGACGCGCCGCCCGACGAGCGCGAGCCGCATGTGGCGCTCAAGCAGAATGTCCAGCATTTTCCCGAGGTCGATCGCCGGCACAAGGGCGATCCGCTGATCGCGCTGCGGCCGACCTTCGAATCGTGGAACGGCGAAACGGTGGCGCTCGCGCCCGGGGCCGATGGCGAGTCGACCATCGCCGCCTTCGCGCCCGGCGAGGATGCGCTCGACGCGGCGGACGCCGGCGACAGGGGCGCGCCGACCACGCAGCGCGGCGCCGGCGAGGCCTCGCCGCGGCAGCGCGGAACGGCGACGACGCAGCGCGTCGTCTCCAACGAGGCCACCAAGGCCCGCGCCGCCCATGGCGCGACCCCTCAGACGCCCCGCGCGGCGGCCCTCGCCTCCTCGACGCCGGCGCAGCGCGAGGCTCTGCCGGTCGAGGTCGCCTCCTTCTCCCACGCGACGGCGGCGCCCATGGGCGCGCGACATCCCGACTACGCCTCGCTCATCGATCCCGCCAAGCTCGAGCGCGAAAAGCGCTGCCTCGCCGAGGCAGTCTATTTCGAGGCGCGCAGCGAGCCCGAGACCGGCCAGGCAGCGGTCGCGCAAGTGGTGCTGAACCGCGTGTCCTCCGGGCTCTATCCGTCCAACGTGTGCGGCGTCGTCTATCAGAACCGCACGCATTACAAGGCCTGCCAATTCTCCTTCGCCTGCGAGGGCCGCAGGCTGCGCATCGCCGAGCCCGAGGCCTGGGCGTCCGCGACCCGCGTCGCCGACGAGGTGATGAAGGGCGAGACCTATATTTCCGACGTCGGCGGCTCGACGCATTATCATGCGAACTACGTCAAGCCGCGCTGGGCGAAGGCGCTGAAACGGACCGACAAGATCGGCAATCATATCTTCTACCGCCTGCGGCCTGGCCAGACCTGACGTGTAGCGCGCCAAATCAAATGGCACTCCACGACAGATCATTTGGCACAGGCTGCGATCCGCAGCGCGCAAAAAAAGGGGCCTTGAAGGCCCCTTTTTGTTGCCTCATGGGCTCTCTGCTGATGCCCGCGCCGTAGCTCCATAGGGCTGGAATGCGACGGGGTGAGGCGAGGCGACGATGACTCTGGCGGCCATCGCGCCCCATGCGCCGACGCTGGGCCAGCTGTCAGGGCCGGCCGGGCGGGGTCAGTGGCGCTCGACATCCAGTGGAGACTCTCCGCCGTCGATAGGAGCGTCGTCTGTGCGTCGGCGCAACCCGGACATCAGCGCCCATCCGATGTCCTTTGGTCCGATTGAGACCCCGAGTCGGGTCCCCGGCTCCGCGTCGATTGCGACTGCGGCCCATTCGGCCCGCGCCTGGCGCGTATCGGCTCGGAGTCCGAGCCATGATCGATAATGTGTGGGGGCAAAGGGCAGGAGCGCCACATTCAGCGGGCGCGCGGCCTTGACCCGCGCCAGGACCATCCGCTGCGCGCTGGCGGTCGGAATCAGCGAGGGCTCGAAATCGCCATCGAGTGGCATGTCCTCGTCGCGGCGATATTGGATCATCACGATCTCGATCGCCTGATCCTCGGCCGCCTGCGCGCGAGCGGCGTCGATCCGCTCGATCATCTGCGCCACGGCCGCGTCCTGCGCCGCCGCGATCCGCACGAGCGCCTCGATCTCAGCGGCCCGAACATCATAGAGCTTGTATACAGCATCAATGTGAGCCGGGATATCCGGGCAGGCCCGGGCTTTCAAGAGCCGATCACCAATCGCCCAGCCCCGGACCTCACCGGAGACGAGGCAGTGGCACGTCCTCGACAGCCTCGGCGGCCGCGCCGTAGGGCACGAACGCGACCGGGAGCGCGGTCGCGACCATGACTCGCGCCGCCATCGCGCTCCAGGCGCCGACGCAGGGCCAGCCGAGCGCTCGGGCCTCGACATCATCGGCGGGCTTTTCGAGGATGATCACATCGAGCCCGGAGCTCTCCGCCTCCGCGTCCGCCTGCGCCGCCTGCCGATGGATCAGCGCGATCAGCTCGGCGATGATCCCGATCGGCGTACTCCGGCGGCCAGACGACATGTCCTTGGCCTGCTGCCGGCCGATGTCCAGCATGTCGGACGCTTCGCCCAGCGAGAGCCCGGCAAGGCCACAGAGAGATGCGAAAGGTGTCATGGCCGCCCCGGCATTAGAGCGCGTCGTCCAGCGACTGGAGCCCGCGGGCTGTATGACGCAAGCATCCGAGATGCGAAAAGCACCGCCCGGCATAGGACGTAAAACAGGCAGCGTAGCGCTGGCCCGGCGGGAGGGCGAGAAAGATGTCGATCCCCTCCTCGAGGGCGCTCACGACACCGATGTGAGCCGCCTCTCTCACGGCGGCTGCGGTGGCGTCTGCGTCGATCAGCGCATCTGCATCGTGATACGCGTCGATACCAGAGAGATAGATCGACGCCACGGTCACGCAAAAATGCTGCACGGCTCCACGGAGGGCGGCTGAAAAGACGGCCTCCTCTGGCGTCGCCCGGCCGAGAAGAAGCGGCGCCGTCCGCTTGCGCTTGGCCTCGCCGAGTCGGGCCTCGATCTCTCGGATATGCGGGATCATTGCTTTGGCGTCGCGCAGGTCGGCGGCCATTGCCTCGTACAAGCGGACCTCGTGATCAGGGTCTGTGATCATCTCAGGGCTCCATCCCTCTTGCGGTCGGCTATCCGTCCGCGATGCGATGACTATACACCGTTGGTGTTGGCGCGCAACAGAAAAAAGGCGTCAGTCGAGAGCGAAGACAGCGGCTGCGGACTGGCTTACCATACAGGATATACGGCCCCGCCACCTCGGGTCGGCTCACTCCTCCTTCGGCTCGCAGGCGAGCCGCACCACCAGGCCGGCGCTCGAGAACCCGAAAACCCGGCTCTTGACGATCCAATCGCGATCATCGTCGTCGCCGAAGCCCAGCGTCGTCACGACGCCGCCGGGGCCGACGCCGACCTGTCCCGGCGCCAGAGTGACGTGGAACGGCCGGCAGTCGCGATCGAACTTGCCCTTGCGCGAGGCCGCGTGATGCTTGGCCTCGAGCTGCGTCCCGAACACATGCGGATGCACATAGTCGGGCGCGCCGTCGCCCGCCTCGCCGGCCTCGCTGCCGATCTCCTCGCGCTTGCCCGTCTTTCGATCGTAATGGACCGCCTTGCATTTGGCGCGGCGCTGGCGATCGCGCGTCGTGAAGGTGAACCCCTCGGTGTCATTGGGCGTGATCGTCACGCGGCCCGCCTGGCCTCCCGAGGCCGTGAGTCCCGCGCCGCGCGGCAGGAAGATCAGCCGGCCGCCCTGAAACTTCGCCAGCGCGCCATATTGGCGCGCGAGCCGCATCACCAGATGCATATCCGACTCGCCCGTCTGCGCGATCAGCTTCTCGATCTTGATCGAGCCCAGGGAATCGTGAACCGCCGCCTGCAGCCCATTGTCCGAGGCGACCTCCTTCAGCACGTCGCCGAGCGTCTTCGGAGCCTTCCAGGAGCGCGTTTTTTGGCCCTTCAAAGTCTTTTTCAAATCCGCCGAATCGCCGGTCAGATGCAGCTCGGCGCGCGGCCCGGTCTTGGTCACCTCGGTGATGACGAATTCGCCGATCTTGGCGGGGCCCGCCTCCTCCCATCCGACCGCCACCAGGACCTTCTGGCCGGTCGCGGGCTTGGCGATCCGCCCGTCGTAATTGCTGATCTCGAGATGCAGCGTATCCGCGCGCTCGCCATCGCTCTCGACGATCTGGCCGGAGAGCGCCCGCTTGCCGATCAGCGCGACCGGCGCGCCGTCGAGCGAGACGTCGACGATCGGCGTCACGACCACAGATCCACGGTGGCGATCTGCGGCCGCGGGCGGGCGAGATCGGGCAGCAGGATGGTGAGATTTTCAGGCAGGATCGGCCCGTGCTCGGCGAGGCCCGGATTGGCGGCGAGGATCGCCTCGGCCGCGCCGATATGCTCGTCGCCATAGGCGCGCGCCGCGATCGCGTCGACCATGTCGCCGCGGCTGGTCACGTAAGTCCTCACGGCCATAGGCTCCAAATCTGGCCGAAGCCATCGTCATGCACAGCAAAATCGAGATCGTAGACGAGCTTTTGCGGCGTCCCGTCCGGCAGATGGAAGCTCTCGACCGTCTGCGCCGCCTCCAGCCGGTGCGGCCCGGCGATGTCGCCCGATTCGGAGAGCAGGATGTGCGTCGCGCCGGCCCGGCAATCGGCGAGCATGGCGGCGATGAGCAGCTCCACGCCGCCGCCCTGGTCGACCGGATAGATCGTGCCGCGCAGGCTCACGATCTCCTCGCCGGGACCGAGATATTGGCCCGCCGGCCGCCGGCCGATGATCGCATGCTTTTCCCAGCGCGCATGAACGCGCCGGCGCAGCTCCTCGAAGGCGGCGCGGCCGACCTCGAAGCGATGCGGTCCCCAGCCCATCAGCACGGCCGCCATCAATGCGCCTCCGGCCCGTCATGCAGCGGATGCTGAAAGCTCTGCCGCCGCAGATGCGCGCCCAATTGATCGAGCTGGCCGAGCAGCGAGCGCGCCTCGCGCAGCTTGGCCAGAAAGGAATCGAGCGAGCCGGCGTCGACCGTCGGCGAGGCTGTCACATCGAGCGATTGCTTGATCTCCTCGCCCGCCGCCTTGGCCTTTTGCTTCGCGGCGTCGATCTCGCTGGTGTCGACATGCGGCGTCGCGGCTTCCGGCGCCGCCGCCTGGCGGTCCGGCGCCACGCGCTCGGCCATAGCGAAGGTCGGCACGACGAGGCGCGGGCCGATCGGCTCCAGCTCCATGGGCGGAGGCTCGGGCTGGCGCACGAAGAAGGGGAGCTTCCGCCCCTTCTTGCCATGGTCCAGCGGCTCGAGCTGCCGAGCCGGAGCGCCCTCGACGATCGGCCGCTGAAAATCCGGCGGCAGCGCATAGGCGTGCTGGTTCCGCATGCGCGCGAATGCCGCCGAGGCGGGCTCCGCTTTTTCCCACCACGGCATATCGACGCCGATCGAGCGCCACCATTCATGAGACCGCCGCGCGATCTCGGCCTCCTTCCCCGCGAGGATTTCCGGCGTCCAGCCGAACGCCTTCTCCTCAAATCTCCCCAGCGCCCATTGCCCGGCCCATTGCAACGCGCCGGTGATGAGGCCATTGCGGATCGTCGCGCCGATGGGGCGGGCGATCTCGAGCACGCGCTCGGGACCGCCGGCCCCGCGCACGAATTCCGTGGCGAAATCGCTCGGCTTGCCGATCAGCTTCGATACGGAGCCGAGCGACTGGCGGACGAAGCCCGGCCCCTTGGCCACCGGCTCCACCGCCTCCCCTCGTGCGCGGGCGAGGCCTTCGCCAACCGAATTCCCGACGGTCACCAGAGCGCGACGCGCCAGCACTCCCGCCGCGCCCCACAGCGCCACCGCGCTGGCCGCCGAACCCGCGGCGATTGCCCAGGGATGCTTCTCGGCGAAGTCGCCGAGCTGAAAAACGCGGTCCGCGGCCGTGTTGTAGGCCGCCTTTTCGTAGGGAAGGAACGCGGCTCCAACCTTGATCCGTAATTCCTCGAACGCATTCGACAGCCGCTCGGCCGCCGCCGTGGTCGTCGACATATTGGCGTCGAAGGCTTGCCGCGTCTCCTGCATCGCCTCGAGGGCGCTCGGCATGAAGTCTTTGAGCTGGCCGCGCATCGATGCATAGGCTTCGATACCCGCTCGGAAATAATAGTCCCTGGCGATCTCGCCCAGCTTACGGACATCGACGCCGTCGACCGTATGTGTCTCGTGATTGAGCTTTCCAGCTCCGCCGCCAGCCTTTTGAAGCCGATCCGAGATCGCGTCGAGCGTGGCGAACAAGGGGTCCTGTCCCGCCTTCAACGCCTTTTCGCGGGTCTTATAAACGTCCACGTGCAGGCTATCGCGTATCTTCTCGGCTTCGCTCGGGTCCGTCAGCTTCGTCATCACATGCCGGAGCCGCGTGTCGGCCTCGTAAGCGGTTCCTGTGACCTTGCGGAATATCTGCAGGACGGCGGGCAGATCGGTCGAGAGCTGCTCTCCCGTCAGGCCATAGGTCCGGCCGAGCGCGATGAGGCTCGGAAGGCCATGCGCGAGGTCCTTCAGCTCGAACGCGCCCCTGCGGCCTTGCACGAAGTTCTTCTCGAGAGCCTCCATGGCCTGGACGGCTTTCATGCCTCCAAGCTCCATGTAGTGGAACATCATGTTGTAGAGTTCGCTCGGCTCGGCTTCCGACGCTTTGACGAGACGGCCGATCCTGTCTCGGACGGGGGCCAGCTTCTCGACGAATTCTCCGCCTCCGAGGGAGACGAGCTGCCTTTCGCCTCGTGCGATATCGGCCCATTTGACGCCGGAAGCGCGTGACGCATCGAGCACCGCTCTCGAGATCGCCGCTTCCTGACCGATGATCCCGCCGCCGGTCGCGATTGATTGGACGCTGCGCTCGAACTCTGCGGCATGTTGAAGCGCCGTCAGATTGGCTCGAAAAACCGCTGACCCGACGCGCTCGAAGCCTCGCGCCGCCGCAGCCGATATTGCCGCCGACTGCACGGCGTTGACCTTCGCCATCGTCTCTTCGTAGCGCTCGGCTTCCTCTCGCGTCCTGCGGATCGCCTGTTGCTGCTCGATCCAGACGCTCGCCTTCACCATGCCCGCATCGGCGCGCGCCGCTGTGGCGGCGGTCCGCCCCATACGGTCGAGCTCGCTCTCGACGGCGCGGATCGGGCCCGTGGCGGCGGACATCGCCTCCGCCTGCGCGGCGCCCGCGCGCGCCACCGTCTGCGCATGGCGCTCCACATCCTCGCTCGCCTTGCGGACCGCCTGGCTCTCGTCGCGCCAGACGGATGTCCGGTAGCCGAGCCGCTGCGCCTCGGCCCTCGCCCGAGCTTTTTCGAGCCTGTCGATCTCGCTCTCGACGGCGCGGATCGGCGCCGTCTCCGGCGCGATGGCCGCCCGCGCCACAGGCGGCGCGACTGCCGCGGCGCGCTCGATGATCTGCGTCGGCCGCTCGACGATCTCGGTCGCCTTGCGCGCCGGAGCGATCTCGCGCGACGCCTCCGCATGCGCGACCGCCGCGATCGGCGTCATGGCCGGAGGCTGCGCCCGCGCGGCGGCCGCCGCGACCTTCGCGTGGCGCTCGATCTCGGCCGTGGCCTGCCGGACCGCCGCGCTTTGCTCGGCCCAGCCGCCGGCCCCGGCGGCGCCGCGATGCGTCTCGACGCGGGCGGCGATCTTCTCGAGCTTTTCCAGCTCGCTCTCGACGGCGCGGATCGGTCCTGTCGCCTGATCGACGAGGCGCAGGATCATCTCGAC